>JADFHE010000006.1:0-41093 GCA_022567295.1 Pseudomonadota bacterium | reverse complement strand
CTGCGCGTGCTTCTCGCGATGCGATATCGAAGCGGCCGCCCGAAACCAGTATATGCAGCTTTATGCCAATCAGGCTAACCGGCTCACCTCGGCGGGCAATATCCATAGACGAATAGCTGAGGTCGGTTGGGTCGATCACGGTAATTCCGCCACTACCGACGACCTCGACCTGATCATCGCCGCATATGAATGCCGCTGTGTCTTCGTCCAGCCCGATACCGACGGCGAACGGGTTGTATGCCAACGCCGTTAACAACCGTCCCAGGCGGTCGCGCTGGCGAAAATGCTGATCGATGATGAAGGCATTGGTCAATCCCAGGCCCGGCGCCATCGTCACTTTGTCCGGGCTGGGCGTACTGCCTTCTGCGCCGCCCGCAATCATGTGTTCCGGCATGAATGCGGCGCCAGCCGATGTACCTGCGACGTGCATGCCTTCTGCGTTGCGGCGGCGGATGAGTTGCGCAACCCGGGTTCCGCCCAACGTTGTAGACAGTCTTAACTGGTTGCCCCCGGTCATAAAAACGCCGTCGCACTCTTCTATATAGTCGACATCAATGCCTGTCTGACAATCTTCGCGTGTAATGAATGGCAGCACTCTGGCGTGTTTAACGCCTATCTCGCGGAACAGCTTCTCGTAGTTGCGCCCCGTATCCTCGAGGTCCGACGCCGTTGGAATGATGCCGATGCGCGATTGTTTACCTCCGCAGACGTCGATAAACCGGTCGAGTATCTCGGGATTGTTCAGTTTTTCCTCGGCGCCGCCAATCGGAATGATGTAACCGCGGTCGGTACCGGAAGTATTGTTGGCAGGACACATGAAACTGGACTCCGCTCGCGGCGAGCAAGACTGTAAATAACGGGGTGCTGAAAAGGCTGGGTATTTTACACAAGATTTCGGCATTTCCAGCCCTTAATGCTGCAAAATATACGTAACTTCTTTTCAGAGCCCTATCCGTGACAGACTCAACGCTACCGCTAGGCAAGAAATCCGGCTACCCGCATCAATACGCCCCGGCGCTCCTGTTTGCGATTGCGCGCGACGACAGCCGGAAGGCCTTCGGCGCCGGCGCGATGCCGTTCCATGGCACGGATATATGGAATGCCTGGGAGCTGACGTGGCTGGGACCCGGCGACCGACCGGTCGCTGCGACCGCCGAAATCAGGATTTCAGCCGCGACGCCAAACCTGATCGAGTCGAAATCGCTGAAGTTGTACCTCAATTCTTTTGCCATGAGTCGCTACGATACGCCGGCAGCGGTGGCCGATACGATGACCACGGACCTCAGTGCATCGGTTAAAGGTTCGGTGGAGATAAGGGTCACGCAGGTCACGAATGCGGACAGCGCCACGGTGTCCCGGCTGCCCGGGCTTTGTCTGGACAATCTGGCCGTGAGTTGCAGTGCCTGGGAGGTCGACGCGTCTCTCTTGCGCGCCGATCCCGATACGAAGATAGAGGAGGAATTGCACACGCATCTGTTGCGCAGCCTTTGTCCGGTCACGGCTCAACCCGATATCGGCAGCTTCGCAATCCACTATCACGGACCCAGGATCGATCATGCATCGCTGTTGCAATACGTCGTGTCTTTTCGCGAGCACAGCGATTTTCACGAAGCCTGTATCGAACGCATGTTTGTCGACGTCCTGAGTCGCTGCAATCCGGAGAAACTGAGTATTTACGCCCGCTACCAGCGTCGCGGCGGAATCGATATCAATCCATTTCGCAGCAATTTCGAGGACCCTCCCGGAAATCTTCGCCTCTGGCGCCAGTAATCAGCCGGGCCCAAAATCCTCAGGATCCAGCTTGTGTCCCCAATCTTGCTTGGCGCGCAGGTAACGACGATTGCTATCGCCGACGCCGGTAACGTGCTTTACGCGGGTGATATCCGCAAGGCCAAAATGCATCAGATCATCAACTTTCTTGGGGTTGTTGGTCAGCAGACGAAAAGGCCGGCCATCGACAAAATACTTTAGTAACGATGCTGCGTCACTAAAGTCTCGAGAATCATCCGGCAAGCCCAAGGTACGATTTGCCTGGTAGGTATCTTCTCCAGCGTCCTGCAGCAGATACGTCGCCGCCTTGGCCCACAGGCCGATACCGCGACCCTCGTGCCCCGACATATAGATGACAAGACCACCTTGATCATCATTTTGAATCCGCTCCAGCGCGGTATACAACTGCGGGCCGCATTCGCAACGCTGCGAACCAAATACATCGCCAGTCAGACAACTTGAGTGCACCCGTACCAGCGGGTCTTTCCAGTTTGCCGGGTCACCAACCACGAGCACACTGTTGACCGCCATATAAGAGGCAAGCGCCGCAAAAGACTGCTGGCCGCTCTGCTCACGCAAATCGTCGGCCAGCTCCTCAATCTTGCCGAGTTCCGTATTGCGCACACAGGCATACCATTGCACCTCAACGTGGGTGTCGCAGAGCTGCAGTGGCAATGGGATTGGGCCGAGGATGCTGATTGTCGAGCCACGCGGCGGCGCCTTGCCAGGATCTACCCTGATGCCGTCACGACCAATCTGAAACAGCGTTCCCTGCTCGCTCAGGCGTTCGCGGACGCCAGGATCAATGTACGTAAACATGCTGCGAATTATGCAGCATCCAGCAAAATTTGTGACGTGACACTTGCTGACTGGCGAGTCATTAACTATACTTACTGACCAGCGAGTCAGTAACCAGCACAAAATGAACAAACCACGCTATCAGCGCCGCAAGGAAGATCGCCCGCAGGAAATCACGGCCGCAGCGTTTGAGGCGTTCGCCGAAAACGGTTATGCGAAGACCCGTGTTGAAGAAGTCGCTAGACGGGCTGGCGTCAGCAAGGGCCTCTTATATCTGTACTTCAAAACCAAAGAAGAGCTGTTCAAGGCTGTCATCAAGAGTGTTGTAATTCGTCGCGTCGATGCCTTGATCGACAACGTGGCAACAACGGAGCTGTCGTCAGAGGAATTTATCCGCGGACCATTGTTGTCCTTCATGAAACAGGTTCCGGGTTCGCCTGTCGCCGTCGTCATTCGATTGCTGATATCGGAAGGGCCGCGGCATCCGGACCTGGTCGAGTTCTACTACGAGAATGTAGTCGCCAGGGGCCTGGGCGCCATCACCCGCTTTGTCGAACGTGGAATTGAGCGCGGGGAATTCCGGCACAGCGCAATAAGCGAGCTGCCGCATTTGTTTCTGGCGCCAATGATGCTGTCGGTTATCTGGCGAATCATATTTACGAATCGAAAACTCGACACGGACAAACTGATGGAAACTCAAATAGATATGTTGCTCACGCAGCTCAAGACGTGAGCGAGGCAGAAAAATGAAAATACAACTCATATTATTCACGACGCTTTGCGCGCTGACTGCCTGCACCTCGACAGACAACAGCAACCGCGTTGTCGGGGAACTGGCATCTGACCGCATCGAATTGACGGTCGAATTTTCCGAGCCGATCATCGAAATCGCTGTTGTGGAGGGCGAAATCGTAGTGGCGGGCCAGGCGCTGCTCAGCCAGGACAGTGCCCGTGCTATTGCGCGCCTTGCGGAAGCTGAAGCGGCTTATCTGCAAAGCAAAGCACGCCTGGACGAACTGGTCCGTGGGCCCCGCAACGAATCGATCGCTGCCGCCCGAGCTAACGTCGAAGGCGCGACGCAAGAATTCAACTTCCGCCAGAATGAACAGGCACGAATTCAGGAAATTCATCAACGTGGCTTGGCATCCGCCGAGGTGCTCGACAGAGCCGACGCAGCGCTCGATGCGGCGCAGGCCGGATTGAAACTTCAACTGGCACAGCTTGAAGAGTTACTCGCCGGCACGACATTCGAAGAGCTTGCGCAAGCAGAGCAAGCTGTCAAGCAGGCCGCGGCGCGTCATGTCAGCGCGCAGATCGATGTCGATCGACATACGTTAAGAGCGCCCGTCGACGGCGTAATTGACAGTCGCTTGTTTGAAGTCGGAGAACGACCCGGTATCGGGCAGCCGGCCCTGATCCTGCTAGGCGGTGAGCAACCCTATGCTCGTGTGTACGTGCCAGAAGACCTGCGAGTGCGCGTCCATAGCGGCAGCAAGGCACTGATCTATGTTGATGGATTACAAATGCCGATCGCAGGACGCGTGCGCGTAGTTGCCAGCGAACCGGCATTTACTCCTTACTACGCACTCACAGAACGTGATCGCAGCCGCCTGAGCTACGTCGCGAAGATCGATATTGCCGAACAGCGCGACCGTCTACCGGACGGAGTGCCTGTTGAAGTCGAGTTCGTGCTGGACTGATCATGTCATCGGAATTCGCTATCGAAGCTCGCGGCTTGAGTAAACACTTCGGTGATTTGCGCGCTGTCAGCGCATTGGACCTTGATGTGCCGCGTGGGCAGATCTACGGATTCCTCGGGCCAAACGGATCCGGGAAGTCGACCACAATTCGCATGCTGTGTGGACTACTGACACCGACCGAGGGGTCCGCAACCGTGCTCGGCACCGAAATCCCGGGCGATACGAAATTACTCAAGCCCAAAATCGGTTACATGACGCAGAAATTCTCACTGTTTGGCGACATGACAGTGCAGGAAAATCTGCAATTCATCTCCGAGATATATTCCTACCCTGCGGACGACCGTAAACGACGAATCGACGAGCTACTGGGAAAATACGATCTCATACCGCAACGGCAGCAATTCGCCGACACAATGAGCGGCGGCCAAAAGCAGCGGCTCGCCCTCGCCTGCGCCGTATTGCATCACCCGGAATTATTGCTGTTGGACGAACCGACCAGTGCGGTTGATCCGCAGAGTCGTCGCGATTTTTGGGCGAACCTTTTTCGACTCGCAGAAACCGGAACGACCATCTTGGTCTCCACCCATTACATGGACGAAGCCGAGCGCTGCCATCGCCTTGCTATCCTGGACCACGGCGTGAAGGTCGCTGATGGCACACCGCAAGAACTTCAAGCCAGGACCGGCATGCACATTATCGAAGTGATTGCGGATGACCCTTATGCGGCACAAGCGGCTATCGATGAACGAACAGAAATTGCGAGCGTTACGCAGCTCGGCGTAAGGCTGCGGGTACTCATTCCAAACCGATATTCCGATCCGGTCGAAATCGTGCGCAGCGCACTTGCGAGCCAAAACGTTTCGGGAAAAACACAAACAGCTGCCCCGACACTGGAAGATGTTTTCGTCGCGGTCACGATGAAGCCAGGGGAGCCAGTCGCGTGAAATCGTTATCGCGTTTAAACGCCATCATCAAGAAAGAGATATTGCAACTGAGCCGGGACAAGCTGACGTTTGGCATGGTTTTCGGCCTGCCCATCATCCAGATACTGCTGTTTGGTTACGCCATTAACACCGACGTCAGAAACCTGAAGACGGCGGTCGCGAACCAGGCAAACACGCACTTGTCGCGGCAATTCGTATCGGAGCTGCGTGCGTCCCAGGTCGTCCGCATCGTCGCAACTGCCGAGACGACGGCGGAACTCGAAAGTTTGCTGAGACGTGGCAAGATTTCGATAGGAATTGTCATACCCGCAGACTTCGATCGTCGAGTGGTCGACCAGAATCGCGCAGCCGTGCATTTGCTGGTTGACGGCAGTGACCCGACGATTCTCGGTGTTGCGAATCAATTGCGATCGATGCCAATTGCATTCGATTCGGCACCACCACGCGAACAGCGTCAGGACCTGATCGAGGTCCGCCCGTACTACAATCCCGAGCGCCGCACACCAGTCAATATAGTGCCTGGACTAATGGGCGTTATCCTGATGATGACGATGATGATGTTCACAGCAGTCGCGATTGTCCGTGAACGCGAACGCGGCAATCTTGAGCTCCTGATAAACACACCGGTTAGCTCGGCTGAACTCATGATCGGCAAGGTAACACCCTATGTGGCGATCGGACTATTGCAGCTCGCGATCATTCTGGGTGTCGGTCAGCTGCTGTTCGATGTCCCGATCAGGGGTAGCGTGATCGACTTGTATGTCGCCGGTTCGGCATTCATCGCCGCAAACCTCGCGCTCGGTCTGTTGATTTCGACCGCTACCCAGACACAATTTCAAGCCATGCAGATGACCATCTTCATCCTGTTGCCTTCCATCTTGTTGTCGGGATTCATGTTCCCGTTCGACGGCATGCCGGTTGTTGCCCAATACCTCGGCGAGATATTACCGACCACACATTTCATCCGCCTGACACGTGGCATCATGCTACGCGACGCGCCCATTGGTGAACTGACATCCGATCTTTTCTACCTGATCGGTTTTACGCTGGTCGCCATGACCATTGCGGCCAGGCGATTTACGAAACGACTGGACTAGCGCGGCGTATGCTGATCAACGACCATTGTGTATTATCGAACAGTCCATCAGGCGTGAAAATGAACGATATCTGCAGAATCCTCGTTGTGATTGATCCAACTATCGCGGATCAACCGGGATTTCGCCGTGCCGCCTGGCTGGCTGGCAAAGTCGGCGCGGAACTGGAACTGCTCGTTTGCATCTACAACGAATACCTGAGCGATGATCGCCTTTTCAATTCGCCGTCGCTGAAGACCGCACGAGATGAAATCATCCGGAATCAGCGGAAACATCTTGAGCTTCTTGCCGAGCCATTGCGTACCGACGGTATTAAAGTCACAACAACCGTTGTCTGGGATCATCCGCTTTATGAAGGAATTGTCCGGCAGGTACTTTCTTCTGGTGCCGACATTGTGATGAAAGATACTCATCATCATTCGGCGTTCAAACGCGCAATGCTGACCAACACAGACTGGAACTTAATCCGCACCTGCCCCGTTCGCCTGTGGTTGGTCAAGCCACGTGAACTATCCGATAATCCGGTGTTCGTTGCAGCAATTGATCCGCTGCATGAACACGACAAACCGGCCGCGCTTGATGATGAAATTTTGCAGCTCAGCATGAACTTGTCGAACGACGTTGGCGGCGATGTGCATGCGTTCCATTCCTATGATCCGCGCATTGCCGTCGCAACAGCAACCGCTGACGCCCACATCCCGGCGTCCCCGCCCTGCGACGAGGTTGTGCGAAAGATGCACGAGAAACATCAGAAATGCTTCACGGAGATTACCGAATTTAACCAATTGGCCGATGGCAAAACACATTTGGTCGCCGGGCTAACCCACGAGGAGTTACCTGCGATTGCGAAAAAAGTTGGTGCCGATGTCGTTGTCATGGGAGCCGTTGCCAGAAATCGCTGGAAGCGGCTGTTTATCGGCGCAACTGCGGAACGAACTCTCGAACATTTGCCCTGCGACTTGCTAATTGTGAAACCGGATTGGTTCAGGACACCGGTCGACCTGGACAACTACCAGACGGCGTAATTATGGTCGTGCCGCTCATCGGCTCGGACACGCTCACATTTCAATGGCCCTCTGAATGCAGTCGCTGTTCCAGCCAGCCCAACGCTGTTTCCGCAAAGATAAAGCACGCAACATTATTGACAAACGGATTACCTTCCTCGCGCCTTTCAAGTTTGTCGTGCATGCCAAAAAAGAACGGATGCGGCGATAACAAGATATCGCAATCGAGCAGTGAGATTGTGTCGGCACTTTCGATCAATTGATCGGCTGCCGGACCCGCACTGAATCGGTAGCCCTCGGCCGAGACTGCCGTAAGGCTGTCCGCATAGACGATTTTGTTGCACGTCCCAAGCGCGCAAGACTCCCAGGTCCAGGTCATGCCACCGGGTGTATGACCCGGCGTGTAGACTGCCGTTATTTCCACACCAGCTGTGGTAACAACATCACGATCGCCGATTGCTGTTACGTTCGCGATGGCCGGAAAGCCTCTCTGCAAAGCATCGAGAAATTGCGGGTCGTCCTGCTGAAGTTCGCCGCTGCTCAATGCCGTCGCACCAGCAATGCTTGAGTAGACGACGGCGCCTGTAAGACGCTGCAGGGCCGCAACACCTCCAGCGTGATCAAAGTGCGCATGCGACACGAAAATTGCCGAAATTCTCAGAGGATCAAAACCGAGTTTTCGAATGTTGGCATCGATCACGGCAGCAGACTGTGGCAAACCACCGTCGATCAGTAACAGCCCGTCACCCGCCTCGACAAGGAGCGACGACAACCCGGCCGTACCGACGTACCAGGTATTGCCGTAAATGCGAAATGGCTCCTGCGGCAAATTCCAGTCATTGCAAAGATCGCATTCGGAAGCGTCATCGGGCTCAAGCTGCCTTGGGCCGCAAGCTACGAGCAACAATAACAACAACACACCATAAATCGGACGAGTCATGCGAAAGCTCGATAAAACAATCGAGCCGCTGCGATCGCCAGAAATATACCGAATAACAGACTGAGCTTTTTCTCTGTGAATGAATGCGCAATCCTGGCGCCGATCGGCGCCGTCAAGACCGTGGTCGGCGCTATCAGCACGAAGCCAAGCAGATTGACGTAACCCAGGCTTCCGGGCGGAACTCGAACGTCGTTCCAGCCGGCAAGAACAAAGCCGATGGTACCGGGCAAACTGATGACCAGACCCAGGAGTGCTGCTGTGCCCACGGCACGATGAATGGGCTGATTGAACAATGTCAGGGTCATCACCGAAAACGTGCCACCACCAACTCCCATCATGCTGGAGAGACATCCAATAGCCGCCGGTATAATCAGCACCAGCGGCCCGCGTGGTACATCGTCAGTCAAATTGCGGCTTTCCGGAAGCAAGATCATTTTGAATGCGATGAGTAACGCGAGTGTCGCGAACACCATCGCCAACACGCGGCTGTGAACCTGCGCAGCAATCCATGCGCCGAGCATCGCACCAACAAGAACAAAAGCCGCCCAACGTTTGACGATATCGATGTCAACAGCTTGCCGCTGATGATGCGCTCGCGCGGACGAAAGTGAAGTAGGGATAATCGTCGCCAGCGACGTGGCCACAGCAACGTGCATGCGAATCGCTGGATCAACGCCCAGAAAGCCCAGCGTCAGCTCGAGCACCGGAACAATGACGATCCCGCCACCGATCCCGAATAACCCCGCCATGACGCCGGCAACACACCCGGTTGCCAGCATTGCGGCCCCGAGTATGAACCCCTGCTCCAGAATCACTGCGGCAGTCAGCGCTTAAGCTGATCGGCGTGGAAGTTCAGGTGTTCCTCTATGAACGAAGATATGAAGTAGTACCCATGATCGTAACCGTCGTGAATTCGCAGCTCGAGTGGCAAGCCGCTCTCATCACAGGCTGCCTGCAGCAGCTCGGGCCTCAGCTGTTCCTCGAGAAACGGATCGCTCGCACCTTGATCGACGAGAATTTTCTCGTACGCATCCGGATCGGAAACATTGCGAGCCACCTCGCACGCATCGTATTCCATCCACGACGCGGTATCGTCACCGAGGTAGTAGCCCATCGCCTTCTTACCCCACGGGCTGTGCAGTGTTGTGCAGATCGGTGCGAATGCCGACAAGGACTTAAACATCTCTGGATTTCTCAGCCCGATGGTAATCGCACCATGACCGCCCATGGAGTGCCCTGTCAGACCATGTCGTTCGGGGTCACCTGGGAAATTATCGAAAATGACTTGCTGCAATTCCTGCGTTACATAGTCGTACATCTGATAATGCTGCGACCAAGGTGTTTGTGTCGAATTTACGTAGAAACCCGCACCGAGCCCGAAGTCATAATCGTCGTCCGGATCATCCGGGACGCCTTCGCCTCGTGGACTCGTATCGGGGGAGATGAGCATGAGACCCAACTTCGCGGCAACGCGCTGGGCGCCGCTCTTTGCCATGAAATTTTCCTCGGTACAGGTGAGCCCGGAGAGGAATGTCAGTACCGGAACATTGCCGCTGGCCGCTTGTGGCGGCACGAATACCGAAAACTGCATGTCGCAGTTATTTGTACTTGAGGCGTGTCGATAGAATCCGATTTCGCCGCCGAAGCAGCTTGTTTCGCTGAGAGTCTCAATAATCATAGCGGCTGATTATGGCCGACAAAGGGCGTTTCTGAAACTCTAGCGTTTCTGGAAGACCAGCGTACCGTTGGTTCCGCCGAATCCGAAGCTGTTGCTCATCGTGGTCTTGAGGCCGGCATTCTCCACCGTTTCGGTCACCAGTGGCGTACCTGCAACAACCGGATCCGGGTCGTTGACATTGATCGACGGCGCGATGAAATCGTGCTCAAGCATCAACAGGCAATGAATAGCCTCCTGAACTCCGGTCGCGCCCAGCGAGTGGCCGCACATCGACTTCGACGAGCTGTAGCGCGGCATGTGCTCGCCGAATAGCTCCTTCATCGCCTCAACTTCTTTCGAGTCGCCCGCCGGTGTGCTCGTGCCATGGGTATTGATGTAATCGATAGCGCCTTCGACTGTCGAACGCGCAAGTTCCATGCAACGAATTGCTCCCTCACCTGACGGAGCAACCATGTCACTGCCGTCCGAGGTCGCAGCAAAGCCAACGAGCTCAGCGTATATCTTGGCGCCGCGTGCTTTAGCGTGTTCCAGTTCCTCGACAACAACCATGCCGGCGCCGCCCGCACTGACGAAGCCGTCGCGCGTCACGTCATAGGGGCGCGATGCGGACGCAGGATCGTCATTGTATTTCGACGACAACGCGCCCATCGCATCAAACAGACAAGCGAGCGTCCAGTGCTCTTCTTCGCCGCCGCCCGCAAAAACGATATCTTGCTTCCCGAGCTGAATTTGTTCGGCCGCTGAGCCAATACAATGTGCGCTGGTGGCGCAGGCAGAGGTCAGCGAGTAATTAACCCCCTTGATCTTGAAGGGCGTTGAAAGACAGGCCGACACCGAACTGCCCATGGTCCGCGTGACCATGTACGGTCCGATCCTGCGCACGCCGCGCGCACGTAAAATATCAGCGCTCTTGACGATGTTTTCGCTCGACGCGCCGCCTGATGCAGCAATGATACCGGTGCGAACATTCGAGACATCGTTGTCTTCCAGTCCTGAATCAGTAATCGCCTGTTGCATGGCAATATAAGCAAAAGCTGCCGAATCACCCATGAAGCGGCGTACCTTGCGATCGATATGCTCGGTGAGATCAATATTGATGCTTCCTGAAATCTGGCTGCGCATGCCCATCTCTTTGAAACTCTCGTTGGCAACGATCCCTGAGCGCCCGAGACGCAATGATTCGGTAATTTCTTCTTTGGAGTTTCCGATGCATGACACCGCACCGAGGCCAGTAATTACGACACGCCGCATCGCTCGATCCTAAAAATTATCGGTTGAAGTGAACAGCCCGACCTTGAGGTCTTCGGCTGTATAGATTTCACGGCCATCGACGGACACGGTTCCGTCGGCCATCGCGAGAACCAATCTGCGCGAAATGATGCGCTTGATATCAATCTGAAAAGTGACCAGTTTCGCCGTTCGTAATATCTGGCCGCTGAATTTGACCTTGCCACAACCTAACGCCCGGCCACGGCCCTGATTACCGCCCCAGACAAGGTAAAATCCGACCAACTGCCACAGTGCATCGAGTCCCAGACAGCCGGGCATCACAGGATCGCTTTCGAAATGACAATCGAAAAACCACAGGTCCGGCTTGATATCGAACTCGGCCTTGATCTCACCTTTACCGTACTTCCCGGTGTCATCGGTAATCAACGTCACGCGGTCGGTCATGAGCATCGGCGGCTTGGGAAGCCGTCCATTTTGCTTGCCGAACATCTCGCCGTATCCACAGCGCAGCATGTCATCGTAATCGTAGGCGCTCTTGCGCGCCGGCAAGCCCTCAGCCGCAACAGCGGTGGAATCAGTCATACGCCCCCGGCGTTTATGTCGTTCGTCGCCCGATTTGGGCGCAGGTAGACGTTAATTTTACGCCGATTGCCTGAATAGCAGTTTTGAAATTGCGCCATTTGAGTGCTGTGTCTCTATCAGGTCTTGTCGTAGTTGAGCAAGACTTCATCGCTGATCGGTGTGCACTGGCAAGCCAGCACGAAACCCTTCTCGACTTCCCACGGTTCCAATCCATAGTTTGCCGCCATTTCGACTTCGCCTTTTTGCACAAACGTCCGGCAAGTCGCGCAGACTCCGGCCTTGCAGGAATACGGCAACTCGACACCCTGCTCAGCGGCGGCATCAACGATGCTGATTCCGGCGTGTGGCATATCGAAGATCTTTTTGTGGCCGTCCATAACTACCGTCACTTTCGCGACATCCGACGATTCGACAGCTGCGATTGCCGACACCCGGCCCGATTTCCTCGGCACACCGAAACGCTCCGCGTGAATAGAATCACGTGCTATTCCCAAGTCGGCCAGAGTGGCGGTCACGGTCTCGATCATTGTATCGGGCCCGCAAACAAAAGCTTCTTCCGGCGTTGTTCCGCCACAAAAGTTCTTGAACAGTTCGCGGACTTTGGCCTCATCCAGCCGCCCGCTCGCAATGTCAAATTCCTGATCTTCACGGCTGAACAGAAAATGCATCTGCAATCGTTCCGGGTAGCGGTTTTTCAACGCGTAAAGATCTTCGATGAACATTGTCGTGCCCTGCGTTCGATTACCGTAGAACAACGCAAACCGGCTGCCAGTTTCCGCATGCAGAATCGAAGCGATGATCGACAGTATTGGAGTGATGCCACTGCCGGCCGCAAACGCGAGATATTGTTTCGCGTTACTCGCATCGAGCACTGCGTGAAATTGTCCGTTCGGCGGCATGACGTCCAGCAGGTCACCCGCGTTGAGTTCATTGACAACAAACTCGGAAAATTGTCCGCCGGGCTGAACGCGCACGCCGATCTGCAAAGGCCACTCACCTTGTGCTGAACAGATACTGTATGTCCGTCGCACCTTTTTGCCATCGCGTTCAATCTGTATCGGCAAGTGCTGCCCTGCTTGAAATGCATATTCGTCGCGCAATTCTGCCGGTACGTCGAGAACGATACGAATCGAGTCCCGGGTTTCCTGTTGTTTGTCTGCGACGACCAGGGAGTGAAACTGTTTCATAGGCACTTGAAGTATTCGAACGGCTCGAGACACTCACGGCAACGCCAGGCCGCCTTACACGCCGTCGAACCAAATTCGCTGACGCACTCGGTGTCCAGTGATTCGCATTGCGGGCAAGCGACAGGTTTTTCTTTACTCGGCGGGGCAATTCCGTATCGACGCAATTTCTCGCGACCATCGGCAGTGATCCAGTCCGTCGTCCACGGCGGCGACAGGACTCGCTTTATCGCAACATCAACGACGCCATGTTGTCGCAGCGCCATCAAGACAGTGGACTCGATAACTTCGGTCGCCGGGCACCCGGAATAGGTCGGCGTCAAGGTGACGGTCACGCCTGCACTGACATCCACGTCGCGAACGATACCGAGATCGAGAATACTCAGGACAGGAATCTCCGGGTCCGGCACATTCGCCAGCCACTCAAACACCTGCTCTCTCTTGACCTCCGCTGCTACCATGTTGCACCGGGAAACGAGCGCTGCAGGTATTGCATTTCGGCGAGCAGGAAACCCAGATGCTCACTGTGCCGGCCCTGTTTTCCGCCGCTTGCCATCCATTGATCGTCCGGCAGTTGCAATGTTGCTTCAACCACCACGGTCGCAATGTCGCGGCGCCACAGTTCATGAATACTGGCCAGGTCCGGCCCATCGAAGTTCTCCTGCATCGCCGTGTCAATCTCGTCCGCGGTGAACATTTCGCCCGTATAACGCCAGGCATCGTCCAGCGACGTCTGCGCACGATTATGACTTAGTTCAGTCCCGTCGCCGAGACGAACCAGCCAATGCGAACTGTGACGGAAATGATATTTTACTTCTTTGATCGCGCGTGCGGCGATTTCACACAGGCGCTGATCGGAACATCGCATCAGTGCCTCCAGCAAATGTAAATAGAACGCCTCAAACAGAAACTGCCGGACCAACGCATCGCCAAAATGACCATTTGGCTGTTCCAGTAACAACAAATTGCCGAATTCGCGTTCGTCACGCATGAACGCAAAGTCGTCCTCGCTGCGTCCCTGCCCCTCGAGCTCGCCAGCATAGGTGTAAAACATCCGCGCCTGACCAATGAAGTCGAGTGCAAAGTTGGCGTTCGCCAGCTCTTCCTCGAGTTCCGGTTCGGCGGCAACCAGCTCGACCATCCGTTGTGCAAGTATTAACGCATTGTCGGCCAACCGCAGGGTGTAGGCAATGAGTGCCTGATTTGCGCTCACAGGTTTTTGACTCCGTCCGGTATTTCGTAAAATGTCGGATGCCGATAGATTTTGTCCTTGGCAGGCTCGAAAAACGCCGACGTCTCGGCCGGATCGGAAGCGACGATGCTATCTGAACGCACAACCCAAAGACTCACGCCTTCGCTTCGTCGTGTATAGGCGTCGCGGGCATGATCCAGCGCCATCTGGTCGTCGGGCGCATGCACACTACCCGCATGACGATGACTCAGCCCGGCTTTGCTACGGACAAAGACTTCGTAAAGTGGCCATTCCTGTTTTGACATGTCGATTCCTCTCAGGCCGCCGCGCGGGATGCCTGTTTACTCGCGTAGGCCTGCGCCGCTTCGCGGACCCAGGCGCCATTGCTGTGCGCTTGTCGGCGTTTCTCCAGGCGCTGTTTGTTACACGGACCGTTGCCGGCGATAACATCGAATAGTTCCTGCCAGTCGATTTCGCCGAATCGATAGTGACCCGAATCTTCGTCAAACCGCAGCTCGTCATCGGGAACGCGTAAGCCGAGAAAATCGGCCTGCTGAACCGTGGCATCAACAAATTTTTGCCGCAGCTCATCGTTGCTGAAGCGCTTGATTTTCCAGGCCATGGATTGCGCTGAATGCTTGGACTCTGAGTCGTTTGGGCCGAACATCATCAACGACGGCCACCACCAGCGATTCAAGGCGCCCTGTGCCATTGCCTTTTGCTCGTCGCTACCGCGGCACAACGTGTGCATGATGTCGAAACCCTGACGCTGATGAAAACTCTCTTCTTTGCAAACGCGAACCATGGCGCGTGCGTACGGGCCGTAGGAGCAACGGCACAACGGGATCTGATTCATGATCGCGGCGCCGTCAACCAGCCAGCCGATGGTACCGATATCTGCCCACGTTAGTGTCGGGTAGTTGAAGATGCTCGAGTACTTGGCCTTGCCGCTTAAGAGATCGGCGACCATCTGGGCGCGGGAGACGCCGAGCGTTTCCGCAGCCGAATAGAGGTACAGGCCGTGACCCGCCTCATCCTGGACTTTCGCCAGCAGAATCACCTTCCGCTTGAGCGACGGTGCGCGTGTCAGCCAGTTACCTTCGGGTTGCATGCCGATAATTTCGGAATGTGCGTGCTGCGAAATCTGCCGTATGAGCGTCCGCCGATAAGCCTCCGGCATCCAGTCCTTGGGCTCAATTTTCTCTTCTGCATCAATGCGTTCCTGAAAGGCACTCAGCAGTTCGTCGGTCTCCACCGCGATCTGCTCGTCCGTCCCCGCCTGGTCCAGGCCTTGTGTATACATCTCATGACTCCGGTGGCAACGTCGCTAATGTGTCACTGTTTTTTACTATTTTCAATCTTTTTTGTATCACTTTAACCAGAAATGAGTGGCTTTCCGGTACCGACCGAGCGACCGTGGAACAACGCGACAAGATCACTCCCCTGATTACGTACCTCGACCGTGTAGTAGCCGTTTTTTCGACCCCGATGATCTTCGCGTGCGCTGGCAACGAGTTCATCGCCGAGCAAGGCTGGTCGCAAGAACTCGATTTGCACCGACGCGGCAACGGTGACCTGATCATAAGCATTACAGGCAAAAGCGAATGCCGTGTCTGCCAGAGCGGCAATCAAGCCGCCGTGACACACATCAAGACCGTTCACCATGTCATCGCGAACACGCATTTTTGCGACTGCAGCACCGGCGGCCGGAATATCCACTGAAATTCCCAAAGCCTGCGATGCCTTGTCTTTCTCCCACATCACCTCGCCACACTGACGGGCAGTTTCGAGCTCATCCATTACTGACTTTTCTCCTGGTGTTTTCCTGCAGACCACCAAACCGCGTCCAAAACGCATTTGACGGTGGCGGCAACGGGCCATCCGCTGTTTCCATGGCCTCGCTCAGGTATTGATCGGCTGGTCCGTGTAGTACGCGGTACAGATTTCTGCACAGCCGGTACGCGGCGGCGCCCTGCCAGTCCCCGGGTAGCAGCTCCTCGGGCAACATCGGGTCCCGCAGCATGATTTTCCGATACTCCTGGATCAGCATCGTTCGAGCCAAAAACGCTGTTTTATCCGACAGTTGTGAGTCTTTCTCTATCGCGCGCATGATGGGTCTGAACGTGGTTACAAACTCTCCATAGCGCACATCAAGCTCAGCCAGATTCCAGCTATCGTGTGCCAGGCACCGCATGCCCGCCTCGTTCCTGACCGTTTTGCCACTGACAACCACCAACTCGTCCACTACGCCGAGACGCTGCATCGTGATGTCAAGATCTGCCAGATTCGGCGCCGGATGCGCAAGCACATTCGCAGACATCGGACCGAAACCCAGCCAGCCACATTCCTTGCGCACCGAATCTTTGATTGCTGTCTCAAGGCCGGACAACAGCAGCAAACACCACTGACCGTCCCAGCCGCTCGCTGGCGAACCGTAAATTCGATGCGTGGCAAGATCGAAGCGCTCGCGCCCATCGTCGGTGAGGCTGTAGTAAGAACGGCGCCCGATCTGTTCGGATTGCAGCCAGCCATCGCGTGCGAGGCGAAAAACCGAGGTCCGCACCAGGCGTTCACCAACCCCGAAATGTGACATGACCTCGATCAGGCTGCCGAGCCAGACCTTGCCGCCACGCGGGGCTATCGCGTCACCGAATACCGTGGTAATCAACGATCCCGATCGCAGCGTCGGTCTTGATTTGAAATCCTCAATGAGTCGGCGACAAGCCGTTTCAATCTTCATTCACTCCTCACTTGCTTTCGATCGAGGTGACCGTACAATCTGATTCACTTTTTTTCAAATCCGGTTGATTTTTGTATGCAAACGAAGCTTGGCAACCTGGTACTGGATCGGTGGGTCGAAGGCGACGGCGAGGGCAATTTGTTGACCAGTGCGGTTACTGGGGACCCAGTCGCTTTTATTACCAGCGCAGGCCTGGAATTCGGCGACATACTGAACCATGCGCGTACCGTCGGCGGCGCCAATCTGCGCAAATTGACGTTTCACGAACGCGGCGAAATGCTCAAGGCGCTGGCAAAATACCTGTTGGAGCACAAGAAGGAATTCTATGCCCTTTCAACAGCGACCGGCGCGACGCGCAGCGACAGCTGGGTGGATATCGACGGTGGAATCTCGACGCTGTTTGTCTATTCCGGCAAGGGGCGCCGGGAAATGCCGAACGACCATGTCTATCTCGACGGGCCGCCTGAGCAGATATCGAAGAACGGCACCTTCACGGCACAGCACATTTTCACGCCCAAACTGGGTGCCGCTATACACATCAATGCCTTCAACTTTCCTTGCTGGGGAATGCTGGAAAAACTTGCCCCGACGCTACTGGCAGGCGTACCGGCGATCGTGAAGCCAGCATCGAGCACAGCGTACCTGACCGAACTCATGGTGCGTCGAATGAATGCCAGCGGCATACTACCCGATGGCGCGTTACAACTGATCTGCGGCAGTGTCGGCGATTTGTTCGACCACCTGATGTGCCAGGATGCGATCGCATTCACGGGCTCAAAGAAGACAGCTGAGTTGCTGCAGCAACATCCGAAGGTCATAAGCGAATCCGTTGCATTTACAGCCGAAACCGATTCGCTGAATTCGTCAATCCTCGGTCCCGACGCAGTACCCGGTACGCCCGAATTCGATCTCTACATCAAGGAAGTCACTCACGAGATGACGAGCAAGGCCGGCCAGAAATGCACGGCAATTCGCCGCATCATTGCGCCGTCCGCCATTGCTGGTGAGGTCGTTGCAGCACTGTCCACGGCGCTCGGTCAGATTCGAATCGGCCATCCCGGCAATAAGGACGTTGACATGGGAGCGCTCGCCAGCCAGGGGCAGCGCGATGAGGTTCGCGAACGCGTCGCTGAACTCTCACTGCAAGCGGACGTAGTCTACGGTGGCACCGATGACTTTGAAGTCATCGATGCAGATGCGTCCAAAGGTGCGTTTTTCATGCCTACGTTGTTGCACTGCGAGAAACCGATGACGTCGAACGCAGTGCATTCGGTCGAGGCATTCGGACCCGTGAGTACGGTGCTTCCTTACGACAATCTTGACGAAGCGATTGAACTGTCGCGGCTCGGTGAAGGCAGCCTGGTTGGATCTGTCATCACCAATGATAACGACGTCGCCCGCGAACTGGTACTCGGCACCGCCGCCTATCATGGCCGC
The DNA here is from genome assembly GCA_022567295.1 of Pseudomonadota bacterium. GTDB lineage: Bacteria > Pseudomonadota > Gammaproteobacteria > Steroidobacterales > Woeseiaceae > UBA1847. The sequence goes on along the minus strand of JADFHE010000006.1, from coordinate 22,800 downwards.
ATGGTCGTCATCAATCGCCATTGTGCGGCGGAGTCGACCGGACACGGCTCCCCTCTTCCGCATCTCATCCATGGCGGCCCGGGACGTGCCGGAGGTGGCGAGGAAATGGGCGGCATACGCGGTGTATTGCACTACATGCAACGAACCGCGATTCAGGGTTCGCCGGAAACGCTGACGGCGATTGGCCATCGCTGGATTCGTGGCGCTAATCAAACCGATCCGGGTGTGCATCCATTTCGCAAAACGTTTGAACAACTTGAGATAGGCGACACGCTGGTAACTGATTCTCGTGAGGTTACGCTCGAGGACATTCAGCACTTTGCCGAATTTACCGGCGATACGTTCTACGCGCATACAGACGAAGAGGCAGCAGCTAAAAATCCATTTTTCGATGGGCGCGTAGCGCACGGCTACCTTATTGTTTCTTTCGCCGCCGGATTATTCGTCGACCCGGACTTCGGACCGGTGCTCGCCAACTACGGTGTTGATGACCTGCGATTTGCCCAGCCAGTGAATTACGGCGACACGCTAAGAGTCCGCCTGGCCTGCAAACAGAAGACGCTGCGCGCCGGTACAGGATACGGTGAAGTGCGTTGGGATTCCGAGATAACGAACCAGGACGGTGACGTCGTTGCCCAGTATGACGTATTGACGCTGGTGGCAACAGACGAGCACTGGGCGTCAGTGAACTAAATTTTGAAGGGCAGTGCCGTATCCGTCTTGATTTCCTTCAAGACGATGTTCGAACGAACCTGCGAGACGCCGGGAAGCTTAAAGATAAACTCGTCAAGAAATACATTGTAAGCGTCCATATCTTCGACCACCACCCGCAGATGAAAGTCCGCCTCCCCACTGGTCGCAAAACATTCCAGCACCTCGGGGTGCCGCGACACTTCGCGTATGAAGTTATCGACGTTTTTTTGTTCGTGCCGCGCCAGCGATACGTGCACCATGGACGACAGCCCGAACCCGGCTTTCTTGGTATCGACGATCACAGCATAACGACTGATAATTCCGTCGTTCTCCAGCGCTTTAACACGACGCCAGCAGGCCGATGTCGACATTCCGATTCGATCGGCCAATTCCTGCATGGTCAGGCGGCTGTCACATTGCAATTCCGCCAGCAGCTGCCGATCTTTGATTTCGAGCATTGATATTTCCCTCGCGCACAAGAATGTGGTTTATTTTGCCACTTTTTCTCTGTTTTTGGTATTTTATGTCGATATTCGTTGTTTGGACGGGATGATTGGTACCAATACCCGCGGCTTTCCTGAGACACTGCTGAATTGATCGAGTGCCGGACAACGCCATGCCACAAACTGCCGCAACACCAGCGTTTCCGCTGGATAATTACGAACTCGACGATCGCTATCGCCGCGAGTCAGGGCGAGTTTTCCTGACAGGCACGCAAGCGCTTGTTCGCATTCCGCTGATGCAACGCACGATGGATAAGGCGGCTGGCCTCAATACCGCCGGTTTCATCAGTGGTTACCGGGGCTCACCGCTCGGGGCGTTCGATCTGGAACTCTGGCGCGCCCAGTCGTTTCTCGATGAACATGGCATCGAGTTTTTGCCTGCCGTCAATGAAGATCTTGCCGCCACCGCCGTGCTCGGCTCGCAGCAGGTCGAAACCGATCCGGATCGCACTGTCGATGGCGTGTTCGGCATCTGGTACGGCAAAGGCCCCGGTGTTGACCGCGCGGGCGATGCGCTGAAACATGGCAATGCCTATGGCAGCTCTCCCAATGGCGGCGTCCTGGTCGTCGCAGGCGACGACCACGGCTGTGTTTCATCGTCGATGCCGCACCAGTCCGACGTCGCATTCATGACGTTCATGATGCCCAATCTCAATCCGGCCAGCGTCGCCGAATACCTCGAATTCGGCCTTTATGGGCTCGCGCTGTCACGTTTCTCCGGAATGTGGGTGGGGTTCAAGGCGATATCGGAAACCGTTGAGTCTGCGCTCTCGATCGAGCTTCCGCCCTATCCGACGTTTGTCATGCCGTCGGACTTCAAACCGCCCATCGGCGGGCTTCATTATCGTTGGCCGGATTTTCCAGGTCCACAGATCGAAGAACGACTGGAATGCAAGAAAGCGGCGACACTCGCATTCGCAGCCGCGAATCCGATCGACAGAAAAATATTCAACGTTCCGAACGCGCGTTTCGGCATTGTTACAACAGGCAAGGCGCACCTCGACCTGATGGAGGCGCTGCGACTACTGGGTATCAATGACAGCAACGCATCGAAAACCGGGATCGATATTTATAAAGTCGGCATGGTCTGGCCGCTCGAGCCGAACGGCGCTCTCGAGTTCGTGCAGAACAAACACGAGGTGCTGGTTGTCGAAGAAAAACGCGGCATTATCGAAAGTCAGTTCAAGGAATACTTCTACGATTACCCTGGACGCAAACCGAAACGCATGGTCGGCAAAGAGGACGAGGACGGTAATCCCCTGATTCCATGGGTCGGCGAATTATCCCCACTCCAGTTGGCTGAAATTGTCGCACGGCGCCTTGATCACGCGTTCGGTGGTAACACTTACAAGCAACGCGCACAGCAATTACTGCAAGACCCGGGCGCGACTATCGAGATCGGCGGTGCCAAACGCGTGCCCTATTTCTGCTCGGGTTGCCCGCACAATTCGTCGACCAAGGTCCCCGAGGGCTCGAAAGCACTCGCCGGCATCGGATGTCATTTCATGGCTAGCTGGATGGACCGCGATACCGACGGCCTGATTCAGATGGGCGGCGAAGGCGTCAACTGGATAACCCGTTCAATGTTCAATGGCGGCAAACACATTTTCCAGAATCTCGGCGATGGTACGTTCTACCACTCCGGCTCGCTCGCCATCCGGCAGGCAGTCGCCGCCGGCACGAACATAACCTTCAAGATTCTCTACAACGACGCCGTTGCAATGACGGGTGGCCAGCCCGTCGACGGGCCGATTTCGATACCTGCAATTGCACATTCCGTTCGCTCCGAGGGTATCGAGCGGATCGCGCTGGTTTCCGACGAACCCGAATTATTTGACGCCAGTGAGTATCCTGACGGCATGACCATCTCGCACCGGCGAGAGATGGACACCATTCAACGAGAGCTGCGCGACATTCCTGGGGTAACCATTCTTATCTACGCACAGACTTGCGCGATCGAAAAACGGCGGCGCCGAAAACGCGGCGAAATAGCTGACCTGAAGAAGTTCGTTGTGATCAACGAGCTTGTCTGCGAAGGCTGCGGCGATTGTTCGGTGGAGTCCAACTGCCTGTCGGTCGTGCCCAAAGAAACTCCGTTTGGCCGAAAACGCAAGATCGACCAAAATACATGCAACAAAGATTTTTCTTGTATCAACGGTTTCTGTCCGAGTTTCGTGACCGTCGAGGGCGATGTCGCCAGGCAGTCGGTGGCGAGCCCCGCGAGTCCGGTCGTGAGAGCACCCGACGACTCACTACCGGAGCCCGAATTACCCGCGATTGGCTCCTGTTTTGACCTGCTCGTAACCGGTGTCGGCGGCACCGGCGTCGTAACGGTTGGTGCGCTGATTACGATGGCTGCGCACCTCGAAGGAAAGGGGTCCAGCGTGCTGGACTTCATGGGTTTCGCGCAAAAGTTCGGCCCGGTACTGAGTTACATTCGGATCGCACCGAGACCGGCTGATATCAATCAGGTTCGCATCGATCCTGCGCGCGCCGACGCGCTTATTGGCTGTGACCTTGTCGTCAGTTCGTCGCCAAAAGCATCCCTGACATACAGCAAGGACCATACGCGCGCCGTTGTAAACACGGCAGAAATGTTGACGGCCGATTTTCTCAGAAACCGTGACACCCAGCTGCGAGTAAGCGACAGGATCGATGCAATTAGCGACGCCCTCGGTGCGGGACAACTTTCGACTCTGAATGCCAACGATCTTGCAGAAGTCTTGGTCGGCGACACGATCTACGCTAACGTACTGTTACTAGGCTTCGCATGGCAGCATGGCCTCGTACCGGTATCACTGGACGCGTTGATGCGTGCCATCGAACTCAACGCTGTCGCGGTCGACAATAACAAAGTTGCGTTTACATGGGGACGAATGGCTGCCGTCGATCCGGACCATATCGAGAGCGCCCTGAACCGGAATTCTCCGGCCGATGAAACGCTGGCCGAATTGATCGCTCGACGCCGCGCATTCCTGGTTGATTATCAGAATGAGGCACTCGCGGCACGCTTTGAAAAACTCGTTGAGCGAGCCCGCGACCAGGAGAAAAGTCTCGGCGGGCAAGGAGACTTCACTGCAGCCGTAGCAAGAAGTTACTTCAAATTGTTGGCCTACAAAGACGAGTTCGAAGTCGCGCGACTGCATACGCGAAAAGAGTTCATTGACTCGATACGCGCCGATTTCGGTTCGCGGGCAAAGCTCCGATTCCATCTCGCGCCTCCTTTTCTGAATACTGGAACTGACGCACGCGGTCGCCCCAGAAAGAAGGAATTCGGATCCTGGATGTTGCCATTGTTCAGAATACTGGCCAGCCTGCGGGGACTGCGCGGCACTCCATTCGATCTGCTCGGTCGATCCCCCGAACGGAGAATGGAGCGTGAGCTCATAGTTGAGTTTGAGCGGCTCATGGACGAACTCTTGCCGATTCTGCGAGAAGATCGTCTAAGCGATGCAACGGATCTGGTTGCACTGTACATGGACATCCGTGGCTACGGACCGGTCAAAGAGGAAGCTGCCGACCTGGTCCGCCGGCAAGTGACTGAATGTTTACAGAACTTGGTATCGGTCAGTGCAGAGGCCGCCTAGCCGAGAAGACGGTGAGTATGAATGACGCATTCGACGCCCGACTTCCGAACGGCGCAACGGCGAGCGAAATCCATGAAATCGAATGGCTGCGAATACCGCGCGCGTTTTTTATTTGGTATTCACGTCGATGTCGACGATCGTCGTTTGCTGCTTCATACTTTGCGTATCTTGATAACCATCAACCCACTTCAGTAACTGGTCGGCTGGCATGGGCCTTGCAATGAAATAGCCCTGCGCCAGGTTACAGCCAAGCTGTCGAACGATCGCGTATTGCTGGTCGGTTTCGACGCCTTCGGCAATAACATCCAGTTTCATCGCCTTGCCGAGCGCCACGATAGCCTCGACAACCCGGTTGTTGGCGCTGGACTCCGATAGCGCCGCGATAAACGCCTGGTCAATCTTCAATGTTTGCACTGGCAACTTTGCCAGGTAGCTAAGCGATGAGTAACCGGTTCCAAAGTCGTCGATGTGAATGCCAACACCGAACGCGGCCAGTTCCTCAAGCAACGGCTGTGCAATCGTCAGGTCTTCAAGTAACACAGTTTCGGTCAGCTCGAGATTGATCAGCTTCTGGTCGACACCCTTACTTTGAAGAATTCCCGCGATCAGACCGACCAGATCGCGGTTGCGAAGCTGGTGCGCCGACAGATTGACGCTGACCGGTATCTTCCATTCTCTCTGCTCCCGCCAGCTGGCGACATCAGTGCAGACACTGCGCATGATCGATTCGAACAACAAGTCAGAAATGCCTATTTCTTCGCTCAGCGGGACGAAGTCAGACGGTGGCACCATGGATCCATCCGGCCGGGTCCAGCGAGCCAGCGCTTCCACTCCTGCCAGATCGCCAGTAACAGTGCATTGTTGCGGCTGGTAGTGCGCACAGATATGACCACTCTCGATCGCCTTGCGAAACTCAACCGCCAGGTCGAATTTGTATCGTGCCCGGTAACGCATCTCACTGTGATAATAAGTAATTGGACCCTTCAAAGTCCGCATCGAGCGGTGCAATGCAGCCTCCGCACAGCGAAACACGCTTTTCGCATCACGACCATGCACTGGATGCCAGGCGACGCCGATGCTGGCGGTCAGGAACAGTTCACGGCCGTTGATCAGGAACGGCGCCTCGACCGTCTCTCTTATTATTTCAGTCACATCCCGAATTTCGGATTCGCTTTCGATTCGGGGCACCAGTATTGCGAACTCATCGGCACCGAATCGCCCAACAACTGCGTTCTGGCGACCGCTGTCATCACAAAATGTTCGAGTTAACCTCTTGCCGATGGAGCACAACAGTTCGGTACCGGCGTCGTAGCCCATCGTTTCATTGATGAAGCTGAAGCGATCAATATCGAAGAGAATTACGACGGTATCGCCGATAGTGTCTTCGGCTTTCTCGATCAGTGCCTTCAACTCTTCAATGAGCAGCAGCTGGTTAGGCAATTTTGTAACGAGGTCGAAGTACGCGATTTTCTGCAATGCGGCGGTTCGCTCTTCAACGCGCTTCTCAAGCTCTTCGTTCGCATTTCGGAGCGCCCTATCCGAATGCCACTTGCCACATAGTGCGGCAGCAAGCTGGCGGCACTCAACTGAATGAAACGGTTTCTTGAAAAAGAATACCTTGTCGGCAGGAGGGATTACTTTACCGAGGTTTTCCGGTTCAGGGCTGACAGAACCCGTGACGATGACGATGTTAACGTTCCGGTCAAGTAGTCGAATTTTCTTCGCCGCCTCTATGCCGTCCATACCCGGCGGCATACGAATGTCCAGGAAAACGATGGAGTACGGACTTCCGGCCTTAATGGCATCCGCAACCGCCTCGACAGCAGCTTCACCTTGATTTCGTGAATGTACTTCGAATTTAGCGCCGCCTTGTTCGTCAGTTTCTTCACCGAACAGTACTTTCTCAAGATCGCTCAGTGTTGTCGTCGATCGATCCGACTCGAAGTCTTCACCAAGGCAGCGAACATATTCATCGATAATCAACTGGTCGTCGTCAACAACTAGCACGCGGTTAGAGTATGTATGTTGAATATTTTTCATCGCCATAGCGCTCAGTGTGTTCGAACCATTGTGACAACGTCTTCAGCCAGCTGGATGAAAGACAACGGTTTGTTGAAGTAGTGCAAACGCAGCGGTGGTGGCACCCGTCGCTGCAGTTCCTCGAATGGAACATCGGTGTGCCCACTAATGAACACAATCTCGACGTCGGGATCGAGTTTTCGAATCTGGCTACCGGCCTCAATTCCGTCGATTCCCGGCGGCATACGCACATCGAGGATTACAACATCAAACGGCTCACCGTCTTGCCGGGCCGCCGCCGCAACCTTGACGGCATCGTCGCCTTGGTTGCAGACCACCATGTCGAACTTGGGTTGATTCTCGATATCCATTTCCGGGTTAAATAGCTCGGCCGCAAGCTCCTCGAGCGCCCGCACTTGATCGGTCAGCTCCTTTTCGCCAAATGCCTCTCTGTAGCACTCGAGTACGTCCTCGTCATCGTCGGCGACGAGAATTTTGATATATTCCTGATCCTGTCGCGTATACACAGTCAACTTCCCTGCGCTGCCGGCAGCAGCACATGAAATTCAGCTCCGCGGCCCTCGCCCGCGCTTTCAGCAGATATTCTTCCGCCCATGCCTGCCACGGCATTTGCGCACCAGTGTAATCCCAGGCCGGCATAGTCACCCTTGGGTTTCGACGTAAATCCACGCTGAAAAATCTGTTTCTTTGTAGCCGCGTCAAAACCGCCGCCATTATCACGAATCGTGACACGCACCATCGGCTGCTCGTCAATCACTTCATCCGCAGCGACCAAAGAGATCTGTCCGTGCGATGTGCCATGACGCGTAATGGATTCATAGGCGTTGAGGATCAAATTGCCCATGACCTGCAGCAATCCTACCCGGTACCCGCGGACGCGTAACAGATCAAGATCATCATCGAACGTTACTTCGATATTTTGTAGCGCCTCTTTGGGGATCACATGTGCTGCTTCACCCAGCAGTTCATCGATGACCAGGATCTCGTCTACCGGTGCGACATTTGCAAATCTTTCCTGATCAGAAAGGATGCCCTCTATCTGTTTCGCCTGCGAGGAAACGACGTTCAGGTCCCCCAAAGCGTTTTCACTGACGTTTTCAATATGCTCAAACGATGCGGTGATGTACTCGAGGAATTTTTCCTTGCGTTCAGCAGGACATTCGTCATCGGCAATTTGCTGAGTTGCCTCGGCAATGCGAAGATTGTCCGTAACGCTGAAGGATTTACGCAAGCGGTCGAGCCCATTGATCATCGGCGTCATCGCGTTGCGAATATTGTGCATCACTTCGGCGGCCGTATCCGCCTTACCGGCCTTGAACGACTGTTCGAGCAGTGCCTGCCGTGCTTCGTGAACCTCAGCCGTCATGGCGTCGAACTGCCGTGCGAGTGAACCGATTTCATCACTGCGTTGCATTTCGAGCTGGCGTGACAGATCGCCACTTTCCCTGATGTTGTCAATATGTGCAGACAATCTTTCGATCGGACGCAAAATTGTGTACCGCAGCAGGAACCAGATAAATCCGCACACGAGTATGCCGGCAATAATAAGAAACATGGTCGCCACGTAAATCGTTTGTGATCCAAGGGCTGAAATATTTCGCCGCGTTTCTGTACTGAGTTTCAGAAACGGCGTGTCATGAATATCGACGAGCGTTTTCGTCGCCGAAATAGCGACTGGCGTCGTTATATATACTGCATCGGATTCGATATCCTTACCGCGATCACTGGGGCCCCAGGCCATATCAACGTCGGTGCGCTCGCGGAGCTTGGCCAGATGCGACGCATCCAGAAATTGTCCCATTACTACAGCGCCCGCAATGGGACCCGATTCATCAGTGCGTAGTATCGGACGCGAACTGATAATCATCGGTCCCAGGTTAGTTTCGACGAATCCCACCGTTCGATCCAGATCGCCACTGTGGGCTGTCAATGCAGTTGATGATGGGCCGTCGGAATTTAAAACATCGAGCGTGCTAACCGGAAATTCGTCGCCGTCAATCAGCAGCTGCCCCCAAACGATCTGGCTTTCCGTGGCGTAGATCGCCAGCAAGTCCAACCCAAGGTTTACTAAAGTCGCGCGGTTAAGATTGGATTTCTCGAACCCGGAATTCTGCCCGCCGACATAGGCGTATAAGTCGTCCCATGGTGCCCAATCGCCAGTTATTGCCTCGAGATTGTCGATATCGGCGCGAAGTGCCGCCTCTGCTCTGTGCAAGTCAGATTTCGCGGCCGACATTTCCAGTTCGTCGAAAGCGGGAGCAATGACAGATCGCAATATCGTGTAGCTGATCACTACAAAGGAGGAGATCAGCAATACCAGCGTCAGGGACACCTTGCTCTGCAGGGGAATCGATGGCCGTCTATTTGACATAACCTAACCACTTATCCAACATAACTCCTCAGTCTCGCTCCGCAGTGTACGATTCGTACTCAATTACTAGCGTGACACAGCGCACTTTCCAGCGAATCATGTGATACCTTACGCGGCGTGCCGAAGCCGTCTCCGAGAGCCGTTCATGCCCCTATTCAAGCGCACGTTGAGCGAATTCATGCTCAGGCACTTCTATTTTCACCGCTGGCAGCAGCACGAGTTCAAAGCCTTTGAGGAGTTTGTGCAAGTGTCCGAACTTGCCTACGAATACATTGCATTTTCGGTAACCGGACAGCAGGTTGCGGTCCGCGTACTGGATAATCCAAGATACAACGCCTAGAAACGAAATGCCGATCCGCTCTCTTTGCATCACCGAAAGCGCAGACCGTCCGACAGTACAGACATTCATCGGCATGCGGAACGCTGGAGTTGACGTCACCGTCGTCTGCCCTGCCGATCACGCGAACAACGAAGTACTTCAGGAAGCAGGCGTTCCCACTATCGACATACGCCTGCCCAAAAACTTCGACAAGAACGGCATTGCTGCGCTGCGTGACGAACTCATACGTGGCGATTATCACATCTTACACACGTTCAATAACAGAGCCGTCAGCAACGGCTTGCGCGCCTGCAAAGGACTGCCAGTTAAGATTGTTTGCTATCGAGGGATTGTGGGCGCTGTCGGGTTTCTGGATCCGATGTCGTGGATGCGCTATCTGAACCCGCGTATCGACAGAATTATCTGTGTCGCCGACGCGATCCGCTGCTATTTTTTGCAGATGCAACCGGCGTTCCTGCGAATGCCGGAGTCCCGTCCTGTCACCATTCACAAAGGGCACTGCCTGGACTGGTATGACGCCGAACCGGTCGACCTGGACCAGTTCGGGATACCGCATAACGCGTTCGTCGTTGCTTGTACCGCGAATTACCGGCCGCGAAAAGGCATCGGCTATCTCATCGATGCTATCGGGATGCTGCCGGCTGATATCCCGGTGCATTTAGTGCTTGTGGGTCGCATGGACGCGAACGAGCTCACGACGCGTATCGAGGCGAGTCCGGCCCGCGATCGCATTCACCGCACGGGGTTCAGGACTGATGCCCCGGCGGTGAGCGCCGCATGTGATGTTTTCTGCATGCCGTCAACGAAACGGGAAGGGCTTGCTCGCTCAATCATCGAGGCGATGTCCTACAGCGTCCCGCCGGTAGTCACAGATTCTGGCGGCAGTCCCGAGCTCGTTGTCGACGGCGTATCGGGATTCGTCGTGCCGCCAAAGGACGCGAAAGCACTTGCCGAAAAATTCGAAATACTTTATCGAGACCTCGAATTACGCTCAAGAATGGGACGCGCCGCGAGAGAACGAATAGCGACGCATTTTCGCAATGAGGACACGGTGAGGAAGACTATCGCGTTATACGAGGAACTCGTCCCGCTCTAGTCGTGCAGCGGCAGCACAGTCGAATACTTGACACGCCGTAACACAAACGTCGAACTCGCCGACCGGACAGCAGAATGCATCAATACCTGCGCATTCAGAAACTCGTTATAGGAATCCATATCTTTTACGACCACGTGCAAGACGTAGTCGCGATCACCGGATACCGAAAAACACTCGGTAACTTCGGGTAGCAGCGACACGTGCCGTTCGAAGCTTTGGCGATTCTCATCGGTGTGCTCGGTCATTGTGACCAATAGCAACACCTGAATATTGAATCCAGCCACTTTGGGGTTCAGTAGCACAACCTGACGCTCAATGAGACCGGCCTCCTCGAAGTCACGAATCCGCCGCCAGCACGACGTTCTTGACATACCGGCAAGCTCCGCCAGCTCGCTCTGATTGCGCGATGCATCACGTTGCAGTTCGTTTAATAAACGACGGTCCGCTTTTGACAGCTTCACTTGCTCGATTTCCTCATTATTTTAAGTATTCTGCAATAATTGTTTCAAATATTCTATCAAAACAGCACACTTTGGGCACTTATTCTCGAAAATCTGCGCATACTGTCGAAAACCCCTGCACGACACAGGACATTGCAATGTCAGACACTCTTGAAAATCCCATGGGCCTCGACGGCTTCGAATTCGTCGAATTCGCAGCTCCCGAACCGGGCGTGCTTGAAGAGGCGTTCGAGCTGCTCGGCTTCACAGAAGTCGCGCATCATCGCTCCAAGGATGTCGTCCTTTGGCGCCAGGGCGATATTAACTTCATCATTAATAATGAGAAGAAAAGTCACGCCTTTTACTTCGCTCAGGAGCACGGTCCGTGCGCTTGTGGCATGGCGTTTCGGGTCAAAGACGCACACAAAGCATACAATCGTGCACTCGAAGTCGGCGCCCAGCCCGTCGAGATTCCTACCGGACCGATGGAGCTACGATTGCCGGCAATCAAGGGCATAGGCGGCGCGACGCTGTATCTGATCGACCGCTACGAAACCGGCTCAACAATTTATGACATCGACTTCAACTTCATTGACGGCGTCGACCGGCACCCGGAAGGCTGCGGTTTCAGTGAGATCGACCATCTGACGCACAACGTTTACCGCGGTCGCATGCAATTCTGGGCCGACTACTACGAGAAACTATTTAACTTCCGCGAGATTCGCTATTTCGACATCAAGGGCAAGCATACCGGGCTGTTGTCGAAGGCGATGACAGCGCCCGACGGCCGTATTCGTATTCCTCTGAACGAAGAGGCCTCTCGAGGCGTAGGCCAGATCGAGGAATATCTGATGAACTTCAATGGTGAAGGCATTCAACACATCGCTCTGGGCTGCGACGACCTATACTCCTGTTGCGATCGACTGCAAAAGCAGGGGCTCGAGTTCATGACGGCTCCTCCAGACGTTTACTACGAAATGCTCGACGAGCGACTTCCGGGACATGGTGAGTCGGTCGAAGAAATGCAATCACGAGGCATTCTTCTCGATGGCACGACCGACGGCGATGAACCACGCTTGTTGCTGCAGATCTTTTCGGCGAACATGGTCGGACCGACGTTCTTTGAGTTTATTCAACGCAAGAAAGATGAAGGCTTCGGCGAAGGCAATTTCAAAGCGCTGTTTGAATCAATTGAACGCGACCAGGTCGCTCGTGGCATCGTGAATGCGGACGCCTGACAGGAGCTCAATATGAAGCTGAAACGAATTCATCATGTCGCATACCGTTGCAATGACGCAAAAGAGACCGTCGAGTTTTATCAGCGCGTGCTGAACATGGAGTTCACGGTTGCGTTTGCCGAGGACGAGGTGCCTTCCACCAAGGAACCGGACCCGTACATGCACGTGTTCCTGGAGTGCGGCATGGGCAACGTGCTGGCGTTCTTTGAACTGCCGACACGGCCCGACATGGGTCGCGATCAGAATACTCCGAAGTGGGTGCAACACATCGCGTTTGAGGTTGAGGACTACGAGACGCTGATTGCCGCGAAGGAACACATTGAGGCCGAGGGCGTCGATGTCATTGGCCCGACCAACCACGGAATATTTCAGTCGATCTATTTCTTTGATCCGAATGGCCACCGTCTCGAGCTGGTTGCCAATACTCGCACACAGGAACAAGTCGATGAATTGAAACGTGTCGCACCCGCGATGCTCGAAGAATGGAGCCAGACCAAAAAAGCTCCGCGTCACGCAGCCTGGCTGCACGAACTGGAATTCAGAGGCGACGAATAGATGAAACTCGCATCACTAAGAGACGGCCGCGACGGCCGCCTCGTTGTTGTCTCGCGTGACCTGGCACGCTACCTGCCGGCTGCTGACGTCGCTGTAACGATGCAGGCCGCGCTTGACGACTGGGCGAACGCACGCTCCGGGCTGGAAACGATTGCAGAGCAGCTGGAAGTTGGCGGCGGGGAAGATTTTGACCAGACTGTCTGCGCCTCACCTCTGCCTCGTGCTTACCAGTGGGCTGACGGTTCGGCGTATGTCAATCATGTCGAACTCGTCCGCAGAGCCCGTGGCGCGGAGATGCCAGCATCATTCTGGACCGACCCGCTGATGTACCAGGGTGGTTCTGACTCGTTCCTGGGCCCACGCGACAACATCCCAGTGGCAGATGAAGCCTGGGGCATCGACTTCGAAGCAGAAGTTGTCGTCGTCACAAACGATGTACCGATGGGTGTTTCGGCGGCAGACGCTGTCGGCCACATCCAGCTGATCATGCTGGTTAACGACGTATCGCTAAGAAACCTGATTCCAGGAGAACTTGGGAAGGGCTTCGGGTTCTTCCAGTCCAAGCCCTCCAGCGCGTTCTCACCGATCGCTGTAACTCCCGATGAACTAGGCGCCAGCTGGTCGGACGCCAAGGTGCACCTGCCGCTATTATCATCGCTCAATGACAAGCCTATCGGCAAACCAGAGGCTGGCATCGACATGACGTTCGACTTCGGCCAGCTCATCGCACATGCCGCGAAGTCACGACCGTTACGCGCTGGTTGCATTATCGGTTCAGGCACCGTGTCCAATAAATTGGACGATGGCCCCGGCAAGCACATCGCGGACGGCGGCGTTGGATACTCCTGTATCGCCGAAATCCGCACGATCGAAACCATTAACGACGGCAAGCCCAGTACCGCGTTCATGAAATTCGGTGATCGCATTCGAATCGAGATGAATAACGCCGACGGCGAATCTATTTTCGGGGCGATCGATCAGATCGTGGAAGAATACGCAGGATAAATGTCAATAAAACTCTACAGTTACTGGCGCTCCTCGGCGGCGTACCGCGTACGCATCGCGCTGAACCTCAAGCGACTCGATTACGAGATCGTACCCGTGTCGCTGGCGCCGGGTGAGTCCGAGCATCGCCAAGACGCCTATCGCGAGAAAAACCCACAAATGCTCGTGCCGTTTCTTGAAGACGGCGACGTCGCGATCGGACAGTCGATGGCGATGCTTGAGTACCTGGAAGAGGCCTACCCGGAAGTAAAATTGCTCCCGGGCGGGCAGCCGCTACGCAGTCAGGTGCGAGCGTTCTGCCATGCGATTGCGTGTGACATACACCCGATCCTGAATCTCAGGATTCTCCAATACATCAAGTCGGAGTTCGCGACAGATCCGGCTGCACACTGGTACGGACACTGGATTCATGAAGGATTCAGAGCGCTTGAGGTACTCGCAAGTGACGGGCCATACGTTTTCGGCGAGGACATTTCATTGGCCGACGCCCTTCTGGTTCCACAGATGTACAACGCACGGCGATTCGAAGTAGCGCTTGACGATTATCCGAAACTGGTTGCCGCAGTTGACCACTGTAATGAGCTACAGGCTTTCAACGCGGCCGCGCCGGAGCAACAAGCCGACGCGCCGGCCTCTTAGTATTTGTAACTAGCCAACAGCGTTTCGTGATTATCTGACCAATCCTTGATCAGCACGTCGCCTGCGGCGACTTGCTCGACCGTCATTTTTTCCGCAACAGCATCCCGCTTGACGCTGGCATCAATATTCTCGAGCAGATAAGCAATGCTGAACCACTTGTAGGCTTGAACGGGATCGTATTCCGCTGCGAAATCCAGGGCGTAGAATCGGCCCAGCGCCACCATCGCCTCACTGATTCCCTGTTCCGCAGCGAGCGCAAACAATTTCATCGCCTCCGCGTCATTCTGCGGCACACCCCAGCCATTCTGGTGCATAACGGCAAGATTGCATTGCGCCTGCGCATGCCCTTGATCTACAGCCAGCCCGTACCACTTGATCGCCAGGGCATCGTCCATCATGACACCGAAGCCATTGCCGTACATTTGACCGAGCCCAAACTGACTGTCTGCGTCGCCCGATTCGGCGAGTGGCTGCCACTCGGCCAATGCCGTTTCGTAATCGGCGGAGTTATAGGCATAAAAACCCTTTTCAGAGTCGCCGCCCCAGGCGAGCGACGCGAGCAGTATCGATCCTGCAGCGAAAACGGCACGAGCACGGTACATGAGTCAGACCCTCCCTTAATGACGCCATGAGCGCCAGAGTCACAGGTGACAGTATACTCCCAAGGTTCGGGTAAGAGAGGCATAGAAAGTTGGACGTAGCCACGTTGCGCCGGTCTTAAGCACGCGTGGATATGTCTCGTACCGTCCCTGACGAACATTCTTTAAATATCAAATTCCAAGCGGCCGTTGTTCCCGAAAGCCGTCGTTCGAAACGATAGAAATTGTAGAATCTAATTCGCCGCATCTCAGGCCACGAAGGAATGACTTTACCGGCTCGCTCCGACCAAAACGCCACAGCTAATCCCAGGAGGAGGCAGATTTAATTCATTCGGGTGAAGCAAATAACTGTACCCAATAAATGCCCTTCTCGCCGGCTAGGTTGACTGCGTAGGCCACGCCCGTGTCGGAATAACGCGGGTTCATTAAATTTGCACAGTGTCCCGGACTGGCGAGCCACGAACTAACGACATTTTCAGCGGTCGTTTGACCGGCCGCAACGTTTTCGGCGATTGCATCCCAAGCGTAACCTGACCGCGTCGCGCGGTCGGCCGGCATACTTCCATCGGTACCTTTGTGACCGATGTAGCTGCGCGCTGCCATATCGTGCGCGTGGGCGAGTGCCGCACGTTCAAGGGCGGGATCCTGCTTCAAAGACGTAGTGGCAGGAAACTTCTTGCGACCGCATCTGCGTGTATGACGGCGCGCCGCATTGATCAGTTCCAGCACGTGGTGGCTGACTACCAGAGTATCGTCGGGGGCCGGAGGAGCGAAAGTTGCCGCCAACACAATCCACGTCTCTTCACCACGCTGAAAGACACCGATTTCGTGCAAGGTTGAATCGGCGATGACTGCGCAGAATTGCTGCGCAAGCATTTGTGCAACACCGTCGTCGCCTTTCGCGGTTCGGATGTGAATCGACGCCGACTTCTTGGCACGATAGCCTGATCCTGACGTTGCTGTTTCCAGCCTGACTCCGTGTGCGATGCGTCGCGCTGCCTCGTCGAGCTGCGTCCGCGCACGCAGGGGCCAATCGACGATAGACAATTCTCCACAGCCTTGCGAACGGATCGAATTCGCTAAATCGACAAGATCGGCAACGCCGTCAACTGGCACCACAGCGAGAATCATGGCAAGGGCATATTTCCAACTGATTGACCGTAATTGTCGCGCTGCTCTCATCTTTGACTGACTCGCGGAAATTTCCCCAAGAAAGGTGTAATTGGATGCAAGTATCCACGTCCGTCTTAGGTCGTTAGCGGTCCCTCGACATCGTACCAGCTCAACGGCTGCTTCCGGGCGTACAGCCGGACGGTTGGCAACGGATTTTCAGTATCCCGATTCTGACTGTCCGCATTGACCAATAGCGGTCATTCAGACCGCTACGATTCCAGGAATTTGACCGGCAGCTAACGGCCACAAGCAGACATTTCTTTATGAGGTCGTTGTCCTGTATCCTGAATTAGTAGATTAATTCAATAGCGTCAGTAAAAAACGTAAGACCAAATTAGACACTTTAGGGGAAGAGTATGGAAAATCAGAGCGAAGTTACGATAGTCGATGTCAAGATGCCGTTCGGTTCGATGGTGGTTTTCATGGTCAAAGCGGCAATCGCAGCTATTCCCGCGGTGATAATTTTGATGGTCATATTTACCGTGCTCGGACTCATATTTGGGGGGATTTTCGCTGGCTTGGGTAGAATGTAGTTGATTGCAGCAATCGGCTAGTACCGGTCCGCTTTGGGTCATTAGCAGACCTTCAGCACTGTACCACCCCAATGGCCGATTCCGTGTGTATAGCGGCCGTTCATGCTTCAGTTGTAACAGGGGAGTCTGTCCGTGATTCATAGGGCCGTGAACCTGTAGACTCTGTCACTATCGCTGCGTCTGCGGGTGTCGTTCAATGGTAGGACATCAGCTTCCCAAGCTGAGAATGAGGGTTCGATTCCCTTCACCCGCTCCAATTCGTGCGCAGGGCGGATTGGACTGGTCCGTACCGGGCCTCGCCCTTCGGGCGTCTGTCGCACGACGCCAGCGTGCTCGGATGATCCACCTTCGGTGGTTCAACTCCACACCAGAAAATAAAAAGGCACCCCCGTTGGGGTGCCTTTTTATTTGGTGGTGAAGGGTACACTCGAATCACGCAACTAACCGTTTGATCTTCAACTATTTTTTCTTCAACCCGAACTTCAGTGGCCCCAACGGTTGCCCCCGTGATTTTGTGGTCGAAAATTCCACTGGGTTCGATTCCAGACTGCACTATCGATATTACTATTTTGGCCAAGAAACCAACGCAAACATTGGTCGGCTTTTACGAGTTTCGTGACGACTTTGCGCATATTCTACCGAATTGCTTTGGCTGTTACCGGACAGGAAGATGTCGACAAAAAGAGTATGGCGATTACCCGAAGTTATTACACAAACTGGGCTGTCACGCTCGACAATTTACGAAATGATCAAGCGGGGCGAGTTTCCCCGACAGTTTAAATTAGGCGCGCGTGCAGTGGGATGGGTGGCAGACGATGTTTTGGCATGGCTAGATGCGAAAATTCTGGATGCCAAACGTTCGGAATAATGTTGGGAGCGGGCACGCGCTTGTACCAAGACTCAACCGGCCCGAAGGCAGCTTTTGTCACAAGCAGTCGTTCAACTGACGAAAAGAACGCTGCTACGAAGGGCGCAAATCCGCCAGAAACGGACACTCAAGAACCGCGATACTACGTGTACCACCAGATACCAAGTTTCTGCACAATCCAAAAGCAGACGAATTGCACAAGCATTGCTAGCAACACACCCCCAACTAGCAATCCAGCAATTGCGAGCCCCCTAGTTGCTGAATGATTTTCTGCCATAGCCTCACCAGCTAGAATCTGGTGTGAAGCATATAGAGGCAAGATCCATGCAAATATCGGAAGCATAGAAATTACCGCCATTATTGTAGCCACAAAGCTGATGTCGTTGAACGTAAAGAACTGTAGTCCGACGGCATAGGCAACGACGAAAACGATGCCAATGCTGTAAACGTACAGCGGGAAAATTGCCCACAACCAATGAAATGGTTTGATGCCTAACACTGTGTGGCTAGCATACGATCCGGTTTGCACTTCAGCGCCAATTCCGCCGAATGTATACGCAATCCAGCTGGTCAAAGGAATGGCCAATATGGATATAACAGCGAAACCTGTGCTGGCTTCGATTTCGTATTCGCTGAAAACTACGAAATAGAATGTTCCTACCCAAACTAGGACGCTTGGGATATTGGCGATCAAAGCTGTCCTTCCGCCGTTTGACTGTGCGATTGCACCGGACAGGAATCCTACAAACCCTGTTGCTATTACTGCTGCTGCGAGTCGCCAAAAGTAATGGTCACCCCACGCCCAATCCTGAAATTCAAATTCCAACCCATAATATGCCATTTCGGCCATTTTGGCCGACTCGAAAATGTACGGCGTATTTCTCTGAAATGCATCAATTAGAAAAATTGAGCAAAAACTGAATGCTAAAAACGCCCATACATATCTGCCCATTTTATCCTCCAGAACTTTGTTGGCCGCATGAACCACCAGACGTTTTTTTACCTGCGATGTCCGCTCTGGGTTGCGATTTCAACCGGTCGATGCAACACCTAATCTCTAACTATAGAGAGGAGGATGTTGAAAATGAAGCAGCGAGCGACCAAAAGGGGCCAATGCAGCTAGCTGTCAATGATCCTCTTTCCTGCCTCCAGCCGCGCTCGCGCTATGAACATTTGTAATTTACCAATGCCCTCGACCGGGCCGAGGTTTTGGTGGCCGTTTGAGTCAAAAACCCCCATGATCAATTCGTGAGACGGGCTCAGGTCCGAGCTTTCGCAAGTCACGTACATTATTGGCGAAGCTTTCTCAGCAAACGATACTTCAAGGATGTACAAAAACTTGACCGGTCCGAATGATCTTATGTCGGTAAATACCTTCATCACATATTTGCCAACTTTGTATTTCGCGACACATACCCCACCTTTCGCCGCTGGGGCAGTTAAGCCGGGTTCTCGAGTCGCGGTATTGATACCGCTTTCAGGGGCCGAATCGAGCAACGCCAAGATATCCGCCTTCGGCGGCATGGACGCGAAATCTTTAACGGTCAGACCACCGTTACTTTCCGAGTGCAAATCTGCTCCAACCCCGATCATTTTTGAAACAGTTTCGGCTGAGCATTTTGCGACAGCCAGCATGAACGGCGTCACGCCTTTATTATCCTTGGCGTTCAAATTTGCAGCTCGTCGAGTCAGGAATTGAACAATGTCGTTTCGACCGGTGAATGCAGCAATACCCATTGCTGTTGTGCCATCCGACCCGTGAGGTCGATCCATGTTCGCCCCGTGGTCTGCGAGCAGCTCGACGATTTCAATGTGACCTTCTGCCGCAGCCTCAAAAAGACCGAGTGCCAACAAGTCTCTTGTGCCGTTGTCTGCGAGGCCACCCGCCTCAATAGCCGCGAGAATAGCCGGTTTCGATTTGTGCTCATCCAAAAGCTCCATCGCCAGATCTTCAACCGAAGGAGAATTTGCCATCACGTCGCCGATAATTGACTTCACCGCCGCATAATTCCCGGCGCGCGCTTCCGTCATTAGCTCTCTTGCCAATTTCAGAGGATCTCTTGATCTGAACAGTCGGCCAAAAATACCCATATTCTTACCGTTTCATTACATCGGTTGGCTCAAATCTTCTCAACGAAAAGGTATCACTCCAATTCGCCGAATTACCAAGACACACTCAGGGCCACCGGATTTGCCGTCTCTATGCCGGGGACCGGACGACAAAGAAGTAGACATTAACTACGGCCATAATCCAAATTGCGGCTTCCATAAAGAGATTGCGTCGTACTGCTCCGGGGCCAACTTCTTCCGATAGCATTTTGATTGTGCCCTGAGCCGCGCCGGTCAACCACGCAAGGACGCGTGACAATATCGCCATACAACCAAAAATAATACAGACCCACGCAAGAACTGGGGGGACGCCTGTCCAGAAGAATCGAACGGTGGCGATTATAGTCAGCAGCATCAGCAATGGCAGAAAGAACATGGCAACCCCCCGTTTCTACTGCTGAAAAACATATCTCCCATAAGAGCACCGAACTGACTGCTTGGGTCACAACCGGAAGTTTACCGCATTTTTCTCGGGCGGCTGCTATCGCGCGCGAACCAGTCTTTCGATCTGCTATTCATCAATAACCGAGATTTCACCGTCGGCTCGTACCGTAAGCAGCCGCTCAGCTTCTGAATACCTCAACGGCGAAGTTCGGCCAAAAGCGGACCAGGCGTCACCACGAATCTAATCCGTTTGGACTAGGCAATGATAGAGGACCTCAGCGCCTCATCCTCATGCAGAACTAGCTCGATGACGTTACAATGGCGCACAACTAGCCGGAACTTGCTACAGCAGAGGAGGTAGCAACCATGGGAAACATAAGCCTTGTGAGAGTCGGCGGTGTATGTGCCATCCTGACAGTGGTCAGTGGCACTATGGCGCGCATCGCCTTTGGGAATGAGTGGCTCAAGTCACGAGGAGTGGATACTCTAATCACTGGCCACTGGTTCGATACCCTGGGCCTTTTACTCTTCATAGCCGCAGCTTTGGGGATCTACCGGGCCCTGCGCCAGGCCGGACGTTTGCCATTGATAGCGGTGGTGGCCTCCCTCACCGGTGGCATCGTTCTCCTTTTCCGTGAGTTCATCCTATTGGGTATCGCCTACGAACTGGTGCCGGGTATCACGGACGTCCTCCGCCAAACAGGCTGGCTAGTCGCGGGCGTAGGGGCCGTGCTTGTCTTCTTCATCGGGGTACTCCTCTTCAGTTTCGCTATTCTAAGGACGTCGGTGGTGCCCAAGTGGATCGGCTGGCTGGGCGTGATAGCTGTCCTGGGATTTTGCTTGATGGCATTGTTGCCGCTTGTCTTTTCTATGGCGACACCCTGGTTTTTAGGCAGGATCTTCCTGGTGTGGATGGTAGCCATGGGGGTGGTCCTGCTGCGGCTGAAGGAGCCCGTGGCACCGGATTCTGTGGCGTAGGCTCCCGATCAAGGGAGTTGCATCAGTCCGTTTGGACCTACCGCTTTGGTGGACAGTTTAGGGTTGGATAACGCGATAACGACTAGGTCTGCTTTGGGTCATTAGCGGTCATTCAGGACAATATTAGCTTAATGTCTGCTTTTGGGCGTATAGCGGACGTTCAGCAACTGTAATCCTGATTCAAAAATTTCAGCTTTTTGGGGCGAACTCCGAATGTCCGCTTTTCTCCAAAGCGGACGTTCAGATCATCAGAAACAGGGTGAAATTAGGGTCCGCTTTCGGCCAGAAGCGGACATAGAAAAACCCCGCCACGATGGCGGGGTCTCATCTTTTCCATGACACGAGTGTTCTACTGGAGCTCGTACACAAACACCCGGCCACCACCTTCGAAAACCGAACCCATCTGGCCGATATACAGCTCGCCATCACCACTTAAGGTGACCGACAGTCCGTAGGCATCAAATCCGGTCACGCCCGGTTCCGGCGTTGGGATATTGTCCGTTTGCGAAAACGTACCATCGTTCTGCATCCCAAAGAGATAGACGTCCTGCAGGAGACCCGCCCCCCCAAACGCCCCCCCAAATTGCGCGGAGCCCACCGCAATCAAATCGGAACTGACTGAAATGCTCTGCTTGCCTTGGAACCCAGGGGCGGCTCCGAAGTATGCAAACGGAAGAGGAACCGGATTGGCCAGAGTCTGCACAAAACTCAACCGTGCTTTGTTGCCGCCGATGTCTTCTTCTTCTTTGTCTTCTTCTTCTTCTTCGTTTACCCGGTAGATGTGCACCACGCCGGAGACCGTGGCCGCGCTGCTGTCACAGGGGTCCGCGATTGCGACGGTATCGCCACCGGCGCCCAGTCCGTGGCCAAAGCGGCCTGAATTGCAGACCATGGGGTCCTTGTTACCAGACGGCGACATCAGTGTCTGGATCGGGTGCAACTTGCCCTTGACCTTGACGATCCCGTTCCGGTCTATGCGATAGACGTGGACCTGCGCCGGATCGGATGTCGGATCAAATCTGCTCTCGGGAACCAGGGCCAGATCGCCGATACTAGTCACTGAATCAGCAAAGAAGGAACCCATGTTGCCGCTCGGGCTGGTAGCGACCTGGACTCGCGTCCACACGCCCTTTTTCTCGCGGAATACGTGAAGGCTGCCGCCCGTCCCATCCCCATCTTCGCCGATGAGTGCAATGCGCGCGTTGGGCTTCTTACCGAATGAAAACAGCTCAACTTTACTGGATTCAGTCCGTGAACCGAAGCCACCGCCGTCGGGCGCATCCGAGATCAGTTTCTGGGTCAGGTTCCACAAATCGGTGTCGGCGTCGTACTTGAAGACGAACACCTCGCCCGCAAAGACCTGACCAGGCCTTGACGACCTTGCGGCGCCGACGAACAGCCAGTTGCCCTCCAGCGTGACACCCGAGCCGAAGCGATCACCGATTCCGAAGATGTTGTCGCCTTCACCTTCGATCTTCTGGTGAAAAACCAGGCCACCGGCGGTGCGAGCATAAATGTAAATGGCGCCAGTGTCGTTCTCACCAAGGCCAAATGTATCGCCGTCTTCATCCAGATCGACGTTCTCGCGAGGTGCCCCGATGATCAACCCGTTGCTGTCGACAGCGACATGGACGCCAACGACATCACCG
>JADFHE010000058.1 GCA_022567295.1 Pseudomonadota bacterium | reverse complement strand
GCGAATCGGTGTCGTACGACGTCACCTTGAAATTCCTATCGGGGCCACTCGATCTCTGGCGTTTCGGATCGCTGACCTGGACGAGTAACAATCATTCGGTGCGCAGCACGATCGCCGTCAATCCTGTTTCGCTGACAGCTCCAGCTGAAATCACGACTTTCGGCGGCAGCGGTTCTATCAGTTTTGCCGTCGAATTTGGCTACACCGGCAGTTTCTCGCCGCAGGTGCACGGGCTGCGCTTGCCTCTCGTGGTCAATGGTTTTGTCGACGATGATCCCACCAAGACGTTCACGTTTCGCTCCGTGAATGGCGTTACCGCACACTTGATCGATGTCCCGGCTGATCAACTGTACCTGAGGTTTGCCTTGTTCGATGCATTGACCGATGGCGACGACGATCTCGACATGTACGTGTACCACTGCCCCGACAATATCAATTGTTCGCGGATCGGCCTGAGTGGCGAGCCAACGTCACAGGAACGTTTCGATGTATTCCGGCCCGCCGCCGGCCGTTACGCCATCCTGATACACGGTTTCGAAACCGACAACGTCTCGGGCGGCCCGGGCGCTAATTACCAGTTGCTCGCCTGGGCGTTTGGCATTGTCGACGATCAGGGCAACATGACGGCAAGTGGCCCATCGTTTGTAAACGCCGGCTCGACCGGGAATGTAACGGTCAGCTGGTCGAATCTCTCGTCAGATACTATTTACTTTGGAGGTATTTCGCACAATACGCCGCAAGGATTGTCAGGGCTGACACTCATCACGATAGGGAACTGACGGTACGTCAGCTGTGGCAATAATTTCGGTGCGGCCGTATTGGCGCAGCCCTTCCCGCCTGAGACCGCGTTTTAGACACAACCAGGGGGAAAATCATGAAAAAGATGTGTGCGCTGATATTCGTCCTTGTTTTGGCCGGCTGTACTCCGGCTCCGCAGACCGACCTGGACTGAGCCGGTCGAGGAGGCAATTTCATGAGATTGCTTCGCTTCGCTCGCAACGACGGAGCGGTGATTGGCCGAGCTGCTATCGAGGTTTTTACTGAGCCGGTCGAGGAGGCAATTTCATGAGATTGCTTCGCTTCGCTCGCAACGACGGAGCGGGTGCGAGGATGCGCAGACGACGCGGCAATCCGCTTGTCGTTGCGAGGCGCCGAAGGCGACGCGGCAATCTCATTAGACTGCTTCGTTTGCTAAGACGGACCAGGTCTGCGAGCGCCATTAAGGTGTTCACGAACTTTCGTCATTACTGCTCTCGCACAAATCCCATGACATCGGTGTCGCTCTTTCGACGTCCCTGACGAACCTGCGGCCCAGCAGGTCATCATAAAATCGGGGTGCCAGACCGTACCCCGGCCTGATGCTCCTGACATTGTCAGGCGTTATGACTTCGCCGACTTTTACATCGGCTATCACGTACAACGATCGTCTGAACTGGCTGTTATCTCTCTCGCTGTCCTGGCGGGAGTAGTCTATCTTGCCAATGGATTCCCAGGCCGTACGGCAGTCGCGGCAAAGGGCATGTAGCTCCGACGGCTGCAGTGAGAAACTTTCGTCCGGTCCGCCTCCACTTCTGTCGATTGTGAAGTGTCTCTCGATCAAACATGCGCCCAACGCGATCGCTGCAATGGCTGTCGCATTTCCGAGCGTGTGGTCGGACAAGCCCGTCAACACATGGTGCCGGGCGCCGATATCCACGAGGGTCAACAGATTGTAGTCCGCCGGGGGCGCAGGATACGCACTGACGCAGTGCATCACCACGAGTTCCTTGCAGCCTGCCTGTCGTGCAGCGTCTACGGCCGCGCTGATTTCGTCTTCGTTCGCCATGCCGGTGGAAATGATGACTGGCTTTCCTGAACCCCCGACACGCCTGATTAGTTGAAGGTCTACGGCTTCGAATGAAGCAATCTTGAATGCGGGAGCTCCCAGGCTTTCCAGCAGATCAACAGCAGATTCATCGAATGGCGAACTGAAAAGAGTGATGCCTGCATCTTTGGCCTTTTCGAATAAGGTCTCATGCCACTCCCAAGGTGTGTGCGCCGCGTCGTAGAGCTCGTATAACGTTTGCCCACCCCATAGCCCTCCCTTGATTTGGAATTCGGGTTTGTCGCTCTTTATCGTGATCGTGTCAGCGCGATAGGTTTGAATCTTTACCGCATCAGCACCTGCTTCGGCAGCTGCCTCAATCAAGTTCAATGCATTTTCGAGTTTTCCATTGTGGTTGGCCGACAGTTCGGCGATCACGTACGGCGGATAGTCAGGACCGATTTTTCGACCTGCGATCTCGATACCCGGGGGTCTCGGCTGAGTGTGCAACCCGCTAGTCTCCTGTTAGCCTGTCTGATCGCGGCTCAGCCAGATGCAAGCTGAATCGGTTCGCCTCCATTTTCCTGTCGTAGCCATCGAATTCGAAATTGAGTTTTTCGAACACCCGGCAGGAAGCAACATTGTCGGCTTTTACGAATGCCACGATAGATCTCACGTTTTCGTGTTCCTCGGCGAAAAGCGCAATAGCTCGATTCACGCTGCGCGCCGCCAGACCTCGTCCTCTGAATGCCGCATCCAGAGAGTAATTGATCGTAGCTTCAGAACCGCTTATGTCGAACCTCATTTGCCCGGCCGGCTCAGTATTGTACTCGACGACGTACATACTGCAGTCGTCACTCACGAGTTTTTGATCATACCAGCGCTGGTGATCGCGCTTCTTGATGACGCCATTTGTGAACGAACTTGCGACCACCAGCGGATCGTTACGCCATGCGAAAAACTGTTTCGAATCGGACCGCAATGCCTGTCTGACTTTCAGCATGAGCGCATCGCCGAAACGACTCTTTCGACCCCCAGACCGTCGCATATGCCAGAGGCAGCGGCAACCGCAGACTGGTATAGAGAAGCGTCGTTCATGATATCTTCCAGTTGCTCCTGCAATTCAGCGGCAGATCGCCATTGTTGAATTGCCCCTGCGGCCTCCAGACCTCGTGCGACTTCTCGCTGATTGTCGGCGCTGACATAGACCAGCGCGGGAAGCCCCAGGCAGCAACGCTCCCAGGAAGTAGTGCCAGCTGTACCGATGGCGAGATCGGATGCCGCCATGAGTTCTGCCATGTTGGACACATTGTGTTTGACATCCAGCTTCTCGAAAATACTCGCGACCGCAATTAACGACGCATCGCTGTGGGCGTATTGTGGCCCTGCAACCACCGTCACGGCCAGTCGCTCCGAATCGGTGATTGCTGCGAGCGCTCGGAGCGCCTCAACTGTCATGTTCGAGAGATCGGACCCGCCCATCGATACGAGCACATCACGAATACCGTCGCACTGCTTTCTGCGTGCGAGCGCTGCGGTCCGATGAGCCGCAAATTCAGGCCCTAACAGGGCGTAGTCGCTGCCGGTCAGGACGGTGCACGCCTTCGCGACGAGGGAGCGATATTGATCAACTTCTCGGCCAAAGGTTTGATCCAGCAAAATGTCGCAATCATGCGGGCGGTTCGCCAGATCATCGATGACCAGTAGCCGGCGACAAACCGGCCTCATTGCTCGTTCCCAATGGCGGTCGATTTCGTAATTATCGACTATCAACCAGTCAACGGTGTCAGTCTGTGAAGTTGTCTGTCGTGCATCGTCCGACTGGTTGAAGGTCGAAGCGGCGCAAGTGCCGGTTTCCGAATTCTCTGACCTGGTCGCTTCGTCGACCGGTATCAGGGAACAGCGAAAGCCTCTCTGTTCGATGAGTTGGTGCATCTCACCTTGCAGTTGACGACAAACGAAGTGAACGTCACTCACATGTGGCCGCAAGTGTCCGGCGAGCGCCAGGCACCTCATTATGTGTCCAGAGCCTTTTTGACTGGATGCGTCCGCTCGCACCAACAATTTCAACGGGTCAGGTCCCCATATTCTCGCATCGCGCTGAACGTCAACTCTGCCAGTTTCCAGTCTTCAGCAGTATCGATATCCTGCGCCAGATACCTCGGCAGCCTGATCGGGACCGAATGGTTTGAGAAAATGACTTCCCCTTGCTCAAACGCTTCTGTGGTGCCCCAGTAGAACTGCCCTGCGTCGTGATACACCTCTTCAAGGTCCTGCGATCGCGCAGTATTATTCTCCGGCCAAAGCGCCTCGACACGCCCCGTCGAGTCTATGCGTATGGCGCGCTGGATCGGAAATGGATATTTGGATACCGAAAAAGCATAGGAAGCCCCGGATTCGATCAGCTTTGCGAAAGCCTCTGAAAGGATGTCGGTCCGAAGAAACGCCGCAGTCGGCAAGATGCAGCAGACATACTTGACCGGGAAATCTTCCTTTCGCATCCACCCAATCGCATGCTGAACGACTTCGATGATACCGGCATGATCATCGGACAATTCAGGTGGCCGCAGAAAAGGCACTTCGGCGCCATACTTGGTGGCCACGTCGGCAATTTCACTTTCGTCAGTTGATACGACTATTCGATCGAAAAGACCGGATTCCCTTGCAACGTCAATTACCCACCCCATGATCGGCTTGCCGGCAAACTGTTTGATGTTCTTCCCGTGAATGCGTTTGCTGCCGCCTCGGGCCGGGATGATCGCGACTTTCATGACAGCGCAGACGTCAGTGCGGCGATGACCTCATCCTGCTGCTCGCGAGTCAGAGTCGGGAACAGCGGAATACTCAGTGCCCGGGCATAATAGTCTTCCGCATACGGGTAATCGCCTGTCTGAAAGCCCAAACGCCGAAAATACGGTTGAGTGTGGACTGGAATGTAGTGCACATTAACACCGATGCCACGCTCTCTGAGCGACTCGAACACCGCTCTACGATTCGAAGCAAGCGCCTCCTCCAGCAACACGACATATAGATGAAACGCTGAATAGCTGAAGTCTTCCCGAAACGGAAGCACGAGGGGGAGCGCAGCCAGCTCGGCATCATAACGATTTGCAATCTGGTGACGAATGGACACTTTTTCATCGAGCCGTTGCATCTGACTACAGCCCAGTGCCGCCTGTATATCCGTCATGCGATAATTGTATCCAAGCACCAGTTGCTCGTAATACCACTGACCATCCGCGGGCCGCGTCATCAGCGCAGGATCCCGCGTCACTCCGTTATTGCGCAACAACGCCATCTTTTGCGCGAGCGCTGCATTTTCAGTTGTGGCAACACCACCTTCGGCAGTGGTAACTATTTTGACCGGATGAAAACTAAAAACGGTGATGTCCGAGTAACGGCAGCTTCCGATGGTCTTGTCCCGATAACGCCCACCGATCGCATGCGACGCATCTTCGATAATTCTGAAGCCGAATTCATCGCTCAGCGCCCGGATGGCCACCATATCGCACGACTGACCACCGAAGTGAACGGGTATGACAATGCTTGGCAGCGTACCGCCGGAGTTTTTTCGATCTTTGAGCTTGTCTTCAAGCGCTTCCGTCGACAGATTGTAAGTTCGCGGATCGATGTCCACGAACTCGACGTTCGCCCCGCAGTGGCGGGCACAATTTGCCGAGGCCACAAAGGTAATCGGCGAGGTCCAGACTTCGTCGCCCGGCCCCAGGTTGAGTGCCAGGCAAGCGACGTGAAGCGCAGACGTCGCGCTGTTAACAGCCAGCGCATGAGCGACTCCGCAATAGTCCTGTATCGATTTCTCGAACTCTGGAACCTTCGGACCCTGCGTCAAATAGTCCGACCTGAGCACATCGACAACGGTATCGATATCGTCCTGTGTTATATCCTGTCGACCGTATGGAATCACTATTCTTCCGGTCGATCGAAATCGCGAATCTCTTGCACAGACAGAAAGTGCGGATTGGTGCCCGAATTGTATTCGAATCCTTGATCTACCGGCTGGCCGACGTCACCGAGTGCATCAGTCCTGAAGTCAATATCCTTATCGTAGAACTTGATGCTGGGGCACATGACGTAGTGATCTTCGAATTCAATCGTGAGGTGAGAATCATCGGCAGGACACATAACTTCGTGAAGTTTTTCGCCGGGGCGAATACCGACTATGCGGGTGGCAGTTTCCGGTGCATAGGCCTCGGCCAGGTCCATAATTCGTATTGACGGAATTCGAGGTACAAATATCTCTCCGCCATGCATTCGGTCAAAATTGCGGAGGACGAAATCGACGCCCTGCTGCAACGTAATCCAGAAACGCGTCATCAACTCATGGGTAATCGGCAGCTCATCGACCCCCTGCGCTACAAGCCCCTTGAAAAACGGCACGACCGAACCGCGCGACCCCACTACATTGCCATACCGAACGCAGGCGAACCGCGTTTGTTTCTCACCGACCATGTTGTTGGCTGCCACAAACAGCTTGTCCGAAACCAGCTTCGTCGCGCCGTAGAGATTGATCGGACTGGTGGCCTTGTCGGTTGACAGGGCGATCACCTTTTTGACGTTATTGGCGATCGCGGCCTCAATGACATTTTCAGCGCCGTGAATATTTGTCTTGATACACTCGGTCGGGTTGTATTCTGCGGCGGGTACCTGTTTCATCGCGGCAGCATGAATGACGTAATCGACGCCATGCATCGCCTTTCGCAATCTTTCGGCATCACGAACATCGCCGATAAAATACCGCATGCAGTCCTGGTGGTAGACCTGCTGCATTTCGAACTGCTTGAGCTCGTCTCTCGAATAGATAATGATTTTTCTGGGGCTGTAGCGATCGAGAACCGTCTCTGTGTACTTCTTTCCGAACGACCCAGTGCCGCCTGTGATCATTACGACCGAATTGTCAAACATCGTTTTGGCTTCTCAACCAGGAAAATAGTTCAAAGGAACAGTCATCATTGCGCATTATAAATGAATCAGGCCCGATCAGGGCAGCTGGCACCCCCGGCAAGGATCGCCAGGTCAAGCACCTTGAATCTTCCGGCTTCGAACACCACCGCATCGGCAGGTGGTTGCCGCAGTATCATTGCCGGCTTATCCGCTGTGCTCAGGACTTTTTTAATTCGCGCGTCGAATGGCGCAAAATAATCGAGTGAGACGCCTTCGCGCGGAAAATGCGTGCCATCGGCGACCAGGAAGTCCACCTGCCAGCGGCAGCGCAGATCGATTAGCGGTTGCGGGTCTTGTGCCAGATAAGCATCGATCAAGTCGAACATACGCATTCGCATGTTGGCGATATGACCCTCATAGGTTGGATAATGCGCCTTGTAGTTCACAAATAACGGTCGGCCGGCCACATACGGAATCAAGCTTGTTTGTGCCCCACCCGGCCAGGCGGCGATCAGACTGTCCGCCGGCAATTGCTGCAAGTAGCTCATTAGTTCGCCCGATCGCTGGTCGAGCTTCAATGGCGAGAAGGCGCTATATGCGCTCGGTCCGCTCAATGCAATAACCAGCGGCGCCATAACCGCAACGATTACCGCAGCAGGGTAGCGTAATGTCGAACGATGATCGTAACAAAGAGTGAGCAACCCGAAGACAAACAATACCGGCAAGATGGTGAACATGGGATACAAGAGAAATCGATAGGCGACATACGGTGCCAGCAGCGTTATGAAAGCGCAGAACATCGCACTCGGAACGATGAAACTCAAAAGCGGCTGAAAGAGCTCGGCATGCTTGCGCGAATAGTAAAACCCGAGTCCGGCAACGGCGACGATGCAAATTGGCACAGCAATGATCAGCAGAACTGGCAGCGCTTCGTGAAATTGTCCGATCGCATTGTCAAGCACAAAGCCTAGCGGGTGGAATACACCCGAAAAGTGTCGCCCGTCCGGACCGTTTTCCGGATAAATATCAAGCATTGTGCCCGGCCGCAGCGTTGCGCCGTACCCTTCTATTGGCGCCAGCTGGTGCAGTAGAAAGGCGAGCGATATCGCAGCGGTAATGGCAATCACAAGCACGTTGGCAACGCGATCGGGATTGCGGCCGCTAAGCCCTTTGCGAGTTACGGCGATATGCCAGGCCAGTACCAACCCCAACACTGGTGACACTGGCGGATACAACAGACCCGATAACACAGTCAATCCTGCCAGCCAGTAGGGTCGATCGTATAACAGGCAAGCCAGCGCCCAGATCAGGAGTGGGAAGGCAAAGGCATGCGGTGTCGCTGAGCTGAGCTGGTATTGATAAATCGGCTGTGCCGCAATAAAAACAGCAGTAGCAACTGCCGCCAAAGCGCCACCGACACGCCAGCCCGATACGACTCCGCCTGCCAGCAACAAGATACTGCAAAGGACTCCCAGCAGCTTGTGAAAAATAATGAGATCAACACCGGCACCAACCGCGGCTTTAGTAAGGTACAAATAGAGAACGGGTTGTGGAAACTGGCCCAGAAACTGCCCGGCGTAATCTTTGCCGTTGGTGCGCGAAGGATCGAGATGATAGAGGATGCGCCATTCCTCATGGAAATTGTAAGCACTAAAACTGTCGAGCGTATTTTCGCCCACGACCACAAGCAGCATGAGCAGAAAGAGCGCGATCGCAACCCGCTCCGGCAATTGGGAGCCAGAACCTCCGGAAAGGAACTGAGCATGATGGTCGTCGGTCATGCCTGCTGCATGACACGAGCGACTGCGGCAGCAAATCGCTGCACAATTGCTCGTTCGTCTTGTTGGTAGCCGCTGTCGAAATAGCGCATCTTTTCGTCCCAGTGTCCGCTGAAATAATGATGCTGGATGTGCGTAAAGATATCGTCGTCAATCGTCTCCGGGTACTCCGGCACCAGCCCGTAGCCTGCATACCCGTTGTAGTCAAACACAAGGTCGTCAAGCCGATGGTCGTACAGCACGGGCCGTCCGCCACGCAGGATCTCAATAGCCACAGTGCTATTGCCGCACACGGCGATATCGGTGCGCGCGATGTCTTCGCGCAACGGCTTTGCATTGGAGACCTCTACCGGCACGCGCGTGCCGGTAATTCGGGACAAATCAGCGTTCACTACCTGGGCCGGGTGAGTGCGGATAAAGACCGACGCGATCGAGGGGTGTCGCGACAAGTCCGCAACGATTTCCTGCAGTCGATCCATATCGGTTAGCGCCGTTAGGTAAATGCCAGCCGTCAACGCGTCACCATCGCGACTTACCGCTCGCATTGGCTGTTGCGGCCCGGCAATCGTGAACGGAACTATATTCAACTCGTGTGGTGTATGGCGCTCGTAAAGATCGGCCATCGCCTGACTGGTGACGGCCACCAGGTCCGCATGCATCGGCGCAACACACCCGGTCTCGCCGGTTGCACTCGCATGGTTAGTGAACAGGACTTTCTTGCCTGCCTGATGTGCCGCCACCGCAAGTCCGAGGCATTCCGGCGAATATTGGCAGGCGATGAACACCGCTTTGGCATCCTCGTCGAGTAGCCTGTTGAATCGCATATAATAGGTTACGGTGCTGAATATGCGGCATGCCGGCATGAAATGGTGCTTTTGCACCAGACGCCTGGCAAATCGATACAATCGAGCGATCGCCGGGACAAATTCGAGGATCTCGTTTAGTGCGGCAAATCTGAAGCAGTTTCGCAGGGAGATCGTAATTTTACCGTGCGCGACTGCTTGCAGATTATTCTGCACGTGATTCAGTACGCGATGCTCACTAGGATAGGATGCGAAATACACGAGCTGCGGTTTACCATCGCATTGCCCGGCAAGAGAGAGATAGCACTTCAGGCCGTAAACAACGACCGATGCGGCTTTTACGGCCCCCGGGGAATGCTGGTACAAATTGTAGGAGTACCGAATGCTTCTGCTGTTGCGAAGCACGGACATGAAAACCTTCATTCGACCTGTTGAATCGTCAATCCTTCGAACGATATTGCAGGCCGTCAAAAGAGTATAAATATTGTTACTCCAATTTTCGGATTTTTCATGTATGACCTGCTAAAAAACCTCAGTCAGAATTCCGCATTTTATACGTTTGCCAACTCGATCGAAGCCTTTTCACCGTTCTTGTTGGCAATAATACTGACGCGTCAGCTAACGCCTGAGGAATATGGCATCTGGGTTCTGTTTATCGCACTCGTGACGTTCCTGCGACCTCTGGTTAGTCTCACCATTCAGGACGCGTTGCGGATGCATTTTTTCGAAATGGGTGACGCCGAACGCGCTCGTTTCGCCTGGTCCTCCCTTTGTCTCACCACGGCCTGCGCAGCGACTTTTGTCGCCGTTACACTGGTGCTGGCTAAGCCACTCTCATCGGCGCTGAGTTTGCCGGCTGAATGGCTGGTAACGATTCCGGTCGCCGCCTATCTCTACGCCATGTTTTACTTTCTGCTTGCCTTTAACCAGTTCGCCCACAAGCGCGGGACCTTCCTGGGCCTGCACGTGATACAGACGGCGGCCAGCCTGGCATTTATCGCCTTTTTGGTTTTCAACGACTGGGGCTGGCACGGGGTTGTAATTGGAAAGATTGGCGGCCTTGCAGCGGGATGCGCCGTCGGCGCCGTTTGGCTGGTCAATGGATTGCCGTTTGGCAAAATTCTCAGGCAGCGACCGCATATCGTCCGATTGGCGAAATTCGGGCTTCTCTATCTGCCGACAGGCATGGGGTTAGTCGCCATTCCGCTAACGGATCGGCTCATTGTCACCCATGTTCTGGGACTTGCCGAAAATGGCCTGTACGGTGTTGCCGCACTGTTCGGCTTTGCAGTATTTGTTGTAATTAACGGCATCCTGCACGCGTGGATGCCGTGGCTGTTTCGAAGCCTCGTAGATTGGCGAGGCCTGCGCCGCAAGATAATCACAGTATCGCTGATTTTTCTCGCACTTTTGCCGCTCGGCGGCATTATTGCATACGTTATTGCCGTGCCGGTCGCACCAATCATCATCGGCAATCAGTTCGACGGCGCATTCCATATGATTCCCTGGGCTATCGCCGGCACCGTCTCAATGGGCTACTTCTTTCATAATCAGGCCTACCTCCTCTTCAAGAAGGCTATCCTGCCGATGTCGC
Organism: Pseudomonadota bacterium; assembly: GCA_022567295.1. Classification (GTDB taxonomy): domain Bacteria; phylum Pseudomonadota; class Gammaproteobacteria; order Steroidobacterales; family Woeseiaceae; genus UBA1847. Next base: position 1,477 of record JADFHE010000058.1, on the reverse strand, counting down.
TAAGCAGTTTCTCGTGCATCGTTCTGAATGCCGTATTTAGTTATTACGGTGCGATCGAGTACGGTGTCATCGGCGTCCTCGCCGCAACCATCGGCGCATTCTTGATCGCGGCGTTGATCAGCGCCGCCTTCGTCATTCCGCGATATCGGCTGAGGGCTGGAGATACGGCAGCCGACGAATAGCCGGTGACTTGGGAACAGATGGACGAGACAGGTTCGTGTGTTGCGTGTTAGTCGCACTTTTTGAATTCCTGGTCAATCGATCACGGCAAATTACTGAGGAATTATGTCGTCATACAGTACTGCCTATTCGTAGTAGCTGGTATCTGATCGTACAGACGGTGCCAGATGAGATCGTGCCTTGGACGTCCGCCTTTCTAAGGACCTGCCGTTCAGTCAGTCGAGAAAGCGTCACGATGAAGGGCGCGAGCTGGCCTATTCTGTTGAAAAACTCCGGTCATTCAGAGCAGTCTGTTGGAGCGTTGCACTCCGATCGCTACCGATTTTCTTCCGTCAACTTATCTGTCAGACCAGAAATTTCCCGATCAATTCGCTTGATATCTGAAACTATTGGTTTCGCAGTTTCTGGAGAAATTTCCAATGCCAGCCGAAGAATGCTCATCCAGTTAAGATTGTTTCTCGCTCTTGCTTCTTCTATTTGATCAATAGGATTGGTTTCCAACAATCCTCCACTTTGATTCCAATGGACCAATACAGAGAACTTCTCGGAAACCCACTTGTACTTCTCTCGAATTTCGTCTTGCCCTGCAATCCAATCATCTTTGGTCAGACCCAGGAAATGAACTCCCATCCGCTTCCCTTCCCTTAGAATGTTTGAACGTCTAAAGCCTTCTTCCTGAAATAAAAATCTCTTGTGCATTTTAACTACGGCATCATTACCCTCGATCACTTCGCAGTTCAGTTTCTCCAATCCAAGCGCACCAAAAATGAAGTCAATAACTGAAAGTTCAAGTGCCGAACCAAGCCCGCCTCTTGCACTCTCAGTTAGGTAAAACGCCCAATCAGCTTTCTTATGGAGCCGGTCAATTTCATTGACACTTACAACACCCAACGGGGTTTGCTCATCATCTAGAACAACAAAAACTATCTGACGGTCATCTTTCTTGAGTCGATTTATCCAGCCAAGATGTTCATTTGCACCAATCACATGGTCTGTATACATCCATTTTCGGATATTACTCTCGTTCCTGATTTCTCTGACCTTCAACTGCAATTTGGTATCAGTGGTTGCTAAGACAACGAGACTAATTGCTTTCGGTTCAATTTCAGTAGTCATTTATGAATGCCTAGTCGTGAGGTCAATTATGAAGAGAACAGCAAAATCCAACATATCAGTTTGCGAGATCGATAATCAACATATGGCTGAGATTACTGGTGATACCAATCCGGTTCATGTCGATGAAGAGTTTGCTCGAAAGACGCGTTTCGGAGGCTGCATTTCCCACGAGGTGTTCTGT
>JADFHE010000027.1:37653-39686 GCA_022567295.1 Pseudomonadota bacterium | reverse complement strand
ATCAGGAGGTACCAATAATTGGGATCGGCCCTATCTACCAAGCTCATCATCCACAGAATGAACGTAATCGCTGGCACGAACAAAGCCGCCGAGGTCAGGCCTAAGTAGTAACAGATCTCGCTAGCGATCCACAAAATATAGTATCCGTAACTTTGTACATCAACTGATAATCAACGTGCGCTATGGGTCAGCAGCCGTCGCTCGGCAGTTTATCACCTGACCGACAGCTCGCGGCCAATTACGGACAATCTCGGGATCAAATTAATCAGTTGCTCGGGTACTTGTCCTGCATTCTGATTACGAACTCGTTGGCTTCGTTCTTGAAATCACAAGAGAAGCAGACACCGGGCATTATGCGTCGGCGGCCACTAACACGAGATCGAATCGATACAATGACAGACGAGTCACTTCGTCAGTGGTCGAGTGTGCTATCAACAAATGGCGCAATTCCGGAGGCGTTTTGGCCATCACGAGATCATGGTCAATCAACGGATCGCCATCGAAATACATTTGCGTTGTCAGGTCTTCGAATCCTGGCCGAGATACTTTGAAATGAATGTGCCTGCAGCGCTGCCCGAACCCGTCAGCTGCCGGAATTCGATATGCGCCTGGCTTGATCGTCTTTAATCCGTATCGTCCCTCCGCGTTCGTTTTCGTTAAACCCCATCCCTGAAAGTTTGGATCCAACGGGGCTGCACTATTGTCTTTGGGATGACTGTAGCGCCCAAAATGATTCGCCTGCCAGATATCGACCAGGACATCATCCAATGGCTGCCCACGCGTATCGAACACAGAACCGCGGACCAGAATTGTTTCACCTTCTGCTGTTTCAGAATGGCCCTCGATCAGCGTCAGGTCCATATCTTTATCGGCTTGCTCATCGATCGGATAAAATGGCCCTGCAGTCTGCCCGGGTGTTTGTATCGCTGCTCTTGTAATGCCAGGGCCCAGCAACGAAATGCCAGCGGCTATACCGATCTGTTTAGTCACGTCACGCCTGGAAACATTCTTGTAATTTTTCATTTGATTTTCCTAGTCAACATGCCCGATAAGTGCATATCGCTCTATCTTATCGTATGCAGACCCGGGATTCATGGTTGCGAAATCGAGAAGGACAACGTTCATATGGCTATTCGATGTCTTGTAGCGCAGAGTACTGGACGATGAGCGATCAGTTTTGGAAACGCAAATCGCTGTCAGAAATGTCGAACAGCGAGTGGGAGTCTTTGTGCGACGGCTGCGCTCTGTGCTGCATGCACAAGATCGAAGACGAAGACACGGGAGAGGTTTTCTACACCGATGTTGCCTGCAGGCTGCTTGATCTCGATACCTGTCGTTGCACAGACTACGCAAACCGTGCGAAGCGGGTAGCGGAATGTCTTACGCTATCGCTTGATGAGCCGGAGACGTTTCATTGGTTGCCAACAACCTGTGCCTATCGCCTCCTGGCGAATGGAGATGATCTGGCATCCTGGCACCCGCTGGTATCGGGTCGTGCCGAAAGTGTTCATGAAGCCGGCATCTCGGTGCTCGGTCGTGCCGTACCCGAACAAGACGCTGACGAATGGAGCGTACTGCAGAAAAGGAGCTAGTGTGACGAGTTATCCAACCATTCCATTTGAGCAGTATCGCGAGTATCCGATCGAGGAAATGCGGCAGCGGCTCAATGATTTCTACCAAAATATTGGCCGGCGCAGAACGGTTCGTGATTTCTCTGATCGGCCAGTGCCGCGAGACATTATCGAAACAGCACTGAAAGTCGCAAACACGGCGCCGAGCGGCGCGAACCTGCAACCATGGCACTTCGCAGTTGTCAGTGGTCCGGAAACGAAAAAGAAAATTCGAGAGGCGGCCGAGGTCGAAGAGCGAGAGTTCTACGAACATCGTGCTTCGGAGGAGTGGCTCTCGGCACTCGCGCCACTGGGGACTGATGACAGCAAGCCGTTCCTGGAAATAGCGCCTTATCTTATCGCCGTATTCCTGAAGAAGTTTGGCGTGTTACCGGACGGCCGCAAGGTGAAACATTACTATCC
>JADFHE010000027.1:16872-37553 GCA_022567295.1 Pseudomonadota bacterium | reverse complement strand
CGGCACTCGCGCCACTGGGGACTGATGACAGCAAGCCGTTCCTGGAAATAGCGCCTTATCTTATCGCCGTATTCCTGAAGAAGTTTGGCGTGTTACCGGACGGCCGCAAGGTGAAACATTACTATCCCACGGAGTCAACGGGCATAGCCGCTGGCATGCTCATCACTGCGCTGCATGAGGCCGGTTTGGCAATGCTGACACACACACCGAGTCCGATGAAATTCCTGAACGAAATTCTCGGCAGGCCGAAGAGCGAAAGACCGTTTCTGTTATTGGTTGTCGGTTATCCGGCCGACGATGCACGGGTGCCGGATATTCAACGCAAGCCGCTGGAGGAATTCGCGTCATTCATCGAGACGTAAACTAACCCGTATTTTGCAGCGCCTGGGCAATGCCGTTCACGCTGGCCAGCAACGCATCGAACATATCTTCGTCTTTGTAGTTGGACTCCCTCCACCTCGACAACAGATCCACCTGCATCAGGCTCATCGGATCGACGTATGGGTTGCGCAACATAATTGCGCGCTGCAACGTGACGTCACCTGCCAATAAATTATCGTGATCCGAAAAGTCGAGAATCAACTCGTGTGTCAGGTCGTACTCTTTCTTGATGGGCGGAAAAAACTCATCGTGAAGTTCACCCGACAGTTTCGAGTACTCCTCCGCAATACCCAGATCCGATTTGGCCAGCACCATCTCCACGTCGGCCGCTAATGAGCGCAGGAAGTACCATTCTCTGAACATCTCGCCAAACGCGTCTTCACCGAACTCGGCGATAGCCTTCTTGAGTCCGCTGCCGATCCCGTACCAGCCCGGTAAAACGAATCGTGACTGCGTCCATGCGAACACCCACGGAATAGCGCGAAGGTCGTCGATACCGGCCTGGCTTCGGCGAGACGATGGTCGTGAGCCAATGCGCATGCGCTCGATCAGGTCAATCGGTGTTGCTTTACGAAAATAATCGTAGAAATTTGGCGTTTCGTATACGAGCTTTCGATAAGCGCGGCGACTCTCATTGGCAATGACATCCATCATGCCGTGCCATTCGGGCTGGTCGTTGCCCCGGTGTCTGGGCATTGCAGTCGCCAATGCCACCGATCCCGTCATCTGCTCGAGCGTGCGAAGTGCAATTCCTCGCAAACCGTACTTCTCGTTGATGATTTCGCCCTGCTCAGTGACACGCAACCGACCGTTCACGGTACCGGGCGGCGCACCCAAAACAGCGACATGTGTTTTGCTGCCGCCGCGACTGATCGTGCCGCCGCGGCCGTGGAACAGTGTCAGTTCGATGCCCTGTTCCCCAGCAGCCTTAGCGATGGCTTCCTGTGCGCCTTGTAATGCCCATCGTGCGGATGCGAGGCCACCGTCTTTATTGCTGTCGGAATATCCGATCATCACCATCTGGCAATTGTTCCGGCGCGCCAGGTGTTTGCGGTATAGATCCGTCGACAGCAGTGACTCCAGAATCACAGGTCCGTTTTGCAAATCGTCAACTGTTTCCAGCAACGGTGCGATATCAAGCGGCACTTCGCCACGCTTGTTGTGCAGCTCGCCCCATTGCGCAAGAAGGATGACCGATAAAATATCGTCAGTGCCCTGCGTCATGCTGACAATGAAAGGGCCTATTGCCTTCGGGCCGTATTTTCTGCGGCAGGACGCAATGGCCTGAAACACAGCGATAGTCTTGCGCGCTCGCGTGCTTAGGTGCATGGGTGCGCTTTCGCGTGACGATATGGCCTCGACGATGCGTGTCGTACGCTCGTCCACCGACATCTCCAGCCAGTTGTCTTCGCCCAGGCACTCACCAACGACATCGCGGTGCACCTCCGAGTCCTGTCGAATATCGAGCGTGACCAGGTGGAAACCGAACGTATTGATACGGCGCAGGAAACGACGTACCGCAAACAGTCCCGCGTGTTCTCCTCTGTTTTCGATAAGACTGCCTGCAATAAGCTCTATGTCGTCCACTAATTGCGAGACTTTCTCATAGGGGAGAACATCGTCATCGTATGTTGTCTGCAGGCGTTGCTGTACGAGGCGCAGAAATACGCGGTAGGGCATGTCTCTGTGACGGGCCGGCACCGCGTGATAAGCGTTTGGAAATACGCCGCGATACTCGTCTATTTTGTCGAGCATCCCCTGCCCAAAACCAGCGCGATCAGTTGACTGGCTGAGCTTGGCACCGAGCGTGGCACACTCGTTGTAGTACAAGTCGAGTATCAACGAGCGTTGGCGCGCGAGAGTTTCCCGAATGGTTTTCGCGTTGACGTTCGGGTTACCGTCCATGTCACCGCCAACCCATGAGCCGAAACGCAAAAGGTTCGGTACTTCGACCTTATCGCCGTCGTCAAAGATTCTTCTGACGGCGCTCTCCATGTCCTCATAAAACGGCGGTATCGCGCGATACAAAACATCGGTGACAAAAAACAGCACGTGTTCAAGTTCATCCGAGACCGTCATTTGCTCGGACGGATGTTCATCGGTTTGCCAGCCGGTCGTTGCCAGCAGACGGATATTCTGCATCGCCGCTTCGGTTTCCTGCGGCGTCATCGTCGGGTTCAGCAAATCGACAAGGTGCCTAACAATGTTCTGTTCCTTACGCAGTATCGTGCGCCGTGTCGGCTCGGTCGGATGAGCGGTAAATACCGGTTCGATCGATAACGAGTTGAGAAGGTCCGACAGGCTGTTGGCATCAATACCCGAAGCCTTCAGCTTGATGAACGTATCTTCGAGCCCGCCTGGCTGATAGTGAACAACATCGCGCAAGTATTCGCGCCGACGCCGAATGCGATGCACTTTCTCGGCAGTGTTCACCATCTGAAAATAAGTAGAGAAACTGCGAATGACCTGCAGTGCCTGCTTCGGATCCAAACCGCTAACCAAGTCAGCGAGCTCTTCCCCGGGTTTTTCATTGCCCTCGCGGCGGCGAATCGCGCGGAGGCGAGCATTCTCGACGAACTCGAAGAGTTCATCGCCGCTTTGTTCGCGAATCAGCTCGCCGAGCATCGCCCCAAGCATTCGCACATCGTCGCGCAGCGGCTGATCCTTGTCTTCGAAAACGATGTCCTGTCGACGAAGTGACTTGTGTATCCGGGTGCTCATGATATTGGGCCGGTTCGGTCAGTCGCGAAAATTCTCGTATTGCAATGGCAGGCCGATGTCCGTTTCTTTCAACATTGCAATGACAGCTTGCAGATCATCACGCTTCTTGCCGCTGACTCGCAATTGGTCGCCCTGTATCGCCGTCTGAACCTTCAATTTTGCAGATTTTATTTGTTTCACAAGTTTTCGTGCGCGGTCCGCATCAATGCCTCGACGCAGGACCATTCGTTGGCGCGCCTCGCTGCTCGACACTTCGGGCTCCTGTTCTTCCAGGCACGCGATGTCGATGCCACGCCTGGACAGTTTCTGGTGCAGGATGTCGAGCATCTGTTTAAGCTGAAACTCGGATTGCGACGTCATCGTGATGACCTGTTGATCGAGCTCGTAGCGCGAGCCGGTGCCCTTGAAATCAAAGCGCGTATTGACCTCGCGATTCGCCTGGTCAACTCCGTTTCTTGCTTCGTGTGAATCGAAGTCACTTACAACATCAAAAGAAGGCATAGCCGATCCTGCTTGTCCCGCACCAACATGTGCAGCGAAAGGTACACCCGCTAAAGTGTTCACGCCAGACCTGCGGCGAACAACGCACCTAAAAACTGCATAAGTTGCCGAGTAACGGGAGCAGTCTGCAGGCCGTGATCACCGCAAGATACCTCAATGTTTTTTGCTCTCGAGCCCTCAGTCGTCACATCGCCTTGCCCGTTGCTACCGGCCGAGGCGGCCAATGAGTTCTCTCCGCAGGTATGTATGCAGGTGCCGAGCCACTCCGCCTGGATACCGCTGGAACTGGATATAGCTGCTTTCGCGGACTCCCAGGGAGAAATTGCGATGACGGCACTTGAGCACGCTCTCGTGGCTTGTGTTGATGATGGAGACAAGTTGCATGACCAGACCGAATGGGCCGAGCCACTGATCGAATACGATAGCTGGTTAAATCGCCGGCTGGCGATCGCGCTGCGCGGATGGGGCGATATTGTGGATCGTCGCGGAGTTGACCCCGCGTCGTTGCAGACACTCAGAGACATGGAACAACTTGCGGAGTGGGTGTGTCGGACGGTGCACGATCGATCGCGATATCTCGCCCAACAGAGCAACTGGTGTCCGGCACTGGACGAGGCAGGCGCGTTGGTTATGCAGAAGAAGCAGTCCAGGGCGTGGGGGCGTCGCTGGAGAAAGGCAGTTCGGGACGTCGCAGTGCGGCATCGCAATCTCACCACGATGTCGCCGTGGGACGTTTTTCCTCGCGGAAAACGGGCCGATCTGCGCTACGCGGACCTGCTGCCATTGACTCGATTCGCGGATTCCCTGTCATTCCAGCGCGATGTAAGCATCGCACACTGGAACGTTAGTGATTTTAAAGGCTTTTATGAGCGAGTCTCGGCGATTGTACGTTGCAATAACGATGCCGGACTCGTTGCGAAACAGGTGTAATTTAGGATACGGTCTAGGTCGCCGCCTTCTCGGGCGAGGGTCGAATGAGAGGACGTATTGCAACCGATCACACCTGACGCACACGGGCTCGCTGTTCTTGTCCTGACAGTGGTCGCGTTGTTTCTGTTTACGCGCGACAATATTCCGCTCGAGTCGTCGTCGCTCGCCATACTCATTTTGCTGGTCGCCGGATTTCAGCTCTTTCCCTACGAAAAAGCCGGGGAGGTAGTGCTCGGCCCGATCGATTTTTTTGCCGGCTTTGGCAATGAAGCGCTGGTCGCGATTTGCGCGCTGATGATGGTCGGTAAAGCGCTGGAAACAACGGGCGCGCTGCAACCTCTGGCGACCGTCGTCAGCAGGGCGTGGTCGTCCCGGCCGGTTCTCGCCCTCGTGACCACGTTGGTCGCTGCCGCAGTACTCAGTGCGTTTATGAACAACACACCGATCGTCGTCCTGCTGATGCCGATACTGGTCGGCGCCTCATTGCGCGCTAAATTTCCGGTGTCGGGTGTCATGCTGCCGATGGGCCTGGCGACTATCATCGGTGGCATGTCGACGACGATCGGCACATCCACCAACCTGCTGGTTGTCGGTATTTCGCGCGACATGGGAATGCACGAATTCAGCCTGTTCGAGTGGGTGCTGCCGGTCGCAATCGTGGGTGGCGTTGGCCTGCTGTTTCTGTGGCTGGTCGCGCCCAGATTGCTGCCGGACCGTACGCCGCCGATGGCCGACACGTCGCCACGCATATTTAGTGCGCAGCTGCACGTCAAAGAAGGCGGCTTTGCCGACGGCAAGTCACTGTCCGAGGTGCTCGCCAAGACGGATGGCAATCTGCGCATCGACAAGATCCAGCGCACCGAGTCATTATTTCTTGCCAAGTTGCCGTCGATAACGATTCAGTCCGGTGACCGGCTGTTCGTCAAGGACTCACCCGAAAATCTCAAACATTACGAACAGTTGCTGGGCGCAACGCTGTTCAACATTTCCGACAGTGAGCATCCCGTCGATGATGAGACGCCGTTGCAGGCCGAGGGTCAGCAGCTTGCTGAAGTGGTCGTAACGCGCGGTTCGCCGTTGCATTTACGCAGCCTGGCCGCCGCGAGGTTCAGCATTAGCTACGGCTTGCTGCCGCTGGCGCTACATCGCGCGCGCGCGCCGAGCTCGCAGGTAACAGGCGACCTGAATCTTATTCGTCTGCGTGCTGGTGACGTGTTGCTGGTGCAAGGCTCTAGCGAGGCTATAGCAAACCTCAAGAACAGCGGCAACATGCTGGTACTCGATGGCACGACCAATCTGCCGCAAACGCATCATGCCAAGCGCGCACTGTTTATCATGGGTGGCGTTGTGTTGTTGGCCGCTCTGGGCGTCATGCCGATATCGGTCAGCGCGCTTCTGGGCCTGGGGCTCATGATCGCGACCGGTTGTCTCGGGTGGCGTGATGCCGCCGGCGCTTTGTCTATTCCGGTGGTCATGATCATTGTGGCGTCATTGGCGCTGGGCAAAGCCCTTGTGGGCACCGGAATGGCGGCCTATATTGCGGTTAGTTTTGTGAATGTTGCCTCAGGACTGCCGACGCCAGTGATCCTGAGCGCTTTCATGCTGCTCATAACAATCATGACAAATATTGTGTCGAACAATGCGGCGGCGGCTATTGGAACGCCCATTGCGATCAGCATCGCGCAGCAGCTTGGCGTCGACCCGCAGCCATTCATACTCGCCGTACTGTTCGGCGCCAACATGAGTTTTGCGACGCCGTATGGATACCAGACCAATTTGCTCGTCATGAGTGCCGGTGGTTACAAGTTCGCGGACTTTCTACGTGTCGGTATTCCGCTGACATTGATTATGTGGATAGGGTTCTCGCTGATACTGCCGATGTTGTATCCACTGTAACTTTTGCTGCGCTTGACGCTAGCAGTAGCGACGGTAATACTCGGCCGCATGAATGCTCAAATCATCTTGAACTGGTGGTGGCAGCCCGCACAGGAGGGGGCTGCTGGCTGACTATTAGCTAAGCAAAGAACATCATAAAGCCCATCTCTGCGGAAATCAGGGATGGGTTTTTTCGTAGGACGATTGTAGGAGCGGTTTTATGCCCTTGTGGGTATCCTGACCGCGAATAAAATATGCAGGCACCATTCGACATAGCCGCCGATCTGGACACACCAGTATCTGCGTATCTGAAGCTGGGATCGCTTCGGCCGCGCTTTCTTCTGGAAAGTGTCGAGGGCGGCGAGCGGCTCGCGCGCTATTCCTTTCTTGGCTTCGGCGAGGCGGTTGAGGTTCGCATGGACGCAACGTCATTCAGCATTGATGGCAGGCAAGAGCCGCGACCGGTCGACCGGCAGCAGTACCTGGCGGCGTTGCGACGCGCGCTCGAGATCGCGCCGCGACCACAGCCTGACAACGGGTTGCCGTTCGCCGGTGGGTTGGTCGGCGTCTCAGGATACGATGTCGTTCGCTTGTTCGAGAGGCTTCCCGAGAACACCGAGAAGCAAACGAACGTGCCGGACGCCGCGTTCGTCGCGCCGGCATCGCTGCTGGTTTTTGATCACCTCACTCGTCGCGTTGCACTACTGCACGACGGTCCCGAGGAGGACCGACAGAAGTTGCGAGCTGAAGTCATCAAGCTGCTGCGCGGCGCAGTTCCGGCGGCACCGGAAAATGTTTCTGTCTCTCCGGCCGCAGCAAGCCTGACCGAACAGGAGTTTTCGGAGCGCGTCGACGCGTGCAAGGAATACATTGCATCTGGCGACATCTACCAAATCGTGTTGTCTGTCTTGTTCCGCGGCAAGACGAACGTTCGGCCCATCGAGGTCTATCGGGCATTGCGACTGTTAAATCCGTCGCCGTATATGTTTTTTCTCGACTTCGGCGATCTGCAGGTCGTCGGTTCGTCGCCCGAAGCACTCGTGAAACTTAACGGCACAAGTGCATCGCTGCGGCCCATTGCTGGAACGTTGCCGCGTGGTGCGACCAGTAATGAGGACATTGCAAATGAAAAAGCGTTGCTCGCCGATCCCAAAGAAGCGGCTGAGCACGTGATGCTGGTCGATCTTGCACGCAATGACTTAGGACGCGTCGCGAGTGCCGGGTCGGTGCACGTCGATCCGTATCGAGCCATCGAGCGTTACAGTCATGTCATGCACATCGTCAGCGGCGTGCAAGGCGAACTTGCGCCCGAATTCGATCAGTTTGATTTGTTTGCCGCGACCTTCCCGGCGGGCACCCTGGTCGGTGCGCCAAAAGTCCGCGCGATGCAGATTATCGAGGAAATGGAGCGCGTGGGTCGCGGCCTTTATGCTGGCACGGCAGGGTATTTCGGACTCAGCGGGGACATGGACCAGGCCATCACGATTCGCACGCTGGTTTTCACGGACGGCGAGTACAGTTTCCAGGCCGGTGCCGGTATTGTTGCTGACTCTGTACCTGCCAAGGAATACCAGGAAGTGCTTGCAAAAAGCGCGATATTGAGGCGCGCCCTCGAGATTGCCGAGGAGGGCCTGTAATGTCCGCATCAACGTTTCAGCACGTCCGCATGCTGCTGGTCGATAATTACGACTCGTTTACGTATAACCTCGTGCAAGCCTTCGCCGCACACGGGGCCGACGTGATGGTCTACCGTAACGATATGATTAGCGTTGCGGAGGGCCTTGCGCTCGATCCAACCCACCTCGTGATTTCGCCTGGCCCTGGCAGGCCCGAAGACGCTGGCGTTTCCCTGGCGATGATCGGGGCGTTCGCCGGCAAGGTGCCGGTATTGGGTGTATGTCTTGGACATCAGTGCATCGTGCAGCAACAGGGTGGCGAAATTGTGCGGGCCGAGCGATTGATGCACGGCAAAACATCGCGAATCAAACACGATGGCAAAACTGTTTTCGAAGGAATTTCACAACCGTTCGAAGTTGGCCGTTATCACTCCTTGTGCGCAGCAAGCGAGTCGCTCCCGGACACGCTTGAAATCACCGCGGAAACGGACAGCGGAGTGATAATGGGCGTGCGCCACCTGACGCAACAGATGGAGGGTGTGCAATTTCATCCGGAGAGCATCCTGACACCTGAAGGCGATACGCTGATGACGAATTTCATGCGCCTGAAGAACATGGAAGAGTAGAAATCATGAGCAATGAATACAGCTCACTGCTCGACAATTTGCTCAATGGCGAGTCGCTCTCGGAGAGGCAGGCCTATGAGCTGATGTACAAACTCGCGGAAGGCGAGTTACCACCGGCTTTGGCTGGCGCGTTACTCGCGGGTCTGCGAGCGAAGGGCGAAACGGCCGATGAAATTCGCGGATTTGCCACGGCAATGCGGGAACTCGCCGTACACCCGGAAATTCCCGACGGTGCACCCACAGTTGATACCGTCGGTACGGGCGGAGACGGCTCCGGCAGTCTTAACTTGTCGACAGGGACGGCATTACTCGCAGCGGCTTGTGGCTCACGAGTGGTCAAACACGGCAATCGCTCGGTATCGAGCCGCTCTGGTAGTGCGGACGTGCTTGAGAGCCTGGGCATGCCGATGCCGCTGCATGAGCAGCAGGCTGTCGATTGCCTGCAGGCAACCGGCTTTACTTTTCTCTTCGCACCGGCCTATCACCCCGCAATGAAGGCCGTTGTGCCGATCCGCGGAGCATTGTCGGTGCGCACAGTATTCAACGTCCTCGGACCACTGACAAACCCTGCTGCACCGCCGTTCCAGTTGATTGGCGCCTATAGTAAGGACGCCGCGAAGCTAATGGCTGACACGCTCTCGGGCATGCCTCTGGAGCGTGCCTTTGTCGTGCACGGCGAACCGGGCTGGGACGAGGCAACGCCCGTTGGTGATTTCTGGCTCTACGATGTAACGCCGGGCAATGTCATAGAGACCAGGCGCAAACCCGAAGAGTACGGACTGGAGCGATGCAACCCAGAGGATCTGCTGGGCGGTGATGCGGACTTCAATGCCCGGGAGTTGGTGCGCGTATTCACTGGCGACGACAAGGGCGCGCATCGCGATGCATTGCTGATGGGCACATCACTGGTCCTCGAAGTACAGGGCGAAGCGAAAGATGCCAAAGACGGTGTCAGACAGGCTGCTGCCGCAATTGATGAGGGTCGCGCCGAAACTTTCCTTGCTTCGATGCGTGAGCACTTCAGCAGCTTATGAGTGACTTCCTGCAATCGATGGCGGCGCACAGTGCTGAAAGAGCTGCTGTCGTAGCTTTGAGCCAATTTCGGTCGTCAGACTTCGACAAACCCGTCGTACCGCTGACGCTTAGCGCGTTCGATGTGATTGCAGAAATTAAAGACCGCTCGCCCGCCGAAGGCGACCTGAGTTACGGTGACTGTGACCGTAACGCTCGAGCACAAGCTTACGCAGCCGGCGGCGCCGTCGCGATTTCGGTGTTGACCGAACCCAGTCGTTTCGACGGCGATCTGGCACATCTCGCAGAAGTTGTGGCGGCGGTTCCGGGCACGCCGGTAATGCGCAAGGACTTCCTGGTTGAACCGGTGCAGGTTCTCGAGGCTCGCAAAGCTGGCGCCAGCGGCGTGTTGTTGATTGCGACAATGCTCAGCGATGCAAAGCTGCGCGAGATGCTTGCTGCGGCCTGGGAGCATGGGATGTTCGTATTGCTGGAGTCATTCGACGAGGATGATCTGCGCCGCTCCTCGGAACTGCTGGATACTTCGGCCAACCGTGATCGAGTCGAAAACGGCCAATTGCTCGTGGGCGTGAATACTCGCAACCTGAAGACGCTCGAGGTCGATTCAGAGCGACTCAGAAATCTGGCCCCTGCTCTGCCGGCAGCGAGATGCGTCGCTGAAAGCGGTCTGCTCGTGGCCGATGACGCGGCACGCGTTGCCGGCTGGGGATACCAGGCGGCGCTAGTTGGCAGCGCGTTAATGCGCAGCGACGATCCGGCGTCACTAATTGCTGCGATGCGTGAAGCGGGCACATCTGCTTGACTCTCCTCGTCAAGATTTGCGGCCTTAGAGAAGCTCGTCATGTTGATGCCGCGGTTGATGCAGGCGCCGACGCAGTTGGCTTCGTATTCGCAGATTCTGTTCGACAGGTGGCGCCGGCCGATGCAGCGGCAATCTGCGTGAAGGTGCCGTCGCAGATCAAACGGGTCGCGGTGATGTTGCACCCGGCTAACGATGAGTGGCAGGTGGTCCTGCAGGATTTCCAGCCCGATGTATTGCAGGCCGACGCCGAAGATTTTGCAGCGCTGGAGGTGCCGGGCTCAATCGAACAATGGCCGGTTTTCCGCGAAGGTGGCGCCCCACCGCGCACGACTGGGACGTTCTTATTTGAAGGGGTAAAGAGCGGTCAGGGTGAAACGGTTGACTGGTCACGTGCGGCAGGAATCGCTAAAAACGGAAAAATGATCCTGGCGGGTGGACTTGCGACGCACAATATTGCTGCTGCGATTGCGCTGGTGCGGCCGTTCGGCGTCGATGTATCGAGCGCTGTTGAATCGACGCCCGGACAAAAAGATATCCGGTTGATTAGTGAATTTGTCATTGCAGCGCGAGCTGCGGAGAAAGACCAATGAGTACATTGTTCGCTGCAGGCGAAGCCAGGGCGTTTCTCGATGCGGCTATCAAAGGCGACTTGCCCGATGACCGCGGGCGCTTCGGCCCGTTTGGCGGACGCTACGTACCCGAGACGCTGGTGCCGGCGTTTGAGCGACTGGAAAAGGGCGTCCACGAACATCTACACGAAGCGGCATTTCAGAGTGAATTTCAAAAGGAATTACGCGAGTGGGTCGGGCGCCCAACGGCGCTGACGTTCGCACCGCAGCTGAGCAAGGCGTGGGCTGCAGAAGTGTGGATCAAGCGAGAGGATCTCGCGCATACAGGCGCACATAAAATCAACAACGCGATCGGCCAGGCGTTGCTTGCCAAGCGGCTCGGTGCACAAAGAGTGATAGCAGAGACTGGCGCAGGTCAACACGGTGTTGCTGCCGCTGCGGCCTGCGCACGAGTTGACCTGCCCTGTAGTGTTTACATGGGTGTCGTCGACATGGAGCGGCAGGCGCCGAACGTTGATCGCATTCGCAGACTGGGCGCTGAAGTCATCGCTGTCGAATCCGGTGACAAAACTCTAAGAGCAGCGATCGATGAAGCGCTGCGTGCCTGGGTGACGGATCCGAATGGCATTTATTACCTGCTCGGTTCCGCTGTTGGTGCTCACCCTTATCCCTATCTCGTGCGTGAGCTGCAAACGGTCATTGGCAAGGAAGCCCGGCAGCAGATGTTGGATCAGGCGGGCGGGCTTCCCGACGTTGCATTCGCCTGCGTCGGCGGCGGTTCGAACGCCATCGGACTGTTTTATCCGCTGCTCGGCGACGATGTTGAATTGATAGGAGTCGAAGCCGGCGGCACGGGCGTCGGCCTGGGTCAGAATGCGGCGACGTTGGCGACGGGAACACCGGGGGTGTTACAGGGCGCGTACACGATCATCCTGCAGGACGATGACGGCCAGGTGCAAGAAACTCATTCAATATCTGCAGGCCTCGATTATTCGGGCGTCGGTCCCGAACACGCATTACTGCAGGCGATTGGCAGAGTGAAATACATTTCCGCAACCGATGACGAGGCACTGGAAGCGCTGGAAGAGCTATGTGCAACCGAGGGGATTCTTACGGCGCTCGAAACGGCACACGCTTATGCAGCAGCGCGAAAATATGCGCAGCAGAATCCGGGCAAGCGAATTCTCATAGGCAATTCCGGTCGCGGCGACAAGGATATGCCGACACTGACCCAGTACCCGGCAAGGATTCGCAGCCATGAAAGCGCATGATCGCCTGAGCGCAGCGATCGTTGCTGCGAACGACGCCGGACGGACGGCGTTGCTACCTTTTATCACGGCGGGTTACCCGGAGCCCAGGGATTTCATTGCGACACTGAAACGGATTGCCGCGGTCAGTGATGTTGTCGAGCTGGGTATTCCGTTTTCCGATCCAATGGCTGATGGCATGACGATACAGCGCTCGAGTTACATCGCGTTGCAAAAAGGCGTGAGCCTCAAGTGGATTTTCGATCAACTCGATTCCGCGCACGGTGAAATCGATGCACCACTGGTAATGATGTCGTACCTGAATCCACTGTTGGCGTTTGGTTATGAAGAGTTAGCCGAGCGCGCTCTCGCTACCGGTGTATGCGGCTTCGTAGTTCCGGACCTGCCGTTTGAAGAGAGCGATGAGATTCGTGCGACGTTCGGAGCCAAAGGACTGGGGTTGATTCAGCTTGTAACACCGGCGACGCCGGACGAGCGCTTGAAGATTCTATGTGCAGCGTCGCGAGGGTTTGTCTACGCCGTAACCATCACTGGCATCACCGGTGGCAGCACGGGACTTCCGATTGACCTGAGTGACTACCTCGACAAGATTGCATCGTTTTCGAAAATTCCGGTTTGTGCCGGCTTTGGCATACGAGTGGCTGCGGACGTCGCAGCCGTAGGCAAGCACGCGGCAGGCGCGATAGTAGGGTCGGCGCTCGTCGAGGTCCTTGAACGAGGTGACGATCCGGCACCGTTCCTGGAAGGCCTTAAAGGTTCATAGCGACATCTATTGACCTGCTATGCTTTGTGGCCCTTGGGGATCAGACAACGAAGGCCATAACAATGAATAACAAGTCGCTTGAGGTAATTGGGTTAGTCGCTGCTCTATGCCTTGCCAGCTGCGGTACGGACGAGGCGATGGAACCGTCCGACACGCCGGGCGTATTGGCGCTCGAAGATTTCGAGTTGATTTCCAGGAAGTCCTTCTTCGATGATCCCGACCTCACACAGGGACGCATCAGCCCGGACGGAACCCGGGTCAGCTATATCGCTCCGCTTAATGGTGTAAAGAATGTCTGGGTTGCGCCCATCGAAGATATCAAAGCGGGAGTGGCCGTCACTTTCGATGAACAGCGGGGTACCCGTCAGCACGACTGGGCATACAACGACCGAAACTTGTTTTATTTTCGGGACTTCGGTGGCGACGAGAACTACCACATCATCTCGATTGATCTCGAAACCGGCGAGGAGATCGATCTCACGCCTTTTGAAAATACGCGGGGCACATTGATTGGCGGCAGTTATCGGCATCCAGATAAATATTTGATTGGAATGAACGATCGTGACTCAAAGTGGCACGATGTATATCTCGTTGATCTGACAACGGGCGAACGGCAACTGGTCGAACTAAATGATGGTTATGGCAGCTACGTTGCCGATCACGACTTGAATCTGCGTGTCGCAACCAGGCCAACAGATGATGGCGGCATGAGCATTCAGAAAAAGTCCGCCGACGGGGAATGGAGTGAGTTCGTCGCTATTTCAAAAGACGATGTCTTTTCGCTGTCAATCCTGGGGTTTTCGGCAGACGGTTTGTCCTTCTACATGACTGACAGCGTTGGGCGAGATACGTCGGCGCTCTACGAAGTGAATTTTGAATCCGGTGAACGGTCAGTTCTTGCAGTCAGCGACGTTGCCGATATCGGTGACGTGCTGATGGACCAGTCCACCGGGAAACCAATCGCGTACACGGCCGATTATCTGCGCGGGGAATGGCACGCGATAGGTGATACGGTGGCGTCGACTCTCGATGGGGCGCTGCGAACCATACCGGGTGACAAGAGCATCACCGGTCAAAGTCGCGACGGATCGAAGTGGGTGGTATTCAGCTCTGATCCGAAAGCCCCGGCCGCTTATTTCCTTGTTGATAGAGACGCGGGCACGGCCAGTAAGTTGTTCGACACGCGGAATAGCCTGGTCGGCAAACCTCTCGTGGACATGCAGCCGGTAGTGATCAAATCGAGAGACGGGCTCGATCTGGTGTCATATCTGTCGTTGCCACCGCATGTTGAAATCGACGCAGACTACAGTGTGAGCGAAACAGTACCGATGGTCTTGTGGGTGCACGGTGGCCCGTGGGGCCGCGACGGGTATGGTTACGACAGCATCGCGCAATGGCTTTCAAACCGCGGCTATGCGGTGCTGCAGGTTAATTATCGTGGCTCGACCGGTTTTGGAAAAGACTTTGTAAACGCTGGCGCCAAAGAGTGGGCCGCAGCGATGCACGATGACCTGATCGATGCCGTGGACTGGGCAATTTCAAAGGGTATTACCGAGGAAGGTCGAGTCGCTATTGGCGGCGGGTCGTATGGCGGCTATGCAACGTTGGTAGGTGTCACGTTCACGCCAGAAAAATTCGCCTGCGGTGTGGATATTGTTGGTCCATCCAACCTCGTTACCTTGCTCAATAGTATTCCGGATTATTGGCAGTCCTTCTTCGAGGTGCTGGTAAATAACGTCGGGGATCCGAGAACAGAAGAAGGGCAACGCTTTCTGCGGTCGCGATCACCCCTCTATTTTGCCGATCAGATAACGAAGCCCCTGTTGATTGGGCAGGGCGCCAACGATCCGCGCGTAAAGCAGGCAGAGGCAGACCAGATTGTCGCGGCGATGCAGGAAGCCGATCTGCCAGTCACCTATGTACTATATCCGGATGAGGGTCACGGTTTCGGCAGAGCTGAAAACGCGGATTCTTTTCTCGCGGTTAGTGAGGTATTCCTGGCCGGATGCCTGGGGGGGCGTTACGAAGACTTCGGTGATTCGTTCGATGGCTCGTCAACAACGGTGCCGCAGGGTGTTGAGTTCATCCCGGGTCTCGCCGCAGCACTGGCTGGCGCGGAGATTGTCAACAAAAATTGACGGACTAGGGCATTCCGCGGGACAGGAGCGACATGCCAGCGATCTCGGAGCGAAGCAGCGCAGAGATCTTTTCCGGTTGCATCGGTCGGCTGATCAGAAAGCCCTGCGCCAGATCGCAGTTACAGCTCTTCAGGAATTCGAGCTGCTGTACCGTTTCCACACCTTCAGCAGCGACTTCGATGTTCAGCCCCTGCGCCATGGCGATGGCCGCCCGCACGATGCGCCGGTGACTGTGGTTCTCCTCGACATCGGCAATCAGCGTTTTATCGAGCACGAAACTATCGATGAAACCGCTGTCGATCGACTCGAACGAAACGTCCCGTGTACCGAAATGATCCAGGGACAGTCTCACTCCGAGCTTGCGAAGCTGCCGCAGCGTCTCAAGTTCGGCTTCGCGCTGCTGCACAATATCGCCGTCGCAGATTTCCAGCTCGATACAACCGGGATCGAGCGCTGTGTCCGCAAGTGTCTTCGATATGACGTCGACTAGTCGTTGATGCATCAACTGCTGTGGCGACAGGTTAATCACAATCGACAAATCAGGAAGCTCGAAGCGGCGTTGCCATGCCGCCAGCTGCCGGCATGCTGTTGCGATGACCCATTCACCTGCCGAATGAATGAGTCCGCTGCTTTCCAGGATCGGCAGGAATCGCGCAGGCAATAACAGCCCGAATCGTGGATGCTCCCAGCGCAACAGCGCTTCCAGACCGATCAGCCGGTCGGTTGTAAGATCGATGCGCGGTTGATAATGCAGTGCGAACTCGTTGCGTACGAGGGCATGACGCAAGCCTGTTTCAAGTTCTTCACGCTGCGCCAGTTTCGTGTTTAACGCACCGGAGTAATACTGGAATCGACCGCCGCCACGTTTCTTGGCTTCAAACATTGCAACATCGGCAGCTCTGATCAGATGCTCCGCTGTGTCACCGGAATCCGGATACATAGCAATGCCGATACTCGGCGTTGCATATACTTCGCTGTTTCCAATTTCGTATTTTTCGGATAACACCAATAGTAATTTTTGCGCTGTGGCTGCAGCGTTACCAGCCTCACCGAAGTCTTCAAGACAAACGACAAATTCGTCGCCGCCCCAACGTCCGCTGAAATCCCCGACACGAAGATTCGTCTGCAGCCGATCTGCAACTTGCCGCAACAAAGCGTCACCGATGTCATGGCCCAATGTGTCGTTCACGGATTTGAAGCGATCAAGGTCAATAAACAAAACGCCCAATGGCGCCGATTTCCGCTGACTGCGCCCGATAGCACGAGTCAGCTGCTCCGCGAAGAGACTGCGATTTGCGATTCCAGTCAGTTCATCGAATTGAGCACGTTTCTCAAGCTCGCTTGTCCGACGCCTGGTTTCCGTCACATCGCGAAATGTAATGAGACCGCCGATCAGTTCACGCTTGCCATCGTACAAGCCCTGTCCATTGATACTCAACAGGATGTCGGGTTGATCGGGTGTCCTGTAAATCGCGACCTGATCGGAAAACTTTTCGCCAGTGCGCGCGCGCATCAAAGGCAAGTCGGCGGAATTACGGTAACTGTCCCCCGTCTCATCCACACAGCAAAAGGTCTGCTCCCAGGTGAGGTCGGGTTGCATACGCGGACTGATGCCGAGCATGGTGCGCGCTGCCGGATTAATCTCGAGGACGTGGCCGGCGCTGTCGACGACAATAACGCCGTCATTGATGTTTTTCAGTATCGATAGCACCGTGACATCGGTGCTCGACAAGCGCGACTGCATGCGACCACGTTTCACGGCATGATCGAATGCCGTATCCTGCGCTTCGACCGTTATGTCATCAACGCAAATATACCCTTGGGCACCGGCGTGAACGGCCGCGATGCCGCGATGTTCGTGCTCTTTTCGAGTTAACGCTATAACGGGGTACGGTGCGAGATACTTGATCAGCTCCGCAAGCGACTTACCGGACTGTGCAATCATCGGTCCGGCCTCAAGAAGAATCAGGTCGACGATATAAGTCGCATCTTCCGGCAGCTCAAGTGACGTCGATCGCGTCAGGTAGGTGCAGCAGGGCAGAGATTCCAGTTCACTGAGGTAATCAGCAGCGAATTCACCGCGGCCCAAATAAAGTACGGAGTGCCCGGACATCAGAGATCTTCAACCGGATGGACTTGAGTGACTGTCATGAAACGGAATCATATGTAAAGACAGGTGCTTACGCCACCCTTTGCACGCCTAAACGGTTCAGATGGCGCGCCACAGTCACGCAGATTCAAACCAATTCGATTGGCCGGGCATCCAAATATCACTGGATACGGAGAAAACCCCTTTGGCGGCTCTATTGACAGCGGAGACCAGCGACTATAGTCAGGCAATGGTAACCGCGAGCACAGATGCAACTGCAGATGAAGCCGCGCTAATAACACAGGCGCAGCGATCCAGCGCACGTGCGTTTGAGGCGCTGTATCGGCTGCACATCAATAAAGTCTACGGTATTTGCCTGCGTATGACAGGTAACGTCAGTGAAGCAGAGGACTGTGCCCAGGAGGCGTTTATTCAGGCTTGGAACAAGCTGGATAAATTTCGCGGCGACAGCGCTTTTTCAACCTGGTTACACCGTATTGCTGTCAACGTTGTTCTGGGTCGGATGCGAAAGTCGAAACGCGAGCAGGACCGAATCATCGCCATCGCCGAAAACGCCCCGCCCACCATAGCAACCGGCGATAGTGGTGAATTGCGGGACTTGTCGGAAGCCGTAGACAGGCTTCCCGAAGGGGCGCGAAACGTATTTGTTCTGCATGCGGTTTATGGATACAGCCATGATGAAGCTGCAGACATGCTCGGCATCGCAGCCGGTACAAGCAAGGCACAGCTGCACCGGGCAAAGCGGCTATTGGCGCAGCAATTAAGGCAACAAGGATTTGAGGCATGAACGACGACAAACTAATGAAGTCCGCAAGCCAGCTGTCGACGGATATCAGTCCGGAGCGTGATCTCTGGGCCGGCATTGCTGAGGCGATACAAAAACCTGCGCCGAGGCGCTGGTCACCGATGCTGGCGCAGGCTGCCGCCGTCGTCCTGTTGGTTGGTGCATCATCGACTGTGACGTATACGATTGTGAAAGATACGAGACCGGCACCCGTAATTGCGTCGCCGGAGATGGTATTCGAGCAAGCCTCGTTCGGCAATCGCTACAATTTGGGCCCCGGATTTCAGGACGCCCGAAATACGTTAATCGCCGATCTCGACGCGGAATTAGAGCGGTTGCCCGCGGAGGCGCGGGAAAATATTGAAATGAATTTAGGATTGATCAGCGACGCGATCTTCGAGATGAACAAGGCACTGGCGGAAGACCCTGAGAATATTCTGCTGCAGGGACGGCTTTTGAGAATGTATCGCGAGGAACTCGCTCTACTACGTCGTGTGAGCGGTCTTTCCAGAAACGTAATGATGAGAAACGACATTTAAAGAGAAGATGATGAAGAAATTTGCAACAATAATGCTGAGCTGCTTGATTGCGGTAACGGTTCACGCCGATGAGGTCGATCGGACGATAGACGCGGCTTCGGACGGACATGTTGACGTTTCGAACATTTCTGGTTCCGTTACGGTCAATGGCTGGAATCGGGACGCTGTCGAAGTCACCGGCACGTTGGGACGAAACGTCAAGGAACTCGTTCTCGAGCGCAATGGCGACAAGATCCTGATCAAAGTCAAAGTGCCCAAACACAGTGGTCGAGGAATCGATAGCGACCTGCATATCAATATTCCGCAGAATAGTTCGCTCGACGTTGGCACTGTCAGCGCGAACATCGAAGTGGCGGATATCGCTGGTGAACAAAGTCTGCACACAGTCAGCGGCGACGTGGTGACAGAATACACTGGTGCTGACACGTCGGCGGAGTCAGTGAGTGGTGATGTTGAGATTTCAGGTAACAACGCGGACGGAGAGGTCACGGCGGACACTGTGTCCGGCGATGTCACTCTGTTTCGCGTGTCGGGCGAAGTCAGTGCCGAGTCCGTCAGCGGGAACCTGATTGTCGATGAAGGTTCTTTCAGCCGTGTAGAACTTGACACGGTGAACGGTGAAATCCTGTTTCAGGGTGAGTTGCGCGACGACGGCAGATTGAGTATTGAAACGATAAACGGCGATGTTAATGTGGAGTTCGTTGGTGGCGTGTCGGCTAGATTCGAGATTGATACATTCAACGGCAGAATCCGAAATTGCTTCGGCCCGAAGGCGGAGCGCAGCAGCCGGTACGCGCCGGGCTGGGAGCTCGAATTCACCACGGGCGATGGCAGCGGCCGGGTGGAAATCTCGACTTTGAACGGCGCTGTGAATATTTGCCAGGAATAGTCCACAAGAAAAGCGCTTAACAGAAAGGCCGGGTTGCGCACGCAATCCGGCTTTTTCGTGCCCAATTTTGCTACCCTTGCCTGCCTATTGATGAGGTGTTCGAATGGGTCGAATTTTCAAGTATTTTCTCTGGTTGGTGGGTGGTTTCGCCACACTTTTTGTGCTGGCGGCGATCGCGTTATACGGATTCTTTGACCCGAACGACTTCCGTGAGGATATTTCCAAGACGGTACGCAATCAGACGGGCAGGGAATTGACGATTGACGGAGACATATCACTGGATTTGTTTCCCTGGCTCGCCGTCGAAGTCGGCAGCGCCAGCCTGGGGAATGCACCGGGATTTGGCACAGAACCGATGGCGAGTTTCGAGAGAGCGAGTTTCAGCGTTCGACTGATACCGATCATTCTGCGCCAGGAGGTTGTTGTCGGTGCAGTAAATATTGACTCGCTGCGGCTGAACCTGGTCGTCAACGAGCACGGCGATAGCAATTGGTCGGATCTGATCGCAGAGGAAACCAACACCGAATCTGAAACGGTGTCCGGGTCCGCAGGCGACCTCAATGTCAACTCGGTCAAGATCATTGACGCAATGATTACTTACACGAACGCCGAATCGGACGAGGTCATTGTGATTGACGGGATGAATCTCAGCATCGGACGGCTCAAGGACGACGGATCTTCTGTACCTATCGACGCAGAATTGACGTTTGACTTGCAACCGGCCGGCCTAAGTGGCGCCATGACGCTCGACACTGTCATGGCGTACGATGCGGAGACCGGCGAGTTGCGGTTTGACGGTGTTTCCATCGACGGCTCCGTTGCGGGCGTCGCCGCAATACCCACACGGATGAAAATTCTGACGGATAGCATCAAGGTGTCGACGAACGAGTCAACCGTTACCGTGCAACCGGTCGATTTGACGATGCTCGACATGCATATCGTCGCGGACGTACAGCCGTTTTCGTATGAGGACGTCATTACACTCCGCGCTGACATTGCTGTCGATGCGTTTTCGCCACGAAGCGTGATGCATCTCTTCGATGTGGAGCCACCGGTAACAGCGGACCCGGTTGCATTGAGTCGCGTCATTTTCGATGCCAGCGCTGAGCTTACGGCCACTGTGATCGAGCTGACGAA
>JADFHE010000027.1:0-16772 GCA_022567295.1 Pseudomonadota bacterium | reverse complement strand
TCTTTTACCGGGTCGCTGTCTATTCCGAGAACCGCGACGGGGTTTTATCAGTTCGACCTGAGCGGCGATTCAATCAACCTGAATCGCTACATGGAGCCGACCGTGGAAGCTGCGGATCGAGCGGGCGCCGAGTCCGCGCCGGTGGAGATTCCTGTCGACCTGATCGCGCCACTGAATGCTCGTGGCAAGCTAACGCTAACGGCAGCAACGCTCGGCAACATGGTTTTCGAAAATGTCGATCTCGGGCTAAACAGCAGTGGCGGCAAGATGCGAATCTTCCCGATTTCATCCGATCTTTTCGGAGGCTCGTACAGCGGCGACGTCCGGATCGATGTGTCCGGTGCAGTACCGTCACTCGCAATGAATGAAAAAATCGAGCGCGTTGATCTTGCTGCTCTCGTGAAAGCGATGTTCGACCAGGAAAATGTCACTGGCACGGTAGGAGGGTCGTTCGCTCTCACGGGCAAAGGCGATGACATGGTGGCGATCCAGCGCAGCCTGGCGGGCAATATGTCACTTGAGTTGACTGACGGTACGTATGTCGGCACTGATCTTTGGTATGAACTGCGGCGCGCCCGTGCATTGTTGAAAGGAGCATCGCCGCCCGACCCGGTACTGCCCGCCAAGACGGCATTCAGTACCGTCCGCGTAAGCGGCGTAGTGACCAACGGTGTCATGCGTAGCGACGACCTGTTTGCGGAACTACCGTTTATGCAATTAACGGGTGGTGGGCAAGTCGATCTTGTAGCGGCGACAGTTGATTACAATGTAACGGCGCGGATCCTCAAGCGACCGGAGTTCTTGCGCGATGCCACACCGGAAGAGCTCGATGAATTTACCGAGGCGGTCATTCCGTTGAAAATTTCCGGGCCCATTGCATCACCCCGCATTGCTCCCGATCTTGAGAATTTACTGCGGAAGCGAGTCGAAGACGAGATCAAAGACCGGCTGAAAGACAAGTTGAAGGACTTGTTCGACTTATGATTCGGTTGTGCGCTCTGTTTCTGATGACGACAGTGCTGCCACCCGCTGTGCAGGCGGCGGAAATACTCAGTGTCGAAGTTGATCACACGAAGGGAAATTACACGATGACCTCCGAGGTCTGGATCGATGCGACCATCGAGCAGGTCTACGAGGTTTATCGTCATTGGGACTATTCGACAAAATTCTCAAGTGCGATTGTCGAGGCGCGTGATTTGGAGCCGGACGAGCAGGGACGCGCGGGATTTTATATTCGCCACAAGGGATGCGTGTTGTTCTTTTGCCGATCGTTCGAGCGCCAGGGATACGTCGAGTTCGATCCTAACACGCTGCTGTTCGCCTTCGCCGATCCCGACGTCAGTGACTTTCATTTTAGCAATGAACGATGGCAGTTCGTCACGCGAGATGGCGGTACAGTTGTGATTTACCATCTTGCGATGAGGCCCAAGTTCTGGATACCGCCAGGCATCGGTCCTTTTCTGATCAAGCGCAAGCTTAAGAACAAGGGTGGGGACGCGATTGACCGAATTGAACTGATTGCCCAAGGCATTGGCAATGAGTGACTTTGCGACGCGACTACTCAAATGGTTCGAAGTGCATGGCAGAAAGGACCTGCCGTGGCAGCAGAATGCTACGGCGTATTGTGTTTGGGTGTCTGAAATCATGTTGCAGCAAACGCAAGTGCAAACGGTCATTCCTTACTTCAATCGGTTCATGCGACGTTTCCCGGATATTGCAGTGCTGGCTGGCGCGCAACAAGACGACGTGCTGGCGTGCTGGTCTGGCCTGGGTTACTACGCGAGAGCACGCAATCTGCATAAAGCAGCGCAACTCATCTGTGCTGACCATGGCGGCCGGTTTCCGCAAGGTATTGAGGACGTGGTTGCGTTGCCTGGCATCGGCCGATCAACGGCGGGCGCCATCCTTTCGCTGGCGATGGGTCAGCGGCACGCCATTCTCGATGGCAACGTAAAACGTGTGCTCGCGAGGCACAACGCTATCAACGGCTGGCCGGGGACGGCGAATGTCGCAAACCAACTGTGGAACGTGGCCGTTCGGAATACTCCTCAATCAAGAGTCTCCGAGTATACGCAGGCCATCATGGACTTCGGCGCAACGTTGTGTACGCGTACTCGGCCGTCGTGCACTCAGTGCCCTGTCAGCGCGGACTGCGATGCGTTCCGATTGAACAGAGTAGAGCAGTATCCAGGGCGCAAGCAGAAGTCGTCGAAACGGTTGCGAACGACGACGATGATTCTGGCCAGCGTTGCGGGTCAGGTCTATATGGAACGTCGACCTGAGGCCGGCATCTGGGGAGGACTCTGGAGTTTTCCGGAGCTCGGTGAGCAATCGCTGCAAGACTGGTGTGACGAAGAGCTTGGCGGCGAAGCGACCGAAACATTGTCGTGGGACGTGCTGCGGCACAGCTTTAGCCATTACGATCTGGATATCCAGCCAATAGTGGTGCGCATGGATTCGCACGCGAGTAGAGTAGCTGACGACGACACGAAGACGTGGCACCGGCTGGATGCCGCGCCGCCGGGCGGCGTAGCGGCACCCGTGAAGAAACTTATTGATCGATTGAAGAGATTAGAAAATGGCGCGCACCGTTAATTGTGCCCTGTTGGGGAAGGAGGCCGAGGGTCTCGACTACACACCGTATCCGGGCGACCTCGGACAGCGCATCTATGACACCATTTCAAAAGAGGCCTGGCAGAGCTGGCTGGGGCACCAAACGATGCTCATCAATGAGTACCGGTTGACTCCGATAGAGCCGGAGGCGCGAAAATTCCTGGAAACGGAGATGGAGAAATTCTTCTTCGGCGAGGGATCGGCTGCACCTAAGGAATTCGTACCACCCGACCCGTAGGAGCGCGCCCTGCGCGCGAAAAGCGTCGGTGGCAGCGCGACCTCCTACAAGCGTGTCAGGAATTGCACGCTGAACAGGCGTTTTGCGTCCGTCCAGACCTTCTCCACTGCGAATCCTGCGGTCCGTGCCATCGCCGCGAAGCCATCCAGTGTGTATTTGTGTGAGTACTCGGTGAGAATCGTTTCGCCAGCGGCGATATCGAATGCCGTATCGCCGATTTCAAACGTCTGGTCTGCTTGGCTGACCAGTTTGATAACTACCCGGCTCTTGTCCTGATCGTAGTTTGCGCTGTGCGTGAACGCATTAACGTCGAAATTTGCGCCGTAGTCGCGATTCAGACGTTGCAGCATGTTGAGATTGAACTGCGCCGTTACTCCAGCCGAATCGTTGTAGGCTTTTTCGATGACTGCCGGGTCTTTTTGCAGATCGACACCGATCAGCAAGGCGCCGCCTTTGCCGGCCTCGTGATGCATAACCCGCAGAAGGCCAATAGCTATTTCGCACTCAAAGTTGCCGATAGTTGAACCCGGAAAATAAACGATATTTCTGACCGGCATCACCATCGGTGCCGGCAACGAAAATTCTTGTGTGAAGTCGGCAACTACAGGCAGCACATCGACATGCGGGAATTCGTCACGAATCTGATTTGCGGAGGCGTGCAGGTGTTCTTCTGAAATATCGACGGGAACATACGCCGCCAGTTCTGACAGATGCTCGAGCAGTATACGAGTCTTCAGGCTGGAGCCACTGCCAAACTCGATCAGGCTCGCCTGTTTGCCGACCAACTCGACGATTTCCGCAATGTTGTCCCACATGATGCCGAGCTCGGCATAGGTCAGGTAATACTCCGGCAATCGGGTGATGTCATCGAACAGCTTCGAGCCACGCGCGTCGTAAAAATACTTTGGCGAAATCTGCTTTTGCGGCGCGGATAATCCGTTCACAATCTGATGAATATCTGCGGCACTAGTTGTCATGACCGTCCTTTGCGAGCCGAATTCCCAGAAACTGCCAGCGAGCGTCCGGGTAGAAAAAGCTGCGATAGCTGGCGCGAATATGATCCGTTGATGTAACGCATGAGCCACCTCGCACGGTCATCTGGTTACACATGAACTTTCCGTTGTATTCACCCAGCGAACCCTCCAGAGGGGTGAAGCCGGGGTACGGTGCATAGGATGAAGAGGTCCATTCCCACACATCACCGAAATACTGCTGGCCTGCCGATGCGACAGGATGCCAGTGATTCGACTCCAGCAGGTTGCCGCAGACAGGATGTGTTTCGGCAGCTGCTTCCCACTCGAACTCAGTCGGCAGCCGTGCGCCGACCCAGCGAGCGAAGGCGTCTGCCTCGTAGTAACTGACGTGACAGACGGGCGCATTGTCATCGATCTCATTGTTGCCGCCCAGCGTGAATTCCTGTTCAAGAGTTTCATCCCAATAAAGGGGTCGACGCCAGCCGCGATTTTTGATGACATCCCATCCATCAGACAGCCAGAGTTCGAAGTTCTCATAGCCACCGTCTTGAATAAATTCCCGGTATTCGCCATTTGTTACCAGGCGATTTCCGATCTCGTGTTCTTGCAGCAGCGTGTCGTGTCGTGGCGTTTCATTGTCGAAGGCGAAACCCTCGCCATCTGCGCCAACGACGCGAATGCCTGACGGGCCCTTGCTAAATGAGTACGGTGCCGCAGCCGTTGTTGGCGACACAGTCAATGACTGCGATACCGGCGGTCGCAGGGGGTTGCACGAGAAAACATGTTTGATATCCGTCAGCAGTAATTCCTGATGCTGCTGTTCGTGATGTATGCCCAGTGTTGTAACCTGCACGACACGTTCCTTCGCCGCACCGGTCTGCAGGAGTTGTTGTATCGCTGTGTCGACATAGGAGCGGTACTCGAGAACCTGCGAGAGCGTTGGGCGCGACAACAAGCCGCGCTTTGGTCGTGCATGCATCTCGCCGGCCGTGTAGTAATAGGAGTTGAACAAATAGTGGAACTGATCGTCGAAGCGAACGTAATTTTCAAGGTAGGGCTCAAGCACGAACCGCTCGAAGAACCAGGTAACGTGCGCCAGATGCCATTTTGTTGGACTGACATCCGGCATTGACTGGACCACAGTATCTTCCGGCTGCAGTTCTCGCATCAGACCGAGCGTCTGCTTGCGGACGTCGCGATAACATTCTGACAAGGCGGCGACGGATATTTCTGCCAGCGAAGTGGCCATCTAAAATCCTGCGGGTAGTCATGGAGCGGTACGGGTCACGGTACCGCAATCAACGAGACCCGGCCAGCGGGGAGAATGTTTCAGAAGGAGGCCGTGTCGTTAGTGCAACGGCAACTCGGTTTTTTTCTGTACCGTGCGGATAGTGACGCTGGAATTGACGCGAGCGACACCCGGTAAGCGCGTCAATGAATCACGGTGTAAGCGCTCAAAATCGGCCATATCCGATACGACTACGCGCAACAGGTAGTCGAACTCCCCTGTCATGAGATAGCACTCCATGACCTCGGGGATGTTCTTGACTGCGTCTTCGAACGCCGCCAGCTCGCTTTCTTCCTCACGCTGCAGGCCGATGTGCACGAACACACTGCCGGGAAGACCCACTTTCGGCTGACTGAGCAGCGCCGCGTAGCGGTCGATGAATCCGGACTCCTCCAGCGCGCGAACCCGTCTCAAGCACGCGGACTCGGACAGACTGACTTTTTCGGCAAGGTGAACGTTGCTGATACGGCCATCTGTCTGCAGCGCGTGGAGGATCAATTTGTCGTATTTATCGAAACGCATAGAGGAAAAAGTCGTAAATCACAAGAATATTCGCAGAAAATGCCATATTTTTCGGGTTTTGTCACCTATTTCGCAAGCAATCACCGGCCCCGGCGGCGTATCGTTGCTGCAGAAACGAATGATTTCGGGTTTGGAGAGAGGCCATGAAGATCGGCGTACCTAAAGAGATCAAGACCCTCGAGTTTCGTGTCGGCATGACGCCAGCGGGGGTTCACGAAGTTGTCAGCGAAGGCCATGACGTCATCGCCGAAACGAATGCGGGTGGCGGCATCGGCGTAACGGACGCAGACTACGAAGCGGTTGGCGCAACGGTCGTTGCTACGCCCGAAGAAGTGTTTTCAGCCGCGGACATGATCGTCAAGGTCAAGGAGCCACAACCGGGTGAGTGCGCGATGCTGCGTCCTGAGCAAGTGCTGTTTACGTATCTGCACCTCGCGGCAGATGCGGCGCAGACGAAAGCTCTCATAAAGTCCGGTACGACGGCGATTGCGTATGAAACGGTTACGTCGCCTGACGGCTCATTGCCATTGTTGACGCCAATGTCTGAGGTTGCAGGTCGCTTGTCGATTCAAGCGGGCGCCTTCGCTTTGCAAAAAGCGAACGGTGGCTGCGGCAAGTTGCTCGGCGGTGTTCCCGGAGTGAAACCAGCCAAGGTTCTCGTTATTGGTGGCGGGGTGTCCGGCGCCAATGCAGCAGACATGGCTGTCGGTATGGGCGCTGAGGTCACGATTCTCGATCGTTCTATACCGCGCCTGCGTGAGTTGGATGATATCTGGGGCGGTCGTGTACATACGGTCTATTCGACCAAGCACGCTATTGACGAACTGGCGCCACAAGCCGATCTCATCATTGGCGCCGTGCTGATTGCCGGTGCCGCCGCACCGAAGTTGGTATCGGCACAAAACGTCAAAGACATGCAGCCGGGCTCGGTCATGGTTGATATCTCCATCGACCAGGGTGGCTGCTTCGAAACCAGCAGGCCGACAACGCATGCTGAACCAACCTACGTTGTCGACGATGTCGTTCACTACTGTGTAACGAACATGCCCGGAGCTGTGCCCCGCACCAGCACCTACGCATTAACGAACGCCACACTGCCGTTCATCAAATCACTGGCTAACCTCGGCTGGAGGGAAGCGCTGGACCGCGACCCCCATTTGGCGAACGGCCTTAACGTTCATTCAGGGCACGTAAATCACGAGGCTGTTGCCCGCGCCCTCGGCTACGATTATCTGTCGGCTGCGGACGCTTTGAAAGCTGCCTGACCCCTGACGTTCCCGCCTCAGGATTCAAGTAACAACGGCCGGGCTCTTGCCCGGCCCTTGTTACAGCTTGATGACTTCGACGCGCGGATCAATCTCACCAACGCCGGGCACTTTTACGATGTACTTGTACTCGCCTTCCTTCTGCATCATTACGCAAATAATTTTCTTACTACTATCGTCTGACGCTTTCAGCGTTTTATTCAGCCATTTGTCTTTAAATTTTTCGCCAATCAGTTTGATTTCCAGGTCATCATAGTTGGTACCACTTGGCGGATTCTGCTGCGGATGCAGCTTGAGAATAATGGCCTCTTCCTGTTTGACCTTTATTTTGTGCGTGACCTTGATGGATGAATCGCCGTACCATATTTGCGCGTCGACGCCGTGTGCGTCTTCGCAGTCATTCGTCAATTTTGGCGCACAGCCAGCTGCAAATACTACGGTCGCAAGAACTGAAATTACTTTTCCCATGGAATTCTCTCCAATTATTCCGCATCTATTATTTTCTCGAATCGCGGTTCGCCCCGCAGTGAAAACAAGTGAGGCTCTGCAGCAAGTATAGTACGCGAGTAGCCTTTTGCTGTTGCAACGCCCAATGCGTCGAGTGCTGCGCCGGTATCGCCGTGACGATTGTGTATCAGCGCCTCAATGTAATGCGCGTAGGGGTCATCGGGTGACGCCGCCACTGCCTTCGCAATTTCTTCCAGCGCCTCGTCCATGTTACCCCGCATAGCGTGGATCCAGGCGATGTCCATCAGTACGGTGGGCTCATTGGGATTGACCTGCAGCGTTAGCTTCGCGAGTTTTTCCGC
Source organism: Pseudomonadota bacterium (assembly GCA_022567295.1). Classification (GTDB taxonomy): domain Bacteria; phylum Pseudomonadota; class Gammaproteobacteria; order Steroidobacterales; family Woeseiaceae; genus UBA1847. The sequence continues at coordinate 9,063 of JADFHE010000027.1, read as the reverse complement.
TCTGGCAAAGGCGTCCTGCGCCTCGTCAGCTTTTCCGGCGATGTAAAGTACGTCACCGAGATTCGACCAGGTCAGGTGTGCGTTCGGCGCAAGTTCAATAGCGCTGCGCAATGCGGCCATGGCTTCGTCATGCTGGCCGAGATAGTAGTACATCATGCCCAGATTGCTGTAGGTCACAGACTGGGGCTCGATGTCTATGGCCTTCTGATAGGCGGGAGCGGCGGCTTCGAACTGACCGGCCATCATGTAGGACGCGGCCATGTTCGCGATGCCGCGCGCGTTGCTGTTGTCCAATGCCACTACGTTGCCGAACTGCTCTGCAGCTTCCGCAAATCGACCCTGCCGGTACATAAAGAAGCCCAGGACACTGTACGGTGCCCAGTTGCCAGGCTGGAGGCCCACCGCCGAGCGCAGCAGGACTTCTGCCTCGTCAGGTCTCTGCTGCATACGGTAAACATCGGCCAGACCTATCAAAGATGCGACACTCTTCGGGTTTATCCGCAGCGCTTCGATATACGCACTCTCCGATTCGCCGTATTGACCAGTCGACGAGTACAGTTCGCCGAGCGCCGCATGCACGATGCCGAGATTTGGATTCAGCGCTAGCGCCCTGCCACAGGCTGCCTCGGCCTTCCGCACAGAATCAGGGTCATCGCTCAGGCGAAAGCTGCCAGCGAGAACGTCGCATTTCCCCGCGTAGGCTGCGGCATATTCGGCGTCGACCTCAAGAGCTGCGTCGAACCAGGCCAAAGCGGCGGCGGCGGTCGACAGAGTCCGTGGCTTTCGCGATTCATCGACGCCGCGCCTGAAGAGGACGTACGCATCGAGATCCGGATATCGACTGGCAGCCGCCGACATCTTCTGTGTGTCTTCGGGTAACGTGACCCGCAGCGAAGAAACCATGAGATTGGTGATTTCGTCCCTGATGGCGAAGAAATCATCACGAGGGCGATCGAAACTGCGGGAGAGAATATGGAAGCCGTTTGCCGAGTTGATCAGTTGAACGATGACACGGATCTTGTCATTGGCAATTTCAACGCTCCCTTCAATATACATAGCGACGCGCAACCGCCGACGTACCTGTTCCGAAGACGAGTTAGGCGCGAGAGTATATGAGTCACCTCGGGACGAGACCATTAGCCCGGGCACGCGCGACAGTCGAGTAGTGACGTCATCAACTAATCCGTTCGCGAAGGTCTGCGTTTCATCGCTGCCATCGTTGTTGAAAAACGGCAGCACGGCGATCGTATTCTCAGGGATCATCGGATCGGTAATGATACCGGTCTCGATTTCGCTGCTTGGAAGACCGAAGTTGAGGTCATACACGAAAACGAGTAACGACGCTACCGTGAGTGCACCGATGATGGACAGGTACGTACGACTGAAGCGTCGTCGCCTGGCAGCAGCCGGGGAAAGCACGTCGAGCACGGCACGACCGTCACGAAATTCGAGAAACCACGACAGAATAATCGCGATCGGAAAGCCCGCAATAACCAATATCGTGACAAATGTTGCTGCCCACGCCGGGAGATACAACTGGGGAAAAACAATGTCGGCGATCTGAATGAGTAACCAACCGACGATGACGTAGGCGAGCGTGGTCTCGAGTACGCCACGGCGTTGCAGGTTTTCGAACAGACCGATGTCCGCACCGAGCACTAAAGTTGGCGAGTGGTCGGCCGCGATTGCGGGCGCAACAACGAGGCGATAACCCCGTTTCGGCAGTGTCTGGATGAATTTCGGATCGTCGAGGTGATCATCCAGGGCGTGTCGGAGTTCGCTGATCGCATGCCCCAGTGCTTCCTGGCTTGTGTGATCGGAACCCCATACCTCGTTGAGCAGTGCTTCTCGCGTGACCAGCTGTCCCGGCGCTCGGGCAAGGCACAACAGGACTTCGCCGGCCTTGGGCGGCAGGTGTCTGGAATTCGCGCCATCGGTGACCCGGCCTTTCAGCGGCTCAATCAGGAGCTCACCGAGATAGAAGCCTTGCAGGAGATCAGCGTTCACAATGTTTCCTCATCCCATGCGGCGCAGCATACCATTCGCGACTTTTGTCGCGTCGGGTAACTGGCATTTGTAAAAAAACCACAGCAAACAGTTAGGTATATGACGCCAGAGTTGTTCTATAATCAAGTTACTAACCAAGAACAGTGAGGGGAAGGTCATGATCAGTGTCACGAAAACAACGCGAGCGCTAATCGCACTGCTGGCGATCGGTGTTGCAGGGTCTGCATTTGCGCAAGGGGTTATTGAAGAAATCATCGTGACTGCGACCAAACGCGAATCATCGATTCAGGATGTACCATTCTCGATCAATGCCCAGTCGATGAGAGACATACAGCGCTCCGGTGCGACAGACCTCGAAGAATTATCGCGTAATGTCGCTGGTCTTACCGTACAGAACCTGGGACCTGGCCAGAGCCAGGTTGCGATTCGCGGCGTTTCAGCCGGTCAGATCGTTCGTGACCAGCCGGGCGTCAAAGAGCAGGTGGGTATCTACGTCGACGAGTCAGTCATATCGTTGTCGTTGTTTACGCCGGACCTCGATTTGTACGATCTAAATCGTGTCGAGACGTTGCGCGGACCACAGGGAACGCTGTTCGGTTCGGGTTCTGTGGGTGGCACCATTCGATATATTACCAATCAGCCGAATGTTGACGAGTTTGAAGGTCATGTCGAACTCGACCTCAATTCGTTGACGGACGGTGATATCGGCGGCCATTTGAAGGGGATGGTTAACGTCCCGTTTGCAGACGGCAAAGCGGCATTGCGCCTGGTCGGCTTTACGACCGAGTATGCGGGCTTTATTGATGCACGCATGGAAAGCACAGGCCAGTTCAAGAGTGATGTCAACAGTGGCACCCGGTCCGGTATACGAGCAGCGGTGACATTTAGTCCCAGTGAAAACCTAACTATTACGCCACGCATCATCTATCAGGAAGTTGAAGCAGACGGGTTTAACCGCCAGGAAATCTTCAACGTATTTGCCAACCCGCACACGACGACACGCACTCCGATTCAACTCGGTCCTCGACAGCAGCATCTGTTGTTGGATGAGAAGTTCACAGATGAAACGTTTCTGGCCGACGTCGTAGTGGATGTCGGGTTCAGTAATTTCGACCTGACGATTGCCGGAAGTGTCCTTGAACGAGATATCCTGGTCAGCCGTGATGCGAGCGCACTGACAGGCAGTGTGTCGATCGACGTTGGTCTCTCGCAGGCGGCCATCTTGACGCCGTCCAATCTGCGTGATACGACGGACATGTCACAGACCACGTTTGAAGCACGGTTGAGCTCCAATTCGGACGGAGCCTTTCAGTGGCTGGCCGGTGTGTTCACGTCGAAAGTTGACCGCGACTACGCGCAACGCCTGCCGACTCCCGGATACGATGCAGAGTGGGACGCCGTTGTGGGTGCGGGCGCTTCAGCTGGCGCTGCGAACGGCATAGCGCCGCCGGATTCGCCGTTTGCCTCAAGCCTGCCGTACGATATTGAGCAAACCGCCGTATTTGGCGAGGTTTCCTATGACGTGAACGACGATCTAACGGTAACCATAGGTGGGCGGTTCTATGACTTCGATGAGGTGCGTCGCATCCAGTTCGGTGGCGTATTCGCTTTAGCGACAGACCAGGTCGATGCAACTTCCTCGGATGGCTTTACGCCGCGCATCCTGGCGAGCTGGAGTATCAACGACAACGTTACGTTCAACGCGCAGGCGTCGCAGGGCTTCCGCCTGGGCGGTGTGAATGATCCACTCAATGAGCCAATCTGCGACCCAGAGGATTTGGTGGTCTTCGGCGGCTTTCAGGGCTACGGAGATGAGACCTTGTGGAATTACGAAGCAGGCATTAAGTCGCGCTTCGACAATGGTGTCACCTTCAACGCTGCGGCGTTCTATGCGGACATCAAGGACCTGCAGGTCACGTTTGACGTGGACTCATGTTCGTCGCGGATTTCGGTGAATGTTCCAGATGCGCATGCTGCGGGCGTGGAGTTTGAACTGAGTGCGAGCCCGACGGATGCGTTGCAATTCTCGTTGGCCGGTAGCTTCCTCGAGTCTGAGTTTGATTCCACTATCGTGGATGGATTTGGCGCTGTACTTAAAGGTGTGCAAACAGGTAACCGCCTCGCATCAGTTCCTGAGTTCCAGATCGCGGGTACGGCTAGCTACTACTTCCCGGTATCCATGTTCGGTGGTGCTGATGCATTTGTGTCGGCGACCGCTCACTACGTAGGTGATCGCATCACGCAACCGCCTGATCAATTGCCGGGTGCTGGTGTATTCTCATCCGGCCTCGCGTTTGGCGGAGCAACAGGTAACGAAACCACGACCCTGGACTTAGTGCTCGATCCGTATACGATCGTCAACCTGAGCGCAGGCCTTGAGTTCGACGACTGGTCTGCAACCCTTTATGTACACAATGTTGGTGACGAGAATGCAAATACGTCATTCGACAGGGAGCGCGGTGGTCGTGCCCGCTTGTCCTTCCGCACGAACAAACCGCGGACAATCGGAATCGTGTTCAGAAAGAGTTTCTCGAACTAACAACAGAAGAAAGCGACAAGCTAGCGTCGCAACGCCCGGCCTTTCGAGGTCGGGCGTTTTTCATGTGAGACTCATTTCCATGATGATTAGCGGGCGCTCGCCGTCCCAGAGTTCACCGACGGCCTCGGACGTCACTGTGAAACCGAGCCGCTCATAAAGAGTTTGCGATTCGGGCAGCCCGTCAGTTGTTTCGAGAATCACGGTGTCGCATCCCTGGTCACGGCAGTAATCCAGCGCCAGGTTGACGAGTTGCTTGCCGAGACCACGGCCACGCTCGGCCGCGTCGACAACAACCCAGCGTAACTGACCCCGGTTACTGTCGCGCAAGGCGATGGCGGCACAACCGATCAGCCGATCAGCCCGCTCGGCGAGCCAGATCTGACCGCAGGCATCGTTATCGAGAACATATTCCGCGATGGTCCGGCCGACGAAAGCCTCAAATCGCAGGCCGTATCCACCCAGCGGCTCATAGGCCTCGCCGTGCAATGAAACGATGCGGCCAAGGTCGCCGCAGCGGAGTTCGTGGCGGATTGAAATATCGTCAGACATGCACAAAGGATGGGGGATTGTCGTTCGCAGCGCAATATGGCGGCTACGGGTGATTTGACCTTGACTGTCAGGGCATGCGTCGGTCTAATACCCCGCTCGTTTGCCCCTGTAGGAGGCCGCCTTGCGGCTTTATCCCCATATGGGTGCGACCTCGTCCGAGACGAAAGGCCAGGTAGCGGGGTCGCGAAGCGACAAGGTAGGCAAGGACTGAAAATCTGCGATTCAGTCGACAGAATTAGGCCAGGTAGCTCAGTTGGTAGAGCAGCGGACTGAAAATCCGCGTGTCGGTGGTTCGATTCCGCCCCTGGCCACCATCTAACTCTGCGGAGAGGTTTAGCGGCGCTCCAACAACATCGCAACGGCCGTGGCACCGGCACCACAGATGCTGACCAGGCCGTAACGAGCATCCCGACGCTTGAGTTCATTGGCCAAGCTTAGAACGATTCGTGCAGCGGTGGCGGCAAATGGATGGCCGATCGCGATGGAACTACCCATTGGGTTCAGAATGTCACGGTCGACGCGGCCGATGGCCGGCTCCTTCCAGCCTTGTTCCCAGGCTTTCAAGTTTGACGCGACCTGCCCGCCAAACGCTTCGTGCATCTCGATGATGTCGAGGTCATCGAGCGTCAGTCCGTTTTGCCGCAGCAATCGGGGAACCGCGACACCTGGTCCCATTAGCAAGCCGTCGCTCGGATCAATACCAACGTTGATAAAGTCTTTGATGAAAGCCAACGGCTCATGCCCCAGTTCGGCTGCGCGTCGTTCCGACATCAACACCACGGATGCCGCACCATCCGTTAGTGGACTGGAGTTTCCCGCGGTGATCGTGCCAGCCTCGCTTCGATCAAACACTGGCGGCAATTTGGCGAGCGCTTCAAGGCTCGTCGTTGGACGGATGATTGAATCACTCGATATTCCGTTTAAAGGATGGATTTCCGCGGCGAGGCGGCCATCTTCCGTCGCGGCATGCGCGTTTTGATGGCTGCGAAATGCGATCTCATCTTGTTCATCCTGGCCCACCTTCCATTCCTTCACGGTGATCTCGGTATGTTCGCCCATCGATAGCCCAGTCGATGGCTCCTCGATACCATAAGACCAAGGTTTAAAATCGCCCGGACGCAGTCGCAGAAATGCACGAACCCGCGCACCAACTAACTTGGCCGCGGCCGCATCCAGAAAAACGCGGCTCGCGTGTTTATTGAACAACACGGGCGGGTTGGATATCGACTCGACGCCACCCGCGATACCAACATTGCTTCGGCCTGTGATAATCGCATCGTGAATGCTCGCGATTGCGGATGTGCCACTGATGCAGTTATCAGTCACCGTTAGGGACTGAACGGTCGAGGGAAGTTCACTATTGAAATTTATTTCGCGGGCTAGGTGAGGAATCGACGGATCGACCACCACAACGCCGAACACCAGTTGGTCGACGGCGCCCGGATCGAGTGACAGTTTTTCCAATGCACCGTTGACGCTGTGTGTGCCTAATGCCAAAGCCGGAATATCTTTCAATGACGTACCCACCTTGGCGAATGGCGTGCGTGCACCGCCGATGACCGCAACTCCAGTTTCGTTCCCGACGGTCATTTTGCAGTCTCCTGAGTTTTCCGCCTGAGCTCCGATTCTCGATGCGAAAATTCCGCCTCGGTGTATCGGCGTGTGATGTGTTGCGGGCAGTTCCAGTCGTAGGCGACAACGTCGATAAATGCAACTCGCTCTATGCGTGCCTTGTAGTCCGGCAATTCGACTTGTGCAATGACCTCCGATGAAACGCTCCGCGCGTCCTCGACACGCATGTGCCCGAGGAGCTTCAAGCGATGGCGATTTGGATAGTCCATCAAGATTAAAGAGCAGCGGTCATTTTTAGACAGGTTGCCAACACTGACGAGTTGCGTGTTGCCGCGAAAATCGGCGTAGCCCAGTTGATTGGGGCCCAATACGCGCAGGAACCCGAGCGGACCACCTCGATGCTGGACATACGGCCAACCTGTCTCGCTGACACTTGCTATATAAAACGTATCGCGTAGTTCAATAAAGCCCGTTTCCCGGGCCGTGAGTTGATCGTTCGGTCCGAACTTGTTTTGCAAGCGATCATTCTGGGCTCGCGAACCGTAGTGTTCCTGGATAGATTTGACGCTGTCAGTGAATGTTATGTCCGCAAATCGATGTGTCATGTTCTTAATCTCGGATGCAAAAAATGCGGCCGCACGAATACGGCCGCAAATAGAGCGGTGCTAGTTCGCCGCCACTGGGGTGCTATCGACTTTTCGGTTAAGGAAGTCACGCATCAGGTCAGCGATCTCCTGGCCGTGCGTTTCCAAAGCGAAGTGTCCTGTGTCGATCAAATGGTACTCGAGGTCTTCCAGATCCCGTTTGTACGGCTCAGCACCCGCCGCCGGAAAAATCTCATCATTCTTCCCCCAGACGATCAGTGTTGGCGGTTGGTTGTCTCGCAAGTATTTTTGCCAGGCGGGGTACAGAGGAGGGTTAGTTCCGTAGCTGTAGAACATCTGCAGTTGGATGTCCTGATTGCCTTCGCGATCCAAGAGAGGCTGAACATGTCCCCAGGTATCCGGGCTAACGGCTTCGACGTTCGAGACACCGTGGGTGTACTGCCATTTCGTGGCTCCAAGCGTGGTCAAAAATCGCAATGCGTTGTCATTCGACATTTCAGGCTGCTTGTAGGCCGCCTTTACGTTTTTCCAAAAGTCATTGTCGAGACCTTTGTTTACGGCTGCCCGATCCTTCCAGTAGGCCATAATTGGCTCCCAGAAGTTATTGTCGATGCCTTCGTTGTACGCATTACCGTTTTGTATGATCAAACTCTCGACTTTGTCGGGCCGAGCTGTCGCGATACGAAAGCCGACGGGTGCGCCATAGTCCATCAGGTAAATGCTGAATTTGTCGACCCCAATCTCGTCAACGAACTTGCCGATAAGCCTCGCTATATTGTCGAATGAGTAGTCGAATTCATTGACGGCTGGCATCGAACTAAAGCCATAGCCCGGATAATCCGGTGCTACCAGGTGATATTGGTCGGCGAGCTCAGGGATCAGGTCCCGGAACATGTGCGATGACGTCGGAAATCCATGTAGTAGCAAAATCGTTGGGTTACGCGGGTTGCCCGCTTCACGATAAAAGATGTCCACATCTTCTATGGTGATTGTCCGATAACTGACGTTGGGCACATTCTCCGCGTGCGCAGCAGAGTTCAATCCGGCGATAACCAGTAAGGCATAGAACAGCAGTAACGCGGCTCTGTTGAAAAGTTTTGTGTTCATTTTCGTTCTCCTGGGTTGAAAAATTTGAGTTAATCCGCTGCCGTAGATGCGGCGGCTGGCACTTGCTTGGCTTGAGCATTCTTTGCTTCAGTCGCTGCGATACCCGTGTTTCCTGTGAAGACCAGGTACAAAATCAGCAGAAGCAGCACAGCCTGGAATTCGAAGCCGCCCATTGGGTGCGTTTCGCTTGGCACGAAGTTCCATCGGCCCCAGTGCACAATCGAAATTGCTCCGATGATTACCGGGATGTTCAGTGCCGCACCCAACCGGGTGGCGAGGTCCGAGATCCGGTCCGCGCGAAATCCACCCGCCAGTACCAATAGCCCACCAGCAGTTTCGGCTAGCGCCACCAGCACTACCTGAAGATAGGAAATGGGTAGCATTTGCGCAAAGCCTTCCAGGTTCTGGAGTTTCAATACGCCGTGGTAGACGAAGACGCTGGCGAATGCGATGCGCAGAAGCCAGTGTGCGTTTGCTGTAAAAAATTTCATGATCTGGTCCTCGTTTATTGGTGATTTCAAATGCCGATACGTCGCTCGCCGGCAGATATCGGAACGTCGTTGGCACTCATGTCGCGTCGAGTCATGTAACCGTCCGCATTGAATTCCCAGTGTTCATTGCCCTGGCTCCGGTACCATTGGCCTGTTGTGCCGTGCTGCCACTCACACTCAAAGCGCACTGAAA
>JADFHE010000057.1 GCA_022567295.1 Pseudomonadota bacterium | reverse complement strand
TGGAGCCAAAACAAATGATGAAATCACTGATGCCGTGCGCGTGAAAGGTCTTCATGATGTGCCAAAGAATCGGCTTATCGCCGATCTCGACCATTGGTTTTGGCCGCACGGTGGTTTCTTCCGAGATCCTGGTACCGAAGCCCCCTGCCAATATCACCGCTTTCATGCAGTTTGTCCTTTTTTGATCGGGTAATTTGAACTACGAAGATGGTAGCCGAGCGTAGCTTGGCGCGCAAAAATATTACTTTCTTTTTCTGATGCGGCCCTGCCAACGAACGCCTCAGTATGGCACCATGCCGGGCGTATGAGTGTGATATTTTTCTCAGTTCAAAGTGAGACCCACAACGCATGAATAAAGGTGACCAGCGTCTGGATAAATCACCAGATTCAGAATATGTTGCGTTACTTCCCGCTGCCGGCATCGGGTCCCGGCTGCCAGGTCGAGATTCAAGTAAGGAATTGCTGCCGTTCCGTGACGGCAGCAAGGACGACAGGCCCGTTATTTCTCACGTGCTCAGTTGTATTCAACAAGCTGGCATAGACAACGTGATTGTGGTGCTCCGACACGGTAAGCAGGACATATACGATTATTTGACGAGTAAGGAGTGGCAGCACATCAACTTCGTATTCAAGTTCACGCCCGGTACCTCTGGTGTACCTGAGACTGTAGCGCTCGGTCTGGATGAATTTCAGGCACAACGAATCCTATTCGGTTTTCCCGACATCCTGTTCGAACCCCGAGATGCTTACATTAAGCTGATGCGGCGACTGGAGAGTACAGGGGCGGACGTAGTTCTGGGTTTGTTTCCAACTAACAGCCCAGGCAAAATGGACATGGTAGATGTAAATGATGATGGTCACGTATCCGGCATCGAAATCAAACCTGAACGTACTACGCTCGCTCTCACCTGGATTCTCGCCGCATGGCAACCGTCTTTCAGCACTTACTTATGCGATCTCGTACAGGACAACCCGGCACGAATTGCCAAACTGGCTGCGAACCCGGGTGGTAGTCACCTGGGACACGTTTTCCAACTCGCGATGGCTGACGGAATGCTAATCAACTCGATGTCGTTTGAGCATGGGCGGTCACTTGATATTGGCACGCCGGATGATCTGCATGTTGCCAGCAACTGGTTGGACCGGAATGACTGAACTCCTTCAGGGCGAGACGATCATATATTTTGGCCCTGAGCCGTGGGCCGGACTATGGCGTAACCGGCATCAGTTGATGAGCCGCTTCGCAGTCGACAACAACGTCTGGTACGTGGAACCGCCGACGATGCTGCGCGACTTGCTCGGCCGCAGGCGGGGCGATGGCGGCGCCTCCGGCAATCGACGTAGCCGACTAATCAGCCGTGATGCCTCCGGCGTTAGCGTTTTTCACAGTCCATGGTGGCTACCGATAACCGGCCGAGCTCCGTTCAAGAACATCAGCATACGCTTTTTTCTGGCTGTTCTTTCCTTCGTCGCACGAAGCGGATCAAAGCATCAGCCAATCATCTGGTTGTCCCGACCCAATATGGTCGATTACATTGGCAAATTGCACGCGAAGCTGACGATCTATCATGTCGTCGACGAGTACAGTGGCTATGGTCAACCATCTACCGCACCGCGCAGCAAACTTATAGACAGTGAAAATGAAATGCTCCGCAGGGTCGATACTGTGATCGTAGTAACACCGACCCTTTTCGACTTGAAGTCTCCGCATAACCCGAACACGCATCTCGTACCCAATGCCGTTGATTACGATAGCTACGCCGACTGTGACGCGGCAGTACCCGACGACATGTCCGACCTGCACAGTCCGATAATCGGCTATTCGGGGCTGATTGCGGCACGACTGGACCTGGACATGCTGCGTGCGGCGGCCAACGCACGGCCGGATTGGAACTTCGTATTTGTCGGCTCCGTAAACAGCACGCATTGCGAGGCCGAACTGCAACAATTACAGAAATTACCAAACGTACATTTTCTCGGCCAGAAACCCGTCCACGATGTACCGCGATATGTGCATCAGTTCGACGTCTGCATGATCCCCTATACCGTTAATCTCAGGGCTCAGCATGCCAGCCCGTTGAAGTTATATGAGTACGCGGCCGCCTCGAAACCCATTGTGAGTACGGACTTCGCCGCCGCACGTTCGTTCGCGGGGCATGTTGAAATTGCAGGCAACAAGGATGAATTTCTTGCCGCCTGTGAGCGATCGCTTGCGCTAAATCCGTCGGCCCCGGAATTACTGGAAAATCGTCGTTTTGCTGCCAGGAACACATGGACACATCGCGTACAACAAATTTCCGAAATACTTCGCAACTCTGTTTCCTGATGGCTAATGATAATGTCGCGCTCGCGTACACACATACTTTACATTGCTGAGTTCTCAACCGGCGGATCCGTCGAAAGCCTGCTCTGCCTAGTTGGCGGACTCGATAAGGCAACCTTCAAAGCGACGGTATTATTTTTTTCGCTGCCCGGTGAAACCACTTGTGCGAGATTCGAGGCGGCAGGGGCGACTGTTTGCTCGTTGTATCCACGACACTCCGACAAGGGTGATCCGAAACATCTGCCAAAGCACCAACTACAGTCGAAAATACGGGCGGCCCTGGGCCGACGGATAGAACAATTCTACGCGTCCTTGAAATACGCCTTGCACTTTCTCCGTTTTAGACTGCCGGTATTCAACGCGATTCGCCGTCAGATCGGCCGGATTCAACCTGACCTGATCCACTTGAATAACGGAGTTCACAGCGACACACCGGGAATACTGGCTGCCCGCACTCACCACATTCCAACCATTTGTCACATTAGAACTTTTGGCAAGCTGACCTACGTCAGTGTCGTCGCGGCCCGTTCAGTCCGTGTGTTCCTGTGCATCTCCGATGCCGTGCGCGAGCATCTGACTGGCTACGGAATTGAGTCCAGTCGCTGCGTCGTCGTCCCCAATTGCGTGGATCAGCGACGATTCAACGAGGCAGACGTATCTGCGGCTGGAATCCGCGAAGAGTTTGGCTGGGACAGCGCTGAAAAAGTATTCGCCCTGGTGGGTCGCATAGTCTCCTGGAAGGGACAGGATTTCTTCATACAGGCCATTGCCGAGGCTCGAAAAACGGATGCCTCCATTCGAGGGCTGATCGTTGGCGATGTTGATTCGGCATTTACAGACGATGCTTATGCCGCCAGGCTGCGAGCGCTCGTCAGTGAATTCGCCCTTGACGATATTGTGAGATTTACCGGCCACCGCAGCGATATCCCGAACATTATGAAATCTGCGGACGCGGTGATTTGCGCCTCTTCGTTACCCGAACCGTTTGGTCGGGTGATCATTGAAAGCATGGCGGTCGGCACCCCGGCAGTCGCCACCAACGCGGGAGGTGCAACGGATATCATCACCGATGGCGTTAACGGCATACTGGTGCCGATAAGCGATAGCGAGGCTCTGGCAAAAGCGATGTTGCGTCTCAGTCGTGACACTGACTTCGCGCAGAAATTGCGCTCGGCAGCAATGCAGACTGTGGCGGACCGCTATACCGTCAGGCGTCACGTTGCGAAAATTTGCACTATTTATCGATCTGTTCTCGGATCCCGGAAAGAGTAATAACATGATCTACACCGAAACTTCCCTTGCGGGCGTCTACTTGATCGACATCGAACCGGTCGAGGATTTGCGAGGTTTTTTTGCGCGCGGCTGGTGCCAGAGAGAATTTGCAGCGCATCATCTTGACACTGCAATCAGCCAGATGAACATTGCATTTAACCCCCATGCCGGCACGCTACGGGGCTTGCACTATCAAACCGAGCCCCATGCCGAAGCGAAAACAATCCGTTGTGTTCGCGGCGCGGTTTTTGATGTGGCTGTCGATATGCGCGAGTCTTCGCCAAACTATCTGCAATGGGTTGGACAGGAACTATCGGCCGAAAATCATAGCTCCCTCTACATCCCAAAGGGATTCGCCCATGGCTACCTGACATTGGAACCGGACACCGAGCTGCTTTATTCGGCATCTGAATTCTACACGCCGGATGCCGAAATCGGCATTCGTTACGACGATCCTGCGCTGGCGATTGGGTGGCCGGCGCCTGTGCTGGTCATCTCGGACAAGGATGCATCGTGGCCGGATCTAAGTCGTTAGTCTTCGTCCAGGTCCAGCCGAAAACCGACTGACCAGCTGCCAAACTCACCCGATTCGAAGTCCCCGACGATTGAGAAGCCACGGACAATTTGCCAGCCGAATCCGGCGCCGTATACGGCAGCCGCGTCGAACTCTCCGCTGCTCAGATTGACGTCTGCGTGATTCGTATATCGGCCATAGGCCCTTAGCTCGATGTTGTCATTGAGCATTGCCCGAATTCCAAGCGCGCCGCCGATGTCCTTGTTTTCCGTATCGAAGTTCTCGCCGGCAAAACTACCAAAATCCAGATCGATGCTGTCGTAAGTCAGTTCTGCGTAAAGGTCGGTGGCCGGTCCAAGTCCAATAGGAAATCTGAGGCCCAGACCCGCTCTGAGGGTCGTAAAGTCGAACTCGTCGTTTGCAGGAAACGCGCCCCCGGCATTGTTAACGACAGCGAAGACATCCATATCGGTCGAAGCGAAGTCAACGAACATGTACAGGTTGTGCCAGGTCCCGGCAGATCCACGAAACCGGATCCCGTTGCCATGCACGCCATTCACATCAACGGTTTGACCGGCAACGGGCGTTGCTTGCGTGCCAGCGATATCGGCGTTCTGCTGCATGTACGACATGTCCACCCAGGAGTATCTGACCTCCTGTGCCATCGCCGTCGAGGCCAGCGCCGCCGATATCATGATCCCGATAGCCAACAAACTCTTTACAACGGACTGCTTCTTGCTCATGTCAAACATCCTTTAACAGAGCGACCTGCCTGGGTCGATAACGTTGAGCGGCCAGCAGACTGATCAACAAGAAAATTAATGTGAGGTTTGCGATGGCGCCACCGCCGCCACCACCGGTGCCGGCAGCCGGCGTAACGTTGATACTGCGCGTTATCGGCGTGGCGGGATTGCCGGCGAAATCTGTGACGTTGTAGGTTAGTGTGTAGCCACCTACGACGGCCGTATTCACCGAGCCAGTGACGACGATGCTGTTGGGATTGATGGTGCCATCGATATTGTCTTCGGCGGTGGCGCCCGCATCGTTGTAACTCGATCCAGAGGGCACGCTGACGGATGCCTGTCCCAGCAGCGTCAGAACCGGCGGCACAGCATCACCCCTGCCGAGATTTCCGAAGCCATCATTCAGGTACACCCCCACGCCAGCCAGCACAGGGCCGCCCATCGCGAGATCGACCCCGCCTGGATCGTTATTATCCGAAAACCCGAGGTCGGCCAACACGCCGGCGACGGCGCCACTTTCTATGATCTGCTCACGGTGCAGCACGTAGCCGGCACCGCTTGCTGTCCAGATCTGGTGAACACCGCTGGCGTTAATAAACACGAGATCCAACAACCCATCATCGTTGACATCGCCGATGAGCACGTCGTTGGTCGGTGAAATGCCGAGCAGTTCCGCCGGATTGCCGAAAGTACCGCTGCCTTGGTTGATCAACACCGGGTTTGAGGGGATATCGCCGACATTGGTCGGGACGCGACCGAAAACCAGATCAGGCCGTGCATCTCCGTTCAGATCCGCAGCAGCAACCGATGTGGCATCGCCAATCGGTAGGCGGTCGCGGGACGAGAACCCGGCCCCGCTATTCTTGGTCCAGACCCGACTGTCTGCGCCCAGGTTTGCAAAAACGAGGTCGTCACGATTGTTGTTATCAAAGCGGGCGACGGCGACACCGGCGCTGTTTGCACTGCCGAGCCTGGCCGTGCGACTGAATCCGCCGTTGCCATTCCCGAGATAGACCGGGTTTGCGCCATTCGCCGCGATTGCGATGTCCATGTTCCCATCATTATCGAAATCGCCTACGGCGACGCCCTGGCCGAATGTCGGGTCAAGCGTGGCCATTGGCACGAAATTGCCCGCGCCGTCGTTGCTGTAGACCGTATCCGGCTGACCGCCACCGTTGGCAATCACGAGGTCCAGGGTGCCGTTATTGTCGAAGTCCGCCAGCGCCACGCCTTCGTTGGAACCGCTGTCCGGGACTGAAATTGGTACGACCAGGAAATCACGCAGGCACTGACAGGACTCCCGCGGTGTATCGTTGAAAAAAATCTGCACGGACCGACCGGCCGCCGTTCCGACCACGAGGTCCGCCACCCCGTCGCCGTTGACATCGCCTGCAGTCACGGATCGGATACTCGAATTGCCGAGTATCTGTACGGCGCCCACGCTGAACGCCTCGGCGACACCCGCCGCCTGCAATGCTGAATTGTCATCCAGATTTGGGTCGATCGGTACGCGTTTGGTACCGGCTACCGTAGCGAATGCAATCACTTCAGTCACCTGACTCGTCCCCGTCGTAAAGACGATCGACGTCGTGCCGCCGACCGGCAGCACACCCACAATACAGACGAAGTCCGCCCGGTTAACCGCAGCTTGCAACGTAATGGTGCAGTTGGCGCCGCCTTCCACCAATACCGTGAGCCCGTCACCGACAAAACTGCCCGTTAACTCAATGTCCTCACCTGCCACCGGGCCCACCGGATTGCGCGACGTGAACGTCCAGCGCAACTCGTCACCGGGCAGCGCGGTGTCGGGTGCAACATCGATTGACAGCCCGAGGTTGGCGCGACCGAGCGCTGAAATCGTCAGCTCGAACTTATCGCTGACGAATTCGGCGGCGAGATCAAAGGCCGTCACGGTCACCTGGTACACGGGACCGGGCGGTTCCGTGTCCACGAATCGGGGGGTGCCCGAGAAGACGCCGGTCTGACCGTCGAAATTGATGTTGGGCGGCTTCTGCGGCAACCACGTCGCCGTGTAAGTCAGCGCCTCGCCGTCAGCGTCAGAAAAATTTGCCGAGACGTCCAGGTCGAATGCTTCATCCTCTGTCGCATCATCGACCGGTCCGATCGGGGACACGAGTACCGGCAGGTCGTTGACGGGCTCCACGTCGACCAGGATCACGAATGGCAAGCTACTCAGCTCAAGGTCCCTGACGGTCGCCGCCACATTGAGCTGGCCGTTGAAGTTTTCGGCCGGCGTAATCGTCGTGCCGTCGCCGGCAAGCGTGTAATTGGCACTCGGGTCAATCACCGGATTGAGCACCAGCGTGAAATCAGTCGGAAATACGTTGTCCGGATCGGCAATGACGAGATCCCCAATAACAATCGTCCGCGACGTGTCCTCGGGCGTAATCAGCGGTTGCACCAGCCCGACGAACACCGGTGCGTCATTGACCGGTGTCACGGTAACCAGGAGATTGAAGACCACACTATCGATGATGCCATCGT
This sequence comes from Pseudomonadota bacterium, assembly GCA_022567295.1. Classification (GTDB taxonomy): domain Bacteria; phylum Pseudomonadota; class Gammaproteobacteria; order Steroidobacterales; family Woeseiaceae; genus UBA1847. The sequence goes on along the minus strand of JADFHE010000057.1, from coordinate 5,209 downwards.
TGACGGTCACATGCACGGCGAGGTCGCCATTGAAGTCCAGCGCGGGCGTGATCGTGTTGCCATTGATGCCGCTGCGAACGTAGTCCACACCATCCTGAACACTTAGCGTGAAATCGTCAGGGAACACGCTGTCGGTGTCGACAACCGTCAGCTCCGCAAGCAGAATCTCGCGTGATGTGTCTTCGGGTGTTTCCAATAGCGCCTGGCCCGTGATCAACGGCGGCGAGTTGAAGATGAACAAGTCGGCGCTCTGTACCGGCAGACCCTGGGTGACCCCCGTCGCTGCGACTGGCGTCACTTCGAATCGAAGCGCTGTTTCGATGTCTTCGGCAGCCACCGTGTAGCTTGCATTGATCGCGCCCGGAATTGCGACGCCGTCGCGTAGCCAGCGAAACGTCGAGATGCCCTCAAGATCAGCGTCGGCATCGTTGTACGTGTAAACACCGGTTAACAATTCGCCGAGCGCCGGTGTACCGGCAATGCTCACGACAGTCGCAGTCGGCGCCGTGTTTGACGCATTAATCGGCCCCACGGGGTTACTCGGTGCAGCGATACCAGGACTGACACCCGTCAGCGCCACTGGCGTGACTTCGAACACGATTTGTGCGGCTTCGTCCGCCACTACCAGCGTGTACGTTTGACTCAAAGCGCCGACTATCGGATTACCGTCTCGGCGCCAGCGGAATGTCGAGGTGCCCTCACTGTCCAGGTCAGCATCGTTATAAGTGTAGTTACCCGTCAACTGGAAGCCGACCTCAGTGGTACCCGTGATGTTAACGCTGGTTGCCGTCGGCGCCGTATTCGCGGGATCGACCGGCCCCACGGCCGCACTCTTTACCGCCGGCCCGGGCGTCTCCCCGGTCGCCGCCTCCGGCGTAACCTCAAAGATAATCATCGCGCCTTCGTCGGCCGAGACCAGCATGTACTGCTCCACGTTCGCACCCGGTATCGGGTTATCGTCGCGCAGCCACAGGTAAGTCGTGGCGCCCTCGAGATCATTGTCGGCGTCGCCGTACGTGTAATTACCCGTCAACTGGAAGCCAACCTCGGTCGTACCGGTGATGTTGACGCCAGTGGCCGTCGGTGGCGCTGCGAAGGCCGGGCTCGCTGCAATAGTCAGAGCAAATAAAGAAGCGATTACGGCCGCCCTTCGGACCACCTCTCGTGAATTCATGTACTTCAGCATCGGCGGGCTATCGGGACCGCACTATCGCGGTCGGATGGTAACTGAGCCAGAGTGTTACCTGGTTTGAGTTCGAGCTTTCTCCAAGAGATTCCCGATCGAGAAATGTAAAGCGGTAGTTTCCCTCCAGCGAAAATACCGGCGAAATGTGCCAGGTAAGCTGCGATCGAAGCTGTACATAGTTCCGTTCATCGAGGATTCCAGGCCCTACTTCGAGCGCATGCGTCGCATACGCACGCACGCCAATACCCGCCGAGATGCGATCATTCAGATCTCGCGAAAAATTTAGATTAATCGAGTCACGCGTCGCCAGATCACCGGAAGCGCTAGCGGCGATACTGCGTCGATATTGCGCCAGTATTCTGATTGTTTTCAGATTGCGGACAAACGAAATATCTGCCACCCAATTCTGATCACTTTCCCCGGTAGACAACTCAGTGTCTTCAATGCCCACTATTGCACGAAGGCGAGTCGTTTCCGACAGCGCCCGGTCAAAACCGACATTCAGCCCGACACCTTTCGTTTCGTTGAGCCCCTGATCGGTCTGATAATTTCGCGCAGTTGCCGTGACGATAGTGGATGTTCTTTCCGATATTGCGTGTCTGAACGAAGCATTGATCCGAATATCGGTGTAATCCGTTAGCAATCCGGCAAATACGTCATCGAATCGAGTATCCGTGTAATTTAAATTGAGCGAAACCGAATTGACGTTCGAGAATTTGTAGGTAAACGTAGGCACTAAAGTCAATCTCTCCCGCCGACCCCGAAGTGCGACGACCCCCGTGTCGTTATCAGTAATCTCGTCGGGATCTTCAACATCCAGATCTGTATCTGCCCGCTCCGCCGTTCTTGTGGATTCGTCGGCGTAATTACCACGAAATCGAAAATTGGTTAATACGGTGTTGCGATTAAATCTGAATCGCAAAAATGTATCGTCCGAATTAAGATCTGAGCCAGACCCATAATCAAGGCTGCGAAATCTTGGCGTGATGTAAAAATCGGCGGTCTCAGATCGGTAGGCAATCTTTACACTGCCCTCCGCAATGTAGCCGGATGCGTTCTCATCAACATCGGTTCTAATAGAAAGTAGCGGGTTATCGTCGAAATCCCCCGCCACCCGCAACACCGGGTCGAATCGCCACTCAGCGGCCTCGACCGCCGCTATTGTCCCCAGCAAGATAATGAAAGTGATTGTGCACAGTCCTGCGAAGCGCGTGAGCGCCCTGGCTTTGCTTATTGTTTGCGTATGCATTTGGGCTCGTCCGGAGAAATTAGGGTTTCGTCTTCTTGTTCTCTATTTAGGAATCCGATCGATCAGGCGACAAGATTATAGTAGATACGCATACGAATCTGAGTTTGCGGTCCTACTGTAACCTGTGAACTGCGTCACACTTTCAAAGCTCAGCGTACCTGAGTCGCAATTAGGGCTCAACAGCGCGGGGCCGCAGGGTTGTAGCCGTTTGACTTAAAGTCGTTTTTAGGACTTTATGTCAAACGCTTGTTTTCATTCGCAGATTACCGGCATTCCATTATTTCCAGGACTTCGGCGGTTTTCCGCTCCATCAGGTCGGCGTCGCCGCGGCTCTCGACGTTTAGCCGAACCACCGGCTCAGTATTCGACACGCGGATATTGAAACGCCAATCCGGGAACTCGAAGCTGTAGCCATCGGTGTCATCCACGCTCAGCGCGTCATCGGCATAACGCCCGTGCAAAGCCTGCAATGTCGCACCAGCGTCTTCTACCACCCTGTTGATCTCACCGCTGGTTGGATATCGGGCAACCCGATCGGCCACGAGCTCCGACAGTGACTTGCCGGTAACTGAAACAAGCTCAGCGACCAGCAGCCATGGAATCATGCCGCTATCGGCGTAAGAGAAATTTCGGAAATAGTGGTGCGCGCTCATCTCACCACCATAAATCCCATCCACCTCTCGCATCTTCTCTTTTATAAACGAGTGACCGGACTTGCTTTGCACTGACTGCCCGCCCGCCTGTGCAACAACTTCCAACGTATTCCAGATCAACCGCGGGTCATGCACAATATTGGCGCCTGGATTGCCTTGCAGAATGCTCTGCGCCAATAGTCCGACGATGTAATAACCCTCAATGAAGCCGCCTTTCTCATCGAAGAAAAAGCATCGATCAAAATCGCCGTCCCACGCAATGCCCATATCGGCGCTATTTTCGACAACGGCTTCGGCCGTCGCTGCACGATTATCAGGCAACAAGGGATTCGGAATGCCGTTCGGAAACGTACCGTCCGGCTCGTAATGCACCTTGATGAGCTCAAATGGCAAGCTCGCCTCGAGACCATCAATCGCGATGCCCGCGCCACCGTTACCGGGGTTGACGACGAGCTTGAGTGGCTTGAGCGACTCGATGTCGATGTAGGTCAGCAAATGCTCGACATAGCTCGAAAATACGTCGGTTTCCTGCCTCCGGCCCTTCGCTGGCGATATTAGCCGCTCGTCTTTCTCCGCCAGCGTGCGAATATCCTGCAACCCGGAGTCACCGCTGATCGGCCTGGCATCTTCCCTCACGATCTTCAAGCCATTGTAATCAGCAGGATTATGACTTGCTGTAATCATGATGCCGCCGTCGGCACCAAGGTGTGATGTCGCAAAGTAGACCATCTCGGTTCCACCGAGCCCGATGTCGAGAACCTCGACACCAGCGTCTGTAATGCCTCGACACACTGCGTCGGCAAATTCCGTGCTGGATAGACGAATGTCACGGCCAACGACCAGGCGCTTTGCACCGAGATACTCGGCCGTTGCATTGCCGATGCGATAAACGACGTCGGGATTCAGTTGGTTCGGAATCTGCCCACGAATGTCGTAGGCCTTAAAGCAGTCGATAGTGATGGGCATGTTACGTGTTCGTACCTTCGCGGCCATAGTTGTCTTCAAGGCGTACGATGTCGTCTTCGCCCAGGTAATCGCCACACTGCACTTCTATGATATGCACAGGTTCGTCAAACGGATTCGCGATCCGATGGACGTCTCCGATCGCGATGTACGTCGATTCGTTTACGCCGAGGTCAAACTCATCATCATTTTTCGTAATTCGTGCCTTGCCGCGCACGACAACCCAATGCTCTGCTCGGTGTGCATGCTTTTGCAATGACAGTACCGCACCAGGATTCACGATCAGGCGTTTCACCTGAAATCCGTCGGCGTTCTCCAGGCTATCGTAGCTTCCCCAGGGGCGAAACACCTGGCGATGTAATTTGGTTTCGGCACGATCTTGCTCAGCCAACTGATCAACAATCATCTTGACGTCTTGCGCTCTGTCTTTGGCGACGACCAGCGTGGAATCCTTGGTCTGGATGATGATGACGTCTTCAAGCCCCACTGCCGCAACCAACTGGTTTTCGGCCTGAATGAACATGCCCTTGCAGTCATGCGTGTAAACATCGCCGTCGATCGTATTGCCATCATCGTCCTGATCGCGCACATCGTGCAATGAGGCCCAGGAACCGACATCGCTCCAGCCGGCATCCAGTGGAACCATCGCCGCCATATCGGTTTTCTCCATGACCGCATAGTCGATTGAGTCCTTTGGGCTACTCAAGAACGCCTGCGCGTCCGGCCGGACAAAGTCACCGTCGGTCCGATTCTCGATAGCCTTGTTGCAGGCCTGATGCATGTCGGGTGCGTATTGATGCAATGCGTCGAGATAGGCACCAGCGCTGAACAGGAACATACCGCTGTTCCAGAAGTGTTTGCCCCCGTAGACGTACTTCCGAGCGGTCTCGAGATCGGGTTTCTCGACGAACGACTCGACCGGCACGGCGCTGTTGCCATCCGGCTGTGCTTTGATATACCCGTACCCCGTTTCCGGCCCGGTCGGCACAATTCCGAACGTAACGAGCTTGCCACTCGCCGCAGCCTCGCAACCGCGCACACGATCGCGCCACACCGTGAGCAGCAACGCTGTCAAAATGGCGAACGCGACGGCAGCCGCGGAGTAACTAAGCAGAGAAATTTGAAAATTCACAAAGTACTCGAAGAAAGAAGCCCAAT
>JADFHE010000026.1 GCA_022567295.1 Pseudomonadota bacterium | reverse complement strand
GCAGTTGGTTGGAGAATGGACGGTAGCATTCCGGTTTGCCCTAGATGCTACAAACGCAAGGTCAAGTCAGGTCTATATCTTGACGATTAGCGAGATTGCCAATGACCGCTCCTGGCCGAAAGCGGACATGACTCCGAAAAAGCATGATGAACGACGATTGCTCGCGCGCGAATACATAGAGCAATACTGTCTTTCACTGATCAATCTCAGTCGCGAACATTTAGCCGTTCTGTATCACACCATGAAGCTTCCCCAGCAAATTATCGCTGACGAGCTTGGCTGTGCTGAATCCACAGTGCATCTCATATCGAAACCGGTCCTCGGCGGGCTGCATCATGTGTACGAATGGGCAGCTTGACAGCACCGATGGAGTTTTTGCGCACTACAACCCTAGGTGTCGCTCAAACCAAGCAACCATGGCTTCTCTCAATTGCTTGTTGTGCTCCGGCTCTTCGAACCCATGTGGCCCATCTACAACAACTACGAGGTCCGTCTCGACGCCCCGATTCGCCAACGCCTCGTGGATGACCCGGCTGTTGTTGGGGTCGACCACACGGTCCGCGTCCCCGTGGATCAGCAATGTCGGCGGATCGTCTGCGGAGACGTGAAGGATTGGTGAAACGGAGGCGGCAACTACGTCATCGAAAACCAACGCCTTATAGAATGTTTGGCCGGTCAGCAATGACCGCAAAACGCCGGATGCGAAATACATAGCGTCGTTCGGGAAATCGGGAGGAGAGGACTCGCTGTGCGTGCGGTGCGCACGAAGGTCAATGGGCGGGAAGATGGCGACGACCGCCGCCACTTTGCTGCTGCCTCTCAATGTCTCATCGTCTGCGGTGGGATCGCCCTCGTCGGCAGCTAGACCAATCATGAGGGCGAGGTGGCCGCCAGCACTCCACCCGGCTACACCGAGCCGGTTGGGATCGACGCCGTAGGCCGTGCTATTCAGTCGTATGAACCGGACAGCCCGACGGAGGTCCGCGTAGGCTTCTGGCACCTTGTAACGAGGAGCACTTCCGTGCCGAACTCGAAGCACCGTGAACCCGCTACGAAGAAGCGACTCATATTCGGGTAGAGCCCCGTCCTCGTCGGGCCTCCTCCACCACGACTCCCATCCACTGCTCACTATCCACAGCACCGCCGCACCATTCGCCTCATCCGGCGTGAAGACATCGAACGTGAGAGCAAGCCCGTCCTTATGTCCATAGACTACATCCGGGATGATTGAAAAACCGGTTTGACCGTGGGCTGGAGCAGCCAAGCACAGTGCCGCCAAAGCCCAAACGGTCGCCCGAACGCACCGTCTCATGTTCCGCCCCTTTGCTGGAGTGACGGTGCCGATGATAAGGTATTTCGCGCCAATTTGGCGCGATCTGGGGTTACAGGAAGGGCGGCCGGATTTTCACCGCGAAGTAGATCGGATATTGATGGAGGTTCCACCGTCGTCAAGCATGATTGATAAATCGGCTGAATAGATGGGCCTTTCGGTTGTTGCTTGAACGTCCGCTTGTGGCCGAAAGCGGACCCTAATTTCATGCCATTTTCACCAGTCTGAACGTCCGCTATTGAGTAAAGCAGACATTGAGAATCCGGCCTCCGAAAATCAGCGGTTGAACGACCGCTTCACCGCCGAAAGCAGACATTAAGCTAATTTCGCGTTTTAGGTCTGCTAATGACCCGAAGCAGACATTGTGTGGCTCGGCAAGCGACTTGCTAGCGAACTACTATACTTAGCCCATACAGAGTATCCGTCACTGGAGCAAAGCCATGCAGTTACAACGATTCCCATTAATCATCCTAGCCTTTGCTATAGGTGGTTGTTCCGTACCCATCGATGCTGAATCGGAGCAAGAAAAAACCACGTCAGCCGACGCAGCCATTCGAAGCCTACCCGTTGATGACTGGTGCAGGGCCGAGGCGGATCGCGACATTGAGGCGAAAATGAAGCTATTCACGACTGACGCTGTGCTTATGCCGCCGGGTAAGTCAGATGTCATTGGTCAGCAGGCGATTCGCGCGTGGCACGAGAAAATGTGGCAAGGAACGAAGTACCAATGCTCTGGAACAATAGACGAAGTTCAGGTGTTCGGTGATTGGGGGATGGTTACGGGAACGTTTTCCGGCGTGTTCACCCCAGCGAGTGGCGCACCGCAGCGCAGTAGCGGGAGGTTCCTGAATACCGTTGAACGGCAAGCAGACGGTAGTTGGAAGATTGCACGCGGAATCTGGAATTCCAAAGAAGGGAACATTGATTGGGCGCCTCAGATCCAGAGGGCGAACGAAGAGTTATTGAACAAAGGCAACCTGGAATTGGTTGAGGAGTTGTTTGCACCAACTTACGTTTTTCACGGCGCTGAGGGCGACTCCGAGGGCGGTCCCGACGCGATCAAAGCCTTCCTGACTTCGATCCGCACCGCGTTCCCTGATCTCAGAGTAGAAGTTGAGATTCTTACTACGGAGGGCGACAAGGTGGCTTGGCAACGCACCCATCGCGGGACACATCAAGGCGAGTATCTCGGTGTCCCTGCCTCGGGCAGCTTGATTACGTGGCGGAGTATGATCGTCACTCGATATGAGGAAGGCAAAATCGTTGAAGAATGGGGTGTGTCGGACCTAGCGGAACGCCTGCACGCCAACTAATCAAGCGACTACCGTTTCGCTCGCTGCGAAGCTATGCACGGTCAGAAGTGGTCAGATAGCAATGCTTGATTACGACCGCTATTGGCCGAAAGCGGACCGTCAATAAGTCGAATATAAATCGAATTGAATGACCGCTTTTAGTGAAAGCAGACATTCGAGCACCACGGAAAATCGACTACGTTGACCTGATCTCTACCGCCTGTGTCCCTGACTTCGGCACGACGAGATGCCGCTACCAAGGCGATTTTTTGCAACTTGATGCACAGGTGATCTTGCCTCTCCGATCAAATTTGCGCGCAAATCGCCAAAAAACAAGGCCTCCGAGTGGAGACCTTGAGTCATTCGCGTTAACTTCGGTTTTTACGCATGATTTACGCATGAAATCAGCAAGGAAACCGTAAGTCTTTGATTTTTGGAGCGGGAAACCAGGTTCGAACTGGCGACCTCAACCTTGGCAAGGTTGCGCTCTACCAACTGAGCTATTCCCGCGAAGGGCCGAGATTTTAGCCTGTGTCGGGCTCAAGTCAAGGCGTAATTCCGGCATTTCCTAATTCGTTACGTCCTGATCGTTCACAATAAACGGCCAGGCGGCCTTCAGATAAATAACCATCGACCAGATGGTCATAATAGCCGCTAAAACAAGCAATACGAAACCAACCGTATATACCGGGATTCCGAACAACGAATTCTTGTAAACCATGAAAGCGATCCCGAACATCTGCAGCACGGTCTTTATCTTTCCGGCGATCGAGACTCTGACATTAGTACGTTCGCCGATCGTCGCCATCCATTCGCGCAAGGCCGAAACCGTGATTTCGCGGCCAATGATTATCATCGCGATGACATCTTCAAACCAGCCGGATTCGGCCTGCACCAGCATCACCAGCGCAATGGATACCATGAGCTTGTCGGCCACTGGATCCAGAAATTCACCGAATCGCGACGTCTGTCCATAGCGCCTCGCCACCCAACCATCGATAATGTCGGTGACCGCCGCAATTCCAAACAAGATGGCGGCAATTGGACGTGCGTGGGGCATTTCGCTGTAGAAACAGATCACCACGACAGGAATAGCCGCAATTCGAAACAGCGTGAGTATGTTCGCAAGATGAAGCTTCAACGTTCGCTCAGTCTTTGTTCAGCCATCCAGATGCAGCGCATTGTATATGGTTTCAGCCAATTTTCGACTAATACCATGTACTTCCGCAAGATCGTCAACCCCTGCCCCGGTCACGCCTTGCAGGCCGCCGAACTGGCGCAGTAATTCCCGGCGTCTCTTCGGACCCAGCCCTGGAATCTCTTCGAGCCTGGACGTTCGACGTGCCTTTGCGCGGCGTTGTCGATGGCCTGTGATTGCAAATCGATGCGCCTCATCGCGAATCTGTTGGATCAACAGCAATGCCGGTGAATCAGGAGGCAGCGTCATTGGCAATTTCTTACCCGGACGGAACAGCTGTTCCGCTCCGGGTCGCCGCGACCGCCCTTTCGAGACGCCAACGACAGTCAGCCAGTCGAGCTCCAGTTCACCGAGCACTTTCATTGCCTCTGCCAACTGTCCTTTGCCGCCATCGACGAAGAGAATATCGGGCATTGGTACTTCGCCTTTCTTCACCCGAGCGTAGCGACGTTGCAACGCTTCAGACATCGCACCGTAGTCGTCGCCAGCTGCCGCGGGACTGAGGTTGAATCTTCGGTAATCACTCTTCAGCGCGCCGGCCGTATTGAAGACCACGCAGGAGCCCACGGTCGCTTCCCCTGACGTGTGGCTCACATCGAAACATTCCAATCGCTGCGGCGTGTCGTCCAGCTCAAGAGCTTCGCCGAGCGCCAGGAACTGACGCCTGATCGTCGCATTGCTTGCCACCTTGAGGTTCAGACCCTGCTCGGCATTGGTCCTCGCCATCTGTAACCAGCGCACGCGGTCTCCCCTGACTCTTGATCGAATCCGGACCTTATGGCCTACACGCTCCGTCAATTCCTGCTGCAGTAATTCGCCGTCTTCGATTTCGGCCTCGATGATAATTTCGGCTGGCGCGTCGCGGGCCAGATAATACTGTGCGACAAAGGCGTTGAGGATCTTCTGTTTGTCGGTTTCGCCGTGCAGGCGAGGAAAATGATCGCGACTGCCGATGACCGCGCCGTTGCGGATAAACATGACCGTGACGCAATGAATCGCACTATTGGACGCGAATCCCAGGATATCGAGATCCATGTTGCTGGTGCGCTTTACAAGTTGACGCGCCTCAATTTCCTTCAACTTCGAAATTTGATCCCGCAGACGTGCCGCCTGCTCGTAATCCTGTTTTTCGGCGGCCTGCTCCATGCGCTCGACAAAGGAATTCACGACGCTTTTATTTTTGCCGTCAAGAAACAATATGGCGGCGTCGATATCTTTAGCGTATTGCTCTTTGGCAATCAGATCGACACATGGCGCCGTGCAGCGTTTGATCTGATACTGCAGGCACGGTCGCGTGCGATTGCGAAAAAAACTGTCGGCGCAGTTACGAATCAGAAACAGCTTTTCGAGTTCGTTCAGTGTTTTCCGTACCGCTGAGGTACTCGGATAGGGTCCGAAATAGCGCCCCTTTCCCCGCCGCGGCCCGCGATGAAACTTGAGTCGCGGGAAGTCATGCTCGGTGGAGGCGTAAATGTACGGATAACTCTTGTCATCCCGGAGCAAAATATTGAAACGCGGCTTGAGTTGTTTGATATGGCTGTATTCAAGAATCAACGCCTCCGCCTCGGTGTTCGCCACGGTAACTTCAACTCGTGCAACCTGCTCCATCATCGCCGCCGTTTTGGGCGCGTCGTGGGTACGATTGAAGTAGCTGGAAACGCGTTTTTTGAGGTCGCGCGCTTTGCCGACATAAATGACCTTGTGCTTCGCATCGAGCATGCGGTACACGCCGGGCCGGTGTGTCAGGCTCCGCAGAAAAGATTTGAACTCGAATGGCGTGTCGTCACTCACTTGGCACTCCGTCAACGTAACAAAGACGGGCACTAGTTATCCAGCATCTCCCGCACTTGTGCAAATATCGCATCGAACATTGCCTCTGTTAACCGGCGCGTATTGGTGTTGTATCGACTGCAGTGATACGAATCGAGCAATCGAAAGCTATCGAGGTCATGCAGTGCTGCATGTCCGAACTTGAACTCTAGCTGCCGTTCGCCAACCGCCTTGATGATGGCCCGGTGTGCAATTCCGCCAAGCGCCACGACCACAGAGTTCTCCGGCATTGTTCGCAGTTCATTGGCAAGGAACCTGTTACATGTGTTCATCTCGGCACCCACCGGCTTGTTGCCGGGTGGCAAGCACTTGACCGCATTCGTTATGCGGCAATCGATGAGGGTCAGGCCATCGTCGGCGGCCTCGGAATGATCGCGGCTCGCAAAGCCATATTTGTGCAGCATCTGATACAGGAGAATGCCCGCGTGATCCCCGGTAAAAGGCCGCCCCGTTCGATTGGCGCCATGCATGCCTGGCGCGAGCCCAACAATCAGGAATCGCGCGTCGGCGGCGCCGAACGGTGGCACGGGACGGCAGTAATAGTCCGGGAAACGATCCTTTACGTCATCGAGAAACCGCGCGAGCCTCGGGCAGTCACGACACTCTTTGTCGAATATCGCCGCGTCGATCAAGCGCCTTGATCATCCATTAGGAAAATCCGGAACATTCAGGCTGCGGTCCGGGTTTGCTGTTATCGAAGCGCCATCGGCGGTGACGTTGATATGATGGTAGCGCATGCCGGGTCCAGGGGGCCGGGAAAAGCATGCATTGTACAGATCGCCGGGGACCACAAGAAGTGTTGATTGTTGTGAACAAGCCCTACCGGGTGCTCTGCCAGTTCACTGATCCAGACGGTCGTGCCACATTGGCTGACTACGTCAAGGTGCCGGGCGTGTACCCGGCCGGCCGACTCGATTTCGATAGTGAGGGTTTGTTGCTCCTCACCGACGACGGTCGCCTGCAGGCGAAGATCAGCCAACCCGAATCAGGGATCATGAAGCGCTACTGGGCGCAAGTCGAGGGAACCCTGACTGACGACCAGATTGGCGCGCTGCTCAACGGTGTTGAACTCAAGGATGGCATGGCGAAGGCTGTAACGGCGAAGAATATCGACGCACCGGCGGAGCTTTGGGAACGTGATCCACCGATACGCCACCGCAAGAATGTGGCGGATAACTGGATAGAGATTACGTTGTCCGAAGGTCGTAATCGGCAGGTGCGACACATGACGGCAGCCGTTGGTCTGCCAACATTGCGGCTGATTCGATACTCCGTTGGCCCGTGGGCGCTCGATGGCCTGTTACCCGGCAAATCACGAGAAATGTCGACGAAGGACGCCTGGAACGCACTCCTACTTGTTAACGCTTAGTCCCCACCGAACAGGCAGACAGCGCCAGATTTGATCGGATTCGAACGTCTTCTTCTTCCGTTAGCGGTCGTTCGACCAGGTTAAATACTGCTATTTTGAAGGGCAGCTTTCGGCCAACACCCGTCACTCGATTGAATTCCTAACGACCGGGTTCCCGTGTGTCTGAGCGAAGCGACGACATCTCGTGGAACCCATGGTTATGGATTGTTTGTTATTTTCTCAAAGCTCATATTCTTGTATGGGTACATGCTCAAAAAATGTATAGATATTAAGCCAACAGGGAAAAAATACGGAAACCATGGTATGGAAGCCAATGTTAGAACACAGGTGATAAGAATCACTAATTTATAAATGAATTTAAATTTTTGGCTAGGGTACACGAGCGCTGATTTCTCTTTGCATTGTGGGCATTCAATAACGTTCTTTTCAAGATTCCATAACTTTTTTATATATGAAAACTTATGATGACAGTGAATGCATCTATCTGAATTATTCATTTTCTCAATGAGGCTGACTGTCCGCTTCACGCCCTGAGTCATTAATCCTATCAGCTGAATGTCCGCTTTTCCCGATAGCGGCCGTTCAGTCGGCTCGAATATCGCCAATATGACAGTCCGCTTTCGGCCAGGAGCGGTCATTGGCAATCTCGCTAATCGTCAAGATATAGACCTGACTTGACCTTGCGTTTGTAGCATCTAGGGCAAACCGGAATGCTACCGTCCATTCTCCAACCAACTGCCTGAAATTTCAGCGCGACGTCGCTCCGAGCATCCTTGGATTGCTTGGATGCGCCTTTGACCGTGATTGTGTGGTTGTCCGTACAGTACTTGCACACTAGCACGTACCAACTATCGCCACTAACGCCAGAGTAACTAGCAAGTAATGGTTCTAGATCGCCGGGCTTCGTTTTTCGTATTTGTATTGTGCTTCTCCGCGTCCGTCCGCTTTGGGTCATTAGCGGCCCTTGACCCCGATATTACCCCAACGGCCGGTTCCGGGGGTAAAGCAGACGTTGCTCAGCCAACGGATTGGCGATATTTCCAGCTTTACTCCTGAACGTCTGCTTTTCTCAATAGCGGACGCTCAAATCACCGAGATATCAACGAAACGACAGGCCGGAAACAGCCAGAAGGAGACATTCGACAGACCAGATTGTTGGCTATGCTCTCGCCTGCCTAATCTGATCAATATAAGAATCTGGGAGACCCAATCTGTTCGCGACCATCAATAGCGATTCCGCATAGTCTTTGTTGGTCCCGGTGACTTTGGCGCTGGGCAAGTTGTAGCAAGTTGCCTCGACTTGCGTGCCGTCCATGAGTTCGACAGTTACAGGTTCGGGCAGGTAGTCCGCGACGCTATCCTCTGCATACAATTCTGTTGCCTCATTGGGAGCGATATCCATCATGGCTCCGTAGGCGCGGCCATTTGGACGGCGTACCAATGTCGCCCGCTCACCGATGTGCAGTCCGTAGCCGTTTACGAAGCCGACACTTATGTTAGTAGGCTTAATTCCCTTCGTCGCAAGCACTCTCTCGTCCATAAAGAGGCCATAGAAGAAAACTCTCATTACGTAAATTCCATGAGCGGGTCGAAATTTCGGATTCTTATTCTAACCCTTTTGCGAGAGGCCCCTTTGGGTCATTAGCCGACTGTCAGCATCATATCTGGCGAAGGGCTCCTATCTGCTGCGAAGCGGTCATTCGATCTCAATCAGGTGCCGACTACCACACCTACTGCTTGTCTAAGCCGGCTATCCGCATCGCGATTTCCATGGCCTGCTCGTAATTCAACCTTGGATCGACGGTCGACTTGTAAGCACGAGCCAAGTCCGCGTCCGTCAATCCGCGTGCACCGCCGGTGCATTCAGTGACGTTTTCGCCGGTCAGTTCGAGGTGTACGCCACCCAGGAAACTGCCCATGGACTGATGCACTTTGAATGCGGACTCGAGTTCCGAAACGATATTATCGAAACGACGTGTCTTCGTACCGTCCGACGTGGTCTCGGTGTTGCCGTGCATCGGATCACAGACCCACAGCACGGTCGTGCCCATTTTCTTAACCGTGCGGATCATGTCCGGCAAGTGATCTTTGATCGATTTGGCGCCAAAACGGTGAATCAATGTCAGGCGGCCCGGTTCATTGTTGGGATTTAGCACCGCGACGATCCCTTGCAACCACTCCTGCGTCATCCCGGGACCGATCTTGACGCCAACCGGGTTTGCGATGCCGCGAAAATACTCAATGTGTGCGCCGTCCAGCTGCGCCGTACGCATACCGATCCATGGGAAGTGCGTCGTCAGGTTGTACCAGCGCTCGCGACGGTCAAGATATCGCGTTTGTGCCTGTTCGTAATGCAAATGCAGACCTTCATGCGCCGCGTAAATATCGGCCCTCTGCGTGTGATGGAACTGACGTCCCGAGACCGTCTCCAGGAAATCCAGTGAATCAGAGATGGATGAGACGATGTCGTGATAGTCGGAAGCCGCCGGCGAATGCCCAACCCACTCAAGGTCCCAGTATTCCGGGTGGTGAAGATCCGCGAAACCGCCGTCGATCAATGAACGGACGAAGTTCAACGTCAATGCCGATCTTTCATAACCGCGCAGAATCATCTGTGGGTCCGGAATGCGCTCATCGGCCGTAAAGCCGCTGCGGTTAATCAAGTCACCGCGGAAGCTCGGCAACGTCGTCCCATCACGTGTCTCAGTATCGGCCGAGCGCGGCTTCGCGTACTGCCCCGCCATGCGACCAATTCGCACGACAGGTTTCTTCAGCCCGTAAATCATTACAAGGCTCATCTGCAACAGGATCTTGAGCTTGGCTACGATATTCTCGGAGGTACACTCATCGAACGTCTCGGCGCAATCGCCGCCTTGCAGGACGAAAGCCTCACCTCGCTGCGCCTTCGCAATCAGGGTCTTAAGTTCATCGACCTCCCACGACGTCGTGATGGGAGGCAGGCGGCTCAGGTCGCTGACGGCCCGGTCCAGGGCTGCTTGATCCGGATAGGATGCCTGTTGCAAGGCCTCCCTGCTCTGCCAGCTAGCGGGATGCCAATCATTTTTCGGTACGGTTCTGCTCACAGTGTTGGATCATCCCGATTGTCGATGCCCGGCAATTCGCAGGGCAGGAAATGCGGACTATGCCACGGGTGCTTTCAAGGCTCAAAAGTTTCTCATGTAATCAGCGGTTTATGCAGGCTTTTTCAGGGAACTTCAGGTCATCGCCAACCCTGTTCTCAAAGTCATTGTTATTGCGACATTTTTCACGTTTCATGGGATGACACAACTGTGGAAAGCGTGGCACGACATGGGCACAATGCGCGCCACATTCGCGCCGCACACAGGCGGTTTTTTTGGGGGATATGCATGCAAGACGTATTGGTACTCGGCGCCGGCAAAATTGGTGCGCTGATTTCTGGTCTCCTCGCCGAAAGCGACGACTATCGTGTGCAACTGGCTGATTCGAAGCCAGGGGCGGCCGCTGACGTTGCTAATGCTCACGGTCTCGACAATATTGAAGCGTTCGATCTGGACGCTGGCGACACGAAACTGTTGGCGGCGCATGTTCGAAAACACAAGCCATCAGCGATCGTGTCCGGACTTCCATACTACTGCAACATTGACGTCGCCCAGGTAGCAAGGGACGAAGGTCTGCATTATTTCGATCTGACGGAAGACGTTGCGGTTACCGAAGCCGTGCGCAAACTCTCCAGAGGCGCAACAACAGTCTTCGCACCGCAATGCGGCCTTGCGCCCGGTTTTATCAGCATTGCCGCAAACGAACTGATTCAACACTTCGACACTTTGAAGTCGGTCAAGCTTCGCGTCGGCGCTTTGCCGCAGCATCCTAACAACGTACTCAAGTACTCACTCACGTGGTCCACCGACGGCGTCATCAACGAGTACGGCAATCTGTGCAGAAGCATTGTCAACGGTAAAGAAGTCGACGTGCTGCCACTCGAGGGGCTCGAAGAAATTGAGATCGACGGCAAACTCTACGAGGCGTTCAATACCTCTGGCGGCTTAGGATCGCTGGGCGAAACCTACGGCGATCGCGTGTCCACCATGAACTACAAAACGATTCGATATCCCGGTCACTGCAATCAAATGCGTCTGCTCATGAACGGCCTGAAACTGAATCACGACCGCGATACGCTGAAGCGCATCCTGGAGAATTCGGTGCCACAGACATTGCAGGACGTCGTCATTATCTATGCGGCCGTCACGGGTCTGCAGGATGGCGAACTTCGCGAGGAAAACTACGTCAACAAAGTGTATCCCGCGCAGGTTGCTGGCCGCCTTTGGTCCGCCATTCAGATTACGACAGCGGCGGGAATCTGCAGCGTGCTCGATATCGTGTTGTCCGAGCCGAAGAAGTACACCGGTTTTGTGGCACAAGAGCAGTTTCGCCTGACTGATATCCTTGATAACCGGTTCGGGCAGTACTACGCGCACGGCGGTACCAACCTGGCCTCATCCGAGCTCGTCGCCCGCGGCGAAACCGGTCACCAGCGCGCTAGCGCGGGAGCAAGGACATGAAAGAAATATTGGACCGACTTGGCCTCAGTTCAGTCAACGACGGCACCTGGTTTGGCGGTGAGTCAACACGCGATGAGTCGGCATCGATCATCGAGTCGGTAAATCCGGCAACCAATAAAGTCATCGCGAGCGTGCGCTCGACGACCATGGCCGAGTACGAGCAAGTCGTCGAAAAGGCACAGGAGTCGTTTCATTCCTGGCGCGATATTCCTGCGCCGGTGCGAGGAGAAGCAGTTCGAAACATAGCGAACGCGCTGCGCAAGCACAAAGACGCGCTTGGCAGCCTCGTGGCACTGGAGAATGGCAAGATCAAGGCAGAGGGCGACGGCGAAGTTCAGGAGATGATCGACATCGCTGACTTTGCGGTTGGCCAGTCGCGCATGATGTACGGCCGTACGATGCATTCGGAACGCCCACGGCACCGCATGTACGAACAATGGCATCCGCTCGGCCTGGTCGGCACGATTTCGGCATTTAACTTTCCGGTCGCTGTCTACGCCTGGAACGCTTGCCTTGCCGCGATCTGTGGCAACGTCAACATCTGGAAACCATCATCGAACACGGCCCTATGTGGCGTAGCCGTGCAGAAAATCATCAACGAAGCACTGGAAGGAATGGACCTGCCGCCCGTATTTTTCCTGATCAACGGTGGTAAGAGTTCGCATGACCTCGCAGAGCGGTTTGTTGACGACAAACGCGTCAACCTGATTTCGTTCACAGGCTCGACATGGGTCGGGCGCGGCGTTGGCGAACGACTCGCGAACCGCCTGGGCAAATGCCTGCTCGAACTGGGCGGCAACAATGCAATCATCGTGGATGAATATGCCAACCTCGACCTTGCCATTCCGTCGATCGTCTTCGGTGCGGTCGGTACAGCCGGGCAACGATGTACATCGACACGTCGCGTAATCGCGCATCGCTCGCGCTTCGACGAAGTGAAGAATGCATTGGTCAAAGCCTATAGTCAGGTGCGTATCGGAGATCCACTCGATCCCGACACGTTGATGGGCCCGCTGATCAGTGATTCAGCAGTGAGGACTGTTGAAGCGGCATGCGAAGCAGTCCGCGACGCGGGTGGCGAAATCCTGTGCGGTGGTGAGCGCATCGACGGACCAGGCTACTTTATTTCGCCTGCGATCGCGGTGGTTCAGAACGACTGGGAGATCGTGCAACATGAGACCTTCGGCCCGATCCTGTATCTGATTCCGTTCGATACGATCGACGAAGCTATAGCCTTGCAGAATGGCGTCGTGCAGGGTTTATCGTCATCGATCTTCACCGACAGCGTACAGAATGCCGAGTACTTTCTGTCACACGGCGGTTCTGACTGCGGTATCGCCAACGTCAATATCGGCACTTCCGGTGCAGAAATTGGCGGTGCGTTCGGTGGTGAGAAAGAAACCGGTGGTGGCCGTGAAGCCGGCAGCGATGCATGGAAGGCATATATGCGTCGTCAGACCAACACGATTAACTGGGGCAAAGACTTGCCACTCGCGCAGGGCATCAAATTCGATCTGTAGAAGCTACTACATATTTGATTGGCCGCAGGCCGACACCTTTGTTGCCGGACTGCTCGCTTTAGCGAGCTTTAGGTCTCGGCAACAAAGATCTCGCCCACCGGCCCTGCGATATGGGTGGTCAGTCCCGGACCAGCGTCGTGCGTAAAGCATCGACGCACCTCGTTCCCGCAAGGCGGGTTTATGCCCTTTGCACCCAAAGGGCATAAAGGTGCTCCTACAGGGGTTCGAATCGATTTTTGGCGCGGTTTTTACGGACTGCGCCGGCTTCAAACACCTGCCCACTCATTGCGATGTAGACGCCAGGCTCCGCGACCCGCACGGCCGCGACGGCCATACCTACATTGAAGACGGCATCCGTGGTCTTAAATCTCGCTGGTGTCAGCGCCCCGGTCAATACGATCGTCCGGCCATCCAGATCGCTCAATGCAGCGGCGGTTTCCGCCATCGTGTCTGTACCGTGCGTGATGATGTAATGCGTCGCATCGTCCTTCGCAATGAAATCATGCAAGACTGTTCGATCTTCGTCGTCGATTTCCAGGCTGTCCTTCTGGAACAGAGAAATCACATCGTATTCGAAATCGACGCGACCGTCGGTCAGGATGTGCTGTACGACCGATTCACCTACCTCGAATTGACTGAACGCATCAAAGTAAATCTTGTCTATCGTGCCGCCGGTAGTAATAAAGCGTATCTGCATTGCTCAGGCAGTCTGCTGTGTCGTTGCAACCGGCGGAATTGAAACTGTAATCTCTGCGCCGCCGAGTTTCGACTTTTGAATCGACAACTGCCCACCGTATGAATGGGCAATGTCCTTCACCACAGCGAGGCCGATGCCATGCCCGGGAGTGGACTCATCGAGACGCATGCCGCGTTGTAGCAACGCATCGGCCGCATCCTGCGGTATTCCGGGCCCGTCGTCCGACACTGACAACACCATGCCACTCGCTATTGCCTGCCCGCCGATGGAGGGCACTACGCTGATCCGTACCCTCTGTTCGCACCATTTACACGCGTTATCGAGCAAATTGCCGGCCAACTCGAGAAAGTCACCGGTATCGCCGCGAAATTGCATGCCACGGTCAATGCTCACATCGAACTGCGGCGCTTTCTCGTGATAAACCTTTCTCAACCCGTCGATCAAGCGTTCTACTTCATTTTCAACCTGCACGGATTGCAGTACGAGATTTTCCGCGGCCACTGCCGCCGGTTTTCGCAGCTGGTAACGCACGATCTCGTCCATGCGATCAATCTGATCGTTTAAGCGTTCACCAAAATCTTGACTTCGCTTGCCACCGAGCAGTGCCCGCATTCCAGCAAGTGGCGTCTTCAAACTGTGCGCGAGGTTGTCGAGCGTATGCCGATAGCGATCAGATCGCGCGCGTTCACTTTCGATCAGGAGATTCATGTTCCGAGCGACACCAGTCAACTCCGTCGGAAATTGATTTGAGAGTGACACGCGATGGCCCATTTCTATTTCACCGATTTCCGCTTCTATCTTGCGCAATGGCTTCATGAGCCCGCGCAACAAGAAGGAAAAAGCCAGCAACATCGTTGCCGCGACGGCCCCAAACCAGCCGAATAATTGACCACGAAATTCGGCAACCTGAGCATTGAATGAATCCAGGCTCTCCGCAACTTTGAAGACATAGGATTTCGAACTACCATCATCGAACTCCCAATCGACGGCCAGACTCAATGTCAACAATGGCGTGTCATCCATCAATGACCCGCGCGTGAACAACTGGTTGCCGAGTTCGGGAACAACGTCTCCCGGAATATTCAGGCCCAGTACCGATTTGGAACGCCAGATAATCACACCACTGTCGTTGCGCAATTCACCGTACAGTCCGGAACCGATTTGCCCGAAACGCGGCTCTCCGAGACGCGCCGGCAGCGCCAATTCCGCGTTGTCGTCGGGTTCCGCCGCTGCCAGCAGGGCAACGAGGTGACCATCGAGAATGTCGCGGCGGGCCTGCTCTCCCGCTTCAGTAAATGCCGAATCGAGGACCGCAATCGTGACACCGAAGAACAACAGCAGCAGCACACTGACAGAGATCAGAAGCCGGCTGCTCAGTGAATACATCTAGTACTCCGTCAAGGTCAACCCGACTGATTACGCTCCAGCGCGAAGCGATAGCCGCGGCCGCGTAGCGTTTCGATGGGATTGATATTGCTATCCGGATCCATTTTCTTTCGCAGCCGGCCGATAAATACTTCGATCACGTTGCTGTCGCGCTCGAAATCCTGATCGTAGAGGCGATCCGTTAGTTCGGCTTTGGATATGACCTGACCGGCACGAATCATCAGATACTCGATGATCTTATACTCAAAACTGGTCAGTTCGATCACCTCGTCACTGACAGTAAGTTCCTGGCGCGACATGTCGAGCGACACTGGATCGGCTGCGAGTATCGATGTCGCCCAACCGCCGCTGCGCCGCAACAGCGCATGGACCCGCGCGCTCACCTCCTCGAAATGAAACGGTTTCACTACGTAATCGTCTGCTCCCGCACCCAGCCCATCGACCTTGTCTTCCCAACGGTCACGAGCCGTGAGAATGAGAATGGGATAGGTCTTACCGTCAGCCCGCACCTGGCGAATGATGTCGAGCCCCGATATCTCCGGCAGACCGAGGTCAATGATTGCGAGATCTATGGGGTATTCCTGAGCGAAGTACAGGCCTTCCCTGCCGTCCGCTGCCTGCTCTACGGCAAAGCCTGCGTCGACAAGCTTCTGCGCGAGTGATTCGCGCAATGTCACATCATCTTCAATTACCAGTAGTCGCATGTTCCCGTCCCCAATCAGGGTTAGCGGCGCCGGCCATTGACCTTGTGCGTCTTGACCTTGCCGTCCTTGGTGAGAACCTTGATGTGGTGCACTTCGCGACCGCCCTGCACTCTCGTCACTGCGCTGACAACCTTGCCGCCGGTTCGTCTGCGTACCGATTCGATCGCCTGGGAAAGGGACATTCCGTCGGCTTGAGCAACCCGATAATCAGTCGCTCCCCGATACTGGACGTGCTGCTGCCTGAGCGACTCTTCGAGGTCAAAGGCGTTCGCCTGCCCCGGCAGGAAGGCCGCGGCGGCAAACATCAGCACTGTCAGTAGCCATCGCATACGCCAAGTGTCGTATGACAACAGGCTGATTGCAACGAAGCGCATCACATCAAGCCCTGCAGCCTACCTGGCCGGCCGGATGTCGACACGAACCCGCAACTGCTGGCCCGGGTCATACGGCATTTCAGTGACGTATTTTTGACCGTTGTAACGGTAAGTCACGCGATAACCATCGATGCGCTCCTCGCGATGCTCGCGGTAGGTCGTCTTGCATCGCTCTACCGGGCGCGCGTGGCGCTCGACAGCGTATTGACTATGACGTTTCCAGGCTATGTCGTTGCCGATTGCGGCGCCAATGAGTGAACCGGCAATTGTTGCCGCGTCATTACCGTGACCGCTGCCAAACTGGTGCCCGATAACGCCACCGACGATGGCGCCGAAGAGAGTCCCACCCGCCCTGTGGCCCGCATGGCGATCCACGGTGTAGTACTGCATTTCTTCCCAGCACTCACGCACCGGTGTCTTCACAGTCACGTAGTTGACGATCGGCTGGCTGGAGATGACCTGGGCGTAATCGTAAATCGCCCCATTATTGCTGCCGTAGGATCGATCGTCATGGTCGGCGTATGCAGTAGCTGAAATTCCGAACAGCATCGCTGCGGACGCCAGGGCTGCGAGTTTCTGTTTGCTATTCATTGGTCCTGTCCTTGTGTTCTATCGCTGGCCTTTTACCAGCCTGGGGATAAGATTAGCGGTTCGCCAATGAACCGCGCCTGAATGGCTATCCGACCCGTTTCTTGGCCTTACGCCATAGTTTGTCGAGGGACTCCATGTTGAAGTCCTGGAAACGCTTGTTGCTGGCCGCAATCTTCCGCTCCATCTCCCGAAATCGGCGCTCAAACTTATAATTGGCGCCGGTCAGAGCCTTTTCCGGATCGATATCAAGGTGCCGGGCCAGATTGACCACGGCGAACAGAACGTCGCCAAACTCCTCTTCCATGCTGTCCGGCTCGCGTGTGCCAACGGCCTGCTCGAGTTCATCGAGTTCCTCGCGGATCTTTTCTCGAACACCGTGCCGGTCCGGCCAGTCGAAGCCGACACGATTCGCCCGACTGCCCAGCTTCTGTGCTCGCTTTAGCGCGGGTAGCGCCCTTGCCACACCCGCCAATGCGCTACTGTCACCGGCCTCGGAACGCTCAAGCTCTTTTATCGCCTCCCAGCTGCCGTCTCGCTTGCCATCGGCCCGTTCTGCTGCATCGCCAAAGACGTGCGGATGCCGACGAATCATCTTGTCCGATATGCCGGCTGCTACATCGCCGAAGTCAAAGTAACCGGCCTCCTCGGCCATCCGGGCATGGAACACAACCTGGAACAACAGATCGCCGAGTTCGTCACGAAGGCCGTCCATATCCTGCCGTTCTATCGCATCGGCAACCTCGTAGGCCTCCTCAACGGTGAACGGAGCAATCGTTTTGAAATCTTGCTTTGCATCCCAGGGACAGCCGTTCTCACGGTCACGGAGGCTGACCATAACCTCAAGTAATTTCTGTATTTCACTCATAACTAATTGTTATACAAGTATTTTACGTAGCGATAAAATCATAAACGCTGTGGCGCCCCAGATACGCTCGTCTTCCCAATGAAATTCGACCATGGGCACCTTGCGACCGTGCGCCTCCCACTCAGAGCGTACGTCGTTCTTCCTGTCCAGGAGATACGACAATGGCACCTCAAAAGTATATTCGACCTCGGTTGGATCAATTTTCAGCTCCACAGTCGAGGACACCAAGCCGACCACGGGTGTTACGGCGTAGCCCGTAATGGTCGGCATCGTTTGCAAGTAGCCCAAAACGGAAACGTCATGTGCCTCTATACCGATCTCTTCCGCGGTTTCACGTAACGCCGTAGCCTCAACGTTCGCATCGTGCTCCTCCATACGACCGCCCGGAAAACTCACCTGACCCGCATGATGCTTTAGTTCCGCCGATCGCTGTGTCAACAGCACCGATAGCTCTGCGCCATGCTCGATGATGGGCACCAACACGCCGGCCGGTTTCAATGTGCCTGATAATTGCTCGCGCATGGGCTCGGGCCAACGTGAGCTGCCGGGCGGCATGACAATATCGACAGGATTTGACGGCAACCGGGTGCCAGCAAGGCGCTGCCGGATGTGATCCAACGTAAGAATCACGCTGTTATTGATGTTTGATTCCGCCCTCGGTGAGTTCGGCAGGATCCAGTAGCCGGTCAAGCTCCTCATCGGTCAGGTCGGTCATCTCACGAGCGACCTCCTTGATGGGCCGCCCCTGCTCGTAAGCCGCCTTTGCAACTGCAGCACCTTTCTCGTAGCCAATGACCGGATTGAGTGCGGTTACGAGGATCGGGTTGCGATCCAGCGCACGATTGATGTTGTCGGTATTGACCGTGAAGCCCGCGATCGCCTTGTCCGCCAGGCAGATGCTGGCGTTGGCCAGTAGTTCTATGCTTTGCAGCAGGTTGTACGCTACAACGGGCAACATGACATTAAGCTGGAAGTTGCCGGCCTGTCCACCCATCGCGATCGTCGCATCGTTACCAATGACTTGAGCACAGACCATCGCCACAGCCTCGGGTATGACAGGATTTACCTTGCCCGGCATTATGCTCGAGCCAGGCTGCAGTGCCGGCAGTTCGATCTCGCCAATGCCGGCCAGCGGTCCGGAATTCATCCAGCGCAGATCGTTGCTGATCTTTGTCAAACTGACCGCGAGCACTCGCAGCTGGCCAGACGTCTCGACCGCAGCATCCTGACTGCTGAGACCCTCAAATTTTGACGCCGCCGAGGTGAAGGGAATACCCGTCTTCTCGCTGAGTAACACAGCGACTTTCTCACCGAAACGGGAGTGCGCATTGATACCAGTGCCTACCGCCGTGCCGCCTTGCGCCAGTGCTACGAGGCGCTTCATGGTGTCCGCCAGTCGCTCCGCTCCGTGATCGATCTGCGCACGCCAACCACCGAGTTCCTGCCCGAGTGTTACGGGCATGGCATCCATCAAGTGAGTGCGTCCTGTCTTGACAACATCGCGGGTTTCATTCGCTTTGGTTTCCAATACCTTGGACAGATGCTCCAGCGCCGGTAGCAGCTTCGAATGAATGGCTATCGCGGCGCTCACATGAACGCAGGTCGGTATCACATCGTTACTGCTCTGACTCATATTGACGTGATCGTTCGGATGCACGTCAGCGCCCATCGACTCAGTCGCCAGATGAGAAATGACTTCATTGGCATTCATATTCGAACTGGTGCCCGATCCGGTCTGAAATACGTCGATCGGAAAGTGCTGGTCGTGCTCGCCCTCAGACACTGCCAATGCGGCCTGCTGAATAGCTGCGGCAATGTCGCTCTTCAGGAGTCCCAACTCAGAATTAGCACCCGCCGCAGCCCATTTGACGAGACCCAGTGCGGCGATGAACTGGCGCGGCATGGGGAGCCCGGAGATCGGGAAATTATCGACGGCGCGTTGCGTCTGCGCACCCCAAAGTGCCTCTTCCGGGACCTGAAGTTCGCCCATGCTGTCCTTCTCGATGCGATATCCCCTGTCACTCATTGCCTGGCATGCTCCGTACGGCAAATCCGCCGTCTGGTAAGGGTTAGTTCGTGTATGATTCGCGCTTTGCGCGCGCAAGTCTACACTGGTTTATGGTTCACAAAAGACTCTCGCCCATGAAAGGCTCTGGTGCATGAAGGTCTCTAATTTGAGAGCCCTCTCGCCTGTCGATGGCCGCTACGCCGAAAAGGTCAATGATCTTCGCGACATCTGCAGCGAATACGGCCTGATTCGCTTCCGCGTGCTGGTTGAGGTGCGTTGGTTGCAATGGCTGTCCGACGAACCTGGCATTTCGGAGCTGGCACCGCTCACGTCGGTTATGAAGGACGTTCTGAATTACATCATTGACGACTTCTCGATCGATGATGCCGAAAGCGTGAAGAAGATTGAGGCAACGACGAATCACGACGTCAAAGCCGTTGAATACTTCATCCGGGAAAAGCTCGGTAGCGGACCTGAGACGCAGGCGCTCAAAGATTTTCTGCATTTTGGCTGTACGTCTGAGGACATCAACAATCTGTCCTACGCGTTGATGCTGCGCACGGCGCGGACGGACGTCCTGATTCCCCGGATGCGTGACCTGCGCAACAAGCTCATTAAGCTCGCGAGGGAAAACGCGGACCTTCCGATGCTGGCACGTACACACGGGCAAACGGCCAGTCCGACGACGCTGGGCAAAGAGATCGCCAACGTCATCGCGCGCCTCGATCGGACACAAGCACAGTTTTCCGCTGTGGAAATCCTCGGCAAGTTCAATGGTGCCGTCGGTAACTACAACGCGCATGCCTTCGCCTATCCCGACGCCGATTGGCCAGCGATAGCGCATCGCTTTATTGAATCGCTTGGGATCGAGCCGAATCCCTATACGACACAGATCGAACCACATGACTGGACTGCGGAGTACTCGCACGCATTGATGCGTTACAACACAATACTTATCGATTTTAGCCGCGACATCTGGGGCTACATGTCGCTCGGTTATTTCAGTCAGAAGGTCGCGAAGAATGAAGTTGGTTCGTCAACGATGCCACACAAAGTGAATCCGATCGATTTCGAAAATGCCGAAGGCAATCTCGGCATGGCAAATGCAATGCTGGGCCACTTTGCCGAAAAGCTGCCGATTTCAAGATGGCAGCGCGACCTGACCGACTCGACCGTGCAACGCAGTCTGGGGTCGGCACTAGCACACATCATTATTGCGCTGCAGTCGCTACTGACAGGTCTGGGCAAATTGCAGGTCAACGTCGACGCTGTAAACGCCGACGTGTCCGACGCCTGGGAAGTACTTGGAGAAGCGGTGCAGACCGTGATGCGCCGTTACGGAATTCCCGAACCCTATGAAAAACTCAAGGCACTGACACGCGGCCAGCCGGTCAGCAAAGAGATCCTGCTCGAATTCATTAAGACGCTGGACATACCGAAGGACGAAATCGAACGCCTGTCCGCCCTCACACCGGATAGCTATATCGGGCTTGCTGCCCAACAGGCGCGGGATATTTAAGCTGCGCGCTGGACCGCATTCGACCGGCGTAATGGCCGAAATATGCAGCAGCCGATCACTGGTGCACACGGTAAAGCATGCCGGATTGTTATGCTGGATGCTCGAGCGCGGCGCATTCGAAATACCTGAGAATTCCTGACCATATGTAAATTAAATTGACGTTGGGATTAATTTCGCAACCTCCGCGAAACGTAATAAAGACGCGGGATGCAAATGATTTTCATCAGGAAACTCTCCTTCAAAACGTGACGCAGTTGGCACTGGGTACCCCATCCGCCGGGTACTATGCCCAGTCTATGGAACAGGCGCGCGAAAAAGGGAAACGCTGGGTAATCTCATCCCGCGAAGAAATGCTGCAGGCGGCACTGGAAGTCGTTGGCGAGTCATCCCGCAAAGTGTCCATATTCACGCACGACCTCGAGCCCGGGATATACGACAGTCCCGAATTTCTCGAGATCATCAAACGAATGGTTTTGTCTCAGGCATACGCACGTATTCGCGTGCTGATTGCCGATCCAACTCACGCGGTTAAGAACGGTAACAATTTTGTGCATCTGGGGCGCCGCCTGAACACTTACATTGAATTTCGGCACGTACGCGAAGACTTGCGAACGCACGCTGAAGCGTTCTGCATTGCAGACGAAATTGCACTCGTGTATCGACTGCGGGCAGATCGCTGGGAAGGCATTGTTGATACCTACGAACCGGCCGTAGCGCAACTGTATGGAAAAATGTTCGATGAAATCTGGCTCGACAGCGAAGTAGAAGTGGAATTTCGCCAGCTTCGCATGTGACTGACTTGCCGGGAGGCAACTGTCCCAAGATGACGTGACTGGCCTGATTCTGTCCGATCCCACTGCCGTTTTGCTTGATTAATACGTTTGGTTTGTCCAAAGTCGCAAGCGCGCTTCGAATTCCCGATTCGCACTGCCCCATTCAGGACGGAAAACTTGCGACATATCTTGCCGGCTTGCGTTCTTGTGTCAGTCATCGCCGGGCCGACGCTGGCAGAAACCGAGCACTCCGATCTCGACGAAGTTATCGTCACTGCGTCACGCAGACCTGCCGCAACCAATGAGATTTCGCTGGCGCTGAGCCTCGTTGATCGTGACGATGTCTTGTCGCAGAAATTGACGACCGACGCCCTAATGTCGCAGATCGGTGTTTACCTGCAGCAGACAACGCCGGGGCAAGGCGCTGCAATAATTCGCGGCCTGAAAGGATCTGCTGTACTTCACCTGGTCGACGGCATGCCACTGAGCAATGCGATTTTCCGTAGCGCGCCGACACCGTATTTATCGCTGGTCCCGAATACGGCCGTCGATCGTGTCGAAGTGATTCGCGGCACGCCGGCATCACTGTACGGAAGCCAGGCAGTGGGTGGTGTAGTCCAGGTCGTATCCCGAATTCCGAGTTTCGAGGAGATAGAAACTCAGGTCCGCCGTGATTTGTTGATGTCCTTTGATACTGCCGAGCTATTGAAATCAATACGCGGTGTGGTTGATGTTGGTGACAAGCGACTGGCCGCATCGTTTAGTGCTGAATACCTGACGACCGGCGACCGGCGAATTGGCGGCGGTACGCGTGTGTCGCCGAGCAATTACACGTCGAAGGCCGCCCGCTTTGTCATTAGCGCAACACCGTCAGACGATCAATCCTGGTTGTTCGACGTACAGCTGCTCGAACAGCCGAAGACACCACGCATCGATGAACTTGTCCCGGGCTTCGGCCAGACTCAACCTTCATCGTCCGAATTTTTCTTCGCACCGAGCCAACGACTATTCACTCATGCCCGGCACACGACCAGCGACGCACTGCTGGGTCTCGACTGGCGTGTCGATGCGGCTTGGCAGCGCATCGTCGATGACAGGATCAGCCGGGACTATGAGGCAACCACGAGGCAATACGAGTCCAACCGCAGCGACCTGTTTGCATTGTCGATTTCTGCCTCCGGGGAATCTGCAGCGGTATCCTGGATTGGCGGTGTCGATATCCAGACTGACGAGGTCAGCAGCGCAAGGCTCGAACAAGACATCGAAACGCTGGACACAGTGGTTGCTCAGTCACGATTTCCCGATGGATCACGGATTGACCAGGCAGCTATATTTGGCAGCGCCGGCTGGACGGTTTCAGAGCGGCATCTGATCAGCGGCGGCTTGCGGATCAGTGATGTGCAAATAGAGGTTCCCGGCACCGCTGTAAATAATGCTGCGTCAATCGACATTCGCAGGCTGAGCGGAGACGTGGGATGGATCTATAGTTTCGCTGAGAGTTGGCAGCTGCTGGCGAACATGGGTGTCGGCTTTAGAGCGCCGAATATTTTTGATCTTGGAACGCTCGGCAACCGGCCAGGCAATCGCTTTAATGTTCCGAACATTGATCTCGAAGAAGAGCGAGTATTACATGTCGACGTCGGAGTGCGGCGACGATCACACCGTGTTCAATTCGAGCTGATGCTCTACACGCTGGATTTCGAGGACCGAATAACGTCCGTGCTGACTGGGGACGTCACTGCTGATGGACGCGATGTGGTACAGAGTATCAATGCAGCCGAGTCCAGAATTCATGGCGCCGAGGCTGGTATTGATCTGGATGTAATCGAAAAATTAAGCATAAAAGCCGTGCTGAATTACACCTGGGGCCGGCAGCAAATCGGCACGGGACCCGGCGAGCCAGCGGACCGGATACCACCGTTGAATGGCCGGCTGGCCGTGCGATTCGATCCCAACCGACGGTGGGCGATCGAAAGCAGGCTAACGGTGTCTGGTGACCAGAACCGTTTGAGTGCGCGAGACGTTCGCGACGTTCGCATCAACCCAGGCGGCAGCGCCGGCTGGGCAATAATCGGAGCTACAGCGAATTGGAGCCCAACGGACGTTTGGCAGATTACATTTTCGGCAGACAACCTGCTCGACAAACGCTATCGCGTGCACGGCTCCGGCATGGACGCACCGGGCCGCAACTTCTCAATCATGTTTCGCACTACATGGTAGTGACTGCCTCGCAACGATGCGGCGTTTCAGTTCGACGAACAGCTGGCACATGAATTATG
The DNA here is from genome assembly GCA_022567295.1 of Pseudomonadota bacterium. Taxonomy (GTDB): domain Bacteria; phylum Pseudomonadota; class Gammaproteobacteria; order Steroidobacterales; family Woeseiaceae; genus UBA1847. Next base: position 15,938 of record JADFHE010000026.1, on the reverse strand, counting down.
TCTCCGATTCCCGCGTCGGACCATAGCGCTTCTAACGCTTTTTTCTTTTCTTTTTCCGGGGCTTGGGCTTGGGCAATTCGGCTTCTGTAAGCCTTACCAATTCGGTCAGCCATTCGCTGTCGTCGATTTCATCACTGATCAGGAACGAATTCTTTGCGCCGGGATACGGCGGCGCTTCGACGACATCGCCAATGAATGATCGACCGGCTACCGTCGGCTTTATGAAAAGCTGATTATCGCAAATCAGACCAACGACCTTGTCATTCGAATACAAAGCGTATTCGCCGAACATTTTTCGAAAACGAATGTTCTGCGCATCGTCAATCTGATCGACGATGTACTGCACGAATTCCAGATCAGAGGCCATATCAGGAATGATACACTGCCGCGCCTATGAGTCGCTCAGAAGTCAGCCACGTAGCAAACAAGCGCGTCATTCTCGGATTGTCCGGGGGTGTGGACTCCGCCGTGGCCGCGATACTGCTGCAGCGTGCCGGGGCGGACGTGCAAGCGCTGCACATGACCAACTGGGAAGACGACGACGGCTACTGCACGGCGGCCGATGATCTCCAGGACGCCCGCAACGTTTGTGAGCAGCTCGGTATCCCTCTGCACAACGCCAATTTCTCCAAACAGTACCGCGACCAGGTATTCGAGTATTTCCTCGCCGAGTACCGGGCGGGACGCACGCCGAACCCGGATGTGTTGTGCAATCGGGACATCAAGTTCGGTGTGTTTCGCGATTACGCGAAACGACTTGGCGGCGATCTGCTGGCGACGGGGCACTACGCGCGATCAGAAACCGTGGATGGCCACGGAGCGCTGTTCAAAGGTGCAGATCGAGGCAAAGACCAAAGCTACTTCTTGCACGCTGTGAACGCCGAGGCATTGTCCGAGACCGTTTTCCCGTTGGGTGACACACAGAAAAGCGAAGTCCGGCGGATTGCTCGTGACTCGGGCCTCACAGTTCACGACAAGAAAGACAGCACGGGCATTTGCTTTATTGGAGAACGGCCGTTTCGAAAATTCCTCAGCACCTACCTGCCCGCCAATCCCGGCCCCATGCGAACACCGCGTGGTGAGGACATGGGGAGGCATCAGGGCCTGATGTATTACACGCTGGGCCAGCGGCAGGGCCTCGGTATTGGCGGACGTAATGACCACGGCGAAGAACCCTGGTATGTCGTTGGCAAGGATCTTGATGACAACGTCCTGGTCGTTGCGCAGGGTGAGCACGAAATGCTTTTCAGCGACTGGCTGATTGGCACGGACACGAGCTGGATCGGTGTAGCCCCTGATGGCCTGGCGGCGGGACTTCGCTGTACAGCCAAAATTCGCTACCGGCAAGCCGACCAGAACTGTGTCGTCACGGCACTTGAGGACAGCCGTGTGAAAGTGCGCTTTGACGAGCGCCAAAAGGCCGTCGCACCCGGTCAATTTGTCGTCTTTTACGACCAAAATCGCTGTCTCGGTGGCTCGGTCATACATGAAATAGGGTAAGCGGCGGCCCCGGCCTTTCGCTATAATGCGGCCCCGCGGCTGGCTGGCCGCTGATAACCAGAAATCCCGGAGAGAACACAATGAAGGACAGCTTTGGCGCGCGTTCGGCGCTTGAGGTCGGCGGCAATGAATTTGAGATTTTTCGCCTCGACGCTGTGAAAGAAGGCCACGTCGATCGCCTTCCCTACTCCCTCAAAATCCTGCTGGAAAACCTGTTGCGCCACGAAGATGGGCGAGACGTCACGCGCGACGATATTCTCGCTCTCGCGAACTGGGATCCAAAAACCGCTCCGAGCACGGAAATTTCATTCACACCCTCGCGCGTCATCCTGCAAGACTTCACGGGTGTGCCCGCCGTCGTGGATCTCGCCGCGATGCGCGATGCGGTCGTCAAACTGGGTGGTTCTGCAGAAAGTATTAATCCTTTGTCGCCAGCGGAGCTCGTGATAGACCACTCAGTCCAGGTTGATAATTACGGCGCCGCCAATGCTCTGGATTTAAACAACAAGATAGAGTTCCTTCGCAACAAGGAGCGCTACTCCTTTCTGCGCTGGGGCCAGACCGCATTTAAAAATTTCCGTGTCGTACCGCCAAATACCGGGATCGTTCACCAGGTCAATCTCGAGTACTTGAGCCGGGTCGTTTTTGATGTCGATAAGAATGGTACTCGTTCAGCCTATCCTGACACGCTTGTCGGCACTGATTCGCACACGACAATGATCAATGGCCTGGGCATTCTTGGTTGGGGTGTCGGCGGCATTGAGGCAGAAGCAGCGATGCTTGGCCAGCCCATTACGATGCTCATTCCAAACGTCATCGGCTTCAAGCTTACGGGCAAGCTCAAAGAGGGTACTACGGCAACGGATCTCGTGCTGACAGTCACCGAAATGCTGCGCAATAAAGGTGTCGTCGGTAAATTTGTCGAATTCTTCGGCGATGGCCTCTCACGCATGCCGTTGGCCGATCGTGCAACGTTGAGCAATATGGCGCCGGAATTTGGATCAACCTGCGCCATCTTCCCGATTGATGGCGAAACGTTAGTTTATCTGGAATTGTCCGGCCGTGACGCTGAGCAACGCGAACTCATTGAAGCGTACACCAAGGAACAGGGCATGTGGCGATACGATGGCGAGCCTGATGCCCTCTACAGCGACACCCTGGAGCTCGACATGAACGACGTCGTACCCAGTATTGCGGGTCCCAAACGTCCTCAGGACCGCATCGCATTGACCGCAGCAGCGCAAACCTACGCCAGGCACCTGGAAACAACGATTGCGGATCGGAAGCAAGGCGGCAGTGCAATCGCCAACATCCATGGTACGGATACTGAAATTCGAGATGGCGCGATTTTGATCGCTGCTATCACAAGTTGTACCAACACCTCCAACCCGGCTGTCATGATAGCGGCGGGTCTGGTCGCCAGGAAGGCTAATGAAAAAGGCTTGCAGGTGAAGCCATGGGTCAAAACGAGTCTCGCGCCCGGATCACGAGTGGTTACAGACTATCTCGAGAAATCGGGCCTCCTGGACGATCTCGGTGCGTTGGGTTTTTATACTGTTGGCTACGGCTGTACAACCTGCATCGGCAACTCCGGGCCTTTGATGCCTGAAATCGCTGCGGCTGTGCAGAGCGGCAACATCGTCGGCACCAGCGTATTGTCCGGCAACCGTAATTTCGAAGGCCGAATTCACGCCCTCGTAAAGGACAGCTTCCTGGCATCGCCACCGCTCGTCGTCGCCTACGCCCTCGCGGGAAATATGGATGTGGACCTGTACAACGATTCGCTCGGCGATGATCAGGACGGCAACCCGGTTTACATGAAGGACATCTGGCCCAGTCAGGCGGAAGTTCAGGAAGCCGTCGGTAAGAACATCGATTCGAGCATGTTCAAGTCCAGCTACAGCAGCGTTTTCGAAGGCGATGCGAACTGGAAAAACATCGATTCGCCCGAAGGCGAGATTTACACCTGGGACGCTAACTCGACCTACGTCAAGAACCCGCCGTACTTTGAAGGTATGAGCAAAGACCCCGCCGCAGTCAGCAACATCGAAGGTGCACGCACCCTGGCATTGCTCGGCGACTCGGTGACTACCGATCATATTTCACCGGCCGGCGGCATTGCCGCCGACAGTCCTGCCGCCGAATATCTCAAGGCACAAGGCGTCAAGCCGGTCGACTTCAATTCCTACGGCTCACGCCGTGGCAATCACGAAGTCATGATGCGCGGCACGTTCGCTAATATTCGATTGCGCAATTTATTGGCACCGGGCACCGAAGGTGGCTGGACCTGCCATCAGCCCAGCGGAGAACAGATGTCGATTTTCGACGCGTCCGTCAGGTATCGCGAGGAAGGCACGCCGCTGGTTGTCATCGCGGGCAGCGAGTATGGCACCGGATCATCGCGCGACTGGGCGGCCAAGGGCACTCTGCTACTCGGCGTCAAAGCCGTCATCGCAAAAAGTTTCGAACGTATTCATCGTTCCAACCTGATTGGCATGGGCGTGCTGCCGTTGCAATTTCTCGAAGGTCAGGATGCTACGTCGCTCGGACTGACGGGCAAGGAGACCTATGCGATTTCAGGCCAGACCGACCCGAACGCGAAAACGGTGACTGTGATCGCAACGCCAGCCGACGGTGACGCAATCACGTTCAAGGTTCAAGTTCGTATTGATACGCCCAAAGAACGTGACTATTACGAGAACGGCGGCATCCTGCATTACGTGCTGCGGCAACTCGCCGCATAAAGTGACCGCTACCTGTGACATCCCGGACGTGTTGGTCAACGCGCTCCGGGATGCACGTCATGTCTGCATCCTGACTGGCGCCGGTGTATCAGCCGAGAGCGGCGTACCCACATTTCGCGATGCGCAGGAAGGATTGTGGGCACAATACGAGCCCCAGGACCTGGCGACACCAGAGGCGTTTCTGGCCGATCCTGCCCTGATCTGGCGCTGGTACCGATGGCGGCGCCAAATCGTTGCCGATGCCAAACCCAATCCCGGTCATTACGCGATTGCAAGACTCGCGGAACTCATTCCCCGCCTAACGCTCATAACTCAAAACGTCGACAACTTGCATCAACGCGCGGGAAGCACTGACGTCATCGAATTTCACGGTAACCTGTTTGAGGATCGTTGCTTCGCGGACGGCACGCTCGCCGCCGGTGACGATTCGCTCGACGTACCAATGTGCCCTGATTGTGGCGGCAAACTTCGACCCGGGGTTGTGTGGTTCGGGGAGGTAATTCCGGAGGCCGCTTTGAATGAATCGTGTGCCGCTGCCTCCGACTGCGACGTCTTTCTGTCTGTAGGTACATCGTCGCTGGTTTATCCTGCCGCTGGTCTGGCAGATCTCGCCAGGGATAATGGCGCGACCCTGGTTGAGATCAATCCGAACTCCACGATGAACGCCGCCGATTTCGATTTCGCACTCGCTGGAAAATCGGGGGTTGTGCTACCCGAACTGGTAGCATCACTGGCCCTTTGACTTTAGGGTTGAATCGGCGCAAGAACGCCGCGGCCAGCATTCGTGAACTCGAGGCAAGTCTGGGCCCGTTGCGCTCACCGATGATATTGAACGGCGGGGGCTATGGGCTGTTTGCAAACCACTCGCCGGTGATGGCGAACGACCTTGCACGCGCCAATGCAGCCGTGATTAATCTCCAGGACTTGCTGGACCGATGGTAATAAATAACATTAATATAATTCTATAATATACTGTTTTAATTAATAAATTCCTACCCACGTCGGTATCTTCTTCCAGCTGGCATTCAAGTCCTTGTCGAACTGCCGATAATTAGCCTCAAAACGTCCAACCAAATTCCAGAAGCGCCGTGAATGATTCATATGCCTTGCATGGCAGAGCTCATGAAGCATGACGTAACGCAAATGTGCCGGGTCCAGAAACATCAGGCAATAATTCAGGCTAATCGTCCCCGAACTCGAGTGACTTCCCCAGCACGTACGTTGTCCACGAACGTGCATTTTCTTATAGGAATTCCCTGTCATCGCCGCGAGCGTTCGCAATTGTGGCCCGTACTCGCGCTTCGCGAGCGCGAGCAGCCATCGTTTCAGAGCGGTAACGCAAAGCTGCTCGTCACCGGTTCTCCCGTACAGAATGACTTTCGGACCGTTACAGCGATATCTCACTGTCTTCGCACGGGTCTGCGACGCGTACTCAATTTCGAACTGCCGCTCAATACCGTCCAGCCGCACTGTTCGCGGCAACACAAAGGGCTCAGGTGTGTGCTCCGCTGCGAACTGTTCCCGCGCATCTCGAATCCAGTCTCGGTGCGCCTCTACAAATTCGCGTACTTCGGCCGGTCGTGTCCGCCTGGGAACGACGACCTCAACACGACCCCTGGGATATACCTTGATGGACAGGCGTTTCGCCCGGCCGCTTTCGCGCACAGAAAAGCCCGCCATTGAATCGCGCTCGTCTGCTTCTGAAAACAGGGGTAATTGAGTCGCTGCGCTTTGCACAGCTCCTATTCTACGGAACTTTAAGGGTGATCGCCGCTAAAGCGAACCGCATCATCCATGGACATAACGCCCTTGACGCCACCCACCTTGGCCGTGTCACTGATAAACAGCTCCACTTCGCGTTCAAGATCGATCACACCTTCGACGCTCGATCCTGGACCAATGACAACTCGAGGCTTGCGGCTCTTGCTCTTGCCCCAGCCCCAGTTGCTCGGTTTCTCAACCATCAGGTTGCCCTTAACTACTGCGCCATCCAGCACATTGATATCGCCGCTGACTGTGGACACATCCCCACCAATCTCGGCGCCTGATAAATTGATCAGGCCGTTTACATTGCTGACATTGTTGGCGACGGTAGAGCCGGCGGCAACGCTGATTTTGCCGTTGACGGCCTCTATCTCACCATCAATCGTCGCAGATTCACCAACTTTTATGGCGCCGTTAATCGTCGTCAGGTTCTGCGCGTGCACGTTGTTTGCGACGCTAACGACGCCATTGACCGTCGATGCGTTTTCGATGCTCGCACCAGCGTCAACGCGAATCGAGCCGTTGACCGTCTTTACGCCGCCCGTGACAACGGCATTTTCGCCAACAGTAATGCCGCCATTGACCGAAGTTGCGCCGCCTGATTCGGTGCCCGCCGCAATCTTGATGCTCTTGTTGATTGTCGCACCGAAGGCCGGCACGGACAGCAGCATTATAAGCAATCCGACCGTGAATACAGATTTCGTCAATATCCTTGCCATCTTGAAACTCCCAAGTTCGTTTCTTACCCAATTAGATACCGCTGCAAGGGGAATGGTTGCAAGCTTTTCCCGTTAGTGGCTGCCGAAGATGCATTTGGTTACTCTTGCCAGATGACGATTGCGCTCGAAGCCCGCAACCTTAAGAAGCAATACCCCGGCGTATTGGCCGTCGACGGAGTCAGTCTCTCAGTGCCGGAAGGCATCTGTTTCGGCCTGCTCGGACCTAACGGTGCAGGCAAGACCACGACGGTTGAGATCATTGAGGGTGTTACGCCTGCTACCTCCGGGCAGGTGTTCTACTACGGGGAAGTCGCTGGGCGGAAGTTCCGTCAGGAAGCCGGCATACAATTTCAGAATACGGCGTTGCAGGATTTCATCACTGTCCGCGAAACCATCGAAATGTTTCGTACGCTATATGACCGCCAGGCCGATTTCGACGAACTTATTGAGCAATGCTCGCTGGGTGACTTGCTGGACAGAGACAATCGCAAGCTTTCCGGTGGTCAGCGCCAGCGCCTGCTACTTGCGGTCGCTTTAGTAAACCGCCCTCGCCTGATATTTCTGGACGAACCAACAACGGGCCTCGATCCGCAGGCCCGACGAAATTTTTGGGACCTCGTGCAGAGTATCCGTGCGGGCGGCTCAACCATTTTGCTCACCACGCACTATATGGATGAGGCTCAGGTGCTGTGCGACGAGATCGCAATCATGGATGCCGGAAAAATCATAAAACAGGGCTCCCCAGAACAACTGCTGCAAGAACAATATGACGGCCTGATCATTGAACTGCCGATTTCCGATCTGACGGACGATCTTTCCGGAATTGAGCACACAATCCTCGAAAACCTTGGGATAATTGAAGTCGTAACGACAGACGTCAGTGCAAGCTTGCAGCAATTGTCGCCACACGTGAGCAACCTCAACCAAATCAAAATACGGCAGCCGAACCTGGAGGACCTGTTCCTGGATCTGACCGGCCATTCTCTGCGGGCATAGCGACGATGTTGAAACGAATCTACGCCATTTTCCAGGCACGTAATCGAGAATTCCTTCGGGACAGAGCATCGCTGTCCTGGAATTTGATCTTGCCGGTCGCCTTGATGTTCGGCTTGTCGTTCGCGTTCAGCAACGAACGCGATGCCTACACTGTCGGTGTGTTACAGGAAGCCGCCGAGATCAACACGAACGATCATGCATTCCTCAGAACTGACTTCATTCGGTTTGTGCCTTACGACGACTTCGAACTGGCGATGCGCAAGGTTTCCCGCCACCAGCTCGATCTGCTGGTTGAGTTTGGCGACACAACCCGGTACTGGATCAATGCCGAATCTTCCAAAGGCTACTTCGCGGAAATCGCCCTGCTGCACTCCGGATCCGATACGGTCCTGTCGATCGACAAGCAACAGATTACCGGGGACGCAGTAAGCTACGCCGACTGGTTGCTGCCCGGCATCCTCGGCATGAACATGATGTTCAGCTGTTTATTCGGTGTCGGTTACGTTGTCGTACGCTATCGCAAAAACGGATTCCTGAAGCGCCTGCGCGCAACCCCCCTGACGTCGTTCGAATTTATTGCAGCACAAGTTGCCTCCCGCATGGTTCTGATCCTGTTGATAACCAGCTTTATCTATACGGGTACACACATGCTCCTCGATACGCGCATGGAGGGCAGCTATTTCACGCTGTTTCTGGTCGCTGTGGTCGGCGCGATTTCCCTGGTTTCGTTGGGCCTGGTGGTGTCGGCGCGTGTAACTAGCGAAGAACTCGCGGGCGGACTGTTAAACATGATCAACTGGCCGATGATGATGTTATCCGGTGTCTGGTTTTCACTGGAGGGAGCTCCGGCAGCCGTCACAACCGCGGCCAGCATTTTTCCGCTAACTCACGTGCTGGACTCTGCTCGATCCGTCATGCTCGATGGCGCGACGCTCTCCGAAGTCGCGCCCAGTTTGCTCGCACTGACCGCAATGAGCGCGGTATTTCTCGCCATTGGTGCGAAAGTCTTTCGCTGGGGCCAATATTAAATAATGAGTCATTCCCTGGTTGATATCGGCGCGAATCTCGCGCACGACAGCTTTGACGAGGATCGTCCAGAGACGATGCAGCGTGCCGCGGACGCAGGCGTCAACAAAATCATCATCACCGGCAGTAGCGATGCAAGTAATGTCAAGGCCGCAGAACTCGCGGAACAGTCGCCGGGCACCTTGTTCTCAACAGCCGGCGTACACCCTCACCACGCATCTGACTATACCGATGATAGCGATGCCCTCATCCGCTCACTGATCAGGAAAGGCGTCGTTGTCGCAGTCGGCGAATGCGGTCTGGACTATTTCCGGGATCTTTCGCCGCGTGAAGCACAACTGGACGCACTCAGGCGACAGCTCGACATAGCCAAAGAGTCCGGGATGCCTGTCTTCCTGCATCAACGCGACGCGCATGACGACTTCATTGATGTACTCGAACCCGTCCTGCCTGAACTGTCGAGAGCCGTTGCGCACTGCTTTACCGGGCAAGGGGAATCACTGCGTGAATACCTCGAGATGGGCCTATACATCGGCATTACCGGCTGGATTTGCGACGAACGGCGGGGCCAACATCTGTACGATGTCGTCTCCATCATCCCGGATGACAGGCTGTTGATCGAAACTGACGCGCCCTATCTCCTGCCGAGAACTGTCCGGCCCAGACCCAGGAATCGTCGTAACGAACCGATGTATTTGCCGGAAGTGGTGCGAGTAATAGCCGAGGCCCGCGGGCAAACCGAAGCACACGTTGCGAAAATAACGACCGCGAATGCATTGCGTTTTTTTGCTCTGGACGCGGTCTAGCCGGGTTGCAACGTTGGCATGAGTGGCTATGTAGAACCGGCAGCCAGGGCTTCCTTGCGAATCAATTCCCAATGCGGTCTGAACGCTTCAATCTTGACTTTGGCCGCATCCTTGTCCGGTTCTGCAAACTCGCTGGACAGTTCGGCGAGATTGCAGACGAGGCCTGGAACACCCTTCGTGAACTCTGCTCCGCCCAGGAACACGATCCGGCCCGCCACCGGAACCTGCCGCACGATCTGCCGGACTGCCGCGATACGATCGTAAAGTGCCGGTTGAGGATTCGAGAATGTGTAGCGACGTTCATCGTCGATGACCGTCCAGTCCTGCATCTTGTCGCCGCCAAATACGACTCCCTGAATGTTCTTCACCTCGAGGATCAGCAGCCCATGTGGCGTAAGTAACAGGTAATCGACGAGAATTTCTCCCTCATCGGCACTGGGAATGACCAGGCCCTCGATGCGATCGAAACTGATCTCAGCTATGACGCCCTCGAGACTTTCGCCTCTGCGGCCAAGAATCCGGTAGCCGAGCCAAATAACCAACAATAGTGCGACGGCCAGCAGCGGCCAGGGAATGCTCTCGATTTCAAAAAAGTTCGACATGCGCAAAGCTAATCCTAATTATTCCCGAGGGCAGCGGCAAGCGCCTCGAGGTGCGGTTCTATGGCCACGGCTGTCGCCGGACGGGACAATATGGCTGCGAGCTCGGCTGGCACCGGCACAGATTGGCCAATCAACGGTTCAACGATCATCTCGAACTTGGCCGGGTGCGCGGTCGCCACTATTATCCAGTCGTGCGCCCTGGCAACATCGGCATCCAGCTGGCGCCAGGTGTGCGTCGCGGTCGCCGTATGCGGACACGTAGCAACTCCGAACGCTTCAAAATCCTGACGTATTGCTGTCTCAATTTCTTTGTCACTCACAGAAGCAACAACCAGTCGACCACGAAGTATATCGGCCTCACCGATGAGCTTCCGCAATCGCTCCATATTACTTGGATCGCCAACGTCCATCGCCGATGCCAGCGTTTGCACACTGTCGCGCGGCAACCATTTGAGCGTTTCAAAATATTCAGCAATCGTTTTATTGGCATTTGTTGCGAGGACAATCGGGCCAACGGGCAAGCCCATCTCTCGCGTCATGATGCACGCAAGAGCGTTGCCCAGATTACCAGTCGGAATGATGAAGCCCGGCTTGTTCCCTGTGCGCCGATAGTGGCGCAGACTCGAATGAGCATAATAGGTGCTTTGGGGAAGCAGGCGACCGATGTTTATGCTGTTCGCCGAACTGAAACGATGGATCATCGTCAGGTCCTGATCGGCCATAGCCGCTTTAACCAGTGACTGACAGTCGTCGAACGATCCCCGGACCTTCATTGACAGTACGTTATCACTCCAGCAGCAAAGTTGCTGCTCCTGTCGCTCGGACACGCGGCCATCTGGAAACAGCACGGCTACTCGCATGCCGGGTCTCTGATCGAATGCCGCAGCGACGGCCGCGCCGGTATCGCCCGACGTCGCCACCAGTATTGTCAACGGCGAGCCCGTATCGCCCTCAAGCCGTGACAGGCATGCGGCTAAAAAGCCGGCGCCGACGTCCTTGAATGCCGCTGTTGGGCCGTGATACAGCTGCAGCATGGAAAGGTCGTGTCCAGCAACGGGCAATGCCTTTGTCAGAATCGGGAATTTGAATGTTTCCGCCAGTATCTGATCGATGTCGCCGAGGAGTTCAGAGCCGGCAAAGAATGGTCGCAGCAGAATGGCGGCGACTTCCGGAATCGACTCACCAGTATCGAAGTCCGAAATATCGAAGGACGGCAATTTATCCGGCAGAAACAGGCCGCCATCACTTGCGATTCCTTTGCGGAGTGCCTCGTCGAGACTCGCCGGTCCGGCGCCGCGTGTACTGACGTAGTTCATGCCTAAGTCTCGATGTGGGCGCCGGGTGCATTCATAGGACTAACCCAGGACTGACAACCTATTCCCTGCACGCGACAAGCCTGCTCCATGGCGCTAGCCGCATTGCGCGCGTCTTCGTCTCTGCAAAGAGCGAAAATACTCGGTCCACTGCCCGACAGGCTGCTTCCCAGCGCACCGGCTTTAGTCGCCGCCGCAGTAACCGCGTCGAAACAGACGACACTGGCCGATCGCTGCGGCTCAATGATCACATCTCGCAATGTCTTACTCATCAGCTCGATATCGCCTGACGCACAGGCCGAGACAAATGCAGCCAGCAATCCCTGCTGCTCAAGCCACTGTTGCATCGATATTCCTTTGGCCAGGCTGCGACGCGCCTGCGCTGTATCCACGTGCAGGTCTTCCGGGTGTAACAGAACAGCGCTAACGCCGTCGGGGATCGGCAGACGAACGACGTCGGGCAGCAACACTTCCGGACAAAGTATCAAACCACCCAATAAACTGGGCGCAACGTTGTCCATGTGCAGGCTGCCGCTCGCGAATTTCTCGCCTTCGACTGCGAACGGCAATAGTGCTTCGACTTCAAGCGGTGAATCGAGCAATGCATTGGTCGCGACCACGGCCGCAACGGCCGACGCGGCCGAGCTACCCATGCCCGATTGCAAAGGCACGCCTTTGTGGACCTTGAGTTCAACGGATCCATCGCCGCCATGTGCATCCAGCAGTGCTTGCGCAGCGATAGATGCTGTATTTTCGTCGGCGTTCGTCGACAGAAACGGATGAACCTCACCGTCGATACCACGGACTTCTGCGATGGTCACTCGATCGCCGTCCGTCCTGCGCGCAACTACGCGATCGCCGACGCCGGCCAGTGCAAGGCCCAACATATCGAAGCCGACACCCACATTGCCGATTGAGGCGGGCGCAAAGGCTGTAACAAAATCAGACATAGCGCTCACCGGTGCTCAGGAAGTTTGCGAGTCGAAGTAAGTCCGCAAAGACACCCGCGGCCGTAACGTCAGGACCGGCGCCAGGACCTTGAATGACCAGTGGATTGTCGGAGTAACGCTCAGTCTCGAATTGCACGATGTTGTCGGTCAGGTTGATGTTGCAGAACGGGTGTGTCTTATCGACAGGTTGCAACCCCACGGAAGCCGTGCCGCCTGCATCCAGCATTGCAACGTAGCGAAGTTGCTTATTGTCTGTGGCGGCCTGTTTGTACAGAGTCTTCATCGCATCGTCGTACTCGGGAAGTTTCTCGAGGAATTCCTCAATTGTGCAGTCTCGCAATGCCTCCGGCACAAGATTCTGAACCGGAAAATCGCCGATCTCAATATTCTGCCCGAGTTCGCGAGCGAGGATCGTCAATTTGCGAGCGACGTCCATTCCGGACAGGTCATCACGAGGATCCGGTTCCGTATATCCGCTCTCTTTCGCTACACGAACAATCTCTGAAAACGGTGTCGAACCATCGTAGACGTTGAACAGATAAGCCAGAGTGCCCGAAAATATTCCACGGATCGAGCGAACCTCATCGCCCGTATGAATGAGATCGCACAACGTCGATATCACAGGCAACGCGGCACCAACCGTCGCTTCGTAGAAGCAATGCGAGCTGCCGCGGTCAGCCGCCTCTTGTAGCGCCTGGTAATTTTCGAACGCGCTACTAAACGCTTTCTTGTTGGGTGTAATGACATGGATACCACGCGACAGCCACCTGGCATACTGCGAAGAAATGACGTCGCTGTCGGTACAGTCAATGATCACAGCATGTGGTAAATGATCGGGATTCAGGTGTTGCTCAAACGCTTCGAGATCGATATCGACAGCGGCGATTTCGAAATCATCCTGCCAGTTCGAAAGGTCGAGACGCCGATCACCCAGCAGCATCTTTCGCGACCGCGCTATCGCCCTGACACGCAGGTCAAGATTGTGACTTTGCTTCAGTTTGTCACTCTGTTTCTCGATCTGCCGCAACAGAGCGGCTCCAACAGACCCGGGACCGATGAGCCCAATCGAAATGGTCTTTTTTGACAAGTAGAAACCGGAGTGCACCGCTCGCAGCGCTTTGGTCGCTTCTTCGGAATCGACGACAGCCGAAATATTTCTTTCCGACGCACCCTGGGCAATCGCACGAATATTGATCCCGGCTCGACCCAGCGTGCCGAAAAAGCGGGCCGCGTTACCCGGCCTGCCCGCCATGCCGTCACCGACCACTGCAACAATGCTCTGCTCCTCGGTGACATCAACGCTCTGAATCTGGCCGCTTTCGAGTTCGTCGGCGAATTCTTCGGTTACGACATTGCACGCACGCTGCGCGACATCCTGTGGCACCGCAACACAAATAGAATGCTCAGAACTGGCCTGCGAGATCAGCGTAACCGAAACGCTCGCTTTTCTTAGTGCCGCGAACAGGCGATCGGCCGTGCCCGGAACACCGATCATGCCGGCGCCCTCCAGATTGACCAGTGCCATACCACCGATCGCCGTGATGCCTTTGATGTTACCGGCAGGCGCCGCAGCCGTCTCAATCCGGCTGCCCGGATGTGACAGATTGAAAGTGTTCCGGATGATGACCGGGATACCGTTGTCCACGGCGGGCCCGAGCGTCTGCGGATGAATGACTTTCGCACCAAAATACGCCAGTTCCATTGCCTCGTTGTAGGTCAGGTGGTCGATGACCTGGGCTTCCGGAACCCGATTTGGATCAGCGCTCATCACACCGTCTACATCAGTCCAGATTGTTAGCGTCAAAGCTTTGGTCAGTGCGGCGAAAATGGCCGCTGAATGGTCGCTGCCATTGCGCCCCATCGTAGTCTGCAGGCCGTCCTGATCAGCGGCGATGAATCCGGTGATAACAACAATCCCGCCGAAATCGGCCGGCAAAGCATTGTCCATCTTTGCCTGCGATTTTTCCCACAAAACAGTGGGGCCAAGCTCGGTATCCCGAACCGTAATTACGTCGCGTGCATCCAGCCAGGTGCCGCCACGTTCTGGGTCCTCGTGTTTAAGATACGCCGCCAACAGGCGCGCAGACCAGATCTCGCCGTACCCGGCAATAACGTCGCGATTTCTTTGCGGCGCTGACTTGGCCCGTGCAATGACTTTCAGTATATCAATGACATCACTGGCATCGTTACTCCAGGCGTCGAGGACGCCGACAAGGATTTCGCCGGCAAGTAGTGCCCGTGCCGTCTCGGAATATCGATCACCGATAGCATGCAGAGCGGCATTGAAAATATTGTCATTCTGCTCGGCGAGCATGGCGAGATTAATGAGCGCATCGGTCATGCCGCCCATTGCGGACACCACGACGCCAAGTCGCTTGTCACGATAGCCGAGCAATATGCCCGCTACGCGCCGAAAACATTCGGCGTCAGCCAGACTGCTGCCGCCGAACTTATGGATTTTCCAACGATTATCCGCCACTTGCCACTATCATCCTGTGCGCAAAACGGTGAATAATAACGACACTGACCGATGCCGTCGCCTGTTTTATGAGAAACCAGTTTGCAGCATTTTCAGGCAGTGCACTGGTGCCGATTGAGAACACGCGAGCCCCGCCTGTTCGCGGCGAAAGTGGTGGGGCGTGTAGGGATCGAACCTACGACCGGTCGGTTAAAAGCCCCAACCATTGCTCAGATTCGCGCCAAGAGCTGCATAAGTATTGGATTCATAAGGATCTATGCTGGCACGGATTTGCAGCGATTGGGTACTTTTGAACGCCTCACTACACCATCAACTACACCAGAAACAGCCTACTCCATCAAGAACGCCACCGGGAGGTGGCGTATCGTGACTATTGAAACCGACGAGTGTTAATCGCGGTGGCTATATTGTACACCTATTCCTTGGCGCAGAACCCACCAGCATGGAACGTCAACTACGCAGCAACAAGGAACAATTGCACCGAGTCCCTCGCGGTGTCACCCTTTTTGTTGGGTAGCAGTATGGGTAGCAATTGGCGCTAACGGTGGGGCGAAAGCCAGGTATCCAGGGTTCCCTGCAGGTTGGTAGCGGGGGCCCGCTTTGGGCATTGCTTGCTCAGGGTGCCGAGAAATCCCAAACGCGTCTGCACGAAGTAATTTAGACTAGGTGGAGGTGCAAACATATCGAAGCGGGACGAGGAAAGAACGACCGTGATACCAAACGATCTCAAGAAGGCGGTCGTGAAGGTAGGCGAGGGACGCGGCTTCATCGTCGAGAACGATCACGATCGAGTTTTGATCACGGCCTGACATTAACGAGCGTCGAATTGCCCTCCAGGTGGACGAATTTTCAGGAGGAACAGGTATCATCAAGCCACAGAACCTTAGTGCTGTTGAGGATAGACTCCATGCTGGAAAGCGACCCACGGCGACGATTGCTCAGCCGACACGCCAACAATCCACTTTTGTCGGCCTACGATTGGCCCTATTTCGTCAATACTGTCTTCAACCCGGGGGCGATCCGGCTGAGTTCAGGTGAA
>JADFHE010000081.1 GCA_022567295.1 Pseudomonadota bacterium | reverse complement strand
GGCATCTACGAGAAGGCGAAGAACTTCAAGATTCGCGGCTCGTCCGGCAAAGTCAACATCGCGCTATCAGCGTTACCGAAATTCACGGGCGTGCCCGACAATCGTTACATCAACCGCGGCGGGCAGGGTTTCACCGGTTCCCTGGAGACCATGGAAAGAGCGTACGACTGCTGGAAGCACGGCCGCTGGTCCGACGATCCTTTTATTGAGTCGGTCATACCATCGGCCTGGGATCCGACCGTTGCGCCGGCGGGAAAGCACTGGATGTCGAATTTCGTGCAGTATTGCCCGCCAAAACTGGCTGACGGGCCATGGACGCCGGAGAAGCGCGATCAGTTCGGCCAAACCGTGGTTGACAAGATCGAGCGCTACAGTCCGGGCTTCAAAGACCTGATTGTGCATATGGAAGTTCGTACGCCGCATGAACTCGAGGAAGAGATCGGGCTGACGGAGGGCAACATTTTCCAGGGAGAGTTGACGATGGACCAGTTGTTGTTCAACCGGCCGTTTCCGGGTTACGCGCAATATCGCATGCCCGTCAAGAACCTGTACATGTGCGGTTCGTCAACGCATCCGGGCGGCGGGGTATCGGCCGCCTGCGGCGCAAATGCGGCGCGCGAGATACTGCTGGACCTGAAACGGCCCAACACAGTTCCCGAAGACGATTGTTATGACGAATAGCCTTTTCAAAAAGAATGACCCGTATGCTGGGGAACGACTGAAGAAGTCTCCTTTCTATCCGCGCGAAGAGGCTCTGAACATTCGTAACGCATGGGGAGTCTGGAACGGCTACAAATTTGCCGAGTATTATTACGATGCCGAGTATGAGTATTTCTGCGTGCGCAATACCTGCGGTACCTACAACATTTGCCCGATGCAGAAATACCATGTCAGTGGTCGTGATGCAGAGGCCATGTTGAATCGCATGGTGACCCGGGACGTTGCGAAGCAAGCGCTCAATCGGGTGGCTTACGTCCTGTGGTGCACGGACGAAGGCCGCATGATCGACGACGGTACTATTTTCAAGCTAGCCGAAGACAAATTCATGTTGACCTGCGGCAGCCCGTGCAATGCCTGGCTGGAGATGAGCGCCTTTGGATTCGATGACGTTACGGTCACCGATGTGACCGATGACATTGCCGCGCTTTCCCTGCAGGGGCCAACGTCCTGTGCCGTGTTGAAAGAAATGGGGCTCGAGGGCATCGACACCGCAAAAGCGTTCGATATCATGCGCTTTCCTTTCCACGGCGACACCCTGATGGTTTCGCGCACGGGTTTTACGGGCGACCTTGGCTACGAACTCTGGATTGCACCGCAGCTCGCGCTCGATCTTTGGGACGAGCTGTACGCGGCAGGCTCAAACTACGGCATTCAACCGTTCGGAGAAGCGGCGACCAACATGGCGCGGCTCGAGGCGGCCTTCATCATGCCGGGGATGGAGTTCAATGAAGCCCTCAGGACAATTCACTTTGAGCATGACCAGACGCCGTTTGAATTGAGCCTCGGCTGGCTCGTAGATTTCGACAAGCCGCATTTCAGCGGCCGGACTGCGCTGTTGAAGGAAAAAGAACGCGGCCCGAGATTCACGCTGACCAAACTCGACATCGAGGGCAACAAGCCGGCTGCGGGCTCCTACATATACAGCAACAAACGCTGTACCCGGGACATCGGCTATGTCACCTCGGCGATGTGGTCACCGGCCGTCAAAGCGAATATTGCGCTGGCCATGATCAGGACAGAGCATCTGCAAGGCGATTTGTGGGCGGAAATCTACTACGGCAAGGAACTGCGGCAATACAGCAAAGTGGCCAGATGCACGGTAAGAAAAAAACCTTTCTGGAAGCCGGCGCGTGCGCGCGCAACGCCGCCGCCGGATCACTGATCCGCTATGAGTCTGCCGAGCGAGCGAGCCACGTTGGCGAGTCGTAAAGAATAACCGTCACGTCGTCGCCCGCGTTGATTTGACCGGCCACCTCGACCACACCCACCACACCGCGAGATAGTTTTGCGGCTTTGGAGAACGCAGTGTCGGACAAGGGCTTACCCGAATTCGTATCGTGCAGGGCCGCCAGCCTTTTCCCCATGTGAAGGCACGGTGGGTTGTACTCTTCAACGATCAGCTCGGCGCCGGACGGAAATTTCAGTAGCGTGCCTTTCGGCAAGCGGGACAAATCCGGCAGTCCTTTGAGGCAAAGGTTGGCCCCCAGGCTTGTTGCACTCAGCGGTTCGGTCAAGTCCATCTTCTTTTGAATATCGGCCAACTCCTCTACGGATACGGCGGACCACTGCCGCTCGTTGCGCCTGACGGTGCCTTGCGGCTGCTTGTCGCCGCGCCAGGTCTTGCGGGAGTAAGACTGGTGGCGATCGCCGACGATGCCGTCCAACTCTGCCTGAATCGATGGATGCTGCTCTTTGCTGAGGTCATCATTCGATCCGGCATGCACCGACACGACTTTCGCAGTGATTTCTTTCACTGAATCCCTGAAAAACGCCAAACGGACGGCCCAATCTGCCGCCAGACAGCCACTCTTGTCAATTCGGCATGACAATGTCTACAGCCCTGAGATAGGATGTAAGGTCGAATTTCCACTGCCGGGGAGCCCGTGGTGCACACAACGAGATTCGTGGAAAGTTACTTTGATGCCTGGAACCACCGCGATCCAAAGGGCGTGGCTGATCATCTCGCCGCTGACGGCATTTATTGCGATATTCCAGAACACCAGCAGCGCTCGCACGACGAGCTGATTACAAGTTTAGGCGCCTTTTTTGCCCATGACCGACACCAGTATGAGCTGATCGGGGACATTCAGACAGGCAGAAATTCCATAGCGTTTCAATATCGCGTGTCGTCACCATATGACGATGACAATGGACTTGCACGCTCCTATTTCGGTGCGGAGTTTATGACCCTGAGTGGCGATGCCGCCATCATCATTACCGACTATTACGATGTGCGCGTAATGGCGCGTCCCCAGAGTGATGTGCACTCAGCCGCGGGTCGTTCACTGCAGCACAAGTACGCCAAGTCAGGACTGAATACTGCACAACTCGAGGAGTTCAAGTGCCGTCTCGAAACAATAATGCGAACAGAAAAGGTGTTCCTCAGGTCCGACCTGACGCTACCGAAACTTGCCGCGGCCGTTGATTGTTCGGTCAACCACTTGTCGCAGGTTATCAATTCGGGATTCGGCATGAGCTTTTTTGACTATTTGAATCAGCACCGCATCGAATATGCCAGGAAGCTGCTTGGCGAATACGAGCGCCACAATATTGCGATACTGAGTGTCGCGTTTGCGGTCGGATTTAATTCCAATTCGGCGTTTTATGCGGCCTTCAAGAAATGCATCGGGCAAACGCCTGCCCAATACCGCCGGACACAGTTAAACAAATTCCACTGATATTGATCTGCC
>JADFHE010000056.1 GCA_022567295.1 Pseudomonadota bacterium | reverse complement strand
CTGGACCAGGAAACAACCATTTCATGCCCTGTCTAAAGGATGCGGGCGGCGCGGAGAAATGTGTATGTGTTTCGAGAGTGACGGCCTTCAGGTCCCACGGCTTTTCCTTGATAGCGGTCCAGTGCTCGATCCAACGCATCGCGGGCTGGCGAAATACCGGTTCGTCTTCCGAACCGCTGCCAACGAATAATCGCGGTCGCTCGCCTTTCGGCGCCGCGTCCATGTGCAATTGCAGAAAAAACGGCAAATTTCGGTGCAGCGCTGGATTGCTCGCGATATGACCCCAGAATAGCGTTGGTCGGGTTTGCGCCGTAAACAATACGAACTGGCCACCGAGGGACTGACCGAAAATTACCCGTCGATCGTTCGCAGAACGATATTCACTTTCGACGAATGGCAGCAGTTCATCGCTCAAGAACGTCTGGAAATCCTGTGCACCGCCGTAATGCTCGCGCTCGTCTGACGGCGCTGTGTAATCGTGGCCACGTTCATTACCACCATCAAATTCGCGATTACCGTAGGAAATCCCAACCAGAATAGCTTCTGGTGATTCGTCACTATTGCGCAGGTAGTTATAGTAAGCCCGTAATAACGGGAAGAGCTCGCCGCCATCAAGTATGTAGATGGTTGGATAGGATTTTTGGCGGGTCTCGTCGTAACCTATCGGCAGTCCAACGAGTATGTCGTAGCCCCTCTGCAGAGCGGCGGACTCGATACGGTGATAGCGAGTTTCGTCGAGTCCCTGTAAGCCCTTGATCGAGACCGTGTCTGCTGAGGAAACGCTGCAGACGATTACACTAAACAGGATGGCTGACAGAATTTTCATATCACCTTAGGCTTGGCGCATAGCCAAAGGTTCAGCCACAAGCCAACCTGTTCAGCTAATTCAGTGGAAATTACCTTCGGCGACAGCATAGCTAAGGGAATGCGAGTTTGCTATAAGGATCGCCGATGACCGACACCCAATACCCACACCTGTTCGCCCCACTCGACCTCGGCTTCACGACGCTTAAAAACCGCGTGCTCATGGGCTCTATGCACACAGGGCTCGAAGACGGCAACAAACACGATCGCCTTGCGGCCTACTTTGCCGAACGCGCTCGCGGTGATGTCGGTCTGATGGTCACGGGCGGTTACGCGCCGAACCGTTTATTTGGATAATCAAGCACAACCGTGTTGCCCGGCTATACCGAGTAAGGCCAGTTATACTAGTATTATTCTGTTAAAAGGGGTAAAAAAAGTACCGAAATACCCCTACTCACAACCTTATACGTATAAAATTCGTTTTCGTTACAACAACACGTACTGGGGAGTCTTCTCCGCAGTACGAGCCGGATTAAGAATGGACGCCGCGGCCAGTGAGATAAGAATGATCACGCCCATCGGAAATTTCATTATCCAAATAACCTGCGTTCAAAAGTCAGCTTTTCTTCGATCCAGTCGAGTGGTGAAAATAGAATGCATGCCAGGTGCGTTCTCTCGCCGCTGAAAATGCCTGGAAGAGCCATTACCTCGCAGCCACTGTCACCGTTGAAGCTATCGATGAAAAGCGATCCGCCGATGTAACTAATCGCGCCCATCTGCCCGATACCGCCCCCGAGCACGAAAAACAGCACTGCCGGAGTGATTGCGAGCAGGGCACCCAGCCAACGATTCAGGCGCGGAACATACTTCGAAATGATCAGGTGCAATGCAGTGTACAAAATGATGAGACCGCCTATCGCAGCCACAATTTTCAGGTTGGACTGCCAGCTTGCACCCAGGTAATGGGGCACCACCGTCGCAATGAGGAACCCGGCCATCAAGAATCGCAATATGCGCCCGATCGGCCTTGCACGGCGTGGGTCGCGCGTCGATGTGTCATTCGTTGCGTCATTCGTTGTTTCGGTCATCACAGTTCTCCTATCAGTCAGTGACAGGAATCCTGACACGCGCCCTGCGCTGGCCACCAGTGAGGTTCATCAGCCCAAAACAATGACTTTTGTCATGTTCGTGGAATGATGTTGCTCATTAGCGTCACACGCGGATACTACTTATAGTATGGGTCCTATGAGACTGCTTCCCGACAAATCCGGGATCAGCTGGGTGCCCTATTTGTGCCTGTCGCCCGTGCTGCTCGTCCCGCTTAATGCCTATTTTGGACGAACGTCGCCCGGAGAGTGGCTGGCAACTGGCCTGGCAGTGGCAATTTTCCTGCCGCTGTACTTTTGGTCTTTCTGGGTTCGCGGCTGGAAAGCGGTGCTACCGCTCGCCGGCATGGCCACGCTTGGTCTCCTGATCGTGCCCTTTAATTCGAGTGCCAATGTTTTCTTGCTCTACGCCAGCGCTCTTGTCGGTTTCCTTGGAGATACAAAACGCTCTGTCGCAGCATTGGCCGTCATTGTCGGCGCAATCGCCCTGCAAAGTTGGTTAGTCGGATACAGCGTCGGCTATTGGGCACCAACCATTGTTATGGCGGTTGTCTTCGGCGGTTTTTGCATTAACTGGACAGAAGCAGAGAGAAGCAACGCAAGACTTCACATGAAGCAGGAAGAGATTGAGCGGCTTGCGACGATCGCCGAACGTGAGCGCATCGGCCGCGATCTGCATGACCTTTTGGGCCACACACTGTCACTCAATGTTTTAAAAGCCAGGCTTGCCAATAAACTGATCAATAAAGATGTCGACAAAGCGAGCCAGGAGATTAGCGACATCGAACAGATTTCGCGTGACGCGCTTCAGGAAGTCCGTGACGCCGTGCAGGGATATCGAAGTGCCGGATTTTCCGGCGAGCTGGAAAACGCCCTACTCGCGCTCGAGGCCGCGGACATTACAGGGGAATTCTCGACGGCCGATATAACCCTCGAGCCGACGCAGGACTGCGTTTTGGCCATGACATTGCGCGAGGCGATCACAAACGTTATTCGACATTCCGACGCCAAACGTTGCCACGTCAGCTTGTCGACGTCTGACGCTGCCATCAAGCTGGAGATCGTTGATGATGGTCGAGGTGGTCGTTTCGTCGAAGGCTCGGGGTTGAGTGGTATGCGCGAGCGGCTGATAAGCAATGGTGGCGCACTTAACATCGATAGTTCCGATGGCATGAAAGTGACAGCGTCATTGCCAAGCAAATCATCGCGACAGACCCCGCAACTTACTCTCGTCAAAACGGCTGGCGCGCAGTGATCAAGGTCCTGATCGTCGAGGACCAAAGGATGCTTCGCACCGCGTTGTCTGCCTTGTTGTCGCTTGAGGACGATATCGATGTTGTCGGCTCGGCAGGAGATGGCCTGGAAGGAATGGAGTTAACGCGGCAGCTTAAACCTGACGTCGTTATTGCCGACATCGAGATGCCGAAGAAGACGGGGCTGGAACTCGCCAACTGGATCAAAGATCAGAAGTTGGCGACGCGAGTCATCATCGTGACAACGTTCGCGCGCTCGGGATACCTTAGAAGAGCGCTTGACGCCGGCGTGTCCGGTTATCTATTAAAGGACTCACCAGGTGATGTCTTGCCAGACGCCATTCGCACGGTCTACAACGGCGGCCGCACCATCGATCCTGAATTAGCAACACAAGCATGGAGCGAGGCGGATCCGCTCACTGACAGAGAGCGACAGGTATTGCGTCTCTCAGCAGCAGGACTAACAAGCTCACAGATTGCATCGAAACTAAATCTTAACGACGGCACCGTCCGAAATTACATTTCGGAGACAATCAGTAAGCTCAGCGCAAACAATCGGATTGACGCTGCCCGCATCGCGCGAGACAAGGGCTGGCTGTAGGCTACCCGGTCGACCCCACCGTCAGCATTGGCGGCAGGCGAAACTGGAGAGCTGAGCAGCCGACGATGTCGCCAACGATTGCGCCTGGCATGGCTGCCAAGGATAGCAGCCCAGCGTCGTTCTACTATCGCTCGTGCTACGATTCCAGGCATCACTGAAACCTAAAATAATGAGCATCTCCATGTATAGACGTGTCGCTGCGACCACGATCGCCTGCCTGATCGCCCTGCCCGTTTTCGCCGAGTCCATCGAAGACGAAGCCTTGGCCTGGCTGCAGGACTTCATTCGCATCGATACGATCAACCCGCCGGGAAACGAGACTCGCGCGGTCGAGTTCATCGGCAACATTCTGGATAAGGAAGGGATTGACTATCAGACCGCTGAGAGCGCACCCGGGCGCGGCAACTTGTGGGCACGTCTTGCAGGTGGCGATGAACCGGCACTGATTCTTCTGCAGCACACCGATGTCGTTCCGGCCGATCCGGCTTACTGGACGACCGATCCTTTATCCGGCGAGATCAAAGACGGTTACGTCTGGGGTCGCGGCGCACTCGACATGAAAGGCACCGGCATCTCACAGCTGGCGACCTTCGTAAGCCTGCACCGGGCGGGCATCGCCCTGAACCGCGACGTCATCCTCGTCGCCACCGCCGATGAAGAAGCTGGCGGTTTCTTCGGCGCCGGTTGGCTCATCGAAAACCATCCGGAAATATTCGAAGGCGCTGGCTTGCTGATCAACGAGGGCGGCGGCGGCACGGATACCGACAAGGGACGTGTATTCAGTGTCGAAGTCACGCAAAAGGTACCGGTCTGGCTGCGGCTAACCGCGGTGGACAAGCCAGGACACGGCTCGATGCCAAATGCTACCTCTTCCGTCACTCGCATCGTTGACGCGCTCAGCATCATCAAGGCAAACCCGTCACCACCGCATATCGTGCCGGCGGTCGATGCCATGTTTCAGTCGCTCGCACGAAATGCTGCGCCCGAATGGGCCGATGCTTACGCCAATATGCCCGCCGCCATCAAAGCACCTGGCTTCATGAGCAAACTGCAAGAGCATTCTGCCTTCCTGCACGCGCTCACTCGTGATACCTGCTCAATAACGCGATTCGAGGCTTCTAACAAGATAAATGTCGTGCCGCCAGAAGCCTGGGCTGAGATTGATTGCCGCATCCTCCCGGACAGGCCGTCCGACGTCTTCGTCGACGAAATGCGTGAACTCATCAAAGCAACGGGTGTGGAAATCTCGGTCATCATGGCCTTCACCCCGGCCGTGTCTTCGACCAACACACCACTCTATCGCGCTATCGAATCCGTTACCGCCGAGCGCCACCCGGGCTCAACGGTTATGCCCTCGGTCGAGAGCGGTTTTACTGACAGCCATTTCACGCGGGATCTAGGCATCGCCAGCTACGGCTTCGACCCGATCGTCGTGGAAGAACAGGAATGGTCGAGGATTCACGGTAATGATGAACGCGTGAGTGTCGACGCGTTTAAGCGTGGTGTGAGTGACCATCTGGCAATCATTCGGGCCGTGGTTTACGAATGACGGGCCCTGAAGTTGAACTTAATAGCGAAACACGCGGCAATGATCCATGGCTATCATGAGTCAATTCAGATTTAATGCCGCTGCTGACGAAGAGGCTTATGTTTTTGGCGCGCAAAGGCCTGGTTACATTTCGGCTACCCCAATATCCGATGCTGAAGTAACTAGCTGGATAGAGTTTATGCAGCGAAAGGGCGTTAAACGAGTTTGCTGTTTGTTAGAGGACCAGCTCTCTCTATACGCGTCTGATTTAATAGAAGCCTACAAATATTCGTTTGGTGAACAAGCGGTTTGCTGGGCGCCGATCAAGGATTTTTGCCTGGCCGATGAAAATTCGCTGATTGAAACAGTCCTTCCCTTTCTTGCTGAATCGGTTCGAAAAGGTGAGCCAGTGGTAGTGCATTGCTCTGGCGGAAGCGGACGTACCGGTCATGTTCTTGCTGCGTGGCTAGTCTATGGTCGTTCAATGACGAATAATGGTGCGATAGATACCGTGATCAGACAAGGAAGAAACCCTTATGAAGCTGAAGGACGAGGTGACACCGGAAAGGCCAAACTAAATTCGCTTCTCGATGCTTGTCGAGTTGCTTCGCTCAATAGTTCTTAATAAGAAATGAGACCACCCAATCTTTGTAAACCACAGGATGAGTAGTAGTTTGAAATCGAACGAATCCCAATCATTTTCAGCAGGCCTGCGTCAATTTGTGAGTAACGAAAAGTGGATATTTGCAAAAACCTTCGCCAAGACTTGGCCGCATGAGTATATCGTTCGTGGACAGGTGGATGAGCAACTTTTCGTCAAGCTCGTTGAGCATATCAGGGCTAATGGCTATCAAGGCCATTTTTATAAGATGGAAATTACCTACTACGATGAAGATGGTTTGGTTTATTGGACAATGGGTGCGCCGGTTGAGGAAACCACAATTATCAATCGATGTAGAAAGGAGCAAACCTACGAGTATCGGTTGGCTCACAATGATTTACCGAGTTAAGCGCATGCACCTAGCAAAGGGTAATGGTGATACGTATCCGTTCCCACGGGTCCCCATCGACCAACAACTTGCTGATTCTGGCTTCCAGGTTCTCGCCACGGTCAAGCATTTGAGCGACAGCCCTATTGTCTCCACGAGGGACGTAACCCAACTGCTCCTGTCGGAAATAGATCGCAACTGCGTCAGGATCATGGCTGTTGGACGATTCGCGAACCAATACCAACTCCTGGTCAACAACCAAAGATGGCCAAATCGCGTCGCCACGATGAAATTGAAATCCCGCGATGGGCGATTCCTGAATCAGTACGGACCGATCTGCTGCACCGACAGACTGAGTCACCACAGCCGCACCAAGACTGCCGAAAAGCCGACTAAAAAATGTTCTGCGTTGCATGGTCCCGTTTTTCTCCCAACCTCCACGCAAAGTATCAGTGGCGGAGTAGCTTAGTCGATGAGTGATGAGGATAGCAGAGGTCGAATATGTGGTTGTCAAACTGGTACACCCAGCATCTGAAAACGTCACTCCAGCGCACCACCATCGATCTCGAGCACGGTCCTCAAAAGCACGCTCGCGCCATTGGCATGAATTTGAAGCTCAGACCCAGGTCGTCTGCTGATGCCGCGATGATGCGACGCATCCGTTCGTTGGTCGGTGCTGGCGGTGAACGACGTCAATCTATTCGGCGAAATCCATATCGCTCATCAACGCATCGGCGGTAGCGATCGTCAGGATCGTGTCGTCGGTGAAATGCGAGTCCTCCCGAAACAAAGGAAAGTCTTTGCTCTTGTGGTTATCGAACTCATACACCGAGCCATCGCCGTCACCTACGATTGCACCTAGCATAGCGAGCTACGAATTCTTGGCTGTCCTGTCGATTAGTCTTATCTCGTCGCTCGTGCATACCCACTTTCGAGTCGCGACCTTGCCGATATCCGACCACTTCGCTGTCGAAGAATTGGATTTCACGTAGATCTTCGGAGGATCAACCTCGTACAGAATTGACCGTTTATCGTTCTTGAGCTGTCTGAACATTAACGCGGGGAAACCGGAGGAGTAAATACTGTTCCTAGACTTTTCAACATTCGGCGTCGAAACGAATGCACCAGTAGTTTCAGCGTAAGCCGACACCTGATACGACACGCCGTCTGTAGTGGTAATTATTCCAGACGCGACGTCGATCGATTCAACGTCAAATATGTTCGAGGTAATGAACTCAACCGCCGCCTTTCTATTAGCGTTTTGATTGCCGTTACCAGGCTTAAGAATGTTCATTTCCGGCATCACTCTCGAAGAAATTAGCGTCCATGATCGCATTTCTCGCCAATCAAGGCGCCACGAAACGTTTCGTCGATCGAACCGCGTTTACCCCAAGGGCATAAAGCCGCTCCTACAGTGATCCTGTCGATGCCGCCTGCTCAACTACGCAGGGTTTGTTCTGTCACTGCTCGCCATCCGGCTTCGATGGCGGCATCCATGTAAGCTCGCGCTTCGGAGTCCGAGTTAGCGATCGATATACGCCCGAATTGTGCCCGACCGATTTCGTGAGGCGCTTGTCCCTCGGGCCACTCCGGGTCGTCTAATGCCATGTACCAGTATGCGTAGCCGTGGGGCCAGCGATTCACGGTGATCGCGCGGATGTCAGTCTCATGGTCAAATCCGTGCTGGCCCAGTAGCGACTGGAGTTGATCGCGAACCTGTTGCTCGTAGGTATCAAAGGATGTCGCGTAAATCTTGTGGCGCCCGATTCGGAGCAAGTCACGCACTGATTCGTCTCCGGTTGGTTCCGGGGTTGGGCTGGCCATCATCAATATCACCATGGGATCGTCCGGTCCGCGTGGCGGTTCATAGCCACCGGTGGTTGTCGGAGGGGCAGAGCTCAGCATGGTGAAGGGATCTATGGGGCAGGTCACCAGGTTCGCGCCCAGTTTTGAAAACGCACGCCCGTTGTCCAGGAGTACATTCGCGTATACGAGCGGAACCTTAACGCCATAGCGCAACGCCTCTTTTTGTCTGTCGGGTAGTTCCGGGCACAGGTGTGGAATCAGCCCGTTGTAGCAGGCCAGGATGCAGTGTTTGCCGGTGACTCGCAGGGCATTTCCGTCCTGCACGTAGTCGACCTCCACGTTGACGTCGTCAAACTGCCGCACGCCCACCACGGTGCTATTAAGCCGCAGCCGCGTCGCACTGTAGTCGCGATCAAGCGCTGCATACCTGAATCGGCTGGTGGCGATATCGTCGAATCCGGAAGCTTCGGGAGCCACGGCCGGGATCAATTTGTGTACCAGCAATCTTGCAACAGAGGCGTTGCCGTCTGCAAAATAACACACCTCGTAGGAGCTGGCAGCACTAGCGGCCAGGGAGTGCACCATCCCGCCAACCCATCCCATGCCTCGCAAACCCGGAGCGCCACCTGCAATGCCCTCGAGAACAGAGTGGTTCCAACCGGTGAATCCATTACCGATCCGCAGAATCGCATCCAGCATCGGCAGCGTGTCCGCGACCAGGCCGACGCGATCCACGAGAAAGCGACTGTAGCTGACGGTCGTTACGTAGTCGTATTTGTCGCCAAGTGACAGATCATCAAGGTAGTCCTTATCGCCACCGAACAAGGCGATCAGTTTGTCCTGCTCATCAGCCGCTACCGGAAGAGCCCGAACCATGCCCTTGTAATCGCCCATGCCGTGCATCGATAGCAACCAGTTGCCACCCACCGTCACATGGCCGTCTTTACCTGGAAGTGCCAACGCGTTGTTGGATTCCATGTTCGCCATGGCGAAGTCATCGGCGATATTGGCCCCCATGGCGTCAGTATCGATACCCAGATCCGCGAGCAGGCCGGCGGCAATCAGGCTGTAGTAATCGGGCATCTCCAGGTTTTGAGCGCCGCCCAGTCCCAGGACCATCCGTCCACCGTGATGAAACTCGTTGCGCTTGGCATGCCCGCCAAAGTCGTCATGGTTGTCCAGCATCAGGATGCGTGCATCGGGCCCCATCTTCTTGCGGTAGAACCACGCCGCCGCAAGGCCGCTGATACCGGCACCGACGACCACGAGGTCGTAGTGTTCGTCGAGCGCCTTGTACTCCGCAGGCTTTTGCCCGCCCCAGGCGAGCGCATGCGCCACCTCGAAAGAGCCGGGATGACTCCCGCGCATGCCGGTCAGTGTCGGCGGGTAATAGGATGAGGACACAGCCGATGTCGCCAACGTCGGATCAACTTGCGCCAGCAACTCTCCAGGCGCGATCAAACTCGCACCCACACCCACTGCCATCCCATTCAGGAAGTCCCGGCGAGTTACCCGCACAGCCATCGCTGTCTCCGAAGTCTTTACATGTCAGGTGACATGTTCTAGCGTGCCCCCTGACATGTCAACCGCACAGACACAAATCGCGACGAGCGACCGCAAGCAACAAATCCTGCAAGAAGCGATTGCCATCATCGCGACCGAGGGTTACGGCAAATTGACGATGCGCGCCCTCGCCCGCGCCAGCGGTATGAAGCTGGGTGCGCTGCAATATCATTTTCGCACGCGGGAAGACATGCTTCGTGCGCTGGCCGCCTATATCTCGGACGAGTATCGACAATCGTTCGAAGCGCTGATGCCGGATGTCGAGGCGTCAAGCCTCCAGGAGATCGTCCGGTTTATTCTTGATGATGTGCCGGGTTCCGCTTTGCAGTCCGACAGGCTGTTCCCGCAACTGTGGGCCATGGCCCGGGTCGAGCCGGTAATGGCGGAATTACTGGACAATATCTACGTGACCTACCTGGACGTGATGGAAGAACGGTTCGTCGCAGTGGGAAGTAGCGCACCCCGTGCGGAAGCGCTGGCACTGATGTCCTTGTTGGAGGGATCCACGCTGTTCGTGGGCAAGGAGTGTCGCTGGGAAGATGACGCGGACGCGGTGCGCGATGTCGTAATCAAATTTATCGAAGCAAGGTATGCGAACAATGATTGATAACGCAACGCTCGACCATCAAATCAACAAGGCCGCTTTCCGGTCGGCAGTCGTCCTGATCCTGGCGGGCGTGCTCTCGCTGTTCTTCCCGCTGGATGCGCCGCCCGGCACGTTTGCCGATCGAGTCATCTGGCTGAGTTCGAACATCAACTTTTTCGTCGTCGGCTGGATCGTGCAGATTATCGCGATGCTTGCGTTGACTGCCGTCTTCGCGGCAACAGCCTGGCAGATCTCGAGCACGAACCCGCTGCGGGCGACTGTCGCCGGCACGGTGCTTCTGATATCCGTTGTTGCGTTTATCATCCCGAAATTCATTGCGATTTGGTCGATACCGCAGATGGTGGTGGCGTCCGCAACCGTCTCAGCTGATAGCGCCGTCGCCGAGCAGTTGCTCCAGTTGCTGAACCCCTCTCTATCGTTCTCCTTGTTTACGTCATTCGATTACTTAGGCTTCTGGATGTACGCGATCTTCTCCCTGCTGATCGCTCGCCCGCTGTTTCGACTGACACTGAGCGCCAAGATTGCAGCCGTTGGCTTTGCTGCCTACGGTTTGCTGTTTCATGTCGTGCTGGTGGGCGTGATGACAAGAAGTGTTGCGCAGGCGGATATTGGCCCTTACATGGAATCGATCGGAGGCCTGTTGCTGGTGCCGATTATCAGCATGGCGGTCTATTTCAGGAATCGAACTAAGGTGGCGAAGCCACCCGATTGACGCTCTTCACCCGATACAACCTCGCCGGCCGATGTCGAACAGACTCGCGTTTTTCGCCGGTCTCTTCAATTTGATCGAGTGCGATGATCTTTTTTCTGAAATTGCGCTTGTCGAGTACTTCCCCGAGGAACAGCTCATAAACCCGTCTTAGCTCGTACATCGTAAATGCTTTCGGCAACATCTGAAATGCATAGACAGAATCGCTCAGCCTTTCCTTTACACGGTGCATAGCGATTCGGAGGATGTTTTCGTGATCGAACGCCAGCGCCGGTAATTCGTTAGTACTGTAAAGCTTCGCGTCCCTCGCATCGTCGCCCGCGGCGATCGATAACTGATCAGACGGGATTAGTGCGAAATAGGCCACTGTGATGATTCGTTCGCGCGGGTCGCGATCGGGGCGGCCGAAGGTGTAAAGCTGCTCCAGGAAGCTCGCGCTAGCGCCCGTTTCCTCTTTCAACTCTCGCTTGGCGGCGTGACCGAGACTCTCATCGATATCAACGAATCCGCCAGGCAGCGCCCACTCCCCCTCTTGAGGGTCCTGGTCTCGCTGGATGAATAGCACCTTCAAGTCGTCGTTTTCTATTGTAAAAACAACAATATCCACGGTGACTGCCGGGTGCGGAAATTCGTATGTGTAGCTCATTTGTGCGTTAGTGTATCATCTACACTTATATTAGTGTATTTTTTACACTATTGGAGAGAAGTATGACTGAAATGCACTGGATAGCCCTCGCCGAATCGGTACTTGCCGAGACGGAATTAACCACTCGCTTTTCGAAAGGGCATGCCGCCTGTGCGGCTTTACCGGAGCTGCGCCGTGCCACGGGATTCGCCGCGTGGAGGCATGAGGGCCAGCTTCGAAAGGGTGAAGGCAAGGCACCGTACATTCATCATCCGATTGAAGTGGCGGCAATCCTTGCCGAAATCGGCGACATATCGGACGTTGACGTATTGCAGGCGGCAGTGCTGCACGACACCATCGAGGACACCCCGACCACCAGCGAAGAACTCGAATCACTCTTCGGCGCACGCGTACGCGACATCGTGTTGGAGGTTACGGATGACAAAAATTTGGACAAACTTGTTCGAAAGGAGAAGCAAGTCGAGCACGCTCCGCATCTCACGAAAGACGCTCAAGTCCTGAAGTTGGCCGACAAGATATCCAACGTTCACGATGTCGCCTTCAGCAAACCCGTGGACTGGGCACCAGAACGACAACTGGCGTACTTTGATTGGGCATCTCGCGTTGTCGACGGCTTGCGAGGATGCAACACAGCGCTCGAAGCGTTATTCGATGAGCAGGTGGCGCGATCGCGAGATGCAGTTGGCTAAGACGAATGAGGAACAAACATGATACTGAGGTCAGTCACAAAGCACGTCAAAGACCAAAACTGGTTCGCGGTACTTTTGGACTTGGTGATTGTGGTCATTGGCGTTTTTATTGGTATCCAGGTATCCAATCATCTGTGGAATGTTTGTCGCCATTGCACAAGACATGCAAATTCGGTCCGCAAGCAATAATGAAAAGAGCGTGGACGACATGATGCGCTTCATGTTCGATAACTTCAGCGACGAAACTTACGACATTGGCGATGTTGAGCGAGAGTTGAGTAACTTGAACAACGAATCTCAAAAAGACTTTTTTAGTCGTTATATCGTCGGCACAGAAAGACTACCGCTGTCGCAATACCTGGAACTCGCGAACATCGAGACCACCCAGGAAAATGGACAAACGGTATTCAGAATCCGAGAGGAAGCTGACAAAGACAAAAGCAAGATTCGATCCGGGCTTTTTGGTCAATAGAACGACGAGTCTGAAGCTTAGTCGATAAGGCTGGTCACCTGTTCGATACGTTCTGCCATATTGTTCAAAACACCTGCGGCGATCTCGATCTGCGGCTCGACCTTTTCATATTCACGCTGCTCAATGGCCTC
>JADFHE010000025.1:21586-41106 GCA_022567295.1 Pseudomonadota bacterium | reverse complement strand
GCCGTTCGTGCCGCCGCGATCGAACACGGTGTTGGCATCAGTATTCACATGTCCGAGTCACCGTTTGAAGTGCAGTATTCCAAAGATACGTTTGGCATGACCAGCGTTGAGCTTTTCGAGTCGATCGGCTTTTTTGATGGACCAACGATCGCTGCGCACATGGTCTGGCCGACCAGGGATGAGATACAGATACTTGCGGCGCGCAAGGTCGGTGTTATTCACAATCCAACCTCTAACATGAAACTTGCGTCGGGGATCTCGCCCGTGACTGAAATGCTGCAGGCTGGGGTTCACATCGGTCTCGGCACAGATGGCGCCGCCAGCAACAACGACCTGGATATGTGGGAGGAGATGCGACTTGCTGCGTTCCTGCAGAAAATCGATCGCATGGACCCGGTTGTGATGTCTGCGCCAACCGTACTGCGGATGGCTACGAGTGGCGGCGCAATCGCGATCGGGCTGGGCGACACCATCGGCTCAATTGAAGTTGGCAAGCACGCGGATGTCATCCAGATTGCGTTTGACGATGTGCATCACGTGCCGACCTACGACGTAATTTCACATCTCGTGTATGTCAACGACGAACAGGACGTCGTTGCGGTCGTCGTCGATGGCAAAATGTTGATGAAAGATGGCGAGATACTGTCGATCGACACTGAGCGCGTCAGAGCGGAAGCCAACGAGCTGGCCGCAAGAATTCAAGACGCGTTGCACGAACGCAACCCATAAGGACGCTTAAACGAAACTGGTGCCGTAATCCATCGGCGGCAGATCAAAATGCATGGCGAGGCTCTGGCCGATATCTGCAAACGTTTCGCGGCGGCCGAGTGAACCTGGTGTAATTCCGGCGCCGTATGCCAGCACCGGTATATGTTCGCGCGTGTGATCGCTTCCTGGCCAGGTGGGATCGCAGCCATGATCGGCGCACAGCACTAACAGATCGCCCTCACCCATTAACTCCAGGATCTCAGGCAAGCGATTATCCAGGTACTCAAGCGCGGCCGCATACCCTTCAACGTCGCGGCGGTGCCCGTACAGCATGTCGAAGTCGACAAAATTGGTGAACACAATAGAGCGGTCCCCGGCTTCCTTGATCGCGTCCAGGGTCGCATCAAACAGTGCCGCATTGCCGGTAGCTTTTATTTTTTTAGTGATGCCCATGTGCGCATAAATATCTGAAATCTTCCCTACGCTGATGACGTCACCACCACTTTCTACAAGCTTGTCGAGCACGGTCGGTGCATGCGGCGGTGTCGTAAGATCGCGTCGATTGCCGGTGCGTGTGTAGCTGTCTGGCCCGTCACCGACAAACGGCCTCGCGATCACCCGGCCAATATCGTATTTATCGACCAGCTTTCTAGCGATATCGCATAACTCATACAGTCGATCCAGGCCAAACGCGTCTTCGTGGCAGGCAATCTGAAAAACGCTGTCGGCGGATGTGTAGACGATCGGTTTTCCACTCGCAATATGTTTATCGCCAAGTTCGGCAATGATCGTTGTTCCCGACGCGTGGCAATTCCCGAGGACGCCGGGCAATGCGGCTTGATCGATCAATGCGTCGAGCAACTCCTTCGGAAACGCTTCGTCCTTGCCTGTGAAATAGCCCCACTCGAACAGTACAGGAACACCGGCAATCTCCCAGTGCCCACTTGGCGTGTCCTTGCCGCTGCTGAGTTCGGCCGCGTAACCGTAGGCACCGATAATCTCGACGTCTGAATCATGGCCGGGCGGGAATGTGCCGGTACTCTCCTGACTCGCGTGAAACAGGCCGAGCCGTGCCAGATTAGGTAGCTGTAACGGTCCCGCGCTCGACTCCGCTCGCACCTGTGCAATGTGACCAAATGTATCGGCGCCAACATCGCCGAATTTTTCAGCGTCTGCTGTCGCGCCGATACCAAATGAATCCAGAACCAGGATGACCGCTCTTTTTTGGGGGGTCGTCATGCCACTGCCACTCAAGCCCTAGTCGCCATCACGTTTTCGAAACACGCAACTCTTGGCGTATTCCCCTGCATCATTAGTGCTCCATTCGCCTTTGGCCTTCTCGTCCATGTCCTCGCACCAGGCTTCACTGCCTACTTCAGGAGCGCAGGCCGCCAGCAGCAAAGCGATTGACAGAATCGGAACTATTTTCTTCATTATCAGTCCTTGTGAATCCCAATCGAGCTTAGCCAAGAATAACATCTAAACAATAAAAGGCCCGCAAGCGGGCCTTCGTCTTTAGAGCCCTATATCTTCCTTAACCTTCTGCTCTGCTTTCTTAATGTCGGCCTGCAGGTCTTCAAGCTCCTTGCGCAATGGGCTCGTCAGCATCGCGGACTCCGTTTTCCAGTCGATTATGGGCGTCGTGAGCACCGCAATCGGGGAGATTTCCGGAGCCCGCGTCGGCGCCTCGTCAAGGCGCGACTGGGAGTTAATGACCGCGATGACGATCAACGCCGCAGCGACTCCTGTGAGGCTACTGGCCCACCAAAAGGCAGCGGGCCGCTGCCGAATTGTGGGCGGCTCCTGCCCCTCAGGGCTCAGGCCATGCAGAGATGCGGTAATTCGGCGCTCAAGCTCGTCGGACACCTGCACATCGATCAACGCCGCATCGGCTCTCAATTGTTTCGCCAGCTTATCCATAGGCTTCACTTCCACTACTTTGGCGGTTCAATTCAGAACCCAGGGCCTTGCGGGCACGCAACAGATTTACCTTGGTCCAGGATGCTGAACGATCCAGCGCTTTTGAAATATCATTTATCGACATATCTTCTGCGTATCGCAGCCAGGTTGCCGCAAAAACATCGTCGTTGAGTACCCGCCGCGCACTGACCCACAGGTTCTCCGATTCCGAGGCGACGATACACTGCAACAACGGGTCGCTTTCCTCGTCACTCAGATCACCCAATTCGACAATGTTCTCAGAGCGTATTTTCTGCGCATTGCGAATCGCGATCCGGTACAGCCAGGTGCTGAAACGCCAGCGAGAATCGTAGCTATGCAAGTACCGGTACGCGGCTATCAGCGTATCTTGCAGAGCATCTTCGGCGTCGGCGAAGCTTGCGCACCGAGTCAGCAGAAATCGCAACAATCGAACGCGATAACGCTTCACGAGGTCTGCAAATGCCTCCGCGGACCCCGCTTTCGCGGCATCGATCAATTGTTGCTCATCAATCACTGAGAGCAGCGACAATCACATCGGGATCGATCGCCAATGAAATACTTAGGCTTCTACCATCCGTCTTGATCTTGATGCCCCGCAATACTGCGATCACTTCGTCGTCCAAGTCGTCACTGAACGCTACCAGGCTGACCAGACCGCGAACGACGCTGGCCAATGATTCAGCCATCTCCGGCTCCGTCGTCACCAGCTTGGCTTCGATGGCAAGTTTGTTGGCTGCCGCAGCGACGAGAAAAGCCACCTGCTCCGTATGGCGCAGTATGTTCGAATCCCAGCCGGAGTCATCGTCACCTCCCAGCGCGGCAGAATCCATGCCCGCCTGTAGCAGTGTCTTTTCGGCCGTCAACACGATCAGGGCGCCGTTGTGGCTTCGCTTGCCCGCGATGTTGCCGCCATTCTTCAACAGGGCCTGCATTTGTTCTTCGCTGGAGGTCACGAGAACTTTATTGGCAAGTGCCATGCTGATCCAGGACTCGTCTTCAAGCGCTTCGAGCTGAATTTCGATATTGCCACCGTCAAAGTCGAGGTTTCGGTCGTGTTCGTCGCTGCCCGACAGACGGTAATACGACTTGCCGGACGATTTCGATGGTTCGAGATCGCCCTCCATGGCGATAATTGTCATCAGCCGATCTTTGGATTCCTGGCTGATGTTACCTTCGAACAGGAACACGGGGCCCTGTCCCGCAAGCGAATACGCTGTCAGTCTGTCCAGCTCTTTTTCGATGTCGACGCCCGTGTCTTCCTTGAGTTCTGCAAAGACTTCATCGACCATCCAGTCGTAGAGACCCTTGCCAGCCCCCTCAGATCTCATCTGCTCAAGATCAACGTGGAAGTACCAGGTCGCTGCGCCAGGAACATTGCTGGCATCAGCCACCGCCAGTCCAGGAAACACGAGCAGCAGCCCGACAAGTAAAATCTTGAAATTACGCATTATTTACCCTCAAAGTAGAATTCATACTGACTTATAGGGCGCGACAGCCAATTTGGTTACATTTAGTTGTCTTTCTCGCTCGTCAGCCAACTGACACCGTAAGTAAGTGCGAAGCCGACGATGAAGCCCGGTATCGCCTCATATAAGTCGTGGTAGTCAGATTTGAACTGCGTCAGCCAAACAACGCTCGCGATGAAGCCGCCGAGCATGCCTGACAAGACGCCAGCCCACGTGATGCGGTTGTAATAGAGAATGCCGACCATCGCAGGACCAAAGGCAGACCCCAGCCCCGACCACGATGCCAGTACAAAATCGAAAATGACGCGTGGCTCCTGAATTCCGAAGACGACAGCGATGACACCAATGACAACAGTGATCAGCTTGCCATAGTTCGATAGAGACTCTTCGCTCTTGGTCGTGCCGATAATCTTTTGATAGGTGTCGCGAACGACGGCTGACGAGGCCAATAGCAGTAGTGAGTCGACGGTGGACATGATGGCAGACAACACCACGACCAACAGCATGCCCGAGATGATCTCCGGGAACAGATTGTTCGAGAGCACGGGGAAAATGGTTTCTGCATCTTCGAGTCCCGGAAACAACGCTCGACCCGCAACGCCGGCCGTGACGGCGCCCGCAGTAAAGATCAGCATGACCGACATCGATACTATTCGCGCCTTCTTGATCTCAACATCATCGCGAGCGGACATGAATCGTATCAACAACTGCGGAACGCCAAGGAACGGCAACCCGATCGCTACGAAGCTGGCGATCGCAATCAATACAGGCTTGCCAGAATCAGACATTGCAAACATGTCGACCAACGCCGGGTCCTGCAGCGTCAGATTGCTCTGCACTTCGCCCCAGCCGCCCGACGCGAAAATCGCCGCTGCGGGCACGGCGATCAGACCTAGCATCATGAGCACACCCTGCACAACGTCAGTATAGGAAACTGCCTTGTAACCGCCGACAAACGTGTAACCGATGATAAATATTGAGCCCACGATGACACCGGTCGCATACTCCATGCCGAGGAAGCTGCTGAGGGTTTTTCCCGAAGCCACCATCTGTGCGGTAACGTAGGCGGTCACCATGACCAATATAATGACGACGGCGACGCCTCGGATCAGGTTCCACTTGTCGTCGAATTTTGCAACCAGCACATCAGGAACCGTGATGGAGTCCGTCTCATCGCCGTACCTCTTGATCCGCCTGGCGATAATCCACCACGACGCGGCAATACCCAGTATTTCGCCGACAACCACCCAGTAAGCCTGTACGCCGACCGCATACCCCATACCCGACAGTCCGAGCAACAGCCAACCACTTTCGCCCGTCGCATTGGTGCTGAACGCGACGACCCAGTAGGGCAGTTTTTTTCCGGCCAGGTAGTATCCGGACAGCGTGTGCGTCTCGCGACGACTCCACAGTGCCAGCGCAACCAGGATTCCAAGATAAACGATCAGGACGATAACGGTTGTTGACATCAGGCTGCCTGTTTAATGAGTACTGGTCGGAAAAGAACCGATCGGTGAACCGGGCGGGACCGTAACCGGGACCATGAGCTCCAGCTGCAGCGGATCGCGTTTCAGCCGTTCGATCTCGAAGCGAGCAAATCCGTAATGGGCGCGCATAACGGTAGCTTTCGGCGACTGGCGGGATATCCAGTTATCAAGGCCGCTAACGGCATCCAGGGCGATCGCTCGAACCTCGCCGTCAGCAGCCGGATTGAACGCGAGCCGCAGCAGCGCGTACAGCACCTGCATGTTCGACTGGCGCTGAATGGCGCCGGTCACTCCGCTGGCTGGTTTCGAGCGCCAGCTAGCCTCCAGCAATGTGCGAGTAAGCTCAACAAATCCAGGCGCCCCAGCC
The DNA here is from genome assembly GCA_022567295.1 of Pseudomonadota bacterium. Classification (GTDB taxonomy): domain Bacteria; phylum Pseudomonadota; class Gammaproteobacteria; order Steroidobacterales; family Woeseiaceae; genus UBA1847. Next base: position 35,137 of record JADFHE010000025.1, on the reverse strand, counting down.
TGCGCAAGACGTGCTGCCCGGGATGGCTCCAGCAACACGTCGAGCGTCATCGCAACGGCGCTGGCAGCCGGTGATTTCGCGTCAAACACAATTCCTGTGCTGCCACTGAAGGTTTCGCGTGACTTCGGGTTGTTCGGTGGTCGTGGCGAGATACTTGCGACAAGTTGATCGGAGAGCGTGAGCAGCGCAGGGTCCAACGTTGCAATCAGCGCGTCGATTGCCTGTTGCTGACGTGCGGCCGCAACAGGCCGTGCTGCCGCCTGATCGTCGCCGCGCAGTTTGTAATTGAAATACAGACCCCCGATCAGTTTGCCTACCGCTTCAATTTGGAAACGATGCAGCAAGTAAATCGGTACCAGAACTTCTTCTATCGTCGCTAGTGATCGTCCGAATCGAATATTGCGCTCGGAGAAATTTCTTAGCGCTATACCGCGAACGCGCATCAGGTGTTCGAGCTCCGCGATCGCATCTTCGCCGTTGTCCCAGAGATTTCCGTCCGGATGGGCAGTCGCCGCAGATCGTGAATCGGTGTCGGCGACGTATTTGAATCCAGCGGCAATCGTTTCGTCGAGAATATTGCGTCGCGCCGCATCGCTGTCCACATCGTCCGGAAAATCCTGATACGCATACAGTACGGTCCGCACATCCCAGGACCCGATCTCGTCATCATAAGCATCGCTGAGGTCCAGCGTACCGTCATCGCGAATCCTGATGAGTGGAACCGGATAATCCATGACCGACGCCCGATCTTGCGTGCTGGCCGCAAAATTGTGTTCGAAACCGATCGTATGCCCGACTTCGTGCGCCGCAAGCTGGCGGATGCGCGCAAGCGACATTTCCAGCATCTCCGGAGGAACGCTGTCGTCTGCATATGGTGCCAATAGCCCTTCGGCGATAAGGTAGTCCTGCCGAACCCGCAGCGAGCCGAGCAACACATGACCTTTGAGTATCTCGCCGGTACGGGGATCCAGTATCGAGTCGCCGTAAGACCAACCGCGGGTCGATCGATGTACCCACTGGATAACGTTATAACGTACGTCCATGGGGTCAGCGCCTTCCGGCAGCAGCTCGACCTGGAACGCGTTTTTGTAGCCTGCAGCTTCGAACGCCTGGTCCCACCAGCGCGCGCCATCCAACAACGCTGAGCGAACCGGCTCCGGTGCACCACGATCCAGGTAGTAGATAATCGGTTCAACCGCCTCACTGAACTCGGCTGTCGGGTCCTTTTTCGCGAGGCGATGCCGGCGACCGTAGTCGATCATCAGGTCATCACCGATCGCCGTCGCATAATCGGCGAACCCACCAATATCGTAGCGCAGGCCAATGACGCCGCTGCGGGGATCGTAAGGCAGCGGCTTGTATCCATCATCCGGCAGGCGGATGAAGGAGTGGTGAATATGCACGGTGACTGCATTTGCATCCGGCGTAACTATCGGCAGATACTGCCCTGTCGGCTCGCCCACAAATGTAACGATTGCCTCCGCCTCGGTGTTGTCAGGAAACGCCTTCGTACGCGGCATGTAGATCGCAGATCGAGACTCGTCAACCGAGTACTCGCCTTCGACCCCTTCATTCAATCTTGCTGATACGCCATGTGCATCGCGGATGAAAAACGGCGTCGCGTCAATAACAGTACGTTCACGAGAGGGATCGAGATCCTCAAAACCCCAGATTACGGAGCGTGCGAAACTCTCCTCTACGGCACGTCTTTCGTCCTCGTTGTCGCTGTTGGCGCGATACGCAAAATTGTCTTCAACCAACAGCACCTTCGGGCCGCTGCGCACGAATCGCACGACCCGGGTAATACCGAGCTGGCCTCTATCAAGTCCGATATCGTTGGAGCCGATTCCTCGGGGCAACGACGCTTGATAAATAAATGGCTGATTGAGTTCGCCGACATCGAGCAGTACGCGGCCGCTGTCCGCATCCCAATAAAGATCGATAAAACCTTCGAGACGATCAAAGCCGTCAAAATCCAGATTGTCTGCCGCATGAGATGCGTGCACACAAGCAATGGCGATGGAAATCGCCGGAAAAATACGACGAAGCATACCTGCCCCCCCTGAGTTGCTGGCCGCTACTATAAGCCTTGACCGTTAGTATTTGCTAACCATTGTTGTTACGTTCGCACGGACCTTCCGCCATCGACAATGATCTCGGTTCCAGTAACCCAGCGTGCGTCGTCGGAAGCCAGGTACACGGCTGCCGACGCAACGTCCTCCGCCGAGCCAATGCCCATTGGCTGGGCGGCCATCACTTTGGCCAAATTCTCGTCTGTAGCGATAAACATGGGTGTTCGAATTACGCCCGGGCAGATCGCGTTGACGCGAATACCGCTGCCGTTCGTCGCACACTCGCTCGCAACGTGCCGCGTCATACCCGATACGGCGGCCTTTGACGATCCGTAAGCGACATGATGACTACAGCCGTCTGACGCAGAAACTGACGAAATATTGATGATGCTCGCACCCTTTGGCATTGCGGCGATAGCCGTTTTCATACCCAGAAATACGCCGTCTACATTGACACGATGTACCGTTCGAAAATCTTCCAGCGACGTATCACCAATCGATGACAACTGCAGAACACCGGCATTGTTGACCAAAATATCGAGTCCGTCGAAGTCCGCAATGGTGGCTGCGACGGCCGCACACCACTGCGCCTCATCGGTGACATCAAGTTCGGCAACTGCCGCGACGCCGCCAGTGGATTGAATGTCATCGGCAATTGCTGTGATGACATCCATCTGCACACCTGTGCACATTACTTTCGCGCCTTCAGCCGCAAAGCGTCTCGCGATGGCGCCACCGATACCTTCGCTTACACCGGATATCAGTGCAACTTTGTTCGCAAGTTTTGGCCGCATCAGATGTCGCGCGTGATCCGGCCCGCAATAATACCGGCTATCATCAGGAAGAGCCCGATACCCAGCAGATACTCGGGGTATGTCCGTGTAATACCGCAGTAATAAATGCCCGCAATCGACACAATCTGAAAGACGTTGATGAAATTGCTTTTACGGCGGGTTGCCTTCGGAAAACGTATTCTGGATACCATCAGGATGGCCAGTACAAACATGAGCACCGGAAAGTAAAGATGCAGCGGCAGCAATTCGGCGATGTCGTCATGGTGTATCAGCACGAGCACTATGGATGAGATCAAACCGCCGCCTGTCGCAGTAATCGGCACGCCCGAAAACCAGCCATGGGTCGTCTCCTCTGACGCCACGTTGAAGCGCGCAAGGCGCATTGCGCCAGCCAGCACGAAGACAGCGACCGCAACCGCCAGTACCCAGAACTGGCCCGATTCAACCTCAATATCGCCAATTTGTAAGCCTGCGTTCAAAACCAGGACTGCTGGCGCCACGCCGAATGACACAAGATCGGCCATGGAGTCGAACTCTGCGCCGAAACTTGAGGTCGCCTTGAGCAAACGCGCCGACACCCCGTCCAGGACATCGAGCAGACCACACCAGACGATTATCCAGCCCGCGAGCTCCAGGTCACCCAACTGTGTCGTAACGATAGAAGCAACGCCGAGCAGCAGGCTCAATGCCGTAAAACTATTCGGTATGGTGTAGCGCAATATGCTCAATGACCAGCCTCCCGACAATGACAGTCAGCTGTCATTGTAACCGACGATTTCCTGTTTCTGATTATACAGGCCGACTTGACGAAGCGTGACTGCCTGACACGGCCATGTTAACCGCCAGGGTGCAGTACGTTATCAACTGCATCATGCCGATCGGATGACTGACGTTCACCAACAACGCAGACGATACGTTCCATAGCGGTGTCAGTTCGGATTCTTTGGTGTATAGAGCTTTTCCTCTTCAGGTTTGATTTGCTTAATCTTGATTGTCCAGCTTGCCAGCGTTGAACTGATTCTCAACCGGAATTGGCCCGCATGATTAAAGAGTTTCAATCCATTGCCATTACGCTGGGTGTGTAGAACGCGTCCGACATAACGTCCCGTATGCGCTTCGACCAAAGTGACGTCGAGCGCGACCAGCTGATAGTAATCACCGTCAACGCGCCAGTCGAGCAGCCACGGCGACTCCACGGTAAATATTGACGTGGTTGTGTTGCCCGAGCCACGAAATTCCTTCACGGTCTCGACGGCTCGCACGCCCGTGGACGCGATTAGTAACACCAGAATCACTGCAAGTTTTCGCATTTTCATTTCATCCAACGACAGTTGATTCCCGCACCTGTTTCGTTCTAACAGTCTCCGTCGAGACCGGTAATCCATTCTGAAATAAGTAACACGGCCTCTGCGTGCACTGTACTACGACCCAGCTCCGGCATCGCGATCGACTGGAGGTGTCAGCCGCACCAATCGAGTTATGACAGGGCGCACAATGGATGTCCAGAATCGAAGGAGCATGTGGTGGCTAAAAAAGGCTGCGACTACGGGCAGAAGGCATCTGGCCATTGCGGATCTCTGGTCATGGGAACCGCTGGATTATAATGCGTCGGGTAACGGCACGTCCGTGTGCCGACGCGGGGATTTAAATATCGTTTCTGCGGGAATGATTAATAGCGGGCAGGAAAAATGCCTGGCCTATTGCGATGCCGGCTGGCATGGCTTCCAATGACACGGCTGTGGCGGCGGGTTTGTATGGCGGCTCAATATTGGCAGCAGCCAGAGCCACGGCGAATCCTGCGTATATCAGCATCCAGAATTTGAAGTTACGCCTGATTTTGGTTGCCATCTCAATTCCCTCATCACGAGCATTCCCTTACCCAGACCGGCCGTACCTGGATTTTATTACTCGATGGCCGGCTTGAGACGGGCATTCAACTCGTAACCGCTGTGGCCCGATAAATCGATATTGACCCCGTGGCCGTGGGAACGACTTCCAGTTCGGATATATCCCGAAATCCGGATGCCTCGATCAGTCTCGGCAGTATCCCGTCGGCATTCGGTTGAGTGTCGGCAATACCGTCAATTGTCTGCACCGTTCGCCGAAACAGAAAACGCATGAGTCTTGTGCGCTGCTGGCCGTAATCAGCAATAGTGAGTGTTCCGCCGGGCTGGAGTAGCGTCCGCATTGCGGCCAGAATATTTCTTTTCTCATCAAGCGCTGTTTGGTGAAATACGAGGCTGGAAACGATTTTGGAAACGGTGCCGATATCTTTGCAGATTTCAGACGTTAGAAAACCGTTACGCCAGTCGATGCCCACGCCAGCCCTGGCCGATTTCTTACGGGCTATTGCAATGACCTCTGGGTCCGGATCAATGCCGATAACTTCAGCCCCGGGAGCCGCCAACTTTAACCGTATCGCCAATGATCCGGTTCCGCAGCCCACATCCAGAATTCGATCCGTCGCAGTTGGATTGATGGTCGCAACCAACCGGTCCCGCCACAGGTTTTCTCTTGTCACTGCTGCAATCGCAAAATCATACAGGGGTGTTAAGAACGCATAGCCAAGCGCTGGAGTAAATGTCTTCTCTGCGTTCATGGCATCAATGACAGTTCTTGAGGTCGCGCTTCAAGAGCCACCAGTTGACGGGCCAGGCCGCCAGAAAACCCGCAGGCACTGCCACTGCGATTCCGGCCCAGAAAACAGGTGACAATATTGTCCCGGTCTGCATGCCCCCGACCATATAGTCGGCGCCGTTCATGAAAATTTCCATGACACCAATCGACAACACTTCGCCGATCCATATGAGTTTGAGCGCTTCGAGAAAGGTCTTGTTCTGACTGCGCATGACAGGCACGAGACCAAGGGTCATGCCCGACAGATAGGCCAACACTGTTGCCAATGCGATAATGGGTCCCACGGAAAGTCCGAGTCCGACGCCAATAAGCAAGCCTGCAACCTCCCCAATGACACAACCGGTCAGGCAATGGAGAGTCGCTTGAGCCGATGTTACGAACGGGTTACTACCGCGATGATGAGCGTGTGCACTCATGATTGTTATCCTCTGATGTAATTTACTGCTATTCGTGCTATACTATATACTCCTATAGGGTATATTGCAAGTGCCAATTTATGAATATCGACAAAGACGCTACAACCAGGCGGCTCAACAGAATCGAAGGACAAGTTCGCGGGATAGGCCGAATGATTGCGGACGAACGCTACTGCATCGATATTTTGCAGCAGATGCAGGCAATCAAGTCCGCCCTCGCCAAGGTTGAAGACGCCATTCTCAAGGACCACGCAGCGACGTGCATAGCAACCGCGATCGCGTCCGGCGACGAGATGCAACAACGCAAGAAGTTTGACGAACTGGTGGATCTGTTCGCGAAAATGAAACGTTAGAATCGATCGGCAGACTAGACACGTTTCATTAGTGCAATGAAGCGTGGGTGATCACGAAGCGGGTTGAAATCGACGTCGGTCTCATAAATCGCTTGATTGCGGCTGCCGAGATCCACGGCCCGCTCAAGCAGATCGAGCGCACGGTCAAAGTCGCCCATTCTCGATAACAGGCAGGCCGTGTTATAGGCTGTGCTGGAAGATTCCGGGTCGACTTCGTAAGCCTTTTCCGCCCACTCCAACGCGATTTCCGAATCGCCCGTGGTGAAAAGAGCCCCCGCGCCGAGAACCCATGCTCGCGGGTCCCGCGGATTGAGTTGCAGGGCGCGCGTCGACCGCTCCACCGCTTCTTTGGCTGTTGCGCGACACCTGGAAGCATCACCGATCGTGTCGTACATGTTCGATGCAATCGCGATGGACTGATAGTCCTCGGGCCGAACTTCGGCCGCCCTGCAATAAAGCTTCGCTGCCTTTTCGAACTGACCCAACCCCCTGGCCAACTGCGCGTAGAAGTGAATGGGTTCAAATAGCCGCGGATTTATTTCTATTGCCTTTTCAAATTCGGCCTCAGCCTGTTCGAACTGGTTATCGACTCTATAGGCCAGCCCTCTGGCCCCGTGGGACTCCGCCAGATGCGGGGCAAGGTCCACTGCCTTCTTGCTCGCATCGTGTGCCTTTGCTATCCAGTGTGATTGCTTGTCGTGAAACCAGTATGTATCCACGCATACATAGGTCAGACCTGCCCAAGCCTGTGCATATTCCGGATCAATCCTTAACGCCTCTTCAAATTGTTCCTGTGATCGTTCGAGATGGCCGGACTCCGTGCGATGATACTGCTCTCGACCTCGAAGGTAGCAATCCAGAGCATCTACATCGTGTGTCGTTGACTGAATCGCCTGTTGCTCGTCGTCCGTCAAAGTCAGCCGAAGTGAAGAGAAGATACGACCGGCGATTTCTTCCTGAACCGCGAAAATATCCTGCAACTCCCGATCATAGGTTTCCGACCAGAGATGACAGTCTTCCCTGGCATCGATGAGCTGCGCCGTAATTCGTACCTTATTGCCGACTCGACGAACGCTACCTTCCATGACGTAATGAACTCCCAGCCGGCTTGAGATAGACGGCATGTCCAACGCCGTACCCTTAAGTGCAAATGCTGATGTACGCGAACAGACGCGTAGATTTTGCAGACGCGCCAGGAGATTGAGCAATTCCTCTGAAATACCATCGCTGAAATACTCGTTCTCCGAATCGCCGCTCATGTTGACGAACGGTAGAACCGCTATCGAAGCATCGTCAGTCGGCTCCGGCCTGGCTTTGGTAACCTCAATTCCGCGCGGTGTCACGTCCAACACCCAAGCGAGAATTATCGCAACCGGAAATCCGAGCCCAACCAACCAGATGACGAGTGTATTTGCCCAGACGGGAAGACGTAATGGCTCCTGAGTGACGTCGGCGATCTGGATCAGCACCCATCCGACAATCACATAGGCAATAGCGATCCGCACAACTTTACGCCGTTTCAATTCTTGCCAGAACGTGTGTGCCTCGGGACTTTTATCCGTCATTTTTATGTGCTGCGATTGCTATGGCGATATTGTAGACTAATCGACGACGGACTACTGTCGCGGCATCGGCGCTTCGCAATCCCGATCCCACTGTGGCGTACCTGAGAATTTCTCTGCAAGGAAATCGATGAACGCCCGGACACGATAGGACAGATGCCGGGTTGGAGGGTACACGGCATATGCCGGAGTGACCGGCCACCGGTAGTCAATCAACACAGGCACCAGGTTTCCGCTTCGAATTGTCTGCGACACAATAAACGTCGGCTGCATGACAAGCCCCATGCCATGAGCCGCAGCATTGGATAGAAAATCACCGCTGCTCGCCGACATGACATGCTTTAGTTTGACCGACTTTTTGTTTCCGTCCCGGTCTTCATAGCTCCACTTATCGGGATCAGCCAGATTTGAGTAAACCAGGCACTGATGGTCTCGCAGATCGTCAGGCGTTTCCGGAACGCCGTGCACGTGCAGATAATGTGGCGACGCGCAAATAACGGTACGCGCATCGAATAGCCGCCGTGCTATTAACGAGGAATCGGACAGCCGGCCAATTCTCAACGCCAGATCGAAATTCTCTTCGATCAAATCGACGCGCCGGTCATTGAGATCCAGATCAAACCGGATCTTTGGATGCTGCTGGCAAAATGTTGCGATCGGCCCGCACAAATGCCGCACACCGAATGACAGCGGTAGAGCGAATCGCAAAGTCCCGCGCAATTCGCCGTGTTCCTGCTGCACTGCCGTCTCGGCCTCCTCCAGGTCGGCGAGAATCCGGGTCCCATGGTCGTAGAAACTGCGACCCGTTTCGGTCAGGTTCAGCACCCGGGTAGTCCGATGCAGCAATTGCACACCCAGGCGTTCCTCTAGCGACGATACCCGCCGGCTAACCGCGGATTTTGCCGATCCCAGGCGATCCGCTGCGACAGTGAAGCTTCCCGCATCGACCACGGCGATAAACGCCTGAAATTCTTCGAATTTGTTCATATTGTTGTGATTTTCTTGACAATCTTGTGATAAAAATACTATTTATTTCATTATTGTCAACAGTGAGACTGTCCTGTAACAACTTTTAGCACGACGCCGGAGATACAAACATGCAAAAAAAGACACTACAGGTTCTCGAAATCAGCTCCAGTGGCCGCCGGGACGGCTCGGTTACGCGACAGCTGAGCAACGACCTGGTAGCGGCGCTCGAAGACAGATTCGGCACGATCGAAACAACGCGCCGGGACCTGAGCTCAGGTGTACCGTTCGTGGATGAGGCCTGGATTGAGGCGAACTTCACTCCCGATGCAGTCCGGACGCGGCAACACGTCGAGGCTCTTGCCTACTCGGACGAACTTGTCGTCGAGCTCAAAAAAGCCGATATCGTGGTTATCGGCGTGCCAATCTATAACTTCTCGATACCCGCGACGCTGAAGGCCTGGATCGATATGATTGCCAGAGCTCGATTGACGTTTCGGTACACGGATAGTGGACCGGTCGGTTTGCTCGAAGGCAAGAAAGCATACCTGGTAGTTGCCACGGGCGGTGTGCCGGTTGGAAGCGCGATCGACTTCGCGACACCGTACCTGCGACACGCGCTAGCTTTCGTCGGTATCAATGACGTCGAGGTAATCGCGGCGGACCAACTAAACAACGACGCCGGCGAATCGATGGACAGGGCTCGTACCCAAATCGCGGCAGTAATTCATCTCTCGGCGCAAGCCGCACAATCGCGGGCAGCGCCCGTCAACAGGACAGGAACATGATCGAAATTATTCCATCAGAATCACGCGGCAGCGCCGACCACGGTTGGCTGAAAGCGAAGCATACGTTTTCATTCGCTGAGTATCACAATCCGCAACGTATGCACTTCGGTCCTCTGCGAGTGATCAATGAAGATCGGATCGCACCTGGGAAGGGCTTCGGAACCCATCCTCACAAGGACATGGAAATTCTGACGTATCCGATTTCCGGCGCTATCGAACACAAAGACAACATGGGCAACGGCGCAATCATTACGGCCGGCGAAATTCAACGGATGACGGCGGGTCGTGGTGTAGAGCACAGTGAATACAATCCCTCGAAGACCGACGAGCTGCATTTACTGCAGATCTGGATTCTTCCCGAGCAGAAAAACCTGGAACCCGGTTATGAGCAAAAGGCCTTTTCTCGTGAAGACAAGCTGAACCAGCTTCGTCTCATAGCATCGAGAGATGGTCGGGATGGGTCAATTACCATACATCAGCGTGTCAGCCTGTACGCAAGTGTTCTGCAGCAGCACACCGAGCTCGAGCACGTTATTGCAGATTCGCACAAGGTATTTGTACAAGTCATCCACGGGGAAGTTTCGATCAATGGGCAGAGTGCTGCGGCAGGCGATGGTGTACAGATCAAGGACGAACAGCGGCTGATAATTTCAGCTCTAACTGAAGCCGAACTACTGCTGTTCGACATGGGCTAGAATGCCCGGGTGAAAAAATCCGTCATCGCCCTGAATGTCTTTGTCCTGGCCGCATGCGGTGGCGGAGGAACCACGGCGCCGGTTTCTCCTGATCCGATACCCACTGGCAACACGCTCATTTCCGCTATTCAAGGTGCCGGCAGCAACAGCCCTCTGGATGGTCAGACAGTTTCGATCTCGGCCATCGTCACTGGCGACTTTCAGGACGACGACAACGACACAGCCCGCGATCTGGGCGGCTTTTACGTACAACAGGAAACACCGGACGCTGACCCGTCCACATCGGAAGGCATATTCGTTTTTGACGGCGAAAATCCTGCGGTTGATGTCGACGTCGGTGACCGTGTCGACATTGACGGTACCGTAAATGAATACTTTGGCGAAACCCAGATAAGCCCCACGTCTGTCAGGGTAACTGGTGCGGGCATGATTCAGGCGACCGACGTCAACTTGCCCGCCGGCGGACTGGTCACTAACACCGATGGCGACAGCATTGCCGACCTGGAACGTTACGAGGGAATGCTGGTACGCTTTCCACAGCAGTTGACGGTCTCCAGCTTGCGCTTTCTCGAAAAATTCGGCGAGGTTCGATTGTCACAGGGGGTTCGTCCCTATCAATTCACGAACAGCAACGCGGCCGATGCCTCAGCATATACAACGCATATAGAGTCGGTCGCCTCCCGATCCATCGTTCTTGACGATGGTATGCGGTCGTCGTATCCGTCGATCGTTCGCTACCTGAACGCCGGCGCCGCGGCAGATTATTCGGTGCGGACGGGAGATTCGATCGCCGGAGCGACGGGCAATCTGCGCTACTCACGAGGGAGCGGTGGTAGCGGTGAGGAAGCCTGGCGTTTGATGCCCACTGAGGAAGTATCCTTCTCCGACGATAACCCCAGGCCCGGGGCACCCGCTGTAGCTGGCACGATCCGTGTCGCCAGCTTTAACGTCTTGAACTTCTTTTCAAACATCGACGCCGGTCAGTCGATTTGCGGGCCACAAGGCGATGACAATTGTCGCGGCGCAGACAGTGCGCAGGAACTTGCCAGACAATTGGCGAAAACCGTGTCTGCACTGGCGCTTATGAACGCTGACGTCATTGGCCTGATTGAACTGGAAAACGACGCGACCGAATCAATCGCGACGATCGTCGATGCACTTAATCAGCGCATCGGCTCAGGAAGCTATGCATACGTCGACACGGGCACGATACATGACGACGCCATCAAAACCGGCTTTGTATACGACTCATCGACGATTCAATTAGTGGGTTCTTTCGCATTGCTCAACTCCGCTGTCGATCCGAGATTTGACGACAGTCGTAATCGCCCGGCGCTGGCGCAGTCATTCGAGGTCACGAGTACCGGCGCTGTGGTCACCTTGATTGTGAACCACCTTAAGTCGAAAGGGTCAGCGTGTGATTCAAGTGGTGATCCAAACCTCGACGATGGTCAGGGTAACTGCAACATGACACGCACCGGTGCCGCAGCTGCAATCGCAGACTGGATCAACACCGATCCAACAGCGAGCGGCGACGCTGATTTCCTGGTCATCGGAGATTTAAACGCCTACACAATGGAGGATCCACTGACGGCATTGAAGAACGCTGGACTGACCAGTCTTTTGGAGAGCAACGCCAACCCGTATTCTTACGTTTTCGATGCCCAGGCGGGAGCGCTTGACCATGCGGTCGCGTCGCCGAGCCTGGTTGGCCAGATCAATGAAACCATAGAATGGCATATCAATTCCGATGAGCCTCCATTGCTCGACTACAATCTTGAAAATGGTCGCGATGCGAGTCTGTTCGACCCGGAATCGCCCTATCGTTCGTCCGATCATGACCCTGTGATTATCGGGCTCGACCTGATCAACTAAACCAGTCAGTCAAGACTCTGCAGGATTTCGCGGGCCTCATGTCGCACTAATTCCAATGCTGCGATGATTCGGTCTTTTGCCGCAGTATCGGCCCCGAGCTCGCCGTAGTCGGCGCCCCAGATCTTGTACAACGCCCTCGCGGACGCCGGTACCGCACCTTCAGCGACCTGCGATATGTCACGAATCGTCAGCACTTTGGCCCATGCCTTACGAAGTATCGCTGCACCATCAACATCACGGCCGTAGTGTCGATCCAGCGTCAGTTGCTGCAAATCACCCAGCATTAACAACAACTCAATCGCGACCAGGCGTTGATTGCGATTGTGTTCGCTGGCCTCATTTCGCCAGGTGTTGTATCCGAGGCTGGTTACCGCAACCGCAAGGCTGATCAGTGCAACGGTATTGCGGCGGAATTGTTCTTTTACGGTTAAGTTTGACTTCATGCGAATAAGAGACCTGCGCTAACGGGATTTTATTTCGTCTCCGACACGGTTTGCTGCCAAAGATTTCTCGCGCCGTGCCGGCGCAGCCACACCAACCACACGACGGCGAGAACCCCGGTCGCCGCAATAGCGGCCAAAAACATAAAGTAATTCTGATGGCCGACGAGTCCGGGATTGGCGTCCAGGATACGGCCCGCGATCGGCGCGAAAAACGCATCCGGCGTATAACCAACCAGCGAAATCATGCCAACCGCTGCACCCGTGAGGAACCTCGGCGTACGATTTTCCTCCAGCAAAGCGAAGTAGATTCCTCGTAGCGCAAACACGGCAAAGTATGTAGTGAAGAAATTCATGTAGACGATCGCAACACCAGACTCAGCGGGCGAAGCCATGGACCAGGAGAAATAGGACACACAGAGAATAGCGAATGTCACGCCAATGGAACGGGCCGCGCTGAATCGATCGGCAATCACGCCGGCAAGAAGCGCTGCAAAGGGACGCGTCCAGGCGCCGTACGCCGCGAGCCTTGCACCTTCGACCTCATCCATACCCAACACTTGCACAGCATAGAGAGAATAATTGTCCAGGCCTTTGTAACCGCAGTAGGCACACACGATGATGGCGGCCTGCGCCCACAAGATCGGTCTTCGCAGCACCAGTCCCATACCTTGTAGGGGATTGACTGCAGTCTTGTTCGCCATTCTTATTACTGGAATTGCGAACCATGCGAGCACAGCAGCGAGCAATGTGATGAGGGTGTAGAACCATATGACCATGCGAAGACCCGCCTCGCGTTCTTCCGCTGTCGCCAGGCGCGCATTGTCTGGCAAATAGAGCGCCAGCACGCCAACTGCAACGACCGCCGCTGACGCCGCGACCAGCCCCCTGCCGCCTTCGAGAATCCCGAATGCGACACCTTGCTCTTTGTCTCCGCCCCAATCACGCGTCGC
>JADFHE010000025.1:0-21487 GCA_022567295.1 Pseudomonadota bacterium | reverse complement strand
AAGTATCAGTGCACCCCACAGAAAAAATATCGTTGTAATGCCCCAATAGCCGTATAGAAGTGCCATCTGCGCAGCACTCGGAATGGTGGCCATGTAAATACCCCCGAGCGCCGTCAGGAACAGCGCCAGCACCATCAAAGCGCGGGCAGAGAAATGATCGGCCAGAGTGCCGCCGGGAAAATAGGCGAGCATCGCCGTGATTCCATAAACGGCGAACATGTCCCCGAGCTGCGTATTCGTAAACCCGAACACTTCGAGCATCGTCGGGCGGAAGAAGCGGGGGACAAGAAACGGCAAACCAAAAACGAACTCGCCCGCAACAACGAGTGACAGCATCAACAGAATTCTTCGCATCGGGATCCTGATAGCAGCTTGGACCAGTGAGCAGTATAGACTAGGCTTAGGAATCCATCCGCCGGGTTATCGACGAGGACACCCATGCTGAATCACGCAAAGGCCAGAATCAATCTCCTTTGCAGCTGCGAAACCAGGGAGACTCTCCGCGATATTCTGGAACCAAATCCTCACTAGGCAATTTAACTGCGCAAGCGGTAGCCTGTCTTGAATATCCATCGAACGACGAGCACGCAGGTGACCAGGAAGCCAATCGTTATGCCCAGGCTCAACGCCACACTGACATCGGCATTCTCGTAAAAGCTCCAGCGAAAGCCGCTGATCAGGTAAACAACGGGATTGAACAGGCTGATCGTCTGCCATATGGGTGGCAACATGCTGATCGAGTAGAACGTACCGCCGAGGAATGTTAGCGGCATGATGATTAGAGTCGGCACAATCGTGAGCTTCTCCCAACCCGTGGCCCAAATACCGAGAATGAAGCCGAACAGGCAGAACGACACGCAGGTCAGCAGCAGAAATGCGACCATGATCAGCGGGTGTGCTATTTCAATGTCAACGAAAAAATTCGCCGTGAGCAGAATGATCGTGCCAATAATCACGGACTTGCTTGCCGCGGCGCCAACATAACCCAGCATCACCTCGCCGTATGATACGGGCGCGGACAGCAACTCGAATATGGTGCCCGTGAATTTTGGAAAGTAGATCGCAAATGACGAATTCGAAATGCTCTCCGTCATGATCGACAACATGATCAGCCCGGGCACGATGAACGAGCCATAGCTGACGCCGTCAATTTCTGTAATTCGCGAACCGATGGCTGCTCCGAAAATCACAAAGTAAAGCGAGGTCGACAAGACCGGCGCAACAATGCTCTGCACAACCGTCCGAAACATCCGTGCCATTTCATAGCGGTAAATGGCTTTGACGGCGTGGACGTTCATCGGCCTCTGTTGACCAGGTCAACGAAAATATCTTCGAGTGAGCTTTGCGATGTCTGCAAATCGGTGAAATGAATTCCGGCCGCGTTCAGCTCGCCCAGCAATGCGGTGATGCCCGTACGTTCCCGCTTTGTGTCGTAGGTGTACGTCAGGTCCAGACGATCATCGCTGAGCTCCAATTGGTAACTCGCCAATTGCGGCGGAACTTCGGCGAGTGGTGTCGGTAAGTTCAATACCAGCTGTTTCTTGCCGAGGTCCCGCATCAGCTTTTCTTTCTCCTCGACCAGAATGATCTCACCATGATTGATCACGCCGACCCGGTCAGCAAGCTGCTCTGCCTCCTCGATGTAGTGGGTGGTCAAAATGACGGTCACGCCTTCCTCACGTAACGCTGCAACCACGTTCCACATATCCTGTCGCAGCTCAACGTCAACGCCGGCAGTTGGCTCGTCCAGGAACAGGACTTCCGGTTCGTGAGCGAGTGCCTTGGCAATCAATACGCGGCGTTTCATTCCGCCGGAGAGCTCCATGCTGATCGTGTCCTTCCGGTCCCAAAGAGACAGTGATTTCAAGACTTTTTCAAGGTGATCAGGACTCGCAGGTTTGCCGAACAGCCCACGACTGAATTGGCAGGTATTCCAGACCGTCTCGAAGGATTCGGTTGGCATTTCCTGAGGAACGAGGCCGATTTTGGCGCGCGTAAGACGATAGTCGCTGACAATATCGTGACCATCGACCTCGACCTTACCTGCGGTCGCATTCACGATGCCGCAGACAACATTGATCAACGTTGTTTTGCCTGCACCGTTCGGGCCGAGCAAGGCGAATATTTCACCGCGATTAATTTCAAGGCTGACATTATTAAGGGCTCGAAAGCCGCCCGCGTAGGTCTTGGTCAGGCCATCGATCCAAATCATTGCTTGCATGCGCCTGATGATACGATGCTTTTGGCAAGAAAATCTCGATGTTAGTGAATCGGAACTATGCTCCGCCGCTTCAGCATGCCTGGCAGCGACCACGCCAGACTCAGTAGCAACAGACACTGCAATTGTGTCACGGTTAAATTACCCACTACGATGTGACCGTCGGCACGCAGGTATTCGAGAAAGAACCGCAATACAGCGTAATAGCAGATGACGATCACCGTGATTGTACCCCTGGGATATTGGCGCCAGGGGAAACGCCAAAGCAGCAGCAGAACAATCAGCAATAATGCGGCCTCGTAGAGCTGCACTGGCACCACGGGCAGCGACGCCATGGCGCCTGGCTCGAGCAGGCCTAGTGCAATATGCTGCTCATACGGAAGACTGCCGGGCGGATACTGCACGCCGCTGACCATATTGCTGATAAATGGCAGCGTTTGAATTTGCGGTGCGAAACTACCTGTCGCTTCATTCGAAACGATGTCGCCCCAGCAGCATCCGGCAAGAAAACAACCGATGCGGTGAATCATGAGTCCCACGAGCGTCGGCAGCGCGAAGATATCGAGCAAATCCCTGAATGACATCTGCAGAAGTCGACTGTAGACCAACAGCGCAACAGCACCTGTCGCCAACATGCCGAACAGCCGAATCCGTACACCATGGTTCATCATCTCGCCCGCGACCAAGTGATCCATCGGCATCAACATAGCCACGACTGTGCCACCGGCGAGGCCAACAATAACCGTCACGGGCATCAACAGGTCGATGTGCGATCCATCGATACCTGCAACGTTCGCGTTACGGCGCGCGCAGGCCCAGGCGGTCAAAATAGCAGCAATGAAGATCAGGCCGAACGGCGTTACCCAAGTATTGAGATCGAAGTGAGAATACATTTAAGCTTTCTCATTCCCAACTGATGACCGAATCGAGCAGGTCTTCGAAGAACTCCATCTCTGACTTCTGGACGCGGACGAGCTGCTCCCCGATGGCGTCGTCGTCCCAGTCATCGTAGAGTTCTTCATTGTGGACATTCTTCCTAATCACCCTTTCATACGCGCGGCGGGTCTCTTTAACGTCTTTGAACAAGGGAGAGTCGCCGTTAACTAACCGCATTCGAAAACTATCGGGGCCTTCCTTAATTATTCTGTGCACCAACCAGACTTCCGGCTCAGGGATTCCATTATCAAGCACCAATTTCGGTTCCCACGTCATAAAAAGTTCGCCGCCAAGTTTCTTGACCCAAGCCTTGTAAAGTGCGATCGCTTCAATATAGACGTGATCTTCATCGACATCTTCGCTGGCAGCCAATTCGACGAACCCTGCATACGTCGACAGATCGTAATCGGACAAATCCGAATCATCTCCCGCTACCAGGCCGCTACCAACAATTAGCCAGGTCCGTTTGTCGTAGGGTTCGAAAACATAGAAGCCTGCATCGTCAGCGCTTGCAGCGCCTGAGAGAACGGCCCAGACACCAGTCAGGTCCGGGTCAATCCTGCTGCGCTCCGGGTCACCAATCGGCACCGGCATGCACGCGAGTAATCCAGCGAATATGGGTATGAGTAGCAGCATCAAAACCGCGCCGCTGAGGGATCTAGATCTTGAAGTCATTGCTCCGTCCTCCCGTTCATTTCTGCAGACCGTATTGGCCTGAATCTCAGAATATGCGCCTTCGGGCAAAGGGGCTTGACGATTTGATGATTAATTCCTGATGAAGGTGTAATACATAGCCGCCTTTTGCGGTCTTTGTCTCTTATGAGCAAGACAGCAATAGCGATCTGGGTAGTGCTGGTCCTCGCTGTTATTGCAACGACATTTGCAGTGGCGAACCGGCCTCGCAGAGTGATCATAGGCGCCGATCTTCCGGTCGACTTTCCGCAGCAGGGATTTTCGCATGACAGTTTTGAGGAGTTGATGCAAACCTATGTTAGCGCAGAGGGCCGAGTCGACTATGAGCGCTGGCAGCAGTTCCCTGAATCAAGAGAGCAACTGCGCTCCTATTTGTCAGCCGTCAGTCGATACAGCCCCAACAGTACCCCGGAGAGATTTGCGAGCCGCAATGACGAACTCGCGTACTGGCTGTACGGCTACAATGCCTACGTGATCAACTCGGTGCTCGATCACTGGCCGATCAAGAGCGTGACCGATGTAAAAGCACCGATTGAAGCTATTACGGGTCTTGGATTTTTTTACCAGCAGCGATTTTCCTTCGGCGGCGAATTCATGAGTCTGCGCGGTGTCGAAAACAACGAAATACGCAGCAAATACAAAGACCCAAGAATTCACTTCGTTCTCAACTGCGCCAGTGAAAGCTGCCCAATCGCCAGGCCGGAACTTCCTGTCGGCGGTGACCTTGAGAAATTGCTGCAACGCGCCACGGACGAATTCGTCAACAACTCAGCGAACGTACAGGTCGATCACGAAGCCAAAACGATCTATTTATCGACAATATTCAAGTGGTATGAGAATGATTTCGTTCACAGCGTTCGCCTGCAGGGTAAGCCGGTTGGAAGCGGATTAATCGCCTACATTGAGCAAAACGCCGCAGGCGATTTAGCGGTTGACCTGGCACAGTCACGCGGCTACGAAATCCGGTTTCGCGACTACGACTGGGACTTGAACTCGACCCACTAGGGCAACGCTTGCAGCAATTGCTGGATTTTTCCGACGGTACGCCAATCTCGCTCCGGAACCGCACATGCGGTAACTTCGGCATCGGCAAGATATTGCGACCACCGACATTGATACCGCGTAACAGCGCAACGCAAGCGGTCATTCGACTCTACAGTGTCAACGAGTCTGCGTACGCGAACAGCCCGACCGAGCCACCCGTGTGCAGAAATACGATATTTTGTCCCTGCGTAAATCGACCTTGCCGGATGTAGTCGATCATCCCGGCCAGCGCTTTGCCACTGTATACTGGATCGAACAACAGTCCTTCGTAACGGGCCAACATCAATACAGCTTCGTTCATTGACTCCGTCGGCTCGCCGTATCCGGGACCAATGTAGTTACAGTCGGCGATGATGTCGTCACGTTCAACGCAACCTGGCGTACCGACCAGCTCGGAAGTTTCCACGGCCAGTTTGTAGACGCGCTCCTCTTGCACATCCTGCGCTGCATTTACTCCGATGCCCAGTATCGGCAGGTCGCTGCCGCTGCCGCGCAATCCGACCGCCAGTCCGGCATGGGTTCCAGCACTGCCGGTTGCCGTGACGATGTGGTCAATATTCAAACCTTGTTCGGCAAACTGCTTGAGCAATTCGATACCGCAATCCACATAGCCCAGCGCGCCAATAGTATTCGAAGCACCACCCGGGACGAAATAGGGTATGCCGCCGCTCTCGCGTACCTCGGCGGCAACCACTTCCATTTCAGCATCGAAATCCGTGCCGGCAGGATATTCGCGCAAGTTGGCACCGAAAATTCTGTCGAGAAAGATATTGCCCGAGCTGGTGTAAGTTTTGCTGGGCCGCTGTATGCGATGCTCAAGCATCACTTCACAGGCCATGCCGAGTTTGCACGCCGCCGCGGCAGTTTGCCGCACATGATTCGATTGAATCGCGCCGACCGTAATGATCGTATCCGCCCCCTCTGCCATCGCCTCACCCATGGAGAATTCAAGTTTTCGCGTTTTGTTTCCGCCGGTCGCAAGACCTGTACAGTCATCACGCTTGACGTAGATGTCGGGGCCAGCCAGATGCTCGCTCAGGCGTGGCATGTGTTCGAGGGGCGTGGGCAAATGCGCCAGTTTGACGCGCGGAAAATCAGATAGCTGCATATTCTATTCCTTGCCCAATGCCAGGGCGACCGTTTTCCGTGCCAGCACGTCCGTTGATGAGACGAACGCAACATCGAACATCGATCCACTCAAGACTAGCGGAAACTCCGTGCAAGCCGCTATAAGAACTCTCGCGCCGCGACCGACGAGCTGATCTGCCAATGATCGCAAACCGTCCGAAACTTCATGCGATCGGTCACCGCCTTTGATGCGTTCCACCAGTGACATGGTTTCAGTGAGCTCATCGGAGGTCTGCGTGATAATTGGCCGGCCGGTTTCTGCCAGGGCCCGCTGGTAGAGGCCCGCAGTAAAACATCCAGGTGTCGTCATCAATCCGAGCGCACTGTTGTCGCCGCTGCAATCCACGGCGGACCGTACCGACTCCTCGACAATACTGACAAATGGAATGCTGATCGCGGCTTCGATGTCACCCTGCCACGCATGCGCAACGTTGCATGGCATAACCAGGAAGTCTGCGCCGGCCGACTCCAGTCGATGCGCCATAGCGGCCATGACCGGACCGGGGTTTTCGCCCCCTCCTCGCATCGCGAGTTGCCGGCTTGGAATTCGTGGGTTGTGCTCGACGACCATGCGCACGTGCTGCTGGTCTTCTTCGGCGGGTGTCTCAGCCAGTACACGAGACATGAAATCGACCGTTGCACCCGGTCCCATGCCGCCTATGACCCCAACCAGTTTGTCGTTACCCGCCATCGTCTCATCGCCTAACACAGATGCGGCGCACATATTACATGGGTTGGCTCAGGTAGATATCGGTTTGAGTGCTCCGTGCGTCGACCACATTAATTGTGACGACTCAAGATCAACCTGGTTGCGGCCGGCGCGCTTGGAACGATACAGGGCCCGGTCGGCCCTGATGATCGTGTCGGACAGGCAAGTGTCCTTATTCGACACAGTTGCAACCCCAAAACTCGCGGTCATTTTCAATGTATTGTCATCGATCTGCATTGCATGTGCCTCGATTTTCGCGCACAAACCGACTGCGATATTCAGCGCACCCTGCAAATCAGCTCCCTGCAGGACAATCGCGAACTCCTCGCCACCCACTCGCGCCAGTATGTCATCTACGCGGCGATTCTCAATCAGCAGCTCAGCGAAATGAACCAGCGCAGCGTCACCCACCGCGTGCCCATACTCATCGTTGATGAATTTGAAACGGTCAATATCGGTCATGATCACTGAAACCGGGCGCCCGGTGCGGCGAAACGCCGCATACGCCGAAGCGCCCTGTTCTCCCAGGCCGCGGCGATTCAAGATGCCCGTCAACTGGTCATGTATAGCGAGCTGCTTCATATCGATCGATATGTCCGATGCAAGCATGAAAATTATGAACATTCCCATGCCCATGTAGCCGGCCGGCAAAGTCAGGAAATTATAGTCGACGTACAAGCTTTGATAGGTGCTGTCGCCAGCGGCACCTTGCATCGCCGCCATGCCGGCCGCAATGCCTTGTGATATTGCGAATATCACCATGCTCGTCGCTGCTGCCCACTCTGCTGGACGGGATACTTCTCGGTGGCGAATAATCATCAATGCAGACAGAAACAGAGTGACGCACGCTGTCGCGGGAATCAGCGCAACACTGAAGCCAATATGAGCGTCGACTACCGTCGTCCAGATTATTCCGGCATAAACGACGGCTGCATACGGCCAGAGGTTGCTCGGTAAATCCTGGCAGTCCGTTCGCTGGCAATGACCACGAATACCGAGCGTGATCAAGACCAACGCGAATACATTGACGGTCAACCAATACGTCTCGTAACTCGGAAACCAATCTGACTGGAGCGTGAAAAACCATTGGCAGGTTGCGCCGAGGAAGCCAACCGACCAACTCAAGGCGTACGGTTGTTCTCCCAGTGTTTTCCAGGCGATAAAGAAGATGATGGACAGCGTCGCGCTGGCCAACATCATTGCAACAACTATGTAAAAAACCTCAGATGACATTAAACTTCGGCTACAAACCCATGTGCAAGAATCCATTGTGCATTGCGGCAGCGATCGAAAACTTGACGCAGCGCACAGAACGCCCACGATTATTCGGAGCTAGCTATGACACCCTTACCCCCAGACCAGTGGGATCCGGCGCTGCAGCACGTTATTGACGATATGAACGGCCGGCCGCTCAACATCCACTGCCTGCTGGCCAATCACCCCGAACTCCTCAAGGCGTGGTGGAATTACCGTATGTACTTGGTGCGCGGCGGAGATCTTCCGCAACGTGACTGCGAACTCGTGATTCTGCGTATCTCGGTCTTGACCCGTAAGTGGTACGAATGGTCCGCACATGTTGTGCGCGGGCTTGCCGCAGGCATGTCGCTGGAAGAAATCGAACGTGTCGCCGCGGGCCCCGCAGCTAGCGACTGGGGCAAGAAAGATTCGACTTTGCTCAGCGCCGTCGATTCATTGTTTAACATCCGCCGCATCGACTCCGCCACGCTAACAAGCCTGAAAACGTATTTCTCCGGGCAGCAGATAATGGATCTCATATCGATTCATGGCATGTACGTTACGATCGCTTGCATGATTGGCACCTGGGAAATTCCAATCGAAGATGCTGTCGCTAGCTGCCTGCCAGGCGACGTCACTGAAGAATCGTTTGCGAAGCTTATATCAGCGACGCACGGTAACTGACTTGATCTGCGCGAAAACCTTGTCGCCAACCTGGAGCCCAAGCTGCTGTAGTGATCGTCTTGTAATGCGTGCCAGGAGAATATCGTTGCCCAACCTCAGGCGCACAAGTTCCGTTGCTGCCGATTCTGACGTTGTCGCCTCAATCGTTGCCGCGAGAATGTTCAGAATTGTGCTCGATTCCGCGGGAACCCGGCTTAAACTGATATCACTGGCGCTAATTCGCAATCGAACTGAAGATGAGTCATAGCGTCCTGGCGCCCACAGCTCACCGCCAGAGAATCCAAACAAGGTCAGATCAAATTCATCGTCATACCGGGATTGCGTCGCTTCGACTACAGCTCCCGCATTCCGGCCACGGAGCTGCGGCAAGTCGGTCCGCGACAACGTATCTTGCAGCCCTCCTTCAGCAATCACTTTGCCGCTGTCGAGCACCAGCAAGTGATCGCTCAAGCGGCAGATCTCATCGATGTTGTGGCTGACATAGATTATCGGCACTAACGATTCAGCGTGCAGGCGATCCAGGTAGGGAAGAACATCGTTTCGCCGTCTCTCATCCAATGCAGACAACGGTTCGTCCATCAGAATCAACCGTGGCGACTGGCACAAAACGCGAGCGATTGAAACCCGTTGCGCTTCGCCGCCGGACAGGTCCGTGATCGAGCGCGGTAGCAAGTCGCCAATCTCAAGAAGTCCTACGACGTCATCCATTGACACCGTTGCCTCAGGATTGCGACGCCTTCCGAATTCAATATTTTGCTTGACCGAAAGATGCGCGAACAACTGTGGCTCCTGAAACACGTAGCCAATGCGTCGTTTGTGAACTGGTTTCGAGGCGTTTGACGTAGAGGGCTCTAAACCCGCGATACACCGCAGCAGCATTGTCTTGCCAGACCCTGACTCACCAAATACGCCGGTGATCCCCTGCCCCGGTATCTTAGTATCAACTTCAAGAAAAAAATTGCCCTTCTGAACGGAATGTTTCAGTTTGATCATGCTTATCGCGCCTGCCACCGCCTGTTAATCAGGAACATGCCGAACAGCGTCACGAAAGCGAACAGCATGAGCACCAGCGATAGACGATGGGCCGCCGCATAATTGAGCGTCTCAACGTGATCATAGATTGCAATAGAAACAACACGAGTTTCACCCGGTATGTTGCCACCCACCATCAGCACCACACCGAACTCACCCAGTGTATGCGCGAAACTCAAGACAATGGCGCTTACAAAACCACGCGTGGACAGAGGCACGGCAACAGATAAGAACGCATCAAGTTTTGACGCGCCAAGAGTCCATGCCGCTTCAATATTCTTCCTGGGCAACGACTCGAATGCGTTTTGCATAGGTTGCACAGCGAACGGCAGGCTGTAGATGCACGACGCGATCACCAATCCTGCAAATGAAAACGTCAATGCGTCCCCGGTGACTCGTACCCACCAACCGCCAATCGTCCCATGCGGTCCGAGCACTACGAGGAGGTAAAAGCCAAGCACTGTTGGCGGTAAAACGATCGGCATTGCAACGATCGCCTGCACCACTGGCTGCCAACGTGACCGGGTTTGCGACAACCACCACGCTATCGGTGCGCCCAGGAGTATCAAGATCACTGTCGTGACGAATGCCAGCTGCGCTGAAAGCCAAAGAGGTCCGAAGTCCATCATTCAGGAACCGTATATCCGCGACTGCCGAGAATACCTGCAGTTTGTGGTGTTTGGAGAAACCTCATAAATCGCTGCGCCGATTCAGCATTACCCGTACGAGTCAATATGACGGCTTGTTGGTCCAGCGCAGAATGTGTGGAGCGTGGCACGCTCCAGGAACAACTAGCACTGAGCGGCAACTCGCCTTTGACCTGCGACGCTGCCACCAGGCCGAGCGTCGCATTGCCGGTCACAACGAAGAGTAAAGTCTGTGAAATATTTTCGCCGTATACCATACGCGTCGACGCATCATGCAGTAATCCTGCGGACTGCAAGAACTCCCTGGCCGCAGCTCCGTATGGGGCGATCATTGGGTTCGCTATCGCGAGGTGTTTGTATGTCCCATTCTCAAGCGCGGCGCGGCAGTTGTCGCCCGTCAATGATTTGTCGGCCGACCACAAAACCAGCGATCCGATCGCGTAGGTCATTCTAGACCCGGAAACAGCGACGCCATTGTCTTCAAGAAGTTTCGGTCGCGTTATATCTGCCGCTAGAAAAATGTCGTACGGCGCGCCATTTACGATCTGCGCATACAACTTGCCGGTCGATCCGCCACTTAACCGGACCGGGATGCCGGTTTCGCGCGTGAACTCTGTTGCAATCTCTTGGGCAGTCGCCTGAAAATTACTTGCGACGGCGATCGTCAGGCTTTCTTCTGCATAGGCATGGAACGGTGCCAGGGCGACCAACAGGAGGACAATACGAAAAAGTGCCACGACAGAAAATCAGTGGGCAAGCTGCGCTTTCTTCTGCCGGCGATATTGATGCAGGAGGGGTTCGGTGTAGCCATTCGGCTGATCAGCCCCCTCGAACACCAGCGCGCAAGCGGCCTTGAAAGCGATGCTGTTATCAAAGTTCTCACTCATACGTTCATATGATGCATCACCCTCATTCTGCTTGTCGACGACTTCAGCCATGCGCTTGAAGGTCTCAAGAACCTGCTGTTTCGTCGTTATTTTGTGCATCAACCAATTCGCAATGTGTTGGCTCGATATTCTCAATGTCGCACGGTCCTCCATCAGACCAACATCATCGATATCGGGAACTTTCGAACAGCCCACTCCGTGATCGATCCAGCGCACCACGTAACCGAGTATTCCCTGCGCGTTGTTGTTTAGTTCCTTCTGGATTTCCTCCGCTGAGAACTGCACCGTGCCTGCGAGCGGCGGTTTGAGAATAGCTTCCAGGCTGGCCTGTTTTCGTCTGGCGAGTTGCGTCTGAACGCGCCTCACATCAACTGCGTGGTAATGCATGGCATGCAATGTTGCGGCAGTTGGCGATGGCACCCACGAGCAATTTGCGCCGGCTTCAGGATGCGACTGCTTGGTATCCATCATCTGTTTCATTTTGTCGGGCTTGGGCCACATTCCTTTACCAATCTGGGCCTTTCCGGGTAAGCCACAGCGAATACCGACATCAACATTCCAGTCTTCGTAGGCCGCTATCCAGGGCTGCTGTCTCATTGTTCCTTTCAGCACGACAGGACCGGCGTGCATACTGGTATGTATCTCGTCGCCCGTGCGATCGAGGAATCCCGTGTTAATGAAAACGATGCGATTTTTCGCTGCACCGATGCAGGCCGGAAGATTAACCGTGGTGCGACGCTCTTCATCCATGATACCGACCTTGATCGTGTCGGACTGCAGCTCGAACATCTGTTCGACGCGACCGAAGAGTGTATCTGTGAAGGCGACTTCGTTCGGACCGTGCATCTTCGGCTTTACGATGTAAATACTGCCGGCGCGACTGTTGGGCTGATATCCCTCACGTAAGCGATCGGTCATTGCGCACGCCGTCGTGATGATAGCGTCGAGTATCCCCTCGAAAACTTCCTGCCCTTCACGATCAAAAACTGCATCGGTGGTCATTAGATGGCCAACGTTTCGCACCAGCAAGAGGCTGCGCCCGGACAGCACGAGTTCACCACCATCCGCCGCTGTGTAAACGCGATCTGTCGCCAGGATCCGGGACGACTTCTTGCCGCCTTTAGTGAACGTGGCCTTCAGGTCTCCTTGCATGAGCCCGAGCCAGTTCCGATAGACGCCCACCTTGTCCGCCGCATCAACAGCGGTGACAGAGTCTTCGCAGTCCTGAATGGTCGTTACTGCAGCCTCGAGAATTACGTCCGCAATGTTGGCCGTCGCGTCTCTGCCAATAATATGCTCCGGGTCAACCTGAATTTCCACGTACAGACCGTGGTGACGGAACAGGTAGCCGAAGTGTTTTTGCTGCTCGCTGAAACCAACGAACTGGCCGGGCTTTTGCAAGTCATGCGTATCGCCGCTGGCCTGTGACGCAACAAAGCGCGTACCGTTGTCAGTGTGATCCAGTCCGTATGCATTGACATCGCTATGACTAATCCCCTCCAGCGGTAGCGTTCGATCCAGAAATTCTGTCGCGTATCGAATGACGGCAGCGCCGCGAGCAGGATTGTATTCGGCGCCTTGCGCCAGGCCATCTTCGGCACCGATAACGTCAGAGCCATAGAGGGCGTCATAGAGACTGCCCCACCGCGCATTGGCCGCGTTAATAGCAAACCGGGCATTGCTGACTGGCACCACGAGCTGTGGGCCGGCAATTTCAGCAATTTCGGCATCGACGTTTTCGGTTTCTATCTGGGGAAAGCCATCCATGGACTTGAGGTAGCCAATGTCGGTCAGAAACTCGACATATTCTGCATGCTGCCAGTCGCTCCCTGCTCTGGCTTGATGCCACTGGTCAATCTTCGTTTGCAAGTCGTCGCGTATCCGCAGCAACTCACGATTCACGGGCGTCAGGTCGTTAACGATCGCTTCGATCCCGCCCCAGAATGTGGCAGAGTCAAAACCTATCGCCGGCAGGAGTTCCGACTCCACGAAGTCGTGGAATACCGGATCTACACTCAGGCCACCTGTAACTCTTCGTTCGTCGTTCGACATTCATCCAACTGCGGTTGATGTCATCAGGCGACGAACTGTTCCTCCTCGGTGCTACCGTCGAGTGCTGTCGTCGATGACAGGCCATCCATAATCGTATTCTGCACCGCATCAAAGTAGCCGGCACCAACAAATGACTGGTGCTTCGCGGCGCGGAACCCGTGCTTCTCGTCTGCAAACTCCTGCTGCTGCAGCTTGGAATAAGCATACATTCCTTGCGCCTTATACGCACGGCTCAGATTGAACATACTGGAGTTCAGCGCGTGCCAGCCCGCTAACGTAATGAACTGGAATTTGAAGCCCATCTTGCCGAGATCCTCGCGAAACGTCTTCATCGACTCGTCATCAAGATTAGCCTGCCAGTTGAACGACGGTGAGCAATTGTATGCCAGCAGCTTATCCGGAAATTCTGCGTGAATAGCATCTGCGAAGCGCTTGGCCTGAGCGAGGTCCGGCTTCGATGTCTCGCACCAGAGCATGTCAGCGTATGGTGAGTAAGCCAGACCTCTGGCGATCGCCTGATCGAGCCCGGCATTGGTGCGATAGAATCCTTCCGGCGTTCTTTCGCCGGTGATGAACGCGTGGTCACGTTGGTCCGAATCGGAAGTGATCAGGCTGGCGGCGTCGGCATCTGTTCGTGCGATTAGCACAGTCGGTACGCCACATACGTCGGCTGCGAGGCGCGCCGCATTCAGTTTGGCAATCGCCTCTGCGGTCGGTACCAATACCTTGCCGCCCATGTGGCCGCACTTCTTGGCCGAAGAAAGCTGATCTTCGAAATGGACGCCCGAGGCACCGGCCTTGATCATGTTCTTCATCAGTTCGAACGCGTTCAGGTTGCCGCCAAAGCCCGCTTCAGCGTCCGCAATAATCGGCGGGAACCAATCGATGCTGTCATCACCGTTCAACGCATAAATCTCGTCGGTCCGAATAAATGCGTTGTTGATACGCTCAACCATTTTCGGCACCGAGTCAACAGGGTACAAGCTTTGATCCGGGTACATTTCGCCCGCACTGTTGCCGTCACCGGCAACCTGCCACCCAGAGCAATAGATCACTTTGAGCCCGGCCTGTACCTCCTGAATTGCCTGATTGCCCGTTAACGCGCCCAATCCACAGACCGGGTCTTGCTGATTAATAAGACGCCAGAACTTCTCGCTGCCCAAACGAGCCAGTGTATGTTCGATCTGTACGGTGCCGCGGAGTTTGACAACGCCCCCGGCGCTGTAGGTACGGGTGATGCCCTTCCAGCGTGGACTGTTTGCCCAGTCATCTTCGAGTTTCTTGATTTGCTCTTCGCGTCTCATGTTGCTCCCCTTGCTCCGCCGCTATCCGCGGAAACTAGTCATTTACAGATCATGCGCTATACTACGTCGACATCTGTTAAAATTTAACAGTGAAAATTTGACACTGTTAATTTCACAGGGATGGCCCATGATGTTGCAGGCGAGTCTAAAACGAAAAGCGCATTTTCTTGGCACCAAGATCAAGAGTTTGCGAAAGCGAAACCAACTCACGCTCGAGGACCTGTCCGTTCGCTGCGTACAAATTGACGCCGAGGCAGGGCCATCGGTCTCCTACCTTTCAATGATCGAGAACGGCAAACGAGTGCCCTCGGAGCGCCTTCTGCAGATCATTGCCGAGATCTTTCAGAAAGAATCGAGTTGGTTTTTCGACGACTCGCTCGATGACGATGCCATTGATACGGCGCCGAACGCTGCTGTGAGCGGCATGCCACTTGAGCCCGGTTTCCTGTTTTCGGACAGGCAGCTGCAATTGGCCATCCCCGAACTGCTGGCACAAACAGGTACAACAGGGCGGCAGTTTGCGCACTTACTGATACGCGCGCATCAGGAGGCCAGCCACAACCGTTTTCCAGATCTGGAGCGGGCTGCAGAAAGCATCGGCAGGAAACAATTCCCGCTGCGCATTGAAGACGTGTTTGCGATAGCAGGCAACCTGGGACTCCACATCGAGTGGTTCGACAAAGACTCCTTCAAAGATCTAGGGGATACAGACGTACCGCTCAACATGCTGGTGCGGTCATTTTACGATGCGCCGAATAAGGTGTACCTCAACCGATCGCTGAAGCAAACACCTGCCAGGCTGAAATACGATCTCGCGAATCAGATTGCTCACAAGGTACTTCATGATGGTGACGGCGCTCGCGCTCCGCAGGTTTCCGGTGGCCGCGTAACCGGTCGCCGGCATGACGCCGACTCGCCGAACATCGACGCAAAGGACGTCTTGTATGCCTGGCGTGATTTCGAATGCAGTTACTTCGCTGCGGCGCTACTGTCACCGAAGATGCCGTTTCGACAATTTCTGGCCAAGCATTCCTACGCCATTGATTCAGGCGACAAGGTTGATTTGACAACGACATTGGTGATGCGCCGAATGTCCAGCGTGTCACCGTATCCGCATTGGCATTATTTTGACGCTTATCCGCCGGGTAACCTGAGAGCCGTTTATCGCGGCAACGGCATTCCGCTGCCATGGGGAAATATGACCATGGTTTTGGACCCGTGCCAGCACTGGGCAGTCTTTAGAATGCTGAATACAAGTTCGGACAAGCCATCCTCACAGATCTCAGTACTGCGAAGTGGTGACGACAAGCGACTGTATTGTTGTCAATCGATCCACAGTAAAGATGCCGCCGGTAATCTGCACGTCCTGTGTTCAGGCGTCGATCTCGCACCGGCGCTTAGCGCACAGAACATTGATGCGATGAAAACCATCGACATGATTGAGACAAGCTGCAATCGCGGTGGCGGTGCGGCGCCAATTCCACCCGAAGCGGCAAAGCAGCTAAGTAGCATTTCGAAGATACTGAATATTGGGTGGATTGCAGATGGTGCAGAGAAAGATGCAACGATTATTTGTCCGCGCAGCTCCAACTGTCCACGCGACAAGCACTGTCTAGGCAAACAGATGCCAAGATTAAGACCGCAAATCGATCAGATTCGCGATTCCATCGTAAGCAACTAGATACGGCTCGCGATGAATCGGCCCGAAGCGAGAACGCCTTGGTATTACCGGTCATTTGGCAAGCGAGCGCCTGAATTTTCTCATGCCACCTATCCAGCGATCGTAGTCACCGGCTTTTCTTTGTATGTAGGTCGTGACCTGCTCGTGCGTCAGGATCATGAAGCGTCCGGCTAGCGCTTGATCGACGATGATGTCGGCGACTTGCTCCGGCTGCAAAATTCCATCCACCTCATTGCCGCCGAAGCCGCCTTCGGTGGCGCCCGAATCATCTTCCATACCAATCATACGTGTGGCCACTGCTTGCGGACAAACGACTGAAACCTTAATACCGTCATCGCCATAGTCAATCGCGAGTGACTCCGTGAATCCGACGGACGCGTGTTTGGTCGCCGAATACGCAGCATCGCCGATCTGGCTGAGCAGACCGGCGGCGGAGGCGATGTTGATAATGTAGCCTCCACCACGTTCGAGCATCCGGGGTATCACCGCGCGGGCGGCGTACACCTGTGCCATGACGTTGATGCTCCAACTCGCGCTCCAGCGGTCATCGATTGGATTCATTCCGCCTTCGGTTGAAACCGCGCCGCTTGCGCCATCTCCGAAACCAACGCCGGCGTTGGAAACAAACAGATCGATGGGGCCGACGTCTCGCTCCACTTCCTCAACGAGACTAACGACCGCAACCTCATCACCAACATCGACTTGTATTGCGACTCCGCCGATCTCTGTCGCGACAGTCTCAGCCGCGTCGCCCTCGATATCAGCGACCACGACGGTCGTTCCGTCTCTCGCAAGACGACGACAAAGTGCGCGACCAATGCCGTGACCGCCACCGGTTACCACGGCGATATCAATGGGTGCTGAGGACATTATTATTCGTTTTCTTTCGGCGTCCTGATATCAAGAAACTCGATCGCCACTTCGAAGTAGCTTGAGCCCGGCATTTGCCGGTTTACATTGGCAACCGAAACAACCTCGGTATTTATCATTTCAGATCCGGTCCCTGATAGTGTAATACAACATCGCCAAGACCATACCCGGATAACGCAATAGCGTTCCACCTGGAAATGTGTGTATCGGCAGGTCGGCCAGCACGTCGAACTTGCCCGCAGTGCCTGTCACGGCCTCCGCGATTACCTTGCCTGCGAACGTCGCAATCGAAATCCCGTGACCGGAGTATCCCTGGCCGAAAAAAACATTTGGCTGCAACCTGCCCAGATGAGGCAGTCTATTCACCGTTACTGACAATGTCCCGCCCCATGCGTAGTCGATCGCAACATCACTGAGTTGCGGAAACAACCTCAGCATATAAGGGCGCACAAACTTGGAGATATCGCGCGGGAAACGGGAGCGATAATTTTCGCCGCCTCCAAAAAGCAATCGATTGTCGTCAGACAGTCTAAAATAGTCGACGACAAAACGCGTGTCATGAACACCGAAACGGCCATTGATTAATTCCTTCGCCCGCACTTCTCCGAGCGGCTCAGTAGCAATCATGAAATTGTTAATGGGCATCATCTTACCGGCCATGCGCGGCTCAAGATCACCGAGATAAGCGTTGCATGCGAGCACCACAAACGAGGCCTTTATCGAGCCTTGAGCCGTTTCAACAATCGCAGGATCGGCGCGTGAATACTTCAAGACGCGCGATCTTTCGTACATGCGCACACCTCTTTCGACGGCAGCACGCGCGAGACCCAGAGCGTAGTTAAGCGGGTGAATCGTTAGTGCTTTGGAATCGTACAAGCCCTCAAGGAAATCATTGCTGGCGACGCGGGCCCGGGTTTCCTCCGCGTTGAGTGCGGTGCAGAACGGATAGTCGTATCGCGTCGCCAGTACGTCCGCTATTTCTTTCGCCCAGCCCAAGTAACGTTTCTTGTGTATGCCGACGAGCTGACCGCGCTGCAGATCACAGGAAATATCGTGTTTGTCGACCCGGTCACGAATCTCCTGCTTGGCAAGCTCTGCGAGGTCCCATAATTCCCTTGAGCGTTCAAGTCCAAACATCTTTTCTGTATCGACAACTTCTTTGCGTTGTCCGCTACCGATCAGACCGCCGCATCGACCTGAGGCACCGAAACCAATGCGTTCGGCTTCCAGCAGCACGACATCAAGTCCTCGCTCTGCCAGGTTCAGGGCTGCGGACACTCCCGTGAAGCCGCCGCCGATTACACAGACGTCGGCTTTGCGCTCACCCTCCAAAGGCGGACAGTCACGAACTCCAACCGCGGTCGCGGCATAGTAACTATCCGGGTACCCGGCCATCTCGCTCATATGGACGCCTGTGGTCGAATCGGACTACCATCGAAAAACCGACTGAGTCGAAACTCGGAAATATCAATCCCGGTTTCCTTGCCCATCAACATGCCTGCAATTGCCTTGCCAGCGCCGGGCCCTATTCCGAATCCATGTCCGCTGAATCCTGTCGCAACATGGAACCCCGGCAGGCTGTCAATGACGTCAATGATCGGTATTACGTCGGGCGACGACTCAATCATGCCAGCCCAACTTTCTACGATGGGCGTGTCGGCGAGCTGCGGAAACATGGCATCAAGATTCCGGCGAATACCTCTCAGCACCGACGGCGTCGGTTCGGGATTCAGGACGCGCGTTTTTTCGAACGGCGATGGTTCATCAAGCGCCCAGGACTTTGGTGTAGACCACTCATCGACAAACTCATGGCCGATCGACAATCGCAAGTTCTTTATCTCCTGCATCAGGGCCGGGACAAATTTGAAAAAATATCGAAAGGATGATGGTGTTAAAGGATGCTCGAGCACGGATCCATAAGCAACTGTGTAGCCACCATCTTCACGGCGGCGAATTCCGAGCCGATCGTCGTATACGGCGCCATTCAATACATTTTCCGCGGGCGCCGTGCGGGCCACCGTGCCTCGCACTCTAAGTTGCGGCACGTCGATTTCGATCGAGCGGCAGAACATGGACGTCCATGCACCCGCAGCGCACAACACAGTCGACGTGTTGATAGTGCCGTGTTCGGTCACAACAGCGGAAATTGTGCCCCCCGTCGTTTCGACACCACGCACGGCACAGCCGGGAAGGATCGTCGCGCCACTGCGTTGTGCTGCTCTGGCTATCGCCGGCGTCGCCTTGTGCGGCTCGGCGCGACCATCACTTTTGGTAAACATCGCGCCCGCCCAGTCGATCGCCGAACCTCTCACATGCTGTTTCAGTTCTGTACCATCGATCAGCCGTGTATCAATATCGTAGTCCTTGGCGATCTGCACCCAACTCTCCCTAGCGTGCAATTGCTGCGCTGAATTCGCCGTGTAGAAACTCCCACTGCGGATAAATCCCACGTCCTCGCCGATCTCATCCCTGAGGCCCTCCCAGATGCGCAAGCTCTCCAGCATCATTGGAATTTCACGTGTATCGCGCCCCTGAACCCTTATCCAGCCCCAATTTCGGCCCGACTGCTCGCCGGCAATATGACCTTTTTCGCACAGCACAACATCAGCACCCTGCTTTGCGAGAAACCATGCCGTTGTGACACCGACAATGCCGCCACCAATTACGACGATGTCTGCTCGTGTTGGAATATTTTCAGCCAGCACTAACGGCTGCGTCCAGGTATGCGCAACGATGTTATCTGAGAGTTGTCCGGCCATTGCGCCATGTTACAGTCTGCGACGACTCAAGTGAGACGAAATACCAAGACTGAAGTGGATAATCTCGACACAATACTTGTCAACCACGACGCGCGAGTGGAGCTCAAACAACTTGCGTCGGATCACTCTGTCGCGATCATTGACGACTTTTTACTTGCACCCGATGCAGGATATTTATCGGTTTGTTCGATCCGATCTAAGCCGACGTTTTTCGTTTCTCCGCGGCGACGCTCGATTCTCGTCGATGATGTCGATCACAACGCTTCCTCCTGACAAACTCTCCAATCTTCAGCGGCTGTGCCATAGCGATCCGCCAGTCGAGAAAAACCGACTCAATTTCGCTTTCGTTTTGTACCTCTTCAAGAATGAGCAACTCGGCGGCACTGGCTTTTACCGCTGGAAAGAGCAAGCGGCAATTACTGAGGCAACCACACTGGAGTCCGAAAACCCGGATAAGGCACTGGCGTTTCTGGAACAGCGTTTCCCTACCTATAAGAAACCGCCTTGTTATATGACAGACTCGACTGAGATCGCTGAACGAATTGCGGACATTCCGGCACGATACAATCGATTAATCTTTTACTCCGGCGACATCCCTCACAGCGCTCAAATATCGTCGCCCGAACTCCTGACATCTGACGTTGGCAAGGGTCGCCTTACTCTCAACTGTTTCGCTAGCGTGCGTCCCAATCACGCGATATGACGTGATTTTCATGAGTCCCGGTGCTGCACCAATCCGCCGCAGGCTCGTATGTACCGGTCAACAGACTTCGACGGCGAAATTATGCCCGTAGGCTTCTGCTTAAATCGAATGTCCGGTATACACACGAATGCAGACATTGAGCTAAACTTGCAGAAAGCTGGCAATCGCGGGAATGAGTATCTTATATAATAAGCTACGTTGACCTCGCTCGTATCCAGTAAAATAAAGTTATTGTCTTTCGCATATCCGATTCCGGAAGGAGGAATGATATGAGCGATAAGTTCGTCGCAGTCACTGGCGGCTGTTTATGTCGCGCCGTGCGATACGAGGCGGAGGTAAATCTGTGTGAGGCGTACT
The DNA here is from genome assembly GCA_022567295.1 of Pseudomonadota bacterium. Classification (GTDB taxonomy): domain Bacteria; phylum Pseudomonadota; class Gammaproteobacteria; order Steroidobacterales; family Woeseiaceae; genus UBA1847. The sequence goes on along the minus strand of JADFHE010000025.1, from coordinate 547 downwards.
ACTGCCATTGTAAAACCTGCCAGAAATCCTCAGGTGCACCGGCTGAGATAGGCGTATTCGTGAAGCCGGGTACACTGAAGTTTACGAAAGAAGACCCGAAGTTCTTTCAATCCTCACCCATAGGAACACGGGGATTTTGTCAACATTGTGGTTCGAGAATTGTTTGGATGTCGCCGAACAGGGCGGATTGGACCAATGTTTCGGCCTGCAGTCTCGACCATCCGGAGCGAGTAGTTCCAGCCGAACACATATGTGTAGAAAGCCAGTTACCATGGTATGAGTTGGCCGATAATCTTCCTCGCATTCGTAGCGAAGATTACCCCGATCTAATAGACGAGTGGTCCAGCGTTGGATTGACACATGAAGGGCAGCCTCTTTAGACACAAATAGGATCGGGCTCGGCGAGACTTCTAACGATTCTGGCTTTCTCGAAGTGCCGCTATTAGCCGTTAGCCGCCCTCTGTTTGATGAAATTTAAACGATTTGAACGGCCGCTATTGGTGAAAGCAGACGTTCAGCATCTCGCCGTCGAAATCTGTGCGCTGAG
>JADFHE010000024.1 GCA_022567295.1 Pseudomonadota bacterium | reverse complement strand
CCTGATCCAGCAGGCGCATTTTATTGTCTTCGTCCATCGCAAGGATGTAGTCGAAGCGTTCGAAATCGACGTCGCTGACTCGACGAGCAAATATCTCAGCCAGCGAAACACCGCGGCGCTCGGCAGCTGCCGTCGCACGACGATCGGGAGGCTCACCGACGTGATAGGCGTGCGTGCCGGCCGAATCAATTTCTATTTGGTCTGCAGCGCCCGCTTCGTTGACGAAGTGCCGGAATACGCCTTCCGCAGTCGGTGAACGGCATATATTGCCCATGCACACGAACAACACTGATGTTTTCTGTTGCTGCTCTGTCATCCGCATTCGTTTTTATTGCCGCGCAATCGATGCTTAAGCATTACACAGTGGCCACTTTCAGTCACCAGGGAATGCAAGATACAAGCTATTAAACGATCACCCAAGCGCCTAGAATCTCGACCCATGAAAAACATTCTCGCACCCGTAGCTGCATTACTTATCGGGGCGGCAATCCTGCTTACCGGACAGGGGCTGCAGGGCACCTTACTCCCCGTGCGCGCCGCACTCGAGAGTTTTCCGACCCTCGCAATCGGTATCATCGGCGCGGCCTACTTCTTCGGCTTTACTCTCGGCTGCCTGAAAGGCGGCGAACTCGTGACGCGCGTCGGTCACGTTCGCGTATTCCTGGCCATGACCGCCCTCGCGTCGGCGACACCCTTAATTCACGGTCTCATTCTGCACCCCATCGCTTGGGGGCTGCTGCGCGTAATGGCAGGATTCTGTTTTGCAGTCTTGTATATCGTGATCGAAAGCTGGCTCAATGAGCGCGCCACGAACGAAAATCGCGGCATCATTTTTTCGACCTACGTCATGATTACGATGACAGTGCTGGCCGTCGGTCAGATGATGACATTGTTGTACGATCCAAGCGGTTTACAGTTGTTTATCATCGCATCGATTCTTGTCTCGCTAGCCGCTGTTCCGGTGGCCCTGTCAACGTCGCCATCGCCCGAACAACCTCATTCGGTCGAGCCGAATTTGCGACGACTGTATAAGATCTCGCCGGCTGGCATGTTCGGTTGTCTGGCAGCAGGCCTTGCCAGCGGCGCGTTCTGGTCCCTCGCTCCCGTCTTTACGGCGAGCATTTCGGAAGACACTTCCTGGGCCGCGTGGTTCATGACATCGACGGTCATTGGCGGTGCACTGTCGCAGTGGCCGCTGGGGTATATGTCGGACAAGTTCGGCCGTCGCAAAGTACTGCTGTTCGCCACGGTCTGCGGTGTGGGCATCGCTGCAGTAGTGGCTATGACGTTCAGCGAATTGAGTTTTGTCAGCGTAAACCTGCTCGGATTGGCCTGGGGCGCGGTCGCCTTTCCGATATACGCAATATCCGTTGCACATGCGAACGATTATGCAGAGGCGGATGAATACGTCATGGTATCGAGCGGCCTTCTCCTGATGTACGGCAGTGGCGCTATCGTCGGCCCATTCATTGCCTCGGCAATGATGACTTATGGCAACGCTGCCGGATTATTCGTGTTCACCGGAATCACGCATGTCATACTGAGCCTGTACTTACTGCAGCGAATGGTTCGTCGAGCAAGCTCGCCGGCAGAGCAGCACATCGATTTCCGCGACGCGCTGACGACAGCAGTTACTGCGTCTCAGGTATATGAAGAAGAGATTCATCAACTCGCGGAGGAGAACGCCGGAGAAGCAGACAACAGCATTGTCACGTGAATCCTATGACCCATGGCAGCTCTCAGGCCGCGGCGCCGCGCACACCTCTGCCTCGTTCCTCGCTTGGCGAATACTTGTAGAACTCCTTGTAGCTCTTGCTGAAGTGCGAGCTGGAACCAAAGCCTGTCTGAGACGAGACTTCGACAAGGTTCATGCTCGTCTGACACAGGAATTCACGCGCCCGTAATAAGCGGATCTCCAGATAGTGTCGGGATGGCGTGCAGTTCAGATAGCGCTGAAACAACCGCTGCAGTTGTCGACGCGACAAACCAACATAGGTCGCCAACTCGGACTGGCTGATAGGTTCCCTGATGTTCGCCTCCATGAGTTCGACAGCGATAATGAGTTTTTCCGATTGATTGCCTACCGTGTGTTTCAGGGGTACGCGTTGACGATCGGTGGACTCCCGAATGCGATCATAGACAAACTGTTCGGCAACGCCTGCGCTGACATCGGCACCGCACTGTTTGCGAACCATATACAGCATCATGTCGATCGGGGCCGTACCCCCCGAACTGGTAAACCGGTCTCTATCGATCGTGTAAACGCTACGGCTAACACTAACGCGCGGGAACAAATCGGTTACCGCCGCAATATTTTCCCAATGAATGCTGCAACAGTATTGATCAAGCAAACCGGCTTTCGCCAACACGTAACTGCCTGTGCATATCGCACCAAAAGCCATTCCAGACTTATTCGCCGCTTTCAGCCAACGAAGAATTGGCTCTGTTGTCTGCTCTTCCACTCGCCGACCGCCACAGACGATAATGACGTCCAAGTTGCTGCAAGCTTCCGGATTGTCGATCCCGTAGTCCGCGATGATTGACAATCCATCACTTGCCGCAACAGCCTCACCCGTCTGCGATATGGTTCGCCAACGGTAAATCTCCTTCTTAGCGATCCTGTTCGCCATGCGCAATGGTTCTACTGCAGAGGACATCGAAATCAATGTGAAATCATTGATCAACAGAAATCCGAATCGGGTTGGCAGCGTACTCGCAGCTTTGCTCATCATCTCGCGGCGATCCTCCTCAGGCCACCGCAGTATGGATCGGCGTCGCGGCTTACTCAATAGAGAAATTGATGCCAAACGCCTTCCCCGCATTGGGCGCAAGAGCCTGCCGAAAATACGCTGTGGTGCAAGTCCAGGGTATAGCCTTTTGCCAGCAGTTGTTCGACAACGACGACTGCCAGACTCAAAATACTTCAAGTGCCGCCCGCTTCCCACAGACCCGCATGCTCTTCGGGGAATTGTGGCAAGCCATCAGTCAGGGAATAGTAATCGGACGCGCTGGCCGTATGAATGTGTTCGCGACTGGCCAGACCGGTTGGTGCGTCAATCGCGCCGGCCATGATTGCGACGTATTCACCATGCTCTGGCCGCCAGAACAAACTGGACCCGCAAGAAGAGCAGAATCCGCGCTGCGCTGCGGGCGACGAGCGATACCACCGCAACCCGGTATCACCCTTGATCTCCAGGTCATCGGGCTTGCACGCAGTCGCCGCAACGAAGTGGCCGCTTGTCTTGCGGCACTGCTCGCAGTGACAATAAACAACTGCACGCAACGGTCCGGCAATCTCGTACCGCACCGCACCGCAAAGGCAACCGCCCGTTGTACTAACCGTTGGCTCCATTGACATCTCTCAACCTTTCATTTTTCGGGTCAAACGGGCTGTCCGGGACGACAGTCGCCGGATAGGTCTTACCAAGAATATCTATTTCCAGCGACGTGCCAAGATCGGCCAGTTCCGGCGGTACCATGCCAAGCGCCAGCGATTTCTGGACTCTGAAACCAAAACCTCCGCCGGTCGCCCTGCCAACAACATCGCCATTCATCATCAATGCATTGTTGCCGAGCACATCGGCATCAACGACGTCGGCAACCTCAAGTGTTACTAATTGATTCCTGGCGCCTGCCTTCTGCCATGTCAATAACGCGTCACGGCCCAGGAACTTGCCTTTGTCGGGCTTGATGAATCGGTCCATCACCGATTCATAGGCTGAGTACTCGATCGACAGTTCCGTGCCAACCATGCGATAGGACTTTTCGATACGCATCGAATCCATGGCACGAATACCGAACGGCTTCAGTCCGAGGTCATCACCGGCTGCAAACAAAGCGTCGAAAATCAGGTTTTGATGTTCGATCAGATGATGCAGTTCCCAGCCCAGCTCACCGACATAGTTGACCCGCATCGCATTGACCGGCGCCGTAGCCACATGGATGTCCTGTGACGTTAGCCAGCGAAACGCTTCGTTCGACAGGTCGGCATCGGTCAGCCGCTGCAATAGCTGGCGTGACTTTGGACCGGCCACAACCAACACGCCGTAGGCCCGTGTCATTTGTGTGAACTGAACCGACCCGTCCGTTGGCATATGCTTCTGCAAATAGTCATGATCGAGGCGTTGCAACGCGCCGGCCGAAACGAGGTAGAAAGAATCAGACGCTTCACGACGAATTGTGAATTCGGAGTGCACACCGCCATTCGTGTTTAGCGCATGACACAATGCGATGCCACCAATTTTGACCGGCAGGTTGTTGGCGACGAAGTTGTCGAGAAACGCCTCCGCTCCGGGCCCGGCGACGCGACACTTTGCAAATGCGGTCATGTCGAGCAGGCCAACATTGTTGCTGACGTTCTCGATCTCGCGCCCAATCGCAGCGAACCAGGCAGAGCGCCGGAACGACCAGTCATCTTCCTGCGCCATGCCGTTACTGGCGAAAAAGTTCGGTCTCTCCCAACCGAATTTTTGCCCGAACACCGCGCCCAGCGCTTTCATCCGCTCATAACAGGGTGCCGTTCGCAATGGTCGAGCGGCCGAACGTTCTTCATCCGGATAATGAATAACGAATACGCTGGCATACGCCTCTTCGTTCTTCTCAATCAGGTAGTCCTTGGTCGCGTAGTCACCGAACCGTCTGGGATCTACGCCAAGCATGTCGATTGTCGGTTCGCCAGCAACGATCCATTCAGCCAATTGCCAACCTGCGCCGCCGGCCGCCGTGATACCGAAGCTGTGCCCTTCATTCAGCCAGAAGTTATCGCGGCCCCAGGCAGGTCCGATGATCGGATTGCCGTCGGGCGTGTACGCGATAGCACCGTTATATACCTGCTTCATGCCAACTTCGGCAAACGCCGGCACCCGGTTCATCGCCGCTTCGATATGCGGTTCGAGTCGCTCAATGTCCTCCTGGAACAGCTCATACTCAGCGCGCGGGTCCGGGCCATCCACGTAGCAACACGGCGCCCCCTTCTCGTACGGTCCGAGGATAAAACCCGAGTTTTCCTCACGTAAATACCAGGAGCCGTCCGGTTCCCTGAGTACACCCATTTCGGGCAGGCCCTCGGCCTTGCGTCTTTGCAGTTCCGGATGCGGCTCGGTGACGATGTACTGGTGTTGCACCGGAATCACCGGAATATCCAGCCCGACCATCTTGCCGGTCTGGCGAGCATAGTTACCGGTTGCCGAGATGATGTGTTCGCAGGTGATATCGCCCTTATCGGTCTTAACAATCCATGCACCGGATGCTGCCTGATCGATGTCCAATACGTGCGTGTTGCGGTGAATCGTTGCACCTCTAGCTCGCGCGCCCTTGGCAAGTGCCTGAGTAAGATCGGCTGGCTGAATATAGCCGTCGTCCGGATGGACAATGCCACCGACCAGACCGTCGATATTGCACAGTGGCCAGAGTGTCTGTATTTCTTCCGGCGTCAGAAACTCAACGCGAATACCGATGGTTCTGGCTGTCGCCGCATATTGATAATATTCGTCCATGCGGTCCTGATTCATCGCCAGACGAATGTTGCCTACACGCTGGAAACCGACAGATTGGCCGGTTTCCCGCTCCAGGTCGTTGTAGAGATCGACGGAATACTGGTGAATCTGGCCGACGCTGTAACTCATATTAAACAGCGGCAGCAAGCCCGCGGCGTGCCACGTTGAGCCTGAGGTCAGTTCGGCTTTTTCGAACAATACGGCGTCATCGCCCCAACCTTTTCTTGCAATGTGGTACAGCGCGCTGACGCCAACAACGCCGCCACCAATGACGACCACTTTCGCCTCGGTTTTCACTCAGTAACTACCTGCCTGTCACACTAATAAAAACCGGCCGATTTCTTCGCAAACAATTCCCGAACCAGCGGCTCGAAGTGCTGCAAGGAATGGCTGTCATAGTTCGGATCGAATGACACTTGATCCCAGCGCGCACAAAAATCGACACAGGCGTCGTAGTATTCATGGCCTTTCAGTGCCTCTCGAGCATTCGGGTCTTCGTTGATGTACTCGAACCAGAAGTAACCCTGAAACAACCCGTGATGTTTCACGATCCAATGGTTCTTCTCGCTGACGTAAGGCTGAAGAAGAGCGGCCGCAACCTGCGAATGATTCGCGGGCGCCAGAATGTCGCCAATATCGTGCAGCAACGCGCAGGCAATTGTCTCGTCGTCCGCACCATCGCGTTCCGCCCGGGTGGCGGTTTGCAGGCAGTGATCGAGGCGACTTATTTGGTACGGTGAATCACCATCCATTTGCTGCAGCCACTCCAGCACGCGGTCCGCCTGCTGTGCCGCATTCCGGGCGTCATGTTTGCAAACGAGGTCATAGTCCGCTTGCGTACCGTGGTCCATCGCCGTAAACGCAACTTTCTTAGTCATTGCACAAGTCCTTTCCGTCGCAGCAAAACAAGGTGATTGCGAACATTATCGAATTCGAAATACGCGTCCTGCAAGTGACGTCTGCCAGATGCCTGGAACGCATTTCGCCCATGCAGTACCCGGTGACTCGCAACCACCAGTATCTCTCCCGCCCCGAGCCGAAATGAGACCTTGACCGATGGATCGGTAACGCGTTTGCAGAGCTCATGGTAGGCGCGATAAAATTTGGCAACTCCTGGACGATTTGGATTGATGGCCTGCATCAATTGATTCGAAAAGCGCAGGCCCGTGATATGGCCATCAACATCACAACGCACCAATGGCTCAAGCGTGTATGTTTCATTGTCGCGATCAAACATGCGAAACGGAACCGGCGTCGAACACAAAACGTCGAACAGGTCCGGCCGCGCAGCACGTAGTTCACTCAGGACTCGCCATCCATCGACGACTACTGATTCACCACCAGGCACTTCATTTACAAGCATGTGCAGTGCCTGCACGCTCGGTGGCCAGCTATAGCTGGCGAAATCATTGTGCGGCGGCAGCGGCAGCGACGTATGCGCAACATTGTAGCCGTCCGCGTAAACCTCGACATTGTGTATCCGCTCGAACAACACTTCGCGGATCGGTCCGAGACGGGGCGCCAGTTGTTCCAGTGTATTGGGCTCTTGCGGCGCGTTCTTCAAGACCATCGCACCACTTTTGACAAATTCCTGGATCGCGGACGCGGCCGCGCCATCGTCGTTGAGGAAGTCCTGAAAATCGAAGCCGACCGGTACATACCCGGCTCCCCACTCCGACCGCCATTCGGTGTCCTCATTTGCAAACGCGTGCAAATCGCAGCCGTTGTAGCAGGTTGCGTGACCGTCCGGCCATACAATTCGCAGCGTATCATCCAGGTACTCGGTACTGGCCGGCTTAATGTCGACCGTCACGCTCGTCACCATGAACTTCTTTTCGGTTGTCTGCTCTACCCGGCAGTCGTTGCAGTCGCAATTATCGCGCAGCCAGAGATGGGGAAGAGATGTCTGCGTACCATCTGGCCAGACGATATCGACCGTCTCCGCTTGCTGCTTCACTCTTATGGCTTGCTCAGACATTGGTCTCTCTACAACCTGCCCCAACACGACATCAGCGCCTATTACGGCCTGCATGACCGCAGTATGCAAGGGCTGGATCGCTTTCCCGGGCCTGACCCGGACGCCACAGACCGAATGGACTTACGCACAAAATGCCCGGCGTCGCTCTTTGCGCAGTCGCGGGACGATCTCCGCTGTTTGCGCGGCGTCTCGACATTTGGCACCGACCGCAAGAGCAAACTCTTTTGCTTCCAGCGCTGCGAAATAATCGTCAATCGAGTTATCGATACCGGTGCCGATAATCATCTTGCCGATCGGTTTGATGTCGGTTTCGGCCAGTAACGGACGCAGAATTGCCATGCCGCCTTGCATGGCATTTGCCGCCAGCAATACGTCCGGAACGAACAAGATGCCATCGCGAAAATCGATGCCAACGATTCTCATGCCTGCAACCAGCGCCTGGCTGAGCACTCGTTCGGCTGACCAGCCACGGCTGAGAAGTATAGTCGTGCCTTCTTCGATCAATTCCCTGAGGCCGTCATACAAGTCGTCAAACATCTGCTCGACGAGTTCATCTTCGCCTAGTTCGGCAAGGATGAAGTGGTCGTCGATCGTGATCTGATTATCGTCGCTCACTGCATATCCTCTTAGTAATCCATATCCTTGAATTCGGACTTGCGGCGCGCAATGAATTCGAGCAACGCCTCATCGACTGCGGAGTCCAGCGGCGGCGCTTCATAGTTATCCAACATTCGCTTCCAGATAGCATTCGCTCGGGTCGCCGTGTCCTGTGAACCGTCCTCATCCCACTGCTCGAAGCTGTTGTTATCAGCCACGTTCGAGCGGTAAAACGCCGTTTCGAAATTAGCCTGCGTGTGTGCCGCACCCAGGAAATGCGACCCAGGACCGACTTCGCGTATCGCGTCCATCGCTTGCCCGTTTTCGGAAAGATCGACACCCTGCAGCAGGATCGCAATCATGTTCGCCTGATCGGCGTCCATAATGAATTTCTCATACCCCATCACCAGTCCGCCCTCGAGCCAGCCCGCTGTATGCAGCATGAAATTAACACCCGCCAAAGCGGCCGCGTTCAAGGTGTTGGCAGATTCATACGCGGCCTGGGCATCAGGAATTTTCGAACCGCACAACCCGCCGCCACTGCGAAACGGCACTCCGAGGCGCCGCGCCAGCGCGGCTGCCACGTACAGAATGATGCTTGGCTCAGGCGTCCCGAACGTCGGTGCACCCGTCTGCATTGAAACAGCCGCCGCAAATGTGCCGAATATGACCGGAACGCCCGGGCGAACCAGCTGCACGTAAGCCAGACCAGCCAGCGCCTCGGCCAGGATTTGCGTAACGGTTCCCGCGACGGCGACCGGTGACATGGCACCGGCAATCAGAAACGGCGAAATCATTGTCGCCTGGTTGTTCTCGGCATAGACAGTCGCAGCACCCAGCATTGTTGCGTCATACGTCAATGGTGAGTTGGCGTTGATCAGGCTCGTGATCACCGTGTTTTTTTGCACGAAGTCGTCACCAAAAACTATCTTCGCCATATCGACCGTGTCCTGGGCACGCTCCGGCGCCGTGACCGATCCCATGAATGGTTTGTCGCTGTACTTGATGTGACTGTACACCATGTCGAAATGGCGTTTGTTGACTGGGATATCAACGGGCTCACACACAGTGCCACCCGAATGATGCAGTCCCGGACTCATATAGGTAAGTTTTACGAAATTGCGAAAATCGTGAATCGTTGCGTAACGTCTTCCCTCCTCAAGATTGCGGATAAACGGCGAGCCGTACGCGGGGACCAATACGGTGCGGTCACCGCCAATGATTACACTGCGATCCGGGTTGCGTGCGTGTTGCATGAATTCGGCCGGTGCTGAAGCCTGGATGATCGAACGACACAAGCCACGCGGAAAACGCACTCGCTCTCCATCAACGTCAGCACCCGCCTCACGCCACAGATCTAACGCTCGAGGAAATTCGCGAAACTCGATACCCGTTTCTTCGAGTACCGTCTCGGCGTTGTGCTCAATGAGTTGCAGCCCCTCTTCGTCAAGAATTTCGTAATAGGGAATTTTCCTGTCGATCCATGTCGCCGTGGAGACAGGAATCTGCTGCCGGGCGGCACGCTTGGCCTTGCGGCCCGCACCTCTTTTCCTGCGCGTACTCTTGTTGGACATCGCACTCATTTGGGTCTCGATAAAGTTCGCCGGCACCGGCGGCCTCAAGTAATATCAGCGTGTCAGTTTGTCCCGAAATTGCGGACGCTGCTTGGTTCTCTGCGACACTCCTCTGGCCAAAAACGACACCGGTCGGAGGCTGCAGAGACTACGTTGACTTAATGGACCGTTGGCTCGCGAGAGAGCTTGCGATGAGGAAAGACATTTGAACGACAAATCCGCCAACCAGCACCCCGATATTGGTCACACGATTGGTGAACACAATATTCAAGTCCTCGGTCTCGACATTCACCAGCCGGTTTTCGCGATCTCGGCAATCTTCGTGGTTGCATTTGTCGTTGGCACATTGCTGTTCCAGGAGCAGGCCGCAGGTTTTTTCGTCGATATGCGCACCTGGATTACGACAAAGTTCGACTGGTTCTTTATCATTACGGCCGATTTCCTGATTATCTTTTGCTTAGCTATTGCTGTCACGAAACTTGGTCGCATACGTCTCGGTGGCGCTGATGCGAAACCGAAATACAGCTATCCGGACTGGCTCGCCATGTTGTTTGCTGCCGGTGTCGGAATCGGACTGATGTTTTTCGGTGTGCTCGAGCCTGTTACTCACACGTTGAATCCGCCCATCGGAATTGATCCGGCACATATCGACTCCGCGCGCGCGGTCGGCATGTCGGCGGCGATTTTTCATTGGGGCCTGCATGCCTGGGCTATATACGCGATCGTTGGCCTGTCGCTGGCCTTTTTCTGCTTCAACCGCGGCATGCCGCTGACCCTGCGCTCAGCGTTTTATCCCCTGGTCGGCAAAGCTGTGTGGGGACCATTCGGCCACTTCATCGATATCACTGCGGTTCTCGCGACCCTGTTCGGTCTTGCGGTATCACTGGGATTCGGTGCCGAGCAGATCGCCGGCGGTCTGCACTACCTGTTTGACGTGCCGATTAATAACCTGACCAAAGTAATCCTCATCCTGGTGATCATTGGCGTCGCCCTCATTTCCGTGATTGCCGGCCTGGACAAGGGCGTCAAGCGCCTAAGTGAAATCAACATGGGCATGGCAGGCGCATTGTGGCTGTTCGTCATAATCGCCGGTCCAACGCTCGTGATACTGAATACTATCTTCAATGCCGTCGTTGACTACGTTTATTACATTCCAAGCCTTAGTAACTGGATCGGCCGCGAGGACTCGGCTTTCTTGCACGACTGGACGACCTTTTACTGGGCGTGGTGGATTTCCTGGTCGCCGTTCGTCGGAATGTTTATCGCGCGCATCAGTTATGGCCGAACAGTTCGCGAGTTCATTATCTGGGTCCTGATCATCCCGTCGATCATCGGCATTCTCTGGATGTCGACGTTCGGCGGAACCGCACTCGATCAACTCTTCACCGACGGTTATCGCGGCGTAGCGGATTCTGTACCGGAACTCGCGCTATTTAAAATGCTTGAGCAATTACCGTTTACGAAGTTCGTATCAGCCGTCAGCGTGCTGCTCATCGCAATCTTTTTTATTACGTCGGCAGATTCCGGCTCGCTTGTCATGGATACGATTACCGCGGGCGGCAAAATGGATGCGCCCGTGCAACAACGTGTTTTCTGGTGTGTTCTTGCCGGGCTGGTCGCGACCGCGCTAATGCTCGGTGGTGGCATGGCCTCTCTGCAAGCGCTCACGATATCGATCGGCCTGCCGTTCGGACTGGTATTACTGGTCATGTGCGTGGGGCTTATAAAAGGACTGCGCGAGGGATAGCCCAGCTCGTCTCAGGCCGACGAATCGTCCACCGCTCGCCGCAGGTCGTCTTCAGTATCGATGCCGCTACCGGGCCGTTCTGCGGGTACACCCACAGCGATGGTCATGCCCAGTGACAATGCGCGCAACTGCTCCAGTTGCTCGCTAATTTCAAGTGCAGACGGTTGTGCCTTCACAAATCGCCGCAATACGCCGCAGCGATAGGCATAGATGCCATGATGATGTAGCGCTGAATCGAACGCCAGCTCATTGTGCGTTGACTCGCGTGCATAAGGAACAGGTGCTCTCGAGAAGTAAATTGCGTGATGATTGTCATTGCATATCACCTTGACGCAGTTGGGATTTTCATAGTCCTCGCGGCCGAGGAAAGGCGATGCCAGCGTCGCGATGTCGGCGGACGCATCGTCAAGCAGTTTTGCGCACTGATTAATCAATTGAGCCGGCATCGACGGCTCGTCGCCTTGCAGATTGACGACAATCTGTGAGTCGTCCCAAGCCATCAGATCGGCGACTTCCGCAATGCGCTCGGTACCGGACTGATGATCTGCTCTGGTCATGCATACCGGCGCACCAAAGGACTCGGCTGTCTGTGCAATTCGCTCGTCATCAGTTGCAATGACGACCTCTGTCGCCGCGCTTTCCATGCCGCGTTCGTAAACATGCTGAATCATCGGCTTGCCATTAATATCCAGCAACGGCTTTCCGGGTAATCGCGTAGAGAAATATCGTGATGGAATAACTACAATAAAATCTGTCATCGCGAACCACTGTACTCTCGCAGGCGCGACACGATCTGCGTCATCATCGCGGCCGAATTTTCAGCATCCATAATCAGGTCCACCGGGACAAACCAGTACTTGTCAGATATATTCCTGTCCAGTTTAACGACATCCTTCTCTGTCAGAAAAATATTGAACTGATCGCCAAATCGCAAATCCGAAATCGCGATCGCCGCATGATCGGGAAAGCTGTGTTCGATTACCTGAATGCCGTTCGCGCGCAACAGATCGAAGAATCGTTGCGGGTTTCCGATTGCAGCGACTGCATGCACGGTCGAATCCTTAAAGCCTTGCAGAGACCTTGCCAACGAACCATTTAAGCGCTGAGCCTCTGTGGCGACCAGATCGAACCGGATCGCATCCGGTTCTGCATCGCCGCCATTCACGAGTACCTGATCAACGCTCGCGAGTCGCTGCGGTGATTCACGCAACGGTCCGGCGGGCAGTAATCTGCCGTTGCCAAGTCCGCGCGTGCCGTCAATGACACATATCTCGTAATCACGTTGCAATCGCCGATGTTGCAAACCGTCATCGGCAATGATGACGTCCACGCCATCATCAACAAGCATCGCTGCTGCCCTGACTCGATCCGAATCCACAGCAACAGGACACCGCCCTCGCCTGGCCAGCAACACAGGTTCATCTCCAACGACTGCCGCCTCGCTGTCTGCGTCAACACGCATTGATGTGCCTGACTTACTGCCGCCGTATCCGCGACTCAAAATACCGGGCATATATCCTTTAGCGCGCAACTCATTGACCAGCCAGATTACAGTCGGCGTCTTGCCGGTTCCGCCTGCCGTGATATTGCCAACGACGATAACAGGTACGTGCGCTTTGTGAGTCTTGATCACTCCGCGGCGGTATAACAGCGATCGAATCCCCAGTATTAACCCATAGACACCGCTCAGCGGTAAAAGGACCCAGCCGAACGATCCGTCTTCGTACCAGACTTTCTGTAACCAGCGGTAGATCGCGCTCACGGTTCGCGCTGTTCGTCGCTGAACTGCATGCGGTACAGCGCGGCGTAGTGGCCGTTCTGAGCTATCAACTCTGCGTGCGTTCCGGACTCGACAATGCGGCCGGCATCCAGAACGATAATGCGATCAGCCTTTTCGACCGTTGACAGGCGATGGGCGATGACCAGCGTTGTCCTGTCCTTCATCAAGACATCAAGCGCCTCCTGGATGCGTCGCTCAGACTGAGTGTCCAGCGCAGACGTCGCCTCATCCAAAATTAGCAATGGCGCGTTTTTTAGCAGCGCCCTGCCAATGGCGATTCGTTGTCGCTGACCGCCAGACAACAAAACACCTCGATCTCCGACCATGGTTTCCAGGCCGCCCGGCAGATCGTTCACGAAGTGGAGAACGTGGGCCGCCTCAGCGGCCCGCAGCAACTCTTCCTCAGTATGAGACCTGAGCTGGCCATACGCGAGATTGTTTCTAATCGTGTCATTGAACAGCACGACATCCTGGCTGACCAGACTGATATTATTCCGCAAGCTGGAAAGAGTGAAATCGCGAATGGGTATGCCATCAATCAGTATGTCACCTGAACCCAGCTCGTAGAATCTCGGCAGCAAACTGACCAACGTCGATTTTCCGCTTCCAGAATGGCCAACGATTGCCAGGGTTTGCCCTGCCGTTATGTCCACGCTAATGCCATCGATAACGGGTCCACTATCTATAGCATAGGAAAACGCGACCTTGTCAAAGCGGACATCGCCACGGACTCGATCGACTACCCGTGTTCCGCTGTCGTCTTCGTCAGCCTCATCCATGACCATAAACAGACTATCTGCTCCAGCAACACCACGCTGCAACGTTGCATTAACGTTGGTAATGCGTCTGACCGGCTGCAACATGAGCATCATTGCGGAGAAGAACGCGATGAACTCGCCCGCGCTCAGCAGATCCTCGAGCGATTGCCGGCCGGCCACATAAATCACCATCGCAATTCCGAAGCCGAATACGACCTGCGTAACTGCAACGCCGAAAGAGCGAACACGAATTAATTTCAAATTTTGTTTGCGGTTGCGTTCGTCGACATCAAACATTCGCTGCCGTTCATAGTCGAATCCACCGAATGCTTTGACCACCCAATGGCCGCGAATCACCTCGTCAGTCACCTGCGTCACTTCACCGACTGTGTCCTGAATACGACTGCTATAACGACGAAATGCGACGCCAAGCAAACGCACCAGAGCAGCAATTATCGGAAACAGAATCGCGACGAATATCGTCAACACCGGACTAAAGTAAAGCATGACGCAAAAAGCGGCAATCACGGTAAGCGTATCTCGCACCGCAATTGTAACCACGCTCGTTACGGATTCTGCGACCATCTCTACGTTGTAGGTCATGCGTGACAGCAACGGGCCGGCAGCCTGACCGTCGAAAAACTTGGCCGGCAACGTCAGGAATTTATTGAAGACTTCAAGACGCAAATCGCTAATAACTCGTCGACCGATCCAGCCAAGCGAAGCCTCCGTCGCGAACCCGGACACACCTCGCAAAACAAAAATGGCCATGAAAGCGAAAGGAATCCATGCCGCCGTTTCAAGATTTTTTGCAACCAGCGCCTCATCGGTCAACGGTTGCAGCAGAGCAACCAGGCCAGCTTCAATAACAGCCGTCGCGGCCATGCCGATAACAGCGATCGTACCGATCAACTTGTGAGGTCTGACGTAACGCCACAGTCGCCCGTAGATGACACGAACTTCGGGCTCGATGCGCTTGCTCACCTTGGCGTGATTTCCTCGCTATTCGACCGGGTCATTGACCGTTGCAATACTGATCTTCGTAAATCCGAGGCGCCCGGCAACGTCCATAGCGGTCACGACGTGCTGATGTCTGGCATTCGCATCGGCGCTGATGGTCAGCGGCATATCGTTTTTCCCGACCGATACTTTTTGCAGCGCATTACGAATTGTCTCCGGGCGATTGTTGATGAGTTCGCGGCCGTTAACAAGGAACGTACCCGTCTCAGTGATCATAATGTCGATCTGCTCAGGACGCTCTTCGACCAAAGTAGAGCGCTCGGCCTGGGGCAGGCTGATGTTGATCTGTGACTGTTTCACAAAGCTCGTCGATACCATGAAGAACACCAGCAATAACAGAACAACATCAATCAATGATGTCAGGTTCACCTCTGGTGGCGTCCGAACCCGCAGGCTGAGTTTCATGCGCTAACCTTTCCAGCCGCAACGGTGCGGCGCCTCTACGAATCTCATTTGTTCCCTTTTTCACTGCGCCGATGCAACGCTTCGACCAGCTTGATGGCTTCCTTTTCCATATCGACAACCAGCGTATCGATACGGGTACGGTAATAGCGATAACCGATCAATGCCGGAATAGCGACGCTCAGGCCTGCTGCCGTCGTGATCAAAGCTTCAGAGATCCCGCCGGCAAGTACCGTGGGATTGCCGACGCCGTGTGTCGTTATCGCTGCAAACACCTTGACCATGCCGATTACGGTACCGAGCAGCCCGAGCAACGGCGTGATCGCAGCGACAGTACCCAGGGTCTCAAGATAGCGTTCAAGCTCGTGCACAACGTGGCGTCCCGTATCTTCGATCGCATCCTTCAGAACGACTCGATCCCGATCCCGGTTAATCAGGCCAGCGGCCAGTATTTGTCCAAGCGGGGATCCCTGGTGCAGCGTCTGAATTTGCTTCTGATCGAGCTGGTCTTTCCTGACCCAACCCCAGACCTTGCTGGTCAGGTCTTCCGGGATGACACGTTTCTGCTGCAAGGTCCAGAATCGTTCAAGAATGATACCCATAGCGATAATCGCACACAGAATAATAGGCAACATCAGCCAGCCGCCGGACTTAACTATCTCAACCATAGGAACCTGAACGATGAGGAAAAAGGAAATATACAGTGACAGCGCAGAAAATTCTTGCCGAAAGGCGTGGTTTCTTCGTCATCCGGGTTACGCGGGGTCATGCCAGAATCTCTGCTGAACCCCTCGTTCTTCACGCAGTTGAGTAATGCCGTCTCTCGCGCACACGCGCAGGCTGATAGCACCCGATGTTGCCGTATCCAGCACCGTTGCGCCTATGCTCTCCCAGCGCTTCGTTACGCGCTCTTTCGGGAAGCCCCATTGATTGCCGAAACCGGCTGACGCTATTGCGAGGTCGGGTCTCAGGCGGTTGACGAAGCGTGTGCTCGATGAGGTCAGACTACCGTGGTGTGGAATCAGCACAACACTGGCCGACTCGAGCCCCAACCGTGCCAGAAGTTCTTGCTCTGCCTGAACTTCAATATCCCCGGTCAGCAACACACGATACCGGCCAGCGCTAACAGACAGTACGCACGATGCATTGTTTCCCGACCGTCGGCTACCGGATTCGGGGTACAGGAATCGAAAGTCGATTCCATCGGCATGCCAGCTGTGGCCAGCAGCGCATTCGACTTCACTCAACTCAAAGTTCGGCAGTGGTTCACCGACATAGGTCTGACTGATCTCGAGGCGCCTGGCGAGCGCCGTCGCTCCGCCGGCATGGTCATTGTCGCCATGTGAGACAACCAGCCAGTCAATAACACTGATGCCCTTGTGTCTCAGGAAGGGCCAGACCACGTGTTCGACAGCGCTCCCTCCACTCCGGTACGACGCACCCGTGTCGAATACGAGGGTGCGATGCTTGCTTTGCACCACCACGGCCAGACCCTGGCCGACATCCAGCACAACCATATCGAAACACGATTGCGGAGGCGTCCGCGGTTCGTGTAGCAGAAGTGCAAAGACACCGAGGGCCGCGATCCAACGACCCGGCCAACCTCGCGGCAGGACCACCCACAACACCGGCAGCAAGACAACACACCAGCTGATACCGGCGCCGGCGATGGAAATGTCAGCCAGCGGCAGGCGCGCGAATGCCGCGATGACGTGCTCGATCCCGGTGATACTGGCTGCAGACAGTCGCAACAAGACGCGACCCGCCGATTCCCAGACTGAGTGCAATACCATGCCCAGCAGCGTGAGCGGTACGATAAACACACTGAAGATCGGCACAGTGACAAAGTTTACGGCCGGCGCAACGAGCGCAACACGCTGAAAAATAGCTATCGTCAGCGGCATGAGGCCAAGCAGGAGCACGCACTGCATTGCAATCAGCTGACCAACAGCAGCGACCGTCTTCGCCAGATAATACGCCCCGCTGACAGGACGCCGGTAGCTGCGCGCAAACCACAACAATACAGCGACAGCACCAAAAGAAAGGCTGAATCCTGGCGTCATCGAAGACACGGGATCCATCACAAATACGAGGAGTGCCACCAGTGCAACAATCCGCGCTGAGTCTGGACGACGCCGCCATCGAAATGCCACTGCGAACAATCCGAGCATGATTGTTGCTCGCTGTGATGGAACAGCGAAGCCCGAAACAATGGCGTAACCAGCAGCTATTGCAGCCGCCCCGGCGATCGCGCGATCCAGATGATTGCCGCGTAACCTCAGTCCTCCCGACACCAGCGCGATGATAGAAAACGCGCCCGCCGCGGCCAGACCTATGTGCAGCCCCGAGATCGCCATCAGGTGGCTGGTGCCCGTCTTCGCATAGCGCTCCCATTGCTCACGTGAAATCAGGTGTCGTGCCCCAACACCGATCGCTGCGAGCACCGCTGCCGATTCGCCGCCGACCGTTTGCGCGAGATCAACAAAGTCTCGTCGTGCAATACCGACAGGTGACAACCGTCCGGACTCGAGCAAACGATTGCGTTTTCCAGCAACGATGTAGCCGCTCGCGTGCAGTTTTTGACGAAACATCCAGTTTTCGAGATTGAATACACCGGGATTGATGCTGCCGTGCGGCCGTCGCAGGCGTACTTCGAATTCCCAGATGTCACCAATAACCGGCATCTGTGGTGGCTCGAACCACGTGACTCTGGAGCGTGGCGGTAGCCGCGCATCATCAAGGGGTTCAATTAGCATCGTGACCGATGAACCGGTCGCCCTGGGAAAGTCAACAACCCGGACTCGCGTCAGCATGCTGTCGCCGGCAAACTGTGAGTCCAGCCGGGCAGCAACGATTTCGGCCCCAGCCTGGGTGAACAGCAAGAAACCCAGCAGCAGCAGCGCCAACCAGCGGCTACGTCGCTTGAAAAACATCACGAGGACTGCAACAAAAAGCAACTTGCACAGGTCCGAGCCTAACGGAACCCTGCTATGCTGCGCCGCGATGCCTCCTGCCAGCACCAGCAGGGACGCTCGAATCATCGTTGTCGCAATTGTCGGCACAACCCATCAAAACCGGACCGCACCTCGATGCCAAGGCGCTTTTTCAGGAAATTCGCGTTCAAACGCCACCACCTCAGCGAACAATGGTTCATGACGCCGTTCCGGCATTTGCTGCACGATCATCGCTTATGGGGTATTCGGCGACAAACGGTCGTGCCTGCGTTTGCGATGGGTCTTTTCATAGCGTTCATGCCATTTCCGGGGCACACATTGACGGGCGCGCTGCTTGCGCTGGCTTTCAAGATCAACATTCCGGTGGCCGCCCTGGCGACCTGGGTCTCCAATCCGCTGACAATATTTGTGATGTATCCGGCCGCCTATCAACTGGGCCGTGCGGTCCTCGATACTCCGGTTCGCGACGTTTCCTTTGCCCTGTCTCTGGACTGGGTAACTCACACCTTTATGACAATATGGCAACCCATGTTGCTCGGTTGCGTCATGATGGGCACTGCCGCTGCCGTTGTGGGATACGTCACGTTGGACTTCTTTTGGCGCTCATCAATCGTCGATTACAAGACGCGCAAACGGAACAGACGTCACAACCGGCAGCCCTAATCCGACGAATTCAACGTCCCATCGGTTAGCGTGAGGACGCGATCCATGCGTGCTGCGATCGAGTGATCGTGAGTTACGATGACCAGACTGGTCTTAAACTCCTTATTCAGCTCCAGCATCAGGTTCAGCACATGCGCACCGTTCCCTGAGTCAAGATTGCCGGTTGGCTCATCGGCCAACACGAGTTGCGGACGCGTAATCAATGCACGGGCCACCGCTGCACGCTGCCGTTCGCCCCCTGACAATTCCCCCGGCTTATGATGCAGACGCTCGCCCAGCCCAACTCGACCGAGCAGCTCGCGTGCCTGTTCGATGGCGGTCGCCCGGGGTTCGCGCCGGATCATCAACGGCATCGCCACGTTTTCCTCGGCAGTGAACTCAGGCAGCAGGTGATGAAACTGGTAGACAAATCCGATGTTGCGATTTCGCAGCTTGCTCTTCGCTGCCTCATCCATGTCACGCATCGATTGGCCATTGATGAAGACTTCACCTTCATCGGGATCATCGAGTCCACCCATGATTTGCAACAACGTCGTCTTCCCGGACCCTGACACACCGACAATTGCGACTCGCTCGGCCGGCCGCACTGTGAAATCGATGCCATGCAAGACTTCGAGCGTCGACGTGCCTTCGTAAAAACGACGCACGACGCCGCGACAGTCAAGAACCGGTTCAGTCATATCGTAAGGCCTCCGCCGGCGCCGTCTTCGCAGCAACCCAGGCCGGGTAAATAGTGGATATCAGCGCTAGCGCCAGTGCAATGACGGCGATCAATGCCACATCACCGTATTGCAGTTCCGATGGCAGGTCGCTGATGAAATAAACGTCGGCTGCAAGAAATTTGATGCCGAACGCCGACTCGAAGAAACCAATGATGGATTCAAGATTCAGAGCCAGCAGCATGCCCAGGCCGACGCCCGTAAACGTGCCGACAATCCCGATAATACTGCCCTGGGTTACGAATATCCTGAGGATACTCATGGGACGTGCACCCATGGTCCGCAAGATCGCAATATCGGCCTGCTTGTCTTTCACAACCATGACTAACGTCGAAACGATATTAAACGCAGCGACCGCGATGACCATCATCAGGATGACGAACAGGATCGATTTGGTGATCTGAATCGAGCGAAAAAAGTTGACGTGGCGACGAGTCCAGTCGCTGACCAATACTGCTTCGCCGTTTTCAATCGCTACTTCGCGGACAATCGCCGCTGCCGCGTAGATCTCGGTAACGGCCAGCCGCACGCCGGTCACGGTATCGCGTTTTCTATACAACTTCTGTGCATCATTGATATTGATGAATGCGAGGCGTCGATCAAACTCATACATCCCGACGCGATAGATACCGCTTACGGTAAATCGTTTAGTCCTCGGCAGCACACCGGCCGGCGTCACCACGCCCTGTGCCAGCGTTACCGTCACTTTGTCACCAATCCGTGCCTGTAATGTGTCTGCCAGCTCGACACCTAGAACAATATTGAACTCGCCACCGCCAAGATCGCCCAGCGTCCCCTGCTGCATGACGCCACCAATGCCGGATACCGTGTCCTCCTGGCGCGGATCGATGCCACGCAATTCAACACCGCTGAGTTGTTTTTCGAACACGAGCAGTGCCTTGCCTTCGACGTAGGGCGCCACGGCCCGAACGCGCGGATTCTTGAGCGCCGTATCGATCAACCTGGCAGAACTCGTCAACTCTCCTTCGACACCCTCGATGCTGGCATGCGCCGTCATGGCCAGCAGCCGGTCTTTGAGTTCTCGTTCAAATCCGTTCACGACCGACATCACGACGATCAGCACCATCACTGCGATTGCAATACCCAACATCGATATGGCGGAAATAAGCGAGACAAAACTGTTGCCGCTTCGGGAACGCACGTAGCGAATGCCAATCCAGTATTCGAAACGACTGCCCGTCATCGCCTACTCATAGCGCAGTGCCGCAGCCGGATTCACCAGCGCCGCTCGTCTCGCAGGATATAGGGTAGCCAGCGACGTCAGGACGAAAGCTGAAATGGCAATCACCAGTACGTCCTGGGCCTCCAGTTCGGATGGTATGGCCGTAACATAGTAAACATCGCCCGGCATGATCTGAAAGCCGAACAATTGCTCCAGTATCGGCACTAGAACAGGAACATAAACGGCGAGCAAGACGCCCAATCCTACGCCAATTGCAACGCCGGCCCAGCCGATAATGGCGCCCTGGACAAAAAACACTTTGACAACACCTTGCGGGCTCATACCCAGGGTACGCAACACCGCAATATCCGTCGTCTTGTCGGTTACAACCATCACCAGGCTGGCAACAATATTAAAAGCAGCGACACCGATGATCAGGGACAAGATCAATGACATCATCATCTTCTCGAGTCGAATCGCCCGAAAGTAGCTGCTGTTCTCGATTGTCCAGTCACTGGTCGTGTAGCCGTCTCCCAGCTTCGCTTGTAGTGCGCGGGCGATAGCGGGTGCCGCCAACACGTCATCGGCTCTGAAGCGAACTGAGTTGACCGCCGACCCGAGGCCCAGTATTGCGGCCACATCATCGGCATGCACTAGCGCGAGCACCCCGTCATGATCCTGCAAACCCGCCTCGAATATGCCGCGCGTAACAAATCGTTCCAGCACCGGTTGTAACGTACCGTCGCCAACGGGTATAGGCACCAGCAACACCACACTGTCACCGATCCGGGCACCGATATCGTAGGCGAGAATTCGACCGAGTATTATGCTGCGTTCACCGGGCTGCAGGACATCAAGGCTGCCTTCCACCATGTTAATTCTGTCGCCGGATAGCCCGTGCTCATAACGTGGTTCCACTCCGTGTACGAGCACCGCAACGAGATTCCTGCCCGACTGAATCATGCCCTCCATCTGAATAAACGGGGCAGCCGCCATTACACCGGGTTCGTCACTGACCTTTTGGAGCAGCGCTTCCCACTGTTCTGTCGTGCCGTCGCTGGCCGCCACCGAACCATGTGCCGACATGCTCAACAACCGACTGCGAAGTTCGCCTTCGAAGCCGTTCATGACGGACAGAATAACGATGAGGGCAGCCACACCCAGCGATATCCCGAGTAGGGAAATCAGCGTGATAAAAGACACGAATCGTGTGCGCCGTTTGGCTCGCAGATAGCGCAGCCCGACGAAGAGTTCGACAGGGATTAGCATCGGCTCGCATTAAACCACATTCAACGACTTGTGACGCAGTTCGCATGGGGAAGTGCAGTGACCAGTGATATAGTTCAAGAACCACGAATAGGAGTAGTACCAATGATCAAGCTGCGAATCCTGTCCGCAATCGCATTGCTGTTCGCCTGCGGTGCGATGGCAAATGCTCAGTCCGTCGATACAGGCGGCGCGGCGGCAATGTCGGATAACGGACGACCGACTCGTGGAATGACGCAGGTCAGCGTTGAATCCATATACGGCAGCCCGGTAGCGGTTAAGGCGCCAGTGGGTGAACCGCCGATCACGCGTTGGGAGTACTCGAACTTCGTCGTATTTTTCGAGTACGACAAGGTGATTCATGCTGTCTTGAAGCGCTAGTCTTTTCCGAACTATGCAGCCCGGGTCCGAAACGACCCGGGCTTTTTTGTGTCTGTGTAATAATCGCGTCCCGCAGACGCTGTCCGACCAAAATACTGCTTTGACCCAGTCAATACTCATACCCGGTAATCCGAAAATTCCGCCACCCGGCAACGACGCTGCCTGGGGACGTCTGGTCGGCGCCAGCTGCGCGCTGGCGGCCGCCGAACTGGCACAGTGCCTGACCGCCGATAGAGCGCGACCCGTGTTGCTTCTGGCCGAGGATCCACGACACGCAGATCAACTTGAGGCTGAAATCGGTTTCTTCACTGGCAACCGGATTCCGGTCAAGCATTTTGTCGAGTGGGAAACGTTGCCGTGGGACAGTTTCTCGCCGCACCAGGACATCATCTCCCAGCGACTGAGCGTTCTCGCCGCATTGCCTGACATGGCAAGTGGCATCATCATCGCAACTGTCGGAGTATTGCCGCAACGGCTGCCGCCACTTGGCTATGTTGCCGCTCGCTCTTTGTCGCTGATGTGCGGCCAGCAGTTGCCGCGTGAAGACTTCACGCACTCGCTCGTCGCAGCGGGCTACCTGCGCGTTCCACAGGTTTCGGAGCATGGCGAATTCGCCGTGCGCGGATCGTTGATTGACATTTATCCGATGGGCACCGACGCGCCAGTCCGAATCGATTTCTTCGACGATGACATCGAATCTCTGCGCTACTTCTCAGCCGAGAACCAGATATCGGATGAGAAAGTCGATGCCATTCGCATACTGCCCGCCAGAGAAGTCCCACTGGATGCGGATGCGATAGCCGCATTTCGACACAATTATCGCGAACGATTTGCAGGCCAACCCGGCAAGTCACGAGTGTACCGCGACGTCTCGGACGGAATCGCACACGGTGGCATCGAGTATTACCTGCCATTGTTTTTCGATTCTACGGCGTCACTGCTCGACTATTTGCCTAAAAATTGTATTGTGCTGAAACCGGAGTCGCTGGATTCGTTATTGCAACAATTCGTGGTCGAAACGCAAGAACGGTTTGCAATGTGTAGTCTGGATCCTGAGCGACCCGTGCTGACGGCCGAAGAAACATTCGTGATGCCGGAGCGCATCGCATCGCAGCTTGCCGAATTTTCCTGCATACGTTATTCGGCACAGTCTCTCGCTGGCAATGCCGTTAATCACGACACGCGCCTGCCACCCGCAATGAAAATTGAAGCACGTTATGACGATGCTGCGGACGCTCTGCTGCAGTTTCTGCGGACTTTCAACGGCCGGGTGCTTTTTAGTGCAGATTCGCCGGGTCGCCGCGAACAATTGCATGAACTTTTATCCGGCCGCGGTCTCGATCTCACGCGCGTCGACGGCTGGCAACATTTCCGTAACGATAGCCATCGTATTGGCGTCGCCATCGCACCGCTCGAAAACGGCGTACTGCTTCCGGGTGCGAAGATAGCGATTGTCAGCGAGCAGCAGCTATTCGGCGAACGCAATTCGATGCGCCAGCGCAGGCGCAAAAACGATCGTGATCCGGAAACCATCATTCGGCAGCTCAACGATCTCGACGAAGGCTCGCCCGTGGTTCATGCAGAATACGGGGTCGGGCGATACCTTGGTCTCATTACGCTCGAAACCGGCGGCATCAGAGCCGAGTTCCTGCATCTTGAGTACGCCGACAGCGACAAACTCTACGTGCCCGTACACGCATTGGACTTGATATCTCGTTACACCGGAGCGTCGCCCGACAAAGCGCCATTGCATCGCCTTGGCAGCAACCAATGGCAAAAGGCGCGAAAACGGGCAATCAAGAAAATTCGCGACGTCGCGGCAGAGTTACTCGATATCTATGCACGTCGCGCGGCTCGCCCCGGACATCGATTCCGTTGGCCGGAGAGTGAGTATCGTTCGTTCGAATCGGGGTTTCCGTTCGAACTAACCACAGATCAGGCACAGACGATTGACGATGTACTCGAAGACCTCGAATCCGATCAGCCGATGGACCGGATCGTGTGTGGAGATGTCGGGTTCGGCAAAACCGAGGTCGCACTGCGTGCTTCGTTCGCTGCAGTTTACGGGGGAAAACAGGTCGCTATTTTGGTGCCGACAACCTTGCTCGCCCAGCAACACGGTCAGACTTTTCGCGACCGATTCGCCGACTGGCCCGTCCGCGTTGAGGTGCTATCACGATTTCAGACCGCGAATCAGGTAAAAGACATTGTGCGGGGACTGCAGTCCGGCAACGTCGATGTCGTCATCGGGACACACCGGCTACTCGGGCATACCAGTGATTTTCGCGATATCGGACTCGTCATAATCGATGAGGAGCACCGCTTTGGCGTGCGTCACAAAGAAATGATCAAATCGCTGCGCAGTAACATAGACGTCCTGACCCTGACAGCAACACCGATACCCAGAACCTTGAACATGGCATTGGGTGGCCTGCGCGAGATGTCGCTTATCACTACCCCGCCAGCCGAACGACTAGCCGTAAAAACGTTTGTCTTCGAATGGAATGACGTTGTCATACGTGAAGCTTGCCTGCGAGAAATCAAACGCGGTGGCCAGGTGTATTTCATACACAACCGAGTCGACGATATCGGTCATATGGAGCAACAACTACAAAAGCTGGTACCCGAGGCCAACATACGAATCGGTCACGGACAGATGCGCGAGCGGGTACTCGAACAGGTGATGCTCGATTTTTATCGGCGCCGTTTCAATGTGCTGTTATGCACGACCATAGTCGAGAGTGGACTCGATGTACCGACAGCCAATACGATCATCATTAATCGCGCCGATCGATTCGGGCTTGCGCAATTGCATCAGCTGCGCGGACGTGTCGGCCGCTCGCATCATCGCGCCTACGCGTATCTTGTGGCGCCACCTAAAGCCGTTATGACAGCCGACGCAGTGAAGCGCCTTGAGGCCATCGATTCACTCGACGACCTCGGATCGGGCTTTACGCTCGCTGCGCACGATCTCGAAATCCGCGGGGCGGGAGAACTTCTTGGCGACACTCAGAGCGGGCAAATACAGGAGATCGGATTCTCGTTGTATACCGAGCTCCTGGGACGCGCCGTGGAATCGTTACGGGCCGGCAAGGAACCCGACCTCGAGGAGCCCCTGAATACGGGCGTGGATATCAATCTCCACATTGCAGCCCTGCTTCCTGACGATTACGTTCCGGATGTACACCTGCGGCTGATGCTCTACAAGCGCATCTCGGCGGCTGTCGACATCGAGGAACTCCGCGAGCTGCAGGTCGAGCTCATCGATCGCTTCGGCTTACTACCGGAGGCGACAAAAAACCTCTTGCGCATCGCGGCCATCAAAAAGTCAGCTGCCGCACTGGGCATTGAGAAAATCGATGCCACGGCAGCCGGTGGAGCCCTCGTTTTCGCGGCCGAGAGCCATATTGATCCTGTCGCTCTCGTACAATTAGTGCAAAATGATAGCCGTCGCTACCGTTTGCAGGGCTCACACCGCCTGCAATTTACCGATGACCTGGATGATCTCGAGAGTCGATTCCGCGCCATAGAGAACCTTATGCAGCGTCTCACAGTCCAAAACAGCTAACTGGATGAATAAAGGATGAATAAACGAGTTTCTCTACTACTGCTGCCATTGGCGGCCAGCGGTGTGCTGGCTCAGGACGCCCCCGAAGAAGAAATCGAGGTGCGGCGCTATACCGTCGAAATGATCATTTTCTCCTACGCAAAGGGCATCTCGACGGGCAGCGAAATATTCGTTCCCGATGAGCCACCGGACAGCGAGTTCATGCTTGATGATGCTCTTGATGAGAATTTTCTGAATACCGTCGAAAAGCTGCCACCCGAACCTGTCGTGCGGAACGAGGAACGCACGTACGAACTGGTCATGCTCGCTGAAGAAGATTTCAGTCTGGTCGATATTTTTGATCGCCTGGAGCGACTGGACGCTTATGAACCCTTGATGCATTTCGGCTGGACCCAGCCAATGTATCCCGATGAAGAAAAAGTAGTCCGCCCACTAGGCTCGTACATGACACCGCCAGAGGGGCTGGAGGGCGACCTGACATTGTACCTCAGCCGCTACCTGCATCTCGCCATCAATCTGCAATTGGACGCAGCGACGCCCGAACAACCCGTCGACCTGTTCGCTGTTCGCTATCCCGTGCGATATCGAATTTCTGAGGACCGTATTTTCCGGAATGGCGAGTTGCGCTACTTCGATCACCCGAAATTCGGCGTGATGGCGAAAATTTCACGTGTTGAGGAAGAAGAACCCGCGGAGGACGAGCTGCTCGAGAACTCCAACATCACCGAATTACTCGGCTACGAAGGTGAGTAGCGCGGCTAGAAATTCACGCGCATTGCGTTTTTCCTCGCTGACATCGGCTACCAGTACTTCGTAAGATACCGTCACGAATTTCGACGAATTCGAACGCGGATGATGTAGCCCGAGTTCACGAACCGCCGTAGAAATCTGACCGGCAAATTTGCGTACACCATCCTCGTCGGACGCATGCGACAGAACAATAAATCGCTGCCCGTCCAGTCGCGCGGCGACATCACTGGCGCGCCGCAAACATCGCTGGATGGCCCGCCCCACCCTGCGCAGGCACGAATCGGCAGCGTGCCTGCCGAAGACCTCAAGGTAGGCTGAATAATCGTCCAGTGTGAACGTAACCAACGACAACTTGCCCTTTTCTCGTGCGGCCACGGCCCAGTCGTGTTCAAACACGTCGGCGAACGCGCGACCGTTCAGCAATCCCGTTACCGGGTCATCGCGTGACAGATCACGAATGCGCCGCTTGGCCTTCAGTAGCGCATGGTGCATCTCCGCACCCTCGGCTGTCCCCGCGCCAGTACCCGAGCGCCAGTACGCTGCATAAAACCGGGCCGTTTCCTCATCGGCCATCTTCAACGGCCGCAGCACCAACAGATACTCGCGGTTATTCGACTCAATCGGCAGACTGGTCTCCTGTTGCGATCGAACCGTTTCGCTGACTTCGAGGGCCAGTTCGCGTCCAGCGAGTTCTTCGATAACATCGGCGAACGGTTTCTTCAGCACATCAGCATCCGTAATCGTCTCGAAGGCGGGGTTCACCAGGACGACGGGCCAATCGGGCTGATCAATGCCTACAACGAGTAGCGGTTCAGTCGTCGCCGCAATGACTTGCTCAAGAATTTGTCGATTGACGCCCTTCATTATCACCCGTCGGATTCGCCTTTGAAAAACTGTTCAGGCATTCAGTTGTAACTCCGGACGCTCGCTCCATTTCGCGAATAATGCATGCGCGGCCTGCCATTCATCACTGGCCCGCAATGCTTCGCGCACCGTGTTCCCGGTCCCATGTAATCGGGCCAGACGCACGAGCGATAGCGGGTTGGAATAGTCGTTTAGTGCGGCCACGGCCCGCTCTGCCCTTGCGCGATCATTACACACCAAAATCATATCGCAACCTGCGTTGAGCGAGAGCTGCGCGCGCTCGGGAACAGAACCGTAGCTGCTGGTCGCTTTCATACTCAAATCGTCGCAGAAAACCGCGCCGCCAAACCCGAGCCGGGCGCGCAATTCGCGCTGAATCCAATATTCAGAGAATCCTGCCGGCATGCTGTCGATTTCCTGGTAAACAATATGCGCCAGCATGACGCCGGCCACGACGCCGGTGCTGATCATGCGTTCGTACGGCCGCATATCATCGAGAATCGACCCGTAGTCGCGGCGGTCAACGGGCAATCGACGATGCGAATCCGCGACAACGGCGCCGTGTCCCGGAAAGTGTTTCGCAACCGTGGCCATACCGGCACTTCTCAGGCCGCGAGCAAATGCGCCAGCTAATTCGCTGACCGCATCGGGTTTTTTGTGAAACGAGCGGTTGCCGATGATTTCGCTGACCCCCCAGTCCAGGTCAACGCAAGGCGCAAAACATAGATCGATACTCGCAGCACGCAATTCCGACGCAATTAACCATCCCGCCTGCCGGGCGATTTCCAACCCCGAATCGTGGTCGCGATCGAATGCTCTGCCGATATCACGCATCGGAGGCATAAGCGTGAAGCCATCGTGGAATCGCTGTACACGGCCTCCTTCGTGATCGACTGCGATCAGCAATGGCGGGCTACGCAGCGCGCGAATCTCCGCGACCAGACCGGTGACCTGTTGCACCGACTCGAAATTGCGCGTGAACAGAATGATGCCACCCACAGCGGGATGCCGCAGCAGTTCGCGGTCTGCCGGACTCAGCGCGAGTCCCTCAATATCGAGCATCACGGGTCCCAATGACATTCGTCGCGCCTTGCTTGTCGTAGCTACTGTCGTGTGAATACAGCGATTGATTCTACATGGGCTGTATGCGGGAACATATCGATGATACCCGCAGATTCGAGTCGATAGCCGTGCTGGTGAACCAAAATGTCCGCGTCGCGAGCCAAAGTGCCCGGGTGACACGAGATGTAGACAATGCGCTCGGGATTGAACAGGTGCATGCGTGCGACGACTTCTGCCGCACCACTGCGCGCGGGATCAAGCAACACACGATTCCAGCCCGCTTTGACCCACGACTCCGTGCCGTCGATCTGGCTGAGATCGGCTGCACGGAATTCGACATTCTCCAGGCCATTCCTGGCTGCATTGTCAGCGGCGCGCAACACCAGGCTCCGTTCACCTTCAACGCCAAGAACGGTGCCCGCGCGGCGGGCTAAAGGTAATGAGAAATTACCTATTCCACAATAGAGATCGAGTACACGATCGTCCGGGCCCGGACACAAGTGTTCAATGGCAAAACGCACCATTTGTTGATTGATATCGCGATTGACCTGCACAAAGTCAATTGGCTCGAAGTCGATACGAATATCAAACTCCGGCAGCGTGTAATAAAGCGACTCCTCAACCTGCTCGGGTTGAATCAGTTGCAAGGAATCCAGACCGCCGGGCTGCAGGTAGATTCGGCAGTCATTGGCAACTCCGAACGCTTTCAAGTGACTCTTGTCGGCATCGTCAGGCGCGTCAAGAACGCGAAATACCATTGCCGTCGAGTTATCTGCAACTGCGATCTCAATCTGTGGCAGCCGAGCACGAATGGACAGCTTGCCAACCAACTCGCTGAGTTCATCAATCAAGCCGCCGACAGGTTTTGCGAGAACCTCGCAACGATGCATGTCGGTGATAAACGGGGCGTGACGTTCGCGAAATCCGACCAGCACGCGTCCTTTCGCCGCGACATCTTTCACGGCCAGGCGCGCGCGCCGACGGTAACCCCATATCGGACCCGTCATGGGTTGCAGCCAGGATTCAGGCTCGACTTTGCCGATGCGCTCAAGATTGTCCTTAAGCGTCTGCGATTTGATCGAACGCTGGTAGTCTTCGCTGACGTGCTGCAGCGAACAACCGCCGCAGCGACCATATGCCTCGCACTTCGCCGCGATTCGATCGGCGGACGCTTCAATCACGTCAAGCAGCTCTGCCTCATCAAAGTTACGACGCGATTTGCGACGAATGAACTCGACCCTTTCTCCGGGAAGCGCGCCAGCAACGAAAACCTTCTTGCCGCTGATGGCCGCAATGCCTCGACCATCATGCGTTGCGGATTCTATGGTTGCCGTCTCCGGCTCTCGACGTTTCCTGGCCATGCGAGCGAGCTACTCGGCCCAAGCCGCCAGAAATTCGTTCAGGTGTGGTTGGTCCATACTTTTGAGTGTCTTTCGAACCAGGTTGTATTCACTTTCCAGGCCGGCCCGGTCCAGATTGCCTCGCATATGCTCGAAGCGCAGAAATACGAGCCAGGTATTCAGGACATCGGTTTCACAGTAGTCGCGGATTTCACGAATTCCGCCCTCCTGAAACGTGTCCCAGACTTGGTCGCCGCGCATGCCAAGTTTACCGGGAAAGCCGAGCAAGACAGCCATCTGATCGAGGCTTGCGCGACCGCGTGGCTGGAACCCGGCCAACACGTCCATCAGGTCAATGTGCCGCCAATGAAAACGGCTCATGTAGTTGTTCCATTTGAAATCACGATCACTGTCGCCCGTTTCCCAGTATCGCGGCGCCTGAATGTTGTGTTTCAGCGCACGGTAGTGCAGTACCGGCAGATCGAATCCGCTGCCGTTCCACGACACAAGATCGGGAGTATATCGTTCGATGCCATCAAAGAATCGCTGCACGATCTCCGCTTCATCCGAATCCTCATCGCCCAGTGTCCACACTTTGAACGTATCCGCCGTACGAAACGTCACCGAGATCGTAATGATTCGCTGCAGATGTAGCGGCAGGAAATCGGAGCCGGTCTGCTGCTGGCGCTTGCACATCATCGCTGTCGCGACATCGCCGTCAGGCAATCCTTCCAGGTCCCAGAACCGACGCCCGAACTCAACGTCGGGAACCGTTTCGATATCGAAAGAAAAGCAATTCATTGCCGGAATCCGTGCTGCTTATTCGGAGTCCGCGGCTTCCAGAACCGCGAATGCCATGACGAGCCCGGCGTCATCGGTCAGGCTGACATGTCCACTGCCTATCCCCAATCGATCACACACTTTCCGGCCACGTTCGGACCAAATGATCAGCGGCCTGCCCCATTCGTTAGCGGTAATGCCGACATCGCGCAGCCAGACGCCGTGTCCGAATCCGGTTCCCATTGCCTTGACGGTGGCTTCCTTGCCGGCAAAACGCATGGCGAGAAATCGCGCCGGCTGCTTCGTCCTTTTGAAGAGCTCCAGTTCCTCGTCCATCAGTATCCGCATCGCAAAGTGCTCACCAAAACGCTCCCAGGTCGCTTCCAGGCGGGATATTTCGACAATATCGGTTCCGATGCCGAAGATCATCGCCAAATCACGCTGGCCGCGCCGCGATCATCAGCCGCTTCATTTCACTGACGGCCATCGCCAGCCCGTCAAACACGGCCCGGGAAATGATCGCGTGCCCGATATTCAATTCAACAATCTCCGGTATTTCCGCGATCGCCGCAACATTATGATAATGCAGCCCATGACCTGCGTTGACAATCAGCCCCAGACCATGACCGTAATCCGCCGCCGCGACAACGCGTTGCAATTCGCCAATCTGTTCATCATCGTCTGCATCAGCATAAGCGCCGGTATGTAATTCAACAACAGGCGCTCCGGCCGCGACAGCTGCGTCCAGCTGCTCGAATTGTGGATCGATAAACAACGACGCACGGATGCCAGCCGTCGCCAATCGATCACAAGCTGCCGTCACTTTGGCCAATTGCCCTTTGACATCGAGTCCGCCCTCGGTAGTCAATTCCTCACGCTTCTCCGGAACCAGACAGACGTCCGACGGCCCGACCTGTATCGCAATCTCAAGCATCTCATCAGTGACAGCCATCTCCAGGTTCATATGTGTGTGCATCACCGCGTTAATGGCAGCAAGATCTGCATCCTGAATATGGCGCCGATCTTCCCGCAGATGCACCGTAATGCTGTCGGCTCCCGCCTGCTCCGCCATGACGACCGCATCGGCAGGTCGTGGATAGCTCGTGCCGCGGACTTGCCGCAGTGTGGCGACATGATCAATATTCACGCCGAGATACAGAGGTCCTGTGTCAGTCACTGTTGCGTTTCCGTCCTTTCGAAGGCGCGAGTCTACCGCGATGCAGTTCCATCAGCACCTTGCGGCTCTTGAGCTCCTTCCCACCGAGGTGAAAGTCGATGATCTCTCGCAGCAGCCGATTGGCCGCACGCAGAATATCGGGATCGCCGAAACGCTGTGCGGAGATAGCGGTCAATGTTGCCCCGGTAAATACGAGTGGTCCTTCGGATCGTTCAACCGCCACAGCGCCCTGCTCCATTCGGAACTCGTAATTCTGCTCGCTATCAAGCGGGTCGAGGCTGCCGAATTCGCGACTCAGATTCACGGCATATCCGAGCAGGCGCAAAAACTCGAGTTCAAATGAACGCAGGCTGGCGGCTACATTGTCAGTACTAACCAGAGCCCTAATCACCTCTTCATAAAGCGCGAAGATCTCCGGCTGAGGATCGTCACGGTGTAAGAAGTGAAGCAGCAATTCATTCACGTAATAGGCGGACAACATCGCATCACCGACCATTCCGGCAGGTAGTCCAGCAGCCTCCGCTCCGGTCAATGTTCCGAGATCGGATTTCGCCACCCACGATACTCGTAGCGGGAGAAATGGCCGCAGCACGCCCGCAAGACGCGACTTCGAACCGCGACTGCCACGCGCGACAACCGCGATTTTGCCGTGATCGCGAGTCACAATTTCGAGTATCTGACTGGAGTCACGAAACGGGCGGTGATGCAAGATGTAACCCGGTTGCTGCTGGACCCGACGCTGAGCACTCATGATCGATGCACGAATCAGGGAGTCTCGAAACCGAGATTCAGCAGGTCACTTTCATTGTCGGCCCAGTTCTTCCTGACCTTCACCCACAACTCGAGATGAATGGCCTGGCCCAAATGCTTCGCAATATCCAATCGGGCGGACCGCCCGACTCTCTTGAGTACGCTACCATTCTTGCCGACTGCGATACCTTTTTGACTGTCGCGCTCAACCCAGATAATTGCGTTGATGGCGATGCCCTTTTCTTCTCTGACCAGCCGTTCGACCTGGACGGTAAGCCCGTAAGGCATTTCCTGATGCAACATCAACGTGAGCTTTTCGCGAATGATTTCAGCGACGTGAAATTCTTCGCTGCGGTCGGTTTGCATATCTTCGGGATACAACGGTGGTGATTCCGGCAGATACGCCGGGATCATGTTCATCAGGTGGTCAAGGTTGTCGTTCTTCTTCGCCGAAATCGGCACGATCTCTGAGAAGTCGAAACGCGCTGACATCAACGCAATCGCGTCGAGTAATTTTTCTTTGGGATGAACCTTATCGACTTTATTGAGTAACGCGATGACCGGAGCACGAGCAGACTTGAGCCGCTTAAGTACATCATCATCTTCCGACGTCCAGCGAGTCGCGTCGCTGACAAATAGAATCAGGTCACCATCGGCCAGCGCATTGGCCGCTGTGCGGTTCATCATGCGATTCATCGCTTTTCCGGCGTTGCGGTGCAATCCTGGAGTATCGACAAAAATAATCTGCTGTTTCTCACCAGTATGCACTGCCAATATCCGGTGCCGGGTCGTCTGTGGCTTTGCAGTCACTATGCTCACCTTGCAACCCATGATCGAATTAACCAACGTCGATTTGCCGACGTTCGGCCGGCCGATAACGGCGACCAGCCCGCAACGGTAATCGTCGGAAATGATCATTGTTCTGTCCCGGTAAGCAGCTCGATCATTCTGCTCGCGGCATTTTGTTCCGCCTTGCGTCTCGTCGTCGATTCGCCCTCGGTCGCGGCAGACTTTTCGGCAACCGTGCAGGTCACCGCAAATGTCTGCTTATGATCCCGGCCTGAAACATTGACAAGTTCATAATTCGGCAACGCAAATTTTCGCGCCTGCAACCATTCTTGCAATCGAGTTTTCGGGTCCCACAATTCGTTTACATCCGGCAGCGTCCGAACGCGATTCTCGTAAGCGCCTTCTATTAAATCCGTGGCCGCGTCGAATCCACCATCCAGAAAGACAGCACCGAAGATTGCCTCCAAAGCATCGGCCAGGATCGACTCACGACTGTGTCCGCCGGTCTTGCGTTCGCCGCTGCCGAGTATCAGGTGCTCACCCAATTCAAGTTCGACTGCCAGCTCGGCAAGTGACTCATCCTTCACCAACGATGCACGCAGTCTGCTCAGATCGCCTTCCGATGCATCGGGACGAAGTCGATAAACGATCTCCGAAATCACAAAGTCGAGAACAGCATCGCCGAGGAATTCGAGTCGCTCGTTATTACGATTGCCTGCGCTTCTGTGGGTTAACGCCTGCCGAAACAGCTCAGCGTCCTGAAATCGATACCGCAGCGTCTTTTCGAGCCAGCTTTCGGCTTTTTTCAATGGCTTCGCTCTTCATTTGTCCGGGTCGTTTGCCCGACGATTTACCGGCGCACTAGTACCCGCTTGTCGAAATCCACAACAAATGAAACATTGCCGACAAACGGTGCCTTGTGAGAATACGCAGCGACGACTTCGTGACCACCATCGACCTTCGTCACTTTAACGTCCCTCGCGGTTATTTCACCAACACTTTCAATATCAAAACGTCGTGAAATGGAACTACGGATCGACGCGCGAGTCGCATTGGCGCCATCGAATTCCCTATAGACACCCGAGACCACACCGGCAACTTTCATGTAATTTAGGTAAACCGGCGCCAGGCGAATGCCCGCAAACGCAAAAAGCCCGACAAACGCTACCAGGATAATCATTCCAAGTGTCGTGATGCCGGCCTGACGGTGTCTTGAACACTGCGTGTTACAGGGCTTGGCGTACATAGCGAGTTCTCCGAATTCCTGTGTTGCTACTTGACAAAATCAATCACCAGCGTAGCCCGATTTTAGCTGCCAAATCAGTGACTGACACCACATTATTCGATTTTAGTGCCGATTCGGCCCCAATCCGGCATTTCCCAGGGTATGAAATGCATCCAGATGCGAACGGCTTCTCCAACGAGGTATTGTTCGGGGATGGCGCCGATGTAGCGACTGTCTTTGCTGCGATCGCGATTGTCGCCCATAACGAAGTAATGACCTTCCGGAATCAGGTAAACCCCATCTTGCTTGGAATGCCCCGGATCGTAGATTAACGTTTTGTGAACCCGGCCGTCGAGATTTTCCTCATAAACCGGCGCGTTATCGAATATTTCGCCGTTGGCGCTAATGTCCATCGTGACACCGTTGATTGTCAGACGCTGCCGCTCATAAGAGACTTCGTCGCCCGGCAACCCGACAACTCTCTTGATGTAGTTAATTCTGGGATTCGACGGCAGCCGAAATACCACGACGTCACCGCGCTTTGGCTGACCCGTCTCAATAATCTTCGTCTCGGTAACAGGCAATCGCAATCCGTAGCTGTATTTCTTGACGAAAATAAAGTCACCGACCAGTAGTGTGGGTTTCATGGATCCGGACGGGATTCTGAACGGCTCAAATATAAATGAGCGAATAATCAGTACAAAAATCAACACAGGAAAGAACGAACGTGAATACTCGACCAGCGTCTCAACCCCGCGCGGTGCCGTACGGCTATCCTGCTCCGCCGTTTTCCACAGCAGCTTGTCCAGGGCCACAACAACACCAGAGACCAGTGTCAGTATCGTCAGGATCAATGCGAGATTAATACTCAATACAATGACTCACTTATCAACTCGTAAAACAGCAAGAAATGCTTCCTGTGGAATTTGGACGGAACCTATCTGTTTCATTCGTTTCTTGCCTGCTTTTTGTTTTTCAAGCAGTTTTCGCTTTCTTGAAACGTCGCCACCATAACACTTTGCCGTCACATTCTTGCGTAACGCCTTCACATTGCTGCGTGCGATAACCTGACTGCCGATGGCCGCCTGGATAGCGACATCAAACATCTGTCGCGGAATCAGTTTGCGCATTTTCTCCACGAGATCGCGGCCGCGCGTCTTCACGTCCTCGCGATGCACGATGATCGACAGTTCATCGACTCGATCCTTGTTAATAAGGACATCCAGCCTCACAAGCGGCGCCGCTTGAAACCGTTCAAAATGATAGTCGAACGAAGCGAAGCCTCGACTAACAGATTTCAGGCGATCGAAAAAGTCGAGCACGATTTCTGCCAGCGGAATTTCATACACCAGTGATACCTGCCCACCGAGATACCGCATCTGCTTTTGCACACCGCGTTTAACGATGCACAGTTTGATGACGGCACCAACGTACTTTTCTGGCACCAGCACGTTCGCCGATATTATTGGTTCGCGAAATTCGGCAATGTCGTTGGGGGGTGGTAACTTCGAAGGATTATCGACCTGCAGTACTTCTCCAGCCCTATTAACGACCTCAAAAACTACCGTCGGCGCGGTAGTAATGAGTTCAATATCGTACTCGCGCTCAATACGTTCCTGCACAATTTCCATGTGCAACATACCGAGAAAACCGCAACGAAAACCGAAACCCAGCGCAGCCGAGGATTCGGGTTCGAAATGCAGTGCTGCATCGTTGAGACGCAGTTTTTGCAATGCTTCACGGAATCTTTCGTAGTCGTCCGACTTGATCGGAAACAGGCCGGCGAAGACTCGCGGCTGCACCTGCTTGAATCCAGGCAGCGGCGCCTCACACGGCCTATGAGCTGCCGTTAAAGTATCGCCAACTGGCGCTCCAAAAATATCCTTGATGCCTGCGATAACGAAGCCGACCTCACCCGCATTAAGTCCCGGACGATCCTCCATCTTCGGCGTGAAGACACCGACTCGATCAGCAACATAGCTGTTACCGGTCGACATTACAGTTATTTTGCTGCGTTTCGGGAGGCTGCCGTTGACGACGCGAACCAGCGACACAACGCCGACGTAATTGTCGAACCAGGAGTCGATAATCAATGCCTGCAGTTCACCGTCGGGCTCCCCTTCCGGCGCCGGGATCACGTCAACAATTTGTTCCAGCAACGCAGGAACACCCTGGCCGGTTTTTGCGCTGACATGGATGGCGTCCTGAGCATCTATTCCAATGATGTCCTCGATCTCGGATACTACTTTCTCAGGATCCGCTGCAGGAAGGTCGATCTTGTTCAGTACCGGCACTACTTCGAGTCCTTGATCGATCGCGGTGACGCAATTGGCAACACTCTGCGCTTCAACGCCCTGCGCCGCATCAACCACCAGCAGAGCTCCCTCGCACGCTGCAAGAGATCGCGAGACCTCATAGGCGAAATCCACGTGCCCGGGCGTATCAATGAAATTCAGTTGGTATACCTCACCCGAGTCGCTCGTGTAGTTGAGAGACACGCTTTGTGCCTTGATCGTAATGCCACGCTCGCGCTCAAGGTCCATTGAGTCGAGTACCTGGTCTTCCATCTCACGATCCGTCAGTCCGCCGCAATGCTGGATAAAACGGTCCGCCAGTGTCGACTTGCCGTGGTCGATATGAGCGATGATCGAAAAGTTACGAATATGCTTCATGACAGGGAGTTATCGGCGGCGGCCTGTGCGCAGGTCAGCCCAATGCAGCGGCGAAGTATACCGAGTCCGGCTCCTGAAATTCGCATGTTATTCGGAGTTTTGATGACTTTCGGCCAGGACGCGCCGGATCGCGTCGTAGTCGAGCGGATACTCGCTGACCACTTGTCCCAGATGTTCGATCACAGGGACGCGGACGTCATATTTTTGGCGCCATTCAGGCCGGTCGTCAACGTCCCGAATCTCGATCTCGGCCGAACTACGGATCATGGGGAGCAGTTCCTCGAGCATCTCCTCACACAGATGGCATCCTTTGCGCGTGTAGTATTGGATCGTCGTCACTCAGTCACCGACGTCAGCTTTGCAACCACCATCGGCGTAAAATCGCGCAGGCATTGAGTGTTTCGTAACCGGACTTTGGCAACAAAATACCCGGCAATAATCCCCGACAGTGCAGAGGCTGCAGCCACCCCATCGCCAAAGCCCGTGCTAAACACTGCAATCGCTGCCAGAACAGCACCGGCCAGCGGATAACCGTAAACGATAAATGCGGCTCGTAGCAGATTCCTGGGCTCCAGGACGATACTAACGATATCGCCATCTCTGACGTTCAGATCAGCGGTCACGGTTGCCTTCACCTGCCGCTCTCCCGATCGGCCACCGAGTAATCCCGCGCCACATCCCTTTCCCGATGCGCATCGTTCACAGGCGATGACAGCATCGATTTCCACAACGGCATTGGTGCCGAAATCGTCGGCGTACACGGAGACTATTCGGCCATGTGGGTTTTGCATACCGGAAGTTTACAGGAGCGGCCGCCTTAGTGTGGCAGCGCCCAGTGTCGGGTGTTTCAGCGTTGCCGCATCGTCGTGGCGATTTGCTTGACTGTCATCGCCGGAACTTCGCCGATCACTGTTATTTCATATTCGCCAGTTTCAACGCTGTAGGAATTCGAACCACCGTCACGCGCCGGTCCGGCGACAAGTTCACCGCTATTGGCTGCGATGAAAACTGAAATGTTGGCGAGGCCATCGCTGAACAAAATATGAGTGACGATCTCGTCGCTGCCCCACATCGTCTCCTCATGCGTCGCTACAGCGTGGAACCCCACCGGCAACTCATCGCTGCTCCAGCTCGTCTCGACTGTGGTGCCCTTGTGACTGGACGGTTGCCTGAGCCACTTGAAGTGTTCGGTACTGTACGATGGCGCCAGGGCGCTCGCCTGAATCTCCTGATTGAGAACAATGTCGACGAACTTGACTTGCTCGATAGTACGGCCGTCATCCCCGATCAACTGCGTTTGCAACGGGAAACTGGTCTCGGTATCAAGCCAGATTCTATGGCCGTAGCGATAGCTGTCATGGGGGCGAATGGCGAGCATTATCGTTTCCTGTCCAGCGATGCGTTCCTTGCCGACAATGGCGACGTCATACTCGTTGCCAATTCGAATATCACTTGTCGGCAATGTGGAAAACAGAGTGGACTGATCGTTCCACTCTTCAACCAATACTGATTTTTTGTCCGGCAGGATGCGATGTACTCTGCTGCCGTGGCGAATTATCTCGAGACCATTGCCTTCCTGCGCCACGACTTTCTCAAGAACGACCCCGTCCTTAACGGTATGCACAACCTTTAACGCTTCGGCCGTACCATCTCGAATTCGGATCACGGTGCCTTCATAACTGGTCGACTGCACCGCCGTGCCCATTCGACTTAACCACTCAAGCGGCGCTCGATCGGCGAAAACCTGTCCGCTGACGAGCAGCGAACCAATGGCGAGCATCAGTCCGGCGGTGAGCTGTGATTGGCTGGGTCGCATTACGGCTGAGCGCTTGTCTCTTCAGTTTCTTCGCGTTCGTCGGTTTGCAGAAAGGCCTCTTCAGCTGCAGGCACTTCTGGAAGATCTTCACTGAAACGCAGCGTAACACGGCGCCAGATCATGCCGTTGGCACCCAGCTGCGAAGACGTTTCGGCGTGGTTCAGGAAATACTGTCGCTGCCTTTCCTGTTGCGCATCGATGCCAGGCACAACCTCATTGGCAAGCGGCACGGCGATCTCTACAGGACCCTCGTCTATGCCCGTGGTCTGTTGCAACGAAAAAATCGCAATCAGCGCCACCGACGCTGCTATCGCGACGCCCACCAGTGGCCTGATCGCCTTCGTAGCACTCTGGGTGGCAGCAGAATCAGCATCGCCCACGGGCCGCTCATCAATCGCCGCGGCGATTCGTTCGTGCAGACGATCAGCGCCGGAGAGGCCCTCTTCAGCGCGCACCAATCGGCCAATCGCCAGATACTCGGCGACTTCCTTCCGTAGCTCTACATCCTGGCTCATCCGGCGCAGCAACAGTTCCGCTTCGTTTTCCGGGAGTTCCCCGTCAACGAATGCAGAGAGCTGCATTCTTATTGCGTCATTCATACTTCACCCATATGAGACCCACGGCCTCATCGTCAATAATTCGGGCCTGCGACCCTGTTAGCGTATCATCGACCCAACTTTCTTGCTGATCGCATCTCGTGCTCTAAAAATTCTTGACCGCACTGTTCCGACGGGACATTCCATCGTCTGCGCAATCTCCTCATAACTCATGCCTTCCAACTCCCGGAGGATTATTGCGGTTCTGAGATCCTCGGGCAGTGCGGCTATGGCACGCTCAACCGTCTCTCTGAGTTCGTTGCTAAGCGTTATACCCTCGGGGGTGTCTGTCTCCCTGAGCTTCGCGTGCAGGTCGTATTGTTCCGGGTCCTGCAGGTCGAGCTCTACGTTCGCCGGTCGTCGTCGTTGTGCCGCTAAATAATTCTTGGCCGTATTCACCGCTATCCGATACATCCACGTGTAAAACGCGCTTTCACCACGAAACCGTGGCAACGCCCGATATGCCTTGATAAACGCCTCCTGAGCAATGTCCAGTGCCAGCTCCGGATCACGCACATACCGCATAATCAGGTTAACAATCTTGTGCTGGTACTTGAGCACCAGCAAATCGAACGCGCCCTTGTCGCCTTTCTGGACCCGCTTGACCAGTTTTTGGTCGGATGCCTGATTGGACATTCAGCACCGTCCCCGGAAGCCGAAATACAGCCATTCAACACCGGGATAGACTCCACACGAGGCGTTTAGTTCTCGGTTTCCCGCCTTATTCATCTTTGTTCTGTGACACCTGTCCATGTGCGATCAGCGGCCCCCGCCTCAGCCCTGCTCTCATTGCTAATTTTCGTTGTAGCGACAGTATGTTAGCAGCTTCATCCGCCCGCTCCAATGTGTCGCCATATCACCTGTAAACGGCGCCAATTCTGACTTTCACGGGCATCACCGCGAACCGGTTCGGCGAACCGCAACCCATCGGCGCTTTGCAGGCGCAGCCAGCCAAATTTTCGCAATACAATACTGCCCGTTAGCAGGGTGCCGGGCAGCCATTGGTCATGGTCATTCAAGAGGAACACCTCCCCGCCAACACCGACTCGAATTTCGATGCATGACATGAAGCCACGCTGCAAGCGCTGCAGCTCAAATCGACCCGTGGCAGCCCAGCACGCACAAACGATGCCGCGAATGGCGACATCCAGTGGCAACGTCAGAATCACGACCAGACCAGCCGCGATCAGCAGGCGGCCCGAAGTCAGCACCCCTATCCGCAACCAGGGATCAGGTGTGAGGTAGGCCGAGTATGTGTTCGATGACACCGGCGATAGACTCCGATGAGGGTGTTTGCCGCTGCAACAGATAGCCGTTTAGCTCGGGATCGGGAAGCTCCAGAACTGCCCGAAATGCCATCTTTTCATCGTCGTTGGCACTCGGGAAGCGTGACTCAAGATAGTGAATCAGCAGTTCGTCCAGTTCCCGCATGCCGCGCCGGCATTGCCATCTTAACCGGGATATTTCGCTCAATGAGGGTCCCCAATCTTGATGCAGCCTGAAGGCTGCTGCTTCGCGTCGCGCACAGGGCGCGCTCCTACGGCAGCAGGTAACCGAGTTGCAGCAATCGGTCGGCAACC
>JADFHE010000080.1 GCA_022567295.1 Pseudomonadota bacterium | reverse complement strand
CGACAAGATGCAGCGCGCGCGCGTTGATCAATGGATGGATTTCTTCACCTGTCATCTTGGCCGCTGGTTTTCAACGTTGTATTTCGAGGCAGTCATCAAACCGAAGTTCAATCTTGGCGAGCCGGATATTGCGGGCATAGAAGAAGCGAAAACATTTGCGACCCAGCAACTCGGTATGCTCGATGCGCAACTGGAGAAATCGAACTGGCTGGCGAACGATGTGCTCTCTATAGCCGACCTGTTTGCGTTCGCCTACATCGAGCAGCATAGAATGGTTGATTTTTCTTTGGATGAAGTCCCGAATGTTAAAGCCTGGTTCGGGCGAATCGAGTCACGCGAGAGTATTGCGAACGCGCGCGCCAGGTTGCCACAATGAGTCAATGGTTCCGGCTAAAGAGGTGGCCATAGCCGCATAACCGGGTAATATCGGGGCATTCGCCAGAGGATGGATTGCCCCGATGACAACCGCAAAAGACGGGATCATTGCGAAAGCTGCAAGAACGCTTTCGGAAGTCGAACCGAATGAATTGAAGGCGACCCTGGTGTCGACCCTTTTCGTGTTCATCCTGATGGCTTCGTACTACATTCTTCGCCCGGTACGTGACGCCATGGCGAGCGACTGGACAGACTCGGAAGTCAGTTTTCTCTGGAATATCAATTTCTTTGTCAGTGCTGCGATCGTTGCAGTTTATGGGTTCGCCGTATCACGCTTGAAGTTGCGAAATGTTGTTCCGGCGATATACGGGTTCTTCGCTATTTCATTCGTCGCGTTCTATTTCGGAATTTCTCTCGTCAATGACCGCGTCCTCGTCGACAAGTTGTTTTATGTCTGGGTAAGCGTATTCGCACTGTTTCATGTATCGGTTTTCTGGTCGTTCATGGCCGACACCTATAATCCGGGGCAGGCAAAAAGATTATTCGCGATCATTGGTACGGGGGCGAGCGCAGGTGCTCTCGTTGGCCCGGCAATACCCGCATTGTTCGCTGGCGTACTGGGCACGGATACATTGATGCTAATCGCGTCGTCCAGCTTGATAGTGGTTATTCCGCTCGTGTTTTACGTTTACTATCTTAAGGGAGCGGAACTCGGTAACGAAGACTTGGAAGCTGACAATCTGAATCCCGCCATCGGCGGCAATTGGTGGCAGGGATTTCAGTCATTCGCCAGCAATCCTTACTTGCTGGGTATCGGCGCATTCATTTTGCTCTACGTATTCATTGGGTCGTTTGTATATTTCGAACAGAAGAATTTGCTGGCGGACTTTTCGCGCCCCGAACGGACACAAATCCTGGGAAGTATTGACTGGCTCGTAAACCTCGTCACTTTCGGCATGGCATTTTTTATCACCGGGAGAATTGTCGGCAAAGTAGGCATGCCCGTGGCGCTTGCGCTAATGCCGATTCTGATTTGTGGCGGTCTTTTGATACTCGCATTCGCGCCAATATTAACGGTTTTATTGGCGTTGCAAGTGTTTCGCCGTGGCGGCAATTACGGTCTGACTCGACCCGCCAGAGAAATGCTGTACACACGAGTTACCCAGGAAGAACGCTTCAAGGCCAAGCCGGTTATCGATATCGTGGTATATCGCGGTGGCGATGCAGTCAGCGCTGAACTGTTTTCGTTCCTTACCGATGGCGTCGGTCTTGGCCTTGCGGCAGTTGCGATGGTTGGTTCAGGGATTGCGGCCGTCTGGGCGGGCGCAGGGCTCTGGCTGGGCAAGAAATTTGATATGAGCAAAGAAGCGGAGAAAATGAATGACCAAGCCATGGTTTGACCAATACGATCCGTGGGTACCGCAGCAGATTGACGCGGACCAGTACGGCAATATCGTCGACATGCTGATGGAAGCAGGCGAGCGGTTCAGCGATCGAATTGCTTTCAGCAATTTCGGGGCGACCAAGACCTATGGCGAAGTGATGTCTTTGTCGCGCGATTTTGCCGCCTATTTGCAAGGCGAATTGGGTGTTGCCAAAGGTGATCGGGTCGCACTAATGGCACCGAACATGATGGTATTTCCGATCGCTATGCTGGGCATACTTCGCACGGGCGGGGTGCAGGTCAACGTCAACCCGATGTACACGGCACGCGAACTCGAACATCAGCTGCACGATGCGGACGTCGAAACCATCGTCGCGTTCTCCGGAGCGACCGCGACACTCGCCGAGGTTGTCGGCAACACGGGCATCAAGAACGTCATAGTTGCCGGGCTGGATGATCTGTTGGACATCGGCTTGCCGTCGCCACCGGCTGACGCAAGCTTAAAGGACCCAATCGCATTCGTCGATGCCATGTCGGCAGGTAGCGAGATGGAATTGTCGGACGTCGAAATAAACGGAGACGACCTGATTTACCTGCAATACACGGGCGGTACCACCGGACTTTCGAAAGGTGCAATGCTGACGCACCGAAACCTGGTGGCAAACGTTTTGCAATTCGAGAGTTTTGCCGGCGACTACATAAAGCCCGGCGAGGATGTCGTCGTTACCGCTATCCCGATGTACCACATCTTCGCGCTGATGGTTAACACGTTGTCGTATTTCAAGTTCGGCGGCACCAACGTATTGATTACCGACCCTCGTGATATGCCGGCGTTTGTCGCGGAGTGGTCGAAGTGGAAAGTGTCCGTCTTTACAGGGGTAAACACGCTCTTCAACGGTCTG
The DNA here is from genome assembly GCA_022567295.1 of Pseudomonadota bacterium. GTDB lineage: Bacteria > Pseudomonadota > Gammaproteobacteria > Steroidobacterales > Woeseiaceae > UBA1847. The sequence goes on along the minus strand of JADFHE010000080.1, from coordinate 911 downwards.
ATGCACACGCCCGGATTTGCTGATCTGGATTTTTCGACGTTAGCATTCAGCATGGGCGGCGGCGCGCCGGTACAAAAAGCCGTGTCGGACAAATGGAAGGAGGTTACAGGCAGACACATTAAAGAAGGCTACGGTCTGTCGGAGACATCGCCGGTACTGACCGTCAATCCATTCGGAATGAGCGATTTCAAGAGCAGCATCGGCGTCCCCGTGCCGTCAACCGATATTTCGCTGCGTGATGACGCCGGCGATGAGGTCGCACAGGGCGAGCGCGGCGAGCTGTGTGCGAAAGGGCCGCAAGTAATGAAAGGTTACTGGCGTCGTGAGGACGCCACGGCCGAAGCCATGACGGACGACGGCTATTTCTGCACGGGCGATATTGCCGTAATGGACGAAACAGGATTTTTCCGCATCGTCGATCGCAAGAAAGACATGATCCTTGTATCTGGATTCAATGTTTTCCCGAATGAGATCGAGGCCGAGGTGGCGACGCTTGAAGGGGTTTTGGAGTGCGCCTGCATCGGCGTGCCGGACGAAAAAACCGGTGAAGCTGTAAAGGTATTTATCGTCAAATCGGATGATTCATTGACTGTCGAAGCAGTGCGTGAGCACTGCAGGGAATACCTTACGGGCTACAAAGTACCCAGGCACATCGTATTCATTGACGAGTTACCGAAGTCGACCGTCGGCAAGATACTGCGGCGAGAGCTCAGGGACTACTAGACTCAGGCGGTTGGCAGCAGCACCAGGTCGCCGCCAGTTCCGATGAACTTTTTCATCGTGTTGGCGCAGCGCAACGTCATGGCTTCAAGGATGATGTTGTGCACCTTGCCGGGCGTCTTGCCGGCAAGCTCATCCTCAACGTGCAGTTCAAGGTGTGAACCGTTGACGCGAAACAGCAGCGACCGGCT
>JADFHE010000005.1 GCA_022567295.1 Pseudomonadota bacterium | reverse complement strand
CAGCCCCCTGTTGGGTCCGCACGAAACAACGCTTGGAAATAGTCGAGCGTCCAGGGTCGAGTGTCGAGAGCCGGACAGGAACTCCTGGTTCGGTCTTCAGCCGCGTTCTCTGGCTCTGGACACTCGACTCTGGACTGAAAACAACAGCCGGCTGACGCCGGCCGCTCGCCATCGACTTGTCAATGGCTTCTGGCCCCGTGAGCTACGACACAATTATTATCGGCGCCGGACTGTCGGGGCTGGCTGCTGGAATTCGGCTGGCGTATTTCAACGTGCATGGGACCGCCGATGACGGGCAACGGCGCTACTACACCGGCCTCCCGGTTACCTATTCCGCGCTCGTCTTTCCAGTGCTGCTGTTGTTCGCAACTTCAGCAAATGAGCCACCCTTTCTGTGGCTGATCCATGGCTACTTCTGGGTTTTCGGGGTGCTGTTTGTGCTGCGCATTTCGGTACCAAAACCGGGCGGCATTTTCTATTTGATCTTTCCGCTTGTTGCTGTCGTGCTCACCGTCCTCTGGGGATTGCGGGTTTGAACGACAGGAGTACGGCTGGCAGCAGGACAAGATCTGCGATCATCGCAACCAGGATTACCACGGCAGTGATTACGCCGAAGTGCACTGTCGGCCCGAGATGCCCCAACATGAGCACCAGAAACGCCGCGGCGAGCATTAAGCTCGTCGCGATAATTGCGCGGCCAGTTTCCAGCAGTGTTGCACGCAATGGCCCTTCCAGACCCGCCATATCGTCGCTGGATCGCTTCCTGAGGTTGCGCTCAAGACTAACCAGAAAATGAATAGTGTCGTCAACAACGAGCCCTAGCGCGATGGCACCAATCATCACCGTTCCGGGCGTCAGGCCGATTCCCGCGACGGACATAACACCGGCACCGATCACAATGGGCGTGAAATTGGGAATCATCGCCAGGACTGCGAAGCGCCAGGAGCGAAATAGCAACAACATCAGGATTGAAATCACCGCGAACGCGAGAGCAAGACTCTTGATCTGACTTTCGATCAAATAGCCCTCCATCTGGCCCATGAGTTTCACGTAACCTGTCATCTGCACGTTCAAGCGCTCATCATTGACGGTCGTAGCCAGTCGTTCTTCGATTCTGTAAAGCTCCTCGACCATACCCACCGCCTCCGTGAGGCGAACTCGGGCCGATATGCGACCGACGGAGTAGTCGTCCTGAACGAGCCGCTCGAAATCATCGTGAAATTCGAGAAAGCGATAATAACGCTCCACAGACTCCGGCGTGTTCGGCAATAGTCCCTCGCTTGAGCCCGGTTTGCGAGCGGCTTCTTTGAGCACATCAACGACGGAAATAACTTTGCTGACCGCAGCAATATTCTCAAGCCACCGTTCGAAGTCGTCGAGGCGTTGGAGCACCACCGGATCTTTCAGGCCTTGTTCAGGACTCTGAACAAGGAACTCAAGCGACGTACTGCCCCCGAGCACAGCATCGATTTGTTCCGTGTCTGTGCGAAAATCATCTCCGACCGGAAACCATGATAGCGGACTCACGCCGACTTCCAGCGATCGCACCGACCATATAGCACCCAGCACGAGCACGCTGGAGAACGCAATCGTAGAAAGCCGCATACCTCGGCTGGGCCTGCCGAGCGCCGTCAACAGGCGCGCAAAGACGCCGGTATCGCGACGCTCAAGCCACTCCTTTGCGGGCGGTCGAACTCGCAACAGGATCGCGGGGATAACGACTATGCTCAAGATGAACGCAAAAAATGATCCTGCTGCAGCAAACACCGCAAATTCGCGCACGGGTGCCAGCGGGCTAACCAGGAGTGACAGCAAACCGACGATGGTTGTGACGCTGGTCAACACGCATGGAACCATTAGGTGAGACACGGCCTGGCGCACGGCCAGAGGTCTCGAGGCACCGCTCGCAAGCTGGCGATGGTATTCGGTCAGGATATGAATCGAGTCAGCCACCCCCACCGCCATGATAAGTGGCGTGAGGGCGGAAGAAAGCAGGGTCATCTCTACATCAGTCGCGGCCATAAGACCGAATGTCCAGATCGTCGATGCTAAAACGACACTCAGTGGTATCAGAGCGGCGCTCAAGCTTCGAAAGAGAAGGAAAGCGCCTGCAAGGACGAGCACGAGAGTCACCGGCCCGATGACACTCAACTCCTGACTGCTATACCGAAACACCGTCTCGTCCAGCACGGGCGTTCCCGACAAATGGATTCGAAGATCCGGACAGGAGCTATTTCGCTTCTCGGCTTCAACAGCAGCGCGCAGGGCCTGAACGAATGCACTCTTCCCTTCGACGGTATTTCCGTCCTTCGACAATTCAACGATCACGGCTGCGGCGGTTCCGTCCGCCGCAACGAGAGTTCCTCTCTCCAGCGTATTGTTTAAGGAGCTCCGTTTCAGCTTCTCCGGATCCTGCTCGCCTCTGCTGCTAAGGGAAATGGATTTTTGGGCGAACGGCGCATCCGCCGCGGCCACTGTAAGCCGCTCAACCAGTGCCAGACACTCGGGAACAAAAACATCGGTCGTGAACACGCCGATAATGGCGACCTCGTCACCGCCGAAGAGCTCGTGGAAATGCTGATAGTCCCGAACATCGGTATCGTCTTCCAGAAACCAGATATCGATCGCGTTGTTGAAGCCGACTCGTGTTGCTGATATTGCGGCGACCACGGTGAGGAGTATTGCCAGAACAAGGATCGTGTTTGGACGCTTCATTACCGCACGCATTAATGATTCCGACCATTCAGCCATTTGTGCTCAATCCTATCCTGGTGCCCACTCGGATCAATGTTTCAAGGCCTTGTGCAGTGGCGTCCAGCAAATCCCCGTCCGGCACGACCCTACCGCGCTCAGTGAGGAGAATTACCGTCGACCCGCCAAAATGGAAATATCCCTTCTCCTGGCCTCTTTGCACTGGCCCGCACCCGTATGTCTGAACCACACTGCCGACGGTCAGTGCCCCTACCTCAACCTGAAACATTTGCCCGAAACTTGTCCCCGTCAGCCTCGTGACCATTCGTTTGTTGCGAAAACTCGGCGCACCAGCCGACAGCGCGATCGGGTGTACCGAGTGCAATCCCCGACCGATACGTACGGATCTGGATGCCTGGCCGTCGGCCGGAAAATGAAAGCGGTGATAATCGCAGGGGGCCAGGCGGATAACGAAGATGGCCCCTGGACGAAATCCATCGAGGTTACCAACAAGTTCATCGAAATCGACGCTGCAGCCCTTTACTTCGAGTTTATCCCCCGGCGGCCTGGCGAACGCCAGTACTCGGCCCTCAGCGGGAGCTACTAAATGGCGTGGGTCCCGGTCAACTGGTCGCCTCTCGGGCTTGAGCCTGCGCGCAAAAAATGCATCCAGGGAATGATAGGCGGCAGCCGGAAATTCCGACTCGGTGTCGTCGATTGCGTAACGGCGGACAAAGAAAGGGATCTGCCGGCGGCTTATTCGAGAACGCTTCAACACTGCTGTGAGATGACTGAACCATTCTCGCTTAATTATTGTGTGCAGAAGCGCGGGTCCCCACCAAGTTTCATAAAGAAGGCGGAGTTCGCGCTCGCCGTACACCTGTTCAACACAGAGCTCCCCGGACTCCCGGTCGACGAAGGTGATCTCGTTCCTCGCAGGAGCCATATGCTATCCTTTGCTCTCCGGGATAAGGCGTCGCGCCATTCAAAACGTCGTGGATTATACCATTGCAACGATCGACCACTCCTCGCCCAAGCTTCGCGAATTTGCACAACTCCCGCATGATCGTTCTCTGAATTTTTTTGCGCCGCGCCCGGAAGAGGTGATCCAGCAGCTCGGTGCCGACGGCCTGTTTTACAGGCATGGCGAGACCCAGCTTTACATTTGCTATCAACAAGGTCAGCCCGTTGGGCGTGTCGTGGCCTGGGTGGATCATGACTTTCCCGACCAGGACGTGGGTCATTTCGGTTTCTTCGATGCCTGTCCCGACAAGACTTGCGCCGAGAAGCTCATGCAAGCCAGCGAGGAGTGGCTGAGGGGAAAAGGAAAGACGCGCATCGAGGGCCCGATCAACCTCAACATACTGGCCGGCTATCGCTGCCAGACAGACGGATTTGATACCTGGGCGTTTCCCAAGGAGCCGCGCAACCCGGATTACTATCCCGATCTGTTTGCTTATCTCGGGTACCACGAAGTGGCGCTCTGGCAAAGCTGGGATATATCACCGTGGGCACTACTCGGGCTCCGCGGCATCGACTGGCTGCGACGCTCAAGAAGGCAAGCGACCAGGGCACGCGGCTATCGTGTCGAGGTGCTTCGAGCCGACTGCCTTGAGGAGGAGATCGGCAAGATTCATTATCTCGTGCACGAGATATTCACTGATAACTACGGCTTCAGCCCGATCGATCTGGTCGAACACACTCAGATGCAAGGTGAATCGGTGGACGGAGCGATAAAGATCGAGGGTGCCTTTCTTTACCATTCGACAGTGCGTGAGCCTGTCGGATTTTCCTATGGTTTTTTCGTTGGCCAAACGGCCATTTTCCATTCTTTTGGTGTAACAAACACGCACCGGGGCAGTGGCGGGGCAGATCTTCTCTTTCACCAGGCACTCGAGACTGTTCGTGCCGAAGGCGTCACAAGAGCCATAGGAGCCCTGGTCAAGGAAGGGAAGTCCAAATACGAATCTGTTGGCAGGGCGCGACGAGCCTATGCTATTTACGGGAAAAATCTATGACACCGAGATGTGTGCGGAAATGATCAGACGTTCGGCACGAATCTGGCGGTATCTCCTCGTGATGTTCCCACCGCAATTCATGGTGCTGTCCGGAGTCGCGAAGTTTTATGGTGTCTACTTCAGTTTGCAGGCACTTGCGAGTACCGCACCGGTTCAAATCACGTTGCCGTCAATAGCCGGAGCGTTCAGCATCGTATTGTTCTCGCTGCTCATGCGAGTTTACGATGAGCTGAAAGATGCAGAGGCCGACATTCGTCTGGGCCGCGCTGGCGATCCTCGTTACAAGGACCGCCCTATTGTTACCGGCGCGATCACCATCGACGAGCTCGTGTTTCTTCGCTGGGCGACGACGGGTCTGCTGATCGTCATCAATGCGCCTTTGGGTGGATCGGCGCTGTTCGGTTTTGCGGTTCTATTCCTGGTGACTTGGCTGTCGTTCAAATGGTTCTTTTGGCCGTCGATTTCCAAAGATCTGCTCCTGGCGTTTCTCACGCATAACCCCATAACTCTATTTTTTGGTGGCTACATTGTGGCCGTCTACGCCGGAGATTTCGGCATACACGGCATCGACGCCTGGACGCTTATTTTGATGTTGGCATTTTGGGCACCACTGGGCGCGTGGGAAACGTCGCGAAAGATTCGGGTCCCCGATGACGAAACCGAATATCAGACGTACAGCCAGATCTTTGGATGGAAACTGGCGCCTTTCGTGCCGATCGCATTCATTATTCTGGGCACGACGTGTGTGATTCTGCTGTCGAGGCAGATGGGACTCAACTGGATCTTTCCAGCCATCGTTATTGTCGCCAGCCTGGTCCCCGTGTCTCGCTGTATTGCGTTTCGAATCTCACCGAGTCAGAAGACGGCTCGCATACAACCGTTCGTGGAACTGTACGCGGTTACCATGGACCTGGGTTTGCTTGCGGCAGTCTTAATCTCTCGAGGCATCGCATGAAACCAGGTCTTCCTGCCATCGGCAGCCGATGCTACTCCAGTAGTCGGTGAGGCCTAAAGCCTGCAACAGTTGTGGAAATTTTTCGTGTTCGCGAAGAACATCGAATTCGTCCAGAAAAATAGTTTCCAGTTCGTATATGGCGCCGACCTCGGCGGCTTGCTGTAGAGCGATCTCCATAATCTTGTCGCCGTTATCGAACAGCGCCCATAGCGTCATCATAATGTAGGCTGGCATTGCTTCGTCCGCCGACATTTTGTCGATTGTCGAATATGCGGTGGCGAGGCGTTGCTGATCGTCGGGATACGCCAAACCATCAATAACCGCATCAACCCACCAGTTATCACGTTGGGCCAGCGTCAATGCAAAATTGACGCTTGCGCGAGCTTCGTCGAGTCGCCCGTCCCGAATCAGGAAAAACGAATAGGCAATATGATGATCGGGCGCGCCCACGTTCATGGAATTGGCTACGTTGAAATATCGCCGTGCGTTCGGCATGTCATTATTCCATAAGTACGTGATGGCCACTCTGCTGTTCAGGATCTGCGAGGCCGGCTCCAAAGCGTGTGCCGCCATGGCCTGGTTCAGCGAATACTTCATAAACCCCAAGTCGCCCAGCAGGCGTGAATGCCAGTGGTATGCCGTCGGGTAGAGCGTTTTGCTACGGAAAGCTCTCTCAAACGCGTTGGCGGCATCGGCCCAGTCGCCGTTCTGATGATAGACGAATCCGTGCACCACTTGCATTGAATCAGACACGCTGGAATCCGCTGCGGCGCCCTGGCGTGCTACTTCCAGCGCTTTCCTGTAAACATCGCCGCGCTGCTCGGGCAGATATTCTGACAATAGCAACAGCGTGATAGCCTGGCGCAAGTAGGCCGGTCCAAACATTGGATCTATCTGAACGGTTTCGCTAAAAAGTTGCTGGGCGTGTTCGAGCGACACAAGGTCGCGTTTGGCAAGAAAAAACAGCCCTCGCATGTATCTGTCGAATGCCTCCGCGTTTGCAGGTCGGCTGGCTGCACGAACAGTCTGTGCTTTTTTTCCCAGTATCGCGTCACGAACTTCGGTCGCAACTTTTTCCTGAAAACCGAAAATGTTTTCAGCGGCGCCGTCGATTTTGTTTGCCCAAATCTGGATACCATTCTTTGAGACCAGCTCAGCCGTTATTCGTACCTTAGCTCCATCGGTACGCACGCTGCCTCTGACAATTGCTTCGACGCCCAATGCCCGGGCGATTACGCTCGTCGACCGATCGCCCAAATCCTCGCGAACATAAGCGAATTTGAGGCCGGGTACCTGACTCAGGCTGACAACCAGCTCCTCACTGAATCCGTCCACAAAATATTGAAATCGCGCCTTATTGTCACTCAGATTTCTGAACTGCAGAACCGCGACTGAGTCGATTGGGTCGATTGGGTCTGAGCGAGGCCACCATACAATCGCGGCGACTGTAATAGCCGCTACTGCCGCAGCAAGCCCAAGAAGATTTTTTCGGGGGCTGCGACCCGTGCGCTTCTCCGGCACGTTGTCGCCTCGAACATTGACGGCCATGCGGAGGCGATAGCCTCTTTTGCTGACGGTCTCGATATATTCGGGGTTGCGACTGTCGTCTCCAAGTTTGTGGCGTAATACGGCGATTTTCGTCGCGATAGTATCGTCGGCCGTCGCGCGGCCACCCCAGACGGCATTGACGAGCTGATCCTTGGTAACGACTCGCCCCTGGGCACCAGCGAGAACCACAAGGACATCCATAACCATCGGTTCAAGATGTTCCTCAGTACTTCCTTTGGACATCAAGTCGCGATCAGGATTGACCGTCCACGGCCCAAGTTCAAATCCATTTCTCAGTTCATCAATGGTCGGTGGCACTTAGAAACCTCCCGCTCCCGCGACATTGGTGTGCAGTAATTATATACGCTGGCGTACGGGTGCGGAGGATACGTGAGTGTGGCCTGCGATGGCCGAAGCACCGGGGAATACCGCCTATTTTTGTATAATATCCCTGAATGACTTTGCGAGTTTAATATGAACTTTGACATCCATCATCAAGCCATACTTACCAGCCTGCAACCGATGTTCGAAAAAGCGGAGCGGCACCAGCTCTGGTTTTTCCACCATTCCCGTGATGGGGACGAAATATGGTGCTCGCCGCCTTATTTGCGGCTGGAGCAATCGATGGGTCGGCTGATCATGTCGCCGGAGCACTGGGAGCTGCGAAATCCGGTCGGCTACCTGAAAAAACTAATTGCCGACGCCAAAGGGATCGTCGATGAATATAACCAACTGGCAAAGCAGCTTGGCTACGAGGAGACACTGGCGCTCGAGTCGCATTCGACCAACCCGGCGGATGCAAGATAAGCAGCCATTGCGTTCACAGAGCACCGTCTTCGGCATCGATTTCGCTCATCATTTCCCGGATTTCGGTGAGCGTCAGTTCGTTTGGGTCTCGTTCCACAATATTATGAACTACACGAGCTCGCGCCATTATTTCATTCGCGTCATACATGATGATACTGACGGGTGCGCCGCTGGGAGTTTCCGCCAATGATGCCGCATGCTGTCTAAGGTGAACATTGAGTGGCTGTCCGTCCGCGCTCTGTTGTGCATCGAGTAACGTTTGCAAGCGTTCCGCAGGGGTCACATTGTCATCTTCAAGCGGCGTATGCGCCTCGAAGAAAAGAACACCGTCTTTACTGCCCATTTGATACGGCTCGTTCATAATCCTGACGACTTCCCCGATATCGACCAGCGCGTAGAGGAACTCAATATTCTCCGGGTACAGTCGAATGCAACCGTGGCTGACACGCATGCCCACGCCGTAGGGCTGATTCGTGCCGTGTATGAGGTAGCCGGGCATCTCAAGTTTGAGCACACGCGTACCCAATGGATTGTCCGGGCCCGGAGGTACGACGGCTGGCAACGGATCACCCATCTGTGCGTGCTCACGTCTGACCGATGCTGGCACCCACCATGACGGATTCTCGGCTTTTGCGACAACCGTCGTTTCACCCAGTGGCGTTTCCCAACCAACGCGGCCAATGCCAATGGGATACGTGAACACCTGTTGCGGTTCGCCGTCGGCACGGGCTGGATAGTAAAACAACCGCTTCGTCGCGATGTTCAGAATAACGCCGCGCCGCGGCGCATCCGGCAATACGTACTGCGTCGGCAACAGCACTGCCGTTCCTTCGCCAGGCAGCCACGGATCGATACCGGGATTCGCCGCGATGAGTTCGTCATAGCCCAAACCGTAGGTTCGGGCGAGATCTGAAAACGTATCATCGGGACCTGTGAACACGATCTGCGGTTCGCCGATGACACTCTGACCGTCACCAGCAAGTGAAAATGCGTTGGCGTCGATGGGGTCGTGCACGGGCCGATCCCCGATCGATACGACGTCCGGTCCGGACCTCTTCGTCATCCCTGCTAATAGCCCGTCGAGCGTTTCGCAACCAGCGATCGCGAGCAATGCGGCGATAACTAGCGTTTTCGAAAGGATTGGGCTGATTCTGGACAAGCGACTGACCTGGGTGGCAAGGGGTCTATTCTAGCAGCGTATTCGCCTGGGCCGTCCTCGCAACTCTCATAGCAGCGGATCGTACGTGTTCCAACCGTTACTCCCAGGTTTTCTTGCAATTCGATTCTTTGCCGTCCGCTATGGCCTGATTGTAAATCGGTAACGTTTTTTGCCACTGCGAAATCAGGTTCTCGATGCGAGTTTTGGGTGCTGGATGGGTCGACAGATGTTCCGGCGGTTGCTTCTTATCCATTGCAGCCATGTTCTGCCAGAGATCGACTGCCGCGCGCGGATCGAATCCGGCCTTGGCCATGTACTCAAGGCCAACGATATCGGCCTCGGTTTCCTGGCTTCTGCTCATCGGCAACTGCATGCCCAGTGCCGCGCCGGCACCCATGACCTGGCTGGCGGTGTATGCCCCGCCCGTGTAACCGCCGCCCATAATGACAGCCAGTGCCTCGATACCAATTGAGGTTATTGCCGCGCGCGACGCGCGCTCATTAACGTGGCGGGCGGTAACGTGCGCGATTTCGTGGCCGATAACCGCCGCAAGCTGATGTTCGTCTTCGGTGATTTCGAGAATACCCTCATACACGCCGATCTTGCCACCCGGCATGGCGAAAGCGTTCACCTGCTTATCCGCAAAAATAGCCAATTCCCACTCAATATCGCTGTACGGTGGATGCAGCTCCGCAACAACGGCTTGCGCAACACACGCGACGAAATCAATTTTTGCACGGTCCGTCGTCAGCGGCAGTGTTGAACGATAGGCATTAAATGTCGACGCGGCCTGAGCCTCGAGCTCGGCATCCGACTTGAAAATCAACTGGCCTCGCCCGGTCGGCGACGTAGAGCACGATGCGATGAATGTCGCAAAAACCAGAGATATCAACAGTTTAGAACGACACATGATCTTGATACTCCTCGAATTCCCAGAGGATTATAGCGCTCTGGGGCGCGATTAACCCCGTCAATGCTTCGACAATGGCGAAGGCGATCAGTTCCGCGGCGTCAGCGCGGCAGGCGTGACTCAAATTGACGTCGCCAGCCTGCAGCGTCGACCTTTTCCAGGGCGCTGTCGATGTTCGCCAGCAGCCGCTTTTGCAGCGGCTGCTTGATCTTGTAGCTCACCAGATAGAGGTCTCGCTCGGCCGCGCGCTCGCTCAGGACCTCGTCACTGGTCCGCAGCTCGTCGGCGAGTCCCAAATCGAGTGCGCGAGTCCCATACCAGTGCTCACCCGTCGCAACTTTCTCAAGATCGAGATCCGGGCGGTACTTTGCTACAGCCTCTTTGAACAAAGAGTGCACATCTTCGAGTTCTTCTTTGAGCTTCGCCCTGTCTTCGTCGGTATTCTTACCGAATATCGTGACGGTGCGCTTGTATTTTCCTGCCGTTATCTGCTCGAAATCGACGCCGTGACTGTCGAGCATGCGGCTAAAATTTGGAATCTGAGCCAGGACACCGATCGATCCCAGTATTGCGAATGGCGCGGCGTAAATTTTCGTTGCTACGCAAGCCATCAGGTAACCGCCGCTTGCCGCAACCTTGTCGACGCAGACGGTCAGCGGAATATTGCGATCGCGGATTCGAACGAGTTGTGACGCGGCCAGACCATGCTCGTGTACTACGCCGCCGTGATTTTCCAAGCGGAGCAGCACCTCGTCTTTTTCGGTCGCTACATCGAGGATCGCACTCACTTCCTCGCGTAGAGACGGCACAGCACTGGCCTTAAGATCGCCCTTGAAATCGATGACAAAACTGCGCGCACGAGACGAACCTTGCTTCGCCTCGGCCTTGTCCCTTTTCTTTTTCTCTTTTGCTGCTTTCTTGCGTTCGTCCTTGCTGGTAACCGCACTGCGCAGCGACTCAGCCAGCGATTCGAGTTTCTGGTTGAGGTCCTCGACTTCAAGACCATCGTGAGCGCCCTTGCGCCCTGCCGAGGCAGCGACGAAGATGACCACGATGACTCCGGCGACGATCGTTGCGACCTTGAGCAGGAAAAGACCGTACTCGGCTAGAAATTCAATCATATTGCAATGCCAACGTTGTTCTTTTGCAAAACCTGTTCGGCGCGGTAGCTCGAGCGAACCATTGGCCCGGCTACGACCTCGAGGAACCCTTTGTCGAGACCTTCGCTGCGATACGCTGCGAACTCGTCGGGCGTCACATAGCGCTCGACTGGCAGATGATGCGCCGTCGGCCGCAAATACTGTCCAAGCGTCAGTATATCGACATTCGCCGCGCGCAGATCGTCCATGGTTTCCATAATTTCGTGATCGCGCTCACCGAGTCCAAGCATGAGGCTCGTTTTCGTCAGAATATCGGGACGATGCGCCTTCGCGTGTCGCAGGACGTCAATGGTCTGTTCGTAGCCGGCGCGAGGATCTCGTACCGGATGCGTCAGTCGCTTCACCGTTTCGACATTTTGAGCAAATACTTCCAACCCCGAGTCCACCACCCACTCTACGTGTTCGAGAACGCCGTCAAAATCAGGTGTTAGTGCCTCGACCGCGGTTCCAGGATTCAAGCGTTTTATCTCGCGTACGCACTGCGCATAGTGCGAGGCGCCTCCGTCGCGGAGATCATCGCGATCTACCGAGGTGATGACGACATATTCAAGACCCATCAACTTAACCGCCTTTGCTGAGTTCAATGGCTCGTCGGCGTCCAGCCAACCCTTCGGATTGCCGGTATCGACCGCGCAGAAGCGACATGCCCTGGTACACACCGAGCCCATGACCATGATCGTCGCTGTACCTGCATTCCAGCACTCACCGATATTCGGACACATGGCTTCTTCACAGACCGTGCTCAGACGGTGATCGTGAACTATTTTTCGGGTACTCGAATACCCCGGTCCAGACGGCATTTTGGCTCGCAACCATGTGGGTTTGTCGCCGCGCACAAGAGGCTCACTGTTCCGGCGACGCTTTATGCCATTTTTCACAGCGGAGAATCCGGCTTCAGTCCGGTATTTCTGGCCGCTTTTTACGATCGGTATGCCGCGGAAGGATGGGGCGTCTTTGCTCATGCGCTAGGCAGCTGGTCATGTCTGAAAGGGCACGCATTGTCGCATAAAAGACGTGAACTCAATAAGCAAAAAAGTCCCGGCCGAAGCCGGGAAAATCAGGGGGAAAAGGGTATAAGACGCCAGCTGAATTAGTGCAGTCTCGACCAGCTGACCAGCTTGACAGCGTGATTTTGCAGGTCAAAGTTGCGGGCCAGAATAGCTTCGATGTCCCGCGAATTGGAACTCTGCTCCACTGGAGCGTTCAACTCCACTATGCCGCAGAACTCGTTACCATCACGATACTGCGTGTCAGTCAAAATGAATTGCGTGTAGTACTTTGCGGACATGTGACCAATGTACTCCTCAGCATCGCCGATGACTGTGAGCCACAGCACAAAACCCCGGTCACGTGCAGACAGGCTACCGAAACTTGACATAAGTCACACTCAGGTTATTTTTGGGCGTAAAATTTGTGGCTTAGGGGACACGGTGCACAGAATTAGCAGCTTGGCATATGTAACATCGTCGTCACATAAGCCTGCGCTTAGGTGGATTTTGGGCCAGAATCTATAGGAATTGAATACATGGTCGCTAAAACCGGACTATTGAGACTTGTCATATTGAGCGTTGTTCTGCTTGCTGCGGGCAGCGGATATGCGCAAGACGAACTTCGTAAAACTTTTTTCAAAGACGCGGATGCCGCAAAAGCTTTAGCCGAATCGGGAAACGCGAAGCTCCTCGCCCCTCGTAGTTACGAGCGCGGCATGAAGGAATATCGCGATGCCGAAAGCGCGCTGGAACGCGGCCGGAACATCGAATACGTACGCAGCAATGCCGCGGATGCCACGCGCTACTTCAAGACCGCAGTTGAAGCCGCGCGGCTAGCAAAGACCGCCCTCGCACAGGGTTTGAAGAGTCGACAGGATGCAGCAAACGCATCAGCGCCCAGACTGTCGCCGGAAATCTGGTCCGATGCACAGCAGAAATTTTTGCGCGCCATTCAGCTGTTGGAGCGTGGCGATCTCAAGAATGCGAAACGCCGCGAAATTGAGGCGACCAGCCTGTATCGCGACGCCGAGCTGATAGCGATCAAGGCACAATATCTAAGTGAAACTCGTCGTTTGCTCGTGGACGCTGACCGTGCGCGCGTTGGTCGCTATGCGCCGATAACTCTGGGTAAGGCGAAACAGCTGCTGGCCAACGCCGAACGCGAACTCAATGAGAATCGCTACGACACGGACCTGCCCCGCAGCCTCGCGAAACAGGCGAATTATGAAGCCAAACACGCATTGTACCTCTCGGAAGTTGTTCGCCAGGTGCGCGACAAGAAGTTGAGCAGCGAACAGCTGGTTTTGAACTGGGAACAACCGATGCGGGCGATAGCCGGCGTGGCTGACATCGTACCGGACATGCAGGATGGACCCGATCGCCTCATGGCCGAACTGGCCGCTTATTTTGAGGGGCAAGCCAATGAACTGCAGGCGCTGCAGCAGGAAAAAGCCGACAACGAAGTTCGCCTTACCGACATGGCAGAGGAACTTCGCGCATTGGATGAACGCCTCGGCGGCGCGACGGCCGAGCGTGCGGCGCTAATTCAACGTCTTGAAGCGCAGGCCCGAATAAAGGCGCAGTTCGCACGAGTCGATAAAATGTTTTCGCGGTCCGAGGCGCGCGTATTCCGCGAGGGCGACAGCATCATTCTGCGCCTGGTCGGTCTCAGTTTCGATAGTGGCGCGTCACAGATCAAGCCCGGCAATTTCGATTTGCTGGCCAAGGTCGAAAAGGCGATTGACGTCTTTCCGCGCAGCGAACTGACGATCGAAGGCCATACCGACTCGCATGGCGGCGATGCTTTGAACCAGAAACTTTCTCAGGAGCGCGCCGAGTCTGTTCATCAGTACATGATCAACGCCATGAGAATTCCGACCTACCGTCTGATAGCAACCGGCTATGGCGAAACGCGACCCGTATCGAGTAATGAAACCGAAGCCGGCCGCGCACGCAACAGACGTATTGATATCGTCATCAGGCCCAATCTGGACGCCACCTGATCGCTAGCGGGGCAAGTCCGATTTATGACCGCGCCACCAGTTCGCAACGGCATGCGCGGTTTCTTCGTTAACGAGGTAACCGTACTCGGCGTGCACGTTCAGAACGCCTTTAAGCCGATAATAGTTCAGCACCTCGCTGTCATCGATCTCATCGACCAGATCTAATTCGAGCATTTCGGCAAAGTCATTGGCCAACCACGGATCGATAGCCGTCAGATCACCGACAGCGGTCAGGTTTTTCCAGCGCCGGATGTTGCTCGGGTAGCGACCCGGTCCCTGCTTGTCGTTGCCTTTGATCTTCTTTTGCATAAAGTGCTGCCCCAGCGGGCTTCCCATCGTCAGGAACAGATCGATTTGAACCGCATTGCCGTGATCGTGGCTGAGCTCCCATAGCGAGTCGTAGGCAATGACTGAACCCATACTGTGACCGATCAGTAAAATAGGCTGCTGGCTGCCAGTCGCAGCGAGCAGCGGCACCTTGAGCATGTTGCGAATGCGGTCTGCGATGCCGTCGCGGTTCCGCTCGTAACGCCTTAAGTCGCGCAGATGCACTTCCATACGTTCGCTGGCGAGATGCGGAATCAAGAACGGCAACCTGTCACCGAGTCGGTATATCCCGCGTGTAAAGCGACGCAACCAGGACGATGCTTCCGCAACATCCCTCGCGCTGGCCGCGGGCTGATCGATGACAGCCTCGATCGCCGCCTTATCGAGACCCATATCGCGATGCGTACCATAAAATTCATACGTCCATGACACGATGTCGAAATTACCCGTGCCTGCCCCAATGGCATCCGCTACCGATGCATCGACTCGGCGCAACCCCGCCAACAGGCAACGAATTAACGCTTCACGATGCAGTTCGGGCTCTGGTTTCGGCAACAGCCCGGGAATGTAGATAATGAAAGGGTCTGCCATCGCTAATCTGCAACACTCAGCAGCTGCGGTAGCTCGCCAATATGTAGCACTTCAAGATCGGGCAGCTCGAATTCCCCCGGCCACGAGTCCGAATTGCGATTTACCCACGCGGTACGCAATCCGGCTTTACGGGCGCCGTCGACGTCGTACTCGGGATGATCGCCGACATGCAGCGTCTGCTCCCTGCTGGCACCGCCGACCTGCACCGCCAGATCGAAAACCTGCCGCGCCGGTTTCGCGGCTCCGGCCTGCACCGCTGTTACAACGTCATCGAAAAGGTGCTCTATTCCTATCGACTCGAGGTTCGCGTTGCCGTTGGTTACAGCAATCAACACGAACCGTTTTCCCAATGCTTCCAGTGTCGGGATAACCTCCGGAAAGATGTCAACATCGTTGCGCACAGCATTAAACACATCGAAAGCGTCGTCGATGAAGCTTGTGTCATAGCCTGCAGCCACACCAACGCGACCCAGTACTGTGCGGCGAACAAACGTCAGATCGTGTGCTTGGTCGGCGAATTCGGCGATAATCTGCGATCGAATCTCGCGCATCTTCGACGGTTCGTACATTGCGGTAATACGCGGATAGTATTCCGCAAGCCAGGCGTAAAGACGCTGCTCGGCGCGCTTGATGACCGGGTGAATTTCCCAGAGCGTGTCGTCAAGATCGAGCGTAATCGTGCGAATGTCGTTCAAGGTTGCCGTCGATGCCAGTATCAACGACCATTGTGAGTTCAAACCATGCACTAGTCCAACGCGGCGAGTCCAACGCGGAGCAAACCGATGAAATACCTGCACACGATGGTGCGTATCACCGACATTGACGCCTCACTCGACTTCTACTGCAAAAAGCTGGGTCTCACCGAGCTGCAGCGCTATGACAGCGAGCAAGGAAGATTTACTCTGATTTTTCTGGCTGCCCCCGGCGACGAGGATGCTCAAATCGAGCTGACGCATAACTGGGATCCCGACGAGTACGATGAAGGCCGGAACTTTGGTCACCTCGCCTACCAGGTCGATGATATCTATGCGTTGTGCCAGAAGCTCATGGACGCAGGAGTGACGATCAACCGCCCGCCGCGTGACGGGCATATGGCATTTGTCCGCTCCCCTGACAACATCTCGATTGAACTGTTGCAGAAAGGCGAATCATTGCCGCCACAGGAACCGTGGGTGTCGATGGAAAGTGAGGGGCACTGGTAGAACCAGCTGCAGAGACTGGCTACGACTGCGAACTTTTCTTCGTCATTTTCATAAACGGCTCAAAGAATTCGAGCGGAATTGGGAACACTATCGTGTTCGTCCGTTCGTTCGATATTTCTTTAAGCGTTTGCAGGTAGCGCAATTGTAACGCCTGTTCTTCCGTGGCAAGTATTTTCGCCGCTTCAGACAGCATCGTTGCCGCCTGCTTTTCGGCCTCGGCGTTGATGATCTTGGCCCGTCGCGCACGTTCGGCTTCAGCTTGCTGTGCGATTGCGCGAATCATGCTTTCGTCAAGATCGACGTGTTTGATCTCGACATTAGCGACCTTAATGCCCCAGTTGTCGGTGCGTTGATCGAGCAGAGCCTGAATGTCTGCATTTAGTTTTTCACGCTCGGAAAGCATGTCGTCGAGCTCATGCTGGCCGAGTACCGAGCGCAGCGTTGTCTGCGAGAGCTGACTGGTCGCCTCAAAAACGTCGGCAACACGTATCACGGCTTTCTCAGGATCAACGATACGGAAGTAGATCACGGCGTTCACTTTAACTGAAACGTTGTCCCGTGAAATCACGTCCTGAGTCGGCACGTCCATAACGATGACTCGCAGGTCGACCTTGACCATTTTTTGAATGCCGGGAAACAAGATGATCAGTCCCGGACCCTTGACTCTCTGGAAACGCCCGAGAAAAAAAATCACGCCGCGTTCGTATTCCTTCAGGATTTTGATCGTGTTGTAAAGAATAATGATAACCAGAAAGGCGATCACTGGTGTCATGATATACGGTGACATTGGAAGCTCCTCAGGAAAATATTCGGTTCAAGTTTGCAGCACAGCATCATCGGGTTCGGCCGTGGGTTCAACCTCGAGTACCAAGCCGTCCATCGCGCGCACAACAACATGCTGGTTTTTCTCGATAGCGACGCTGCTTCGAGCGGTCCAGGCTTCGCCCTCGAGCCAAACTTTGCCTTCACCGGTGAATCCATGCATTGCCGTGCCGATTCCGCCGATGATTGAGTCTCTGCCGGTTACGGCGCCGCGCATACGCAATTTCAACACGTAACTGATGAGCCAGATAAATAACAGTGCGAAGACCGCCGCGAGGGCCACTACGAACGCGATCGAGATTCCGAAACCCGGTATTCCACTATCGAACATCATGATTGAGCCAAACACGAACGCAGCTATCCCACCGATTCCAAGAGCGCCGAAACTCGGGGCAAACGCCTCCGCAGTCATCAGCGCTAGACCGACGATGATCAGCGCGAGTCCGGCGTAATTAACCGGCAGCACCTGCAATGCGTACGCAGCCAGCAGCAAACAAATAATGCCGACCACGCCCGGCACGATGGCGCCGGGATTCCAGCCTTCATACATCAATCCATATAGACCGATGACACCAAGGAGCAGCACGATCTCCGGATTCGCTATGACTGACAGTACCTTGATGCGCCAGCTCGGTTCGAACTCTTCCATGACGACATCGTTCGTCGCGAGCGTTATCACTTCAGAATCGACTTCAACTTCGTATCCGTCGACCAGGCGCAGCAGTTCTGCGTGGTCTTTCGCGACGAAGTCGACAACATTCTGCTCCAGCGCTTCACGCGCCGTCAGCGTTGCAGCATCACGCACGGCTTTTTCGGCCCAGTCCGCATTGCGGCCGTAACGCTCGGCCAGGCTGCGAATGTAGGCGATGGCGTCATTGAGCACCTTACGCCCCATCGCAGAACCCGCTGGTGGCGCAGCTTCTGCATCATCGTCGGATTCTTCGTCGTCCGAATTCTTAGGCGTTGCGTCGTCGCCGCCCAATGCAACCGGTGTTGCCGCGCCCAGGTGTGTGGTCGGCGTCATCACGGCGACGTGGCTCGCCAGCAAGATGTAGGTTCCCGCACTGTCGGCGCGTGCACCGGCCGGGGTGACATACGTTGCAACCGGAACGCTGGAACCGAGAATGGCCTGGACAATGTCACGCATGGGCGCCATTAAGCCACCGGGGGTATCCATATCGATGATAATCAGCTCGGCGCCCGATGTTTCTGCATGTTCGATCCCGCTCAAAATGTACTCTGCGGTAGCGACACCGATACCGCCCTTGATGTTGAGAACGACAACGTTGCCATCGGCCTGCGCCGAGACGGCGGAAAACACGAGAATTAACGCTACGAGAAATGCACGGAGCCTCATAGTTTGATGATAGCAGGGATTTTGCTGGCTGCCTTTGTGCAGTTACGTCCCGGGCGGCATCAGGGGTGGCAGCGGGTCGTCGACTGCCACCTCATCATGTTCCATGACTATGTTGATCGAGCGTAATGCCTGTGCCAGCGCGCTACCGTTCCACTCGCCTGCGGTTGTTCCGTAACTGGTCGCTGACAGCGTCCGCAGTTCATCGCATAACGGGGAGGTTACCCGCGCCGCCAATTCTCCAACGCTGCGTGGTGCGTCGTCAGGCCATTGCAGCCGTCCCCACTCGACAAGTGCCGCGCGTACCCCTGCCTTATCTCCCGCCATCGCAGCCTTTTTTGCGGCTCTGACGAACCTGGCCTGTTGCTTGTAAATCGGTGCTGGCTCGGGCTCTCTGATTTGTCGATGCCGCTCGCGCGATGACCACCACCAGGCAATCACGGTTAGTAACCAGGCCGCCGCAATGAGTTCGCTGACTCGCTTCCAGAACCCGTCCGGCAACATCGCGGATTCGCCAGCCTCTTCAGGCGCTGATTCCTGTTCTGCGACAGGCGGCGCTACGACGATCGTTTCCGGAGCTTCGACGCGAATCGTTCGGGACGGCAGGCGTGCAACACGCCATTCGCGCGTCTCGATATCCCACCACGGAACCTCCACAGCCGGCACCTCGACAAGCCCGCCACGAAAACCGATCATGGCGTACTGTTCGCGGCGCACGCCGCGAATGCCCTCCGCCTCAAACAGTCGGCTGAGGTCGGGCTTGTCAGCGTAAACATTCATGCCCTCGACCACGGGAGGTTCAAGTGCCGGAATCTGCGTTTCGATCTGCCCCAGTACGCTGATCGTAACCTTTCGCGTCACGGGTTCGCCGGCCGCGATCTCACCGGGCTCCCGCGACCATTCTTCGCTAAGGCGCACGTCTCTGGCCGGCAACCAGGCGGCATCAGGATAATCGGCCGGCGGCGCCGGTATGGGCAGAACCGTAATAGTGTGGCTTTCTGATTCAAATACCTTGCGGCCCGTAATGCGCCCATTGCGCAGTACGCGTGCTTCAAATCGTGCCGGCGATATCGAAATCTCGCCGCTTGACTGTGGATAAATTGCCAGCACTCGCTCAATAACATTGTACGCCTTGCCGTTCAGTATGGCTTCGTAGCTGCGCTCATCTCCAGCGCGCTCGACCAGCACTTCTACGCCCGTAAATTCAGGGTCGCGCCGCCCTTCCTGACGAGTGGCAACGGCCCGGTAAACCTTGAACCGATACAGGACCTGCGACTGCACGTAGGCTTCCGTCTGATCCACTTCACTGGTGATAAACACATCGGCCTCGCCGGGTGGCTCATTCGCGGGTTCGTTGATCGTTATCGAGATCGGCGAGCTGCTTTCGTTACCGATAGTGATCGCAGGAATCTCCTGTCTACCGACCGACTTCGCCATCAACGCGATACTCCATGTTCGGCTGCGCCGAATCTGACCGTTGATGATCGAGGTATTGCTGAGCTGGCTTAGCTGTCCGCGATAAAACTTTTCATCGAGCACTGTAAGATCGGGTTCTGCGTCGATATTGGTATCGACAACGAGTTCCAGAATGAACGATTCGTTGAGATCGACCGCCGCACGATCAATCCGCGCCGTAACCTCGGCCAGCACATTGGATACGACCGCGAGCACACCGCATGAAACCAGAATGGCGTTACCGATCACTGCCCTGTTGAGCGTTACCACGGCTGTTGCTCGTTGTCGGGCCAAATACTGTTCCCGTCCTGATCTGTGCCGGAGAGCTGGTACTGATGCCTGAACTTCCTGCGCAACAAACCACCGGGATCATCCGGTACGCGTCGCAGCCACTGCTCCATCGCCTGCTGCTGTTCTTGCTGTTCCCTGAGGTCTGCGAGTTCGGCTTCCGATAGCTGCTGCGGCGCCTCGCCAGCTCCAGCGGCCTCAGCGGCGCGCCGCAACTCTTCCTGCAGCGCCCGCAGGTCCTCCTCGCTCACTGCTTCGTTGCGGTTCCGCGAGGAATCACCTTCCTGCGCGTCGCTGTCGGACGGTAATTCACCTTCGTCGCCCTGCTGATCCGGCTGACTGTCAGCGGCCGATTGCTCGCCCTCCCCACCCGGATTCCCGGTCGACTGTTGATCGCCGCCTTGACTCTGTTGCTGTTGCTCCTTAAGGGCCTTCACAAGCTCGAGGTTATATTGAGCATCCGCGTTATCCGGCTCGACTTCGAGCACCTGTGCATACGCATCGATTGCGGAATCGAGCTCGCCCTGAAACGCCATCGCGTTGCCAAGATTATAGAGACTGCCGGTATCACCTTTTTGGGCAAATCCCTCAGCGCTGGATGCATAGTCCCCGGCCCGATACTGCGCAACTGCCTGCCAGTCCGCGTTTTCAAATAGTGCGGCCGCGGCATCGGCATTGCCCGCTGCGAGCTGCCGCTCGGCCTGCTGATCCTTGTTTAACCAGAGGTCGTTCCAGGGCGCTGCATACGCAGACTGCGGCGCCGGAACAATAATTATGAATGCAACCAGCACCCAGCCACGGCGAAACGCCAATGCGGCCAGTGGCAAGAGCAGCAACAGCAACCATGGGCCTTCCTCGCGCCAGCGATCGATCACCAGAACATCGTTGCCCGATACAACCCCTGCGCCGGAAATTTCCCCACCTAGCAGCAGATCGAGATCGCCGTCGTCCGCCGTTAATTGGGCGTAGCGACCACCGCCAGTCGCAGCAAGCGCTTGCAAGCCACTCACTTCCAGCCTGGTCACTGCTATTTTGCCACGGTTATCTGTTACGAAGCCGCCGGCGACCCGCGGAATCGGAGCGCCATTCTTCGTACCGACACCCAGAACGGACAATGTGTAACCGGCCGACCGGAGCCGCCGCGCGGCATTTTCAGCGGCCGGTGACGAACCACCATCGGTGATCAAAAGCACCTCGCCGAATCCGGCGTTCGCCTGTTTGAGCAGCCGTTCGCCCTTGTTGATCGCGACTTCAGGATAACTGCCACGACTCGGCATGATGTCGGTGCCCAAACTGTTAACGAGCGCCGCAATGGTGTCCGTATCGGTTGTCAGTGGTGTGACGGTGAAAGCGTTTGCTGAGTAAACCACTAGCGCCGTCTGGCCGCTTTCGCGACGTTCAAGCAGGTCTAAGATCTTGAGCTTGGCGCGCCGCAGACGACTGGGCGCGACATCCTGCGCATCCATGGATTTCGACAAATCCAGTGCGACGACGAGTGCCTGTGCAGCACGAAAGACGGGTTGTTCGATTCGTTGCCAGGCGGGACCCGCCAGTGCGACTGCCGCTATCACACCGCCGAGTCCCAGCAGCCACCAGCGATGATCGGTGCCACGACCCGGATCGCGGGATAAAACGAACGGCATGAGCGCAGGATCGATAACGGATCGCCAGTTGCCCGGTCCCAATTTGCCGCGCGCCAGTAATGCAGCGAGCAGCACGATTATCGGCACTGCGAACAACCACTCCGGGCGCAGCCAATGAAACTCAGCCGGCATGGGTCTGCACCTCGGCAACTCTTCGTCGCGCGAACCTCTGCATCAGGCTGACCAGACACAGCAGCGCGACCAATGCGAACGCCAGGCCCAGTGGATAAGGGTAGTAGGACTTCACGGGCCGGAAGCCTGACTCCGGCTCCTCGACCGGTTCGAGTTCATCGACGAGTTTGTAAATGTCCTGCAGACTCGCCGTGTCGGTCGCACGGAAGTAGTGACCCCCGGTCAGCTGCGCAATCTGCGTTAGCGTTTCTTCATCAAGATCCGCTGATGGATTGATACGGCGTCGACCGCCGATCAGCGATGACACCTCAAGTTGTTCCGCACCGATTCCGATTGTGTAGATTCGGAGCCCCACCTGCCGGGCGAGCTCCGCCGCTTTTAGCGGCGGCACCTCGCCGGCTGTGTTGGCGCCGTCGGTCAGCAGAACGAGCACCTGATCACCCTCATCTTTTTTCTGTTCATAAATGCGCCGGACTGCGAGAGTAATGGCGTCACCGATAGCCGTTTTCTCACCAGCGAGGCCAATGAACGACTCCATCAGCAGGATGTTGACGGTTTCCCTGTCGAGCGTAAGAGGGACCTGTAAATAAGCACGTTCGCCGAACAGGATGAGCCCGATTCGATCGCCTTCGCGGCGTTCGATGAAGTCGCTCGCCACCGCCTTGGTCGCCGTTAGCCGGTCGACGCGAAGCCCAGCCAGTTCGAAGTCTTTCTGGTCCATACTGCCGGACAGATCCACAGCCAGCATCAGGTTGCGGCCCGCGACAGGAACATCAAGTTCCTCACCGATGCGTTCCGGGCGGGCCGCAGCGACAACCAGCAACAACCACGCCAGTGCCGCAGCCCAGAAACGCCAATTGAAAAACTGCTCTG
This sequence comes from Pseudomonadota bacterium, assembly GCA_022567295.1. Classification (GTDB taxonomy): domain Bacteria; phylum Pseudomonadota; class Gammaproteobacteria; order Steroidobacterales; family Woeseiaceae; genus UBA1847. Next base: position 88,200 of record JADFHE010000005.1, on the reverse strand, counting down.
TCCCGGACCGATCTTTCAGTGTGGCAAAGCTGTCGATGCTGGGTACGCGCAGGCCGGCCTCCGATAGTCCCTTGGCCTCGGCGAGGAAATGGTGAAATACCAGCGGCAATGGCAGAGTCAGCAATACCCAGGGCCAGGCGAGCGACCACATCAGCCCGTTCCACTGACCGGCGTTGCAAGACGCATTCTTGCAGCCGCCAACAACGCATTAATATCGACCTCACCGATGTCTGTTAGCGGGTCCCGGTACGGTAGCTGCAACAAGCTCTTGCCACCTTCTGTGTGGAAATACGGCAGCGGAAGATCGCGATCCAGCCAGTCAAGCCATGCTTCGCCCGTGAGCGCCGCAACTTCGTGCCGGGGTGCGTAGGCGAGCATGCTGCGACGCAGCAATTCTGATACCTGTTGCCCAAGCGTTACGACGTTTCGGTGCGTAAGGTACGCGGCCTCAGCGCTTGCCAGCTCGCGCATGGCATAACGACGAGGTGCATTGAACCGGCGCTGCCGCCAAGCACGTATTAACAGCCAGCCGAACCCCGCCAGCACGAGAAAAATAATCACCCACCAGCCAGCCGCCAGCGGCCACCAGCCGATGGCTTCGGGCAGGTGTAAATCGCGTAAAGGAAGTTGGCCAGGATCCATTAGTGAGTCCTGCGCCCTAACGCAGTTTGCAACATGGCAACCGGGTCGTCATCGGTCGACATCGGCATCAGGTGCACACCGTAACGGTGACAAAACGCCTCGAGTTCCTGTGCCCGTTCTGCAAACTCGTGTTCGTAGTCCCGCCGTGCGGCCGCAGCGAAGGTGTCGATCGACAATTCGTCATCAGGCGATACGATGCGATAGCGGCCGGGCGGCGGCAGCTTTTTTTCCAGCGGATCATTCAAGAAGACGGCGAGGACCTCGTTGTGACGCGCCACGCTCGAGAGATACGACTGAGCGGCGCGGGAAAACCCGATGAAGTCGCTGATAACCACTACCAGGCTGCCCGGTCTTGCCACTCGCCGCAAAGAAGACATGGCCTGCGCAAAGGGGTCAGAGCCCTTTGGGGCGCCGCGCTTCGTCCAGTCCGGATGCTGAGCCAGTTCATGTACGTAGCGCAGTGCTGCCCGACGACCCAGGCGAGGCTTCAGCTCACGGTGTGTCGTGTCGCCAAATATCAGACCGCCGAGTCGATCGCCGCGATGATGTGCTGCCCACGACAATAGCGCAGCCGTTCGACTCGCGTTGACGGACTTGAAACAGCCGCGCGTTGCGAAATGCATATTCGCTCGCAGGTCCACGACGACGAGGACCGGCCTTTCGCGCTCTTCACGGAACAACTTTGTATACGCCGTCGTGCTGCGTGCGGTTACTCGCCAGTCGATGCTGCGAGGATCGTCGCCGGGCTGATACGGACGCGATTCGTCGAATTCCATACCGCGACCGCGGAAATGCGAAACATAGGCCCCGGTTTGCAACGACTTAACTCGCAACACATCGAGCGCGATAGCTCTGGCAGGACCATTGAGACGAATCAGCCCAGCCTGACTCACGCTGACCGGTGATGCGTCTTCGGGTATGTGATCGAGCCGGACCACTAGGGCACTCCAACACCGTCCAGAACGCCACTAATGATCGCGTTTGCGTCCACACCATCGGCTTCGGCTTCGAAACTCAAGACCAGTCTGTGACGCAACACGTCGGGGGCTACCGCCTGAATATCTTCGGGCCCGACAAAGTCGCGACCCGCGAGCCAGGCGTGCGCTCGCGCCGCGCGGTCTATACCCATGCTGGCACGAGGGCTTGCACCGTACAGAACCTGGCCATCGAGATCAGATCTTACGGCGCCCGGGTTACGTGTCGCGACGACGACGTTGACGATATATTCCTCGAGCTCGGGCGCGAGGTGCAGGTTCAGTATGTCCAGCCGTGCTTCCATGATCGACTGACGAGACAACAATTCCGGCGGCTGAAAGGCGTCCCGCTCGCCAGCTTTCGCTTCATCGCGATTCAGGACCAGGATGCGGCGCTCGTCTTCGATCGTTGGATAGCCGACCTCGACATGCAGCAGGAACCGATCCAACTGCGCCTCCGGCAACGGGTAAGTGCCTTCCTGCTCAATCGGGTTCTGCGTCGCCATGACCATAAACAGGTCTTCGAGTGGATAGCTCTTGTCACCAACCGATATCTGGCGCTCTTCCATAGCCTCCAACAGCGCCGACTGAACCTTGGCCGGGGCACGGTTGATTTCATCAGCGAGAATCAGGTTATGAAACAGCGGGCCTTTACGAAACTCGAACGTTCCTTCCTGCGGTCGATAGATGTCGGTGCCGGTCAGGTCGGCCGGCAGCAAGTCTGGTGTAAATTGCAGGCGGTGAAAATCACCCTCGATACTCTCCGCAAGCACCTTGATTGCTCGCGTCTTCGCAAGACCAGGCACTCCCTCTACCAGTAAGTGCCCATCGCACAGGAGAGTTATCAACATGCGATTGATCAGATGAGCCTGACCGATAATCAGCCCGCTGACGTGAGCCTCAAGTTTTTGGAATTGTTCTGCGACGCTCATTTGTTCCTCCGAAGGATACGGCGGCGTGCCATTCTAGAGAGGATGCGTGGGAAGACCAACCAGTCGCATCATTTTTTCCTCACAATCTGGCATATCTTGAGTAGTATTGGCCCCAATGCCGGCCGGACGAATTCGAAAGCATTGCACCAAGCTGCCCATAAGCGACTTTTCGCGCAAGGATTACTCGTTCTCAGACCGCTCTTTTTGGCACCGCTGGGCGAAGTGAACGGTAATGCGTCCGTATCCATACCGGATTTATTTTTGACAGCGACTCTAAAATGGAACAGGAAATGACGACAACCCGGGTAACTACCGTCATTATTTGTGCTGTTTTTCTGGGACTTGCATCGTGCCGATCGCCAGTCGAGACGATTTCGGCCGGAGTTCCTGAACTCGATGATAACTTTGAGACCGATACACTGGTCATCGAAACGGATGACGGTTCCCACCATGAATTTACCGTGTATCTGGCGATCGAGCCGGAACAACAACGTCGCGGACTAATGTTCGTCCGCAAGATGCCGGCAGACAGGGGAATGTTGTTTGTCTACGATGTCAGCGACAATCATTCGATGTGGATGAAGAATACCTACCTGTCGCTGGATATGATATTCGCAAGAAGCGACGGCACGGTCTCATCGGTTAGCCACGATACTCAGCCTTTGTCGCTCGCGACCATAAGTTCCACTGAACCTGTGACGTTTGTATTGGAACTCAACGCCGGAACGGCACGGCGCCTGGGCATCAGCCAGAAGAGCCGCATTATCTGGCAGCCGGCTCCTGACTGAACCCTTTACCCGGCTTGCAGCGTGGCAGCAATCGAAGCGGCGAGATAACTTACGTTGTCAGGCGTTATACCGGCGATATTGATGCGACCTGAATCGACCATATAGATGCCGAAGTCCTTCTTGAGCCGGGCGACCTGCGCGGCCGTTACACCAAGGAAACAGAACATGCCGGTGGCGCGAACGAGGTGCGAAAAATTGTAATCCGGCGCCTTTGCAACAAGTTCATCGTTGAGCAGCACACGCATATGGCGAAGGCGGTCACGCATTTCAGTTAATTCGTTCAACCAGGCGCCACGCAGCTCATCATTACCTAAAATCAGGCCAACCACGGCCGCGCCATGATCCGGTGGAACCGAATAGATAGTGCGCACGACATTATTCACCTGACTATTGACGATGTCGCTGGCTTTACTGTCGGCTGACAGAATCGACAGCGTTCCAACACGGTCGCGATACAAGCCGAAATTCTTTGAACAGGACGTCGCAACGATCATTTCAGGAACGCGTTGAGCCATGTGGCGAATGGCGTACGCATCCGTGTCGAGATCTGCGGCGAATCCCTGATACGCCATGTCGATAAATGGCACCAGGTCGCGTTCGGCGATGATGTCGGAAATCGCTCCCCACTCATCAACGGACGGATCCAGACCGGACGGGTTGTGACAACAGGCGTGCAAGAGAACAATATCGCCGGCCGCGGCCGATCGCAGCGTATCGAGCATCGCGTCAATCTTGATGACGTGATTCTCGGCGTCGTAGTACGGATAAGACTGCAGCGCCAGCCCGGCCCCGCCGAGCAATGGAATGTGATTGGCCCACGTGGGTTCGCTGGTCCAAACGGTCGCACCTGGAGACGCTCGCAGGATCAAACCGGCAGCAACTCGAAGCGAACCTGAGCCACCCGGCGTCTGAATCGTCGAGAGTCGCTCTTCGGTGCTCGAATCTCCGAACGTTAATGCTTGCATTGCCGCGTTGAAATCGGCCGCCCCGGCCGTACCGATGTACGCCTTGCTGACCTGCGTGTCGAGCAGTAGTTGCTCCGCCTTCTTGACCACATCGAGTATCGGCGTGTCGCCCGCTGCTGACCGGTACACGCCGACGCCGAGGTCGATTTTCTCGGGACGTGGGTCATTCTTGTGTTCCGCAATCAGCCCAAGAATGGCATCCGCGGAAGCGGCCGATAGTGACTCAAACAAGGGATGTCTCCGCTACAACGACGTGTATGTGGTGTGTACAGCCGCGCATTGTACACACAAAAACGCCGGCTCAAAGACCGGCGTTCCAATGGGCTTTACAGCCAGTTGATCAGGATTTCGGCGTCCAGACTGAACACCAGCCTTTCGCTGCGACCGATTTACCCGGGAAAATCGAGCATGGACGCCAATGCTCCCCGTCGGTTCCTAGAATGAGTGCGCAATTGCTGCAATTTTGATCGGCGGCCGGATTGTTCCGCGTGGCAGGATCAACGCTCGATGCATCGTGAGTGTATTTCATCGCCTGCGCCATCGGATCGTCAATCGACAGTTGCGGCAATTCGTCGGCCCGTGCTTCACGGCCGGGCAGTGCGAGACAACCGGCAGCCGCTACGGCTGACAGCTGAATAAACTTACGGCGAGGAATTGTGCTCAACGGAATCTCCTTGTCATTCTTGTCGCTTCTGCACCCGGTCAGGCCCGGTGACAATCAGTCTAAAGCATATCGGCAATATCAGCGATAGCGGCACACATTGTAGCGGAGTTTCCTGAATACCAGCACAATGTCGTCACAACTGAATACAGCGACTGGGCAACAGACTGCCCTGAGTATAAAGTCACGGCCGTACAGGTCGCGCCAGCGTCACACCGATCAAGCTGGCAGCAAGGATTTGCCGAGCGTGCTGACCAGCAGGGACGCATCGCCGAGCCGTCCTGATCGATATGTAATTCCGCGGATTCTGTCACCTTGTAGGTGGCGTATAGTGATCATTGCTTATCCAGTTGCACAGGAGGGAAAGCAATGAAAACCAAGTCAATCATTCTAACTACTGTTGTTATTCTGCTCAGCGGCTGCGCATCCAGCAAGATGCTGGTCCAGGACAATCAGGAACTCGTCCCACCCGTAGCCGATCAATCTCAAATCGTCTTTTTGCGCTCCACATTTGTCGGCAGCGCGATCCAGTCGAGCGTCTTCGACGTCACTTCGGGAGAGCCGGAATTCGTCGGCATCGTTTCCAATGACACGAAACTGGCTTACACGGTAAGCCCAGGCGAACACGTTTTCATGGTGGTCTCGGAAGCTGCCGATTTCATGCAGGCAAACCTGGACGCCGGAAAAACCTATTATTCGATGGTGACACCACGGATGGGCGCCTGGAAGGCGCGATTCAGCATGCATCCGGTTCGCAATGGCGGAGCAGGTAAATTTCAATATTCGTCAGAACGATTTCAAGGCTGGCTGGAACGAACCCAGTTTGTTGAAAACACTGCTGAGTCGATCGCCTGGTTCAATGAGAATGCTGCCAATATCAAATCCAAACAGACGAAGTACTGGCCCGTATGGCAGCAAAAGAGTCCTGAAGATCTGGCAGAAAGAACCTTGAACCCGGACGATGGAATCTAGGTCGTAACTGTGTGAGGCCCGCCGCAAGCGGGCCTTCTCAAACCAAAGGGAGGGCAAAATGACACGGCATTTCTCAACGATCATCGCGGCACTTCTGTTGTTACTGTCTGCGGACGCCTCGGCTCGAACGACCATCCTGCATCTCGACGTCGCTGATGTGCTGAACAACCCAGAGTACGCGAGTCGGCTGCAAGGCGTGTCATTTTACTTCGGTAATCAGCCGCACCCGGCGCCGGTCAATACTTACGGCGAGTACCGGACCAACAAGAAGACCAACGCTTTCAACAAGACCGACCTCGAAGCGTGCCAATGGGTGATGTTGTCGGCCTTGCTGACACTTCGCAGCCGGGCTCTGGATCTGGGCGCCAACGCGGTTGTCAATATTCGGTCGAATTTCAAAGGCGAATTGTTCGTCAGCAAGACTCAGTATTCATGCGGCGCGGGCGGAATTCTGGCTGGCGTAGCGCTGATCGGTGACGTCGTAAAGATCAACTAGCTCAATACCGAGTGTGCGGTGTCAGTCGTGGCGTTTGAAAATCAGTGACGTATTGATGCCGCCGAACGCGAAATTGTTATTCATTACGTATTCGACATCGAGATCGCGCCCCGCACCCGTGATGTAGTCCAGCGGCGCGCATTTAGAATCGACGTTATCAAGATTGATGGTTGGCATGAACCAGCCGTGGTTCATCATTTCTATTGCCAGCCACGATTCCAGGGCGCCGCACGCGCCCAGCGTGTGACCCGTATAGCTTTTTAGAGAACTGATTGGGATGTCTTCGCCAAAGACGCCCAGGGTCGCGTTCGTCTCGGCAATGTCACCGCGCTCTGTCGCCGTTCCGTGTGCGCTCACGTAACCGACTGCGTCAGGACTTAGGCCGGCATTTTCCAGCGCCAACTCCATTACGCGCTGCATCGTCGGCGCCGACGGTTGCGTCACATGCGCACCGTCGGAATTCGTTTCGAAGCCGACGATTTCGGCATAAATGCTAGCGCCGCGAGCTAGCGCGTGATCTCGCCGTTCGAGGATTAGTGTGCAGGCGCCCTCCCCGATCACGAGTCCGTCCCGGTCCCTGTCGAATGGCCGCGGCGTAGATTCGGGCGTGTCATTGCGAGTGCTGGTCGCGTACAGGGTATCGAAGACGGCGGCCTGCGTCGGGCATAACTCTTCACCGCCTCCGGCAAGCATGATGTCCTGCGACCCGTTTCGAATCGCCTCGTAGGCGTAGCCAATGCCCTGGCTTCCCGACGCGCAGGCAACTGTCGTCGTAAAAATTCGTCCCTTTAGACCAAAATAGACGCCGATATTAACGGGCGCGGTATGCCCCATCATGCGGATATAGGTTGTCGCAGTGATACCGTCCAGACTCTTCGATTGCAGCATATTAGCGAAATCGGATATCGCGTCAGTACTGCCTGACGAGGAACCATAGGAGATGCCGGCGCGACCTGTCTTCAACACAGGGTCATTGAGCAGGCCCGCATCGCGCAATGCGTTTTCACTCGCTGCCGTCGCCATCTTCGAGACACGACCCATACTGCGAGTCTGCTTGCGAGTGAAGTGTTCGGGCATTTCAAAATTCAGGACCGGCCCGCCGAGGCGAGTGTGCAGTCCGTCGTATTCGTCCCACGCCTCCATGTGCTGGATTCGATTTTGCAGTGACCGCAGGGTCTCTTCCACCTCCGGCCAGGTGCTGCCGACCGGTGAATAAGCTCCAACGCCTGTAACGACTACGCGGTGCATCAGCACATCCCGCCATTGACTGAGAATACCTGCCGCGTAATGTAGCCCGCGTCAGCCGAACAAAGAAACGCAACCGTAGCAGCAACTTCCTCGGGCTTGCCAATCCGGCGGGCCGGAATCATCTCAAGAATCTTATCCATTGGCAGCGAGTCCGTCATCTTCGATTCGATCAGTCCGGGCGCGACACAATTCACCGTGATCTCTCGTTTGGCGAGTTCCATGGCCAGTGCCTTCGTCGCCCCGATAATTCCGGCCTTGGAGGCGCTGTAATTTGTCTGGCCTCGATTGCCGATGAGTCCGGATACAGAAGAAATCGTGACAATTCTCCCAGGCCTGCGCCGCCGCACCATCGGCATGACAATCGGCTTAAGGACGTTATAGAGTCCATTCAGATTGACGTCGATTACCTGCTGCCAGTCGTCCTTCGACAGCATCGGAAAAACACCGTCTTTGGTGATTCCCGCATTGCAGACAACCCCGTAGTACGCGCCATGCGCCTCGATATCGGATTCGATAACAGCGGCTGTCGCCTCTGTATCGGTAACATCGAAATTGACAAGGCGTCCGTTCGCTCCAGTAGCCTCGACGTCAGCAAGCGTCTGCTCCCCGCCGTCGCGATTAGTCAAATAATGCACTGCGATATCCAGTCCGTCTGCTGCCAGACGCACGGCGATCGCCCGGCCAATGCCGGAACTCGCACCGGTTACCAAGACGGTATTGACCTGATCATTCACTGAGTTCTTGCCCTTGTTCTTTCAGCAGCACGGCGAGACGAGCATCAGCCACACACCTGTCCCCATGTAAGATACGGCAGTCGTAGGACCCCATACCGCTATCGTCGCGAATCAATTCTCGGCAGGTCGCACGATACAGTTCACCGACCTCAAAATAGCTTATTGAAGTTTTGAAGTGTCGCGCGCCAAGAAGAAATCCCAGTGGCGGACCAAGTCCGGTGATTCGAGCACGCGCGCCTGCATGCACTGCGACGCATTGTGCCATGAATTCCACGCCGACATAGGCAGGTACACCCAACTCAGATTCGACGAAGTAGCCATCCGCATCGACGCGCCACTCGCAAATCGTGCCATCGTCTCCCGATTCGACCAGCGTATCGAGCAACAGCATGGAGCCGCGATGCATTACGAATTCCACGACAGGTAGACCGCTGCATTGATCCAGGCATGTAATCGGCTCAGAATGGAGCATGTTCGGTGCGCCGTTACGCGAGAGATTCCAGACGTTTTTCGATTTTGTCGACCAGCGCGCTAGGCGAACCAATAAGCAATTCCCGGGTCGTCGCATCAACAGGCACCTGGATAGTCCGTGCCTTGGTATAAAGCGTGCCATCTTCGCCATGGATTCTATAGTCAATCACCAACCGCAGTTCCCATTCGACAATACAGGCAGTCACGGTGAATCGCTGATCCAGTTCCAGCGGCCGCACATAACGAACGTTGGCATCCACAACGGGCCAGACATAGCCCGACTCCATCATGCTTGCGTAGCTGTAGTCGAGGTCCTCGAGTAGCGTGCGGCGCACCTCTTCGAAGTACTTGAAATAACGCCCGTGCCAAACGACGTCCGCCGGATCAACATCGTGAAACGGCACGCGCAGGGTTTCGGACGCGGTAATACCGCTGGAAAAATCCGTTTTCAACATTATTTTTCCGACGCGTCGGTGCCTGACGAGTCTGGCTTCTCCCAAAAATCGAAGAAATTGAACCACTGCAATGGTGCCCGGATGACTTGTTTCTCAAGTGCGCTGGCGAACTGCTGTGCGAAGGCTCTGTAGGCTTGCTCGCGTCCTTTTCGATCCGCGCCAATTTCTTCGGCAAAAAACTCGTAGCCGAGACGGTAGCTACCGTCCAGACGAAAGCAGTGTATCAGGAATACCGGGCACTGTAGCAACGTCGCCAACACATAAGGGCCGATGGGAAAGCGTGCAGTTTCGGCAAAAAAAACGACTTCGGCGACCCTTTCACTCTCGCCGACAGGCACTCGATCACCGGCAATTACCACCCACTCACCGCGTTGAACTTTTTCCTTGAGTCTGAACGCCAGGTTCAGGTCGATGTCCGTCACCTGAATAAGATTCATTCGCGAATCGGGATCACCTTGCGCTAGCAACTTGGCGAAATTCTGTGCGTGCTGATCGTAGATCAAGACATTGATAGTAACTTCCGGATGCCGATGCGCAATTCCGCGGGAGTATTCAAGATTGCCGAAGTGCGAACCGATCAGCAGACACCCTCTTCGAGTCTCGACGAAATCGAACAATTTCTTCTCATCTTCCGGAGTCATCTTTATGCCGTCGGGCGTCTCCGCCCAGGCAAGGTATTTATCGAGCAGTGACTGGCCGAAAATAAAAAAGTGCCGGAATGACCACCAAGAAATCGGCCCCTGGCCGAGAGCATCCGGGTACACCTCCCGCACTCTGAGGAGATATTCCCGCGATGCCTGCCGCGCTTCTCGCCTGCGTAGAAAGAAATAGCCCATCACGAAAATCAGCACGACGTTGAACACCGACCGGCCGATATGTGAATTGACCCAGATCATGATCCGCAAACCGCGCATTACGCCGGCTTCCCTGGTCGCTGCCCAATGCCGGCTCACGCGCCCGTTACCGTGTGTCGGCCATTGAATTTTCTTTTCAATAACGTCGGCAGGCGAATCAACATGCCCACAAGGAGGCGCGTATGCATCCACGATATTTCGCCGTTGTCGCGAAGATAGTGAAAATGCGATACGCCACCCTCAGGGTATGCCACGTGGACGGGCACATAATGCAGCGGGATGCCTGCCCACACAGCTCGGACCAATATCTCCGGGTCGAAGGCCATGCGCTCGCCCAGATGACAGTCGTCGATGATCGAAGTGATCGGTATGAGTGGGTACAGTCTGAAGCCGCACAATGCATCGCGAATTTCGCGACTAAGTGTTTCGAGACGGCATAATGACAAGGTGATGTAGCGCGAGTAGTAGCGTAGCGACGAGATGCTTTCGTCAAAAACCGGTTCGCCACAGATGACGCTGTCCGGTCTGTCCATAGCCGCTTGCAGGAAGATACTGATTTCGGCAACGTCGTGCTGGCCGTCGGCGTCGACTTGAAGTGCATGCGAAAACCCGGCGTCGCGCGCAGTACGTAACCCAGTCATCACTGCCCCGCCTTTGCCGAGATTTTCGGCGTGCCGGACCAGCGTCGTTTCCACACCGCACCCGGCAAGTAGGTTCTCGACGGCGTCGGCGACGGGGCTCGCGTCGTCGACCACGACAAGCGGGAGCCCAAATGCCGCCAGCTCCGGCAGAAATCGCCGAAATTGTTCGAGGTGGTCGTAATGAGGGACCACTATGCAGGTGTTCACTGCGCCCGCTCTGTGAATCTCAGCCGGCCCTGTGAGTAGGTCTGCCCCTGGCCTGTGTATTCGAACCTTGCTTCACATGGACCGAGCTGCGATAGCGTGAGTTCGACCGTAACAGGCGGCACAATGATGTTCTTGAACTTCAAGCGCAGGATTTCGTGCGGCCCCTCTCGCAGGCCAAAGTTCTCCTCCGTTAATTGCACGGCCCATTGCAACTGAACCACGCCCGGCAGGACCGGGAAGCCGGGAAAGTGGCCGCGAAACCAGATTAGTTCATCCGAAATATCGAGCTCAAAACGTCGCGTATCGCCGTCTTCGACACGCGATAGAATCGTCGGAAACCTCAAGGGGTCGAAACTCCCATGCGACGCTTGTAGTAGCGACGAAACAGGTACTCCACACCAAACAGCAAAGCGACCAGGCAATAGGAAAGGAAGCCGTTGTATAGGGTCCACGCCTCTAATGTCAGGGTGCTGGTCCAGATCGATACCAGGCCATTGATAATGAAGAAGACAGCCCAGACAGCCGTTAGACGATAAAGGTATTTAGGCCCGTGCTCGCTAACCGTCATGCCACGCGCACGAATAATCCGCAACAGCAACGGCTCCCCGCTGCGCATTGAATTCAGAAAAACACCGCTCAACGTGAAGTTAACAAGCGCGGGATAATACAGCAGCATCGTTGCGCTCTGTGACAACGTCGCGGTGAGCGCATAAGCGAGAAATATGAGCAGCATCGGCAGCAATATCGGCCGCTCGCTGGGCAGCAACACACCGTAGCGCATCGCCAGCAGGAACAACAACGCGAGCCCGAAGACGCTGGGCGGCAAGTGCTTCAGCCCGAACAGGATGATAAACGGGTAGGCCGCAATACCAGCCAAAAATATCGCGCGGATGAGCGTCGAACGGGTCACGACACGATTAAAGCGTTCAATACGTCTCGTATGGTGCGAACTTCCTTGAATGTCTCCGGTGCGATCTTCTGGCCCGTCACTTCTTTAAGCTGTACCAGGAGATCTACAGCATCAATACTGTCAATCTCCAGTTCCTCATAGAGATTGGCGTCCATCGACACGAGGGCTTCTTCGACGTCAAACTGGTCGACCAGAATGCCGCGGATTTTCAGATACAGGTTTTCCTTATCCATGCACTTATTGTAGTTCGGGTTTTCCTAAAACTCCATGCCGATCAGCTCCCGGGTGATGCGCTGTAGCAATACTTCGTTGAGTTCGTGACGCGCATGCCGTTCGTCGCCATCGCCCTCCGGGAATTCACTGGCCGGTAGCGGCGGCAGGATTTTAATAGTGAAGACGGGCCGCTCATCAGGCACGAAAAACCACGGCATTTCTTTCGAGAGAAACAGTGGTTTGCACTCGATTGCAACGGGCAATACGTCAACGCCGGCTCGCGCCGCGACTGTGGCAGCGCCGGGCCTGAAGTCGATCATCTGGCCGGGCCTGGAGCGGGTTCCCTCCGGAAACAGCATCAGGCTGCCACCGGTCCGCAGGTAGGCCACACACGATTCCAGCAGTTCCTCGGGCTCGCTATTGGTAATGTAGTCGGCAGCCCGCACAACGCTGCGCATGAAGAGGTTTTTCGTTACCGCGTCTTTGATGACGCAGTTAGCGCGTGGAAACAACGAGATCAAAATGACGACATCGATCAGGGTCGGGTGATTCGCAACAATCAACTGGTCACGCTGGGCGCCGAGGTGCTCGCGCCCTTCAATGCGGTAGTCCAACACCCCGAGGACATTTATCATCGCCCAGAAACCGCCGAACGCACGGCCGATCAGGCGTCGAGCCACAAATTGTCGGCGCTGTCGGTCGCGAAGAAACAGGAACATGGATGGAAATACGAGCAGGCCCATGATGACCCCGCCCACTCCAAACACCGCGAAACCAAATACTGTCGCAAATAGTCGCCAGGCGTGGTCAGGAAACTTCAAATGGCGCATCGAAGTATTGTAGCCTGACGGTTAGGCAGAATGCTTCGCCTAAGTTAAGAGTCGGTCTAATTCTGAAAGTAATCGAAATCGGTCCATCAGCAACGGTCGCCATCGCGAAGCTCGATGGCACCGGCGTTGACAGGACAATAGCCCGCGAGAAATGTGACGCCTTGCTGGGTCAGCTTGCGGCAACAATGACAGGAACCGACGCCGGTCAATGGGAGACTCGACATACGGGCAACAGCGCCCCGCGTCTTTACCACTCGGGGGAACGCAGTTCCATGAATGCCAGCGTCGCACACAGCAGCAACTGGGTTGCCGTTGGCGTCGCGGACGGAGCCGATATCGGTGTCGACATTCAAACGTCGGGTGAGCGCCGCAATTCGCAGGCAATCGCAGAATTCCTGAATCTCGAAAAAATCGCCGCGAACGATACCGACGGATTCTTGCGTAACTGGACCCTGCGAGAGGCAATCGCGAAATCAACAGGTGGTAGCGTGTTGACGAAACACGCGATCGAAAGCGAACTAGGCGTTGCGTGCGAGCAATCCGGGCGCGTCGTACGCGCCGCTGATTTCTCCGCAATGGTTAACGTCATTGCAGCCGACACATGTTTTGCTGTGGTTCTGAGCAGCCACACTGAGGCATCGCTTTGCGCCTAGCCATAACCCACTACACCGCGACCTCGGCAGCCGGCATCGGATTGTCCGAGCTACGGCGAGCACTCGCTGAGCGACGCTCCGGGCTAAGGAAGAATGATTTCGAGGGCTGCGATCTGGACACATGGATTGGCCGGGTAACGGGTGTCGAGAACGTCGAGCTTCCCGAGCGACTGATCGACCTGCAGAGCCGCAATAACCAGCTGGCCTGGCTTGGCCTGCAGCAGGACGACATCCTCGGTGCAATAGACTCGCTGTCGGACAATATTGGCGCCCATCGAATTGGCGTCATCATGGGCACCAGTACCTCCAGCATCGGCAGAACTGAAAAGTCCTACGCGCAACTCGATCAGTCCGGCCGCATGCGCGAGGACCTGCGACAACCACAGGTTCACAACCTGCATTCGCCGGGCGCGTTTGTTGCCGCTGCCACCGGGCTCAAGGGGCCCTCTCTTACGATCAGTACGGCTTGCTCATCCAGCGCGAAAGTATTTGCGACGGCGTCGCGCTGGATTCAGCACGGCATTGTCGATGCGGCACTGGTGGGCGGAGTCGACAGCCTGTGCCTAAGCATTCTGTACGGCTTCAATTCACTCGAGCTTATTTCCGGCCATCCCTGCAAACCGTTTGACCGCGACAGAGACGGCATTAACATTGGCGAGGCGGCCGGATATGCTCTGCTGACCAGGGAGGACCTGTCCGCGGGCGATAATCTTGCGCTCCTCGGCTACGGTGAGAGTTCGGATGCTCACCATATGTCGCAGCCGCACCCCGAAGGAAAAGGTGCCTCAATCGCTATGACGCGGTCGTTGCAGCGCGCAGGTATCACGTCAGATGCCGTGGACTACGTCAATCTTCACGGCACGGCGAGCAAGGCGAACGACCGCGTCGAAACCTATGCGCTGGCCAAACAGTTCACCCACAGTACGCTGGTCAGTTCGACCAAGGGCTGGACCGGACATTCGCTGGGCGCTGCCGGAATACTCGAAGCCGTCATCGCACTGGATACGTTAGACACGGGCTTGATTCCCGGAACGCTGAACCGCGTGACCGATGATCCGGAATTTCGCTTCCCCGTATTAACTGACAACGTCGAAAAGCGTGTTCGATACTCGATGTCAAACTCATTCGGATTCGGCGGCAATAACGCCTCTCTCGTTTTCGGACGGTGCAATGAATAGGCTCGATATCGTTGGTCTCGGGGCGTGGAGTCCGACATTCGTCAGCTGGCAGGCATTCTGCACGGGTCTGCAGACGGGGACATGGTCGACAGACACCGTATTGCAGCCGGACCTTATCCCGCCGCGCGAACGTCGTCGTGCGCCGCAGCTGGTTAAGATGGCGGTCGAGGTCATGAACCAGGCCTGCACGATGGCAAACATTCGGCCAGACGACGTTGCCGTCATATTTTCATCTGCGATGGGCGACATGCAAATTACAGACTATATGTGCCGGGCTCTGGCCGAAACGCCTAAACTGATCTCGCCGACGCGTTTCCATAATTCGGTCCACAATGCTGCGCCGGGTTACTGGTCAATAACGACGGGCACGTTTACTCCGGCAAGTGCTGTTTCTGCCTACGAATACACGCCATCCATGGCATTTTTGGAGGCCGCGATCCAGGTCGTAGAAGAAAACACGCCAGTGGTCCTCGTGACACAAGAAATCGCAGCGCCTTTGCCATTGCTGGACACCTGTCCCTCCGAGCATCCATTCTCCGCCGCATTCCTGATGACACCGCCGGGCTTCTCTGAATCAGCCACCTGCTCACTGGAATTTTCGGTGTTGCAAGAGGCTGCGGACTGGCCTGCGCTGGCACCGATGTTTGATGACGACTTCAGAAGCAATTTCGGCGCGCGTTTGTTACCGCTGCTGACAGCTATTGCGAGCGATCAGAGCGCCGTCGATCTGCGTTTCCCGATTTCAGACGGTTCTTGCCTGGCAATTTCCAGGTTGCCGCAGCGGGGCAACAGTGACTGAGAATGGTGACAGCGTGGACGTTGCGATCATCGGTGGGGGTCTTGCCGGACTGACGCTCGCGATGCAGTTGCGCCAGACATCACCGCAGCTGTCCATTGTCGTTCTGGAAAAGAGCGCGTTTCCGCCGGCAGCGGCCGCGCACAAAGTCGGTGAGGCGACCGTGGAGATCGGCGCCCACTACCTTGCGCATACACTCGGCCTGAAAGATCTGCTCGAGCGAACACAACTCCGCAAGTTCGGGCTCAGATTGTTTTTCGGCAGTGGCTACCACGACGATCTCGCCCGCGCCGATGAACTCGGCGCCAGCAGGTTGTTACCGGCGATCAGTTATCAGCTTGATCGGGGAGTCCTCGAAAAAGACCTGATCGAACTGTTGCGCGATAGGCAGGTCGATGTTCGGACCAATTGTCGTGTGACGAACATTGCTATCAATGGCACGGGCAACAATGGCACAGCAAAAAAACACCAGTTGTCAGTCAACGATCATGGCGACGAATATTCGATTCGCTGTCGGTGGGCGGTCGACGCATCCGCCCGCACCGCCTTGTTAAAACGTCACCTGACGATCGCCAAACCCAGTGACCACAAGATGTGCGCCGCCTGGTTCCGGCTGGATACAACCATTTCTGTCGACGACTGGTCTGCGGATCCGGACTGGCAGGCGCGTTGCAATGGTCTTTCGCGCCTGCCATCAACCAATCACCTGATGGGCAGCGGCTACTGGGCATGGATCATCCCGCTGGTAAACGGCAGATGCAGTATCGGCCTGGTCAGCGACCCTGACATCCATCCGCTGTCGTCTTACCATAGTTTCGATCAATTTCGGCACTGGCTGCGACAATACCAGCCCTCACTAGCCGAGCGCGTCGACGGCGCATCACAATATCTGATGGATTTTAGAAAGCTCAAAAACCTTGCGCATGAGAGTGAGCGTGTCTGGTCTGCAGATCGCTGGGCCATGACGGGGGAATCCGGTCTTTTCACAGATCCTTTTTATTCACCGGGCACGGATTTCATTGGGCTGAGTAATACTTTCATCGTGGACCTGATCACGCGTGACTGTTCGGATGCTGAACTGGGCATCCGGACGATGGTGTACGAAAAATTGTATCAATCGTTTTACCAAAGCACGATGAGTCTTTTCCAGGGTCAATACGCCGGCTTCGGAGACACACGATTAATGGCTGTCAAATTGACCTGGGATTACGCGTATTACTGGTCCATCCTGGCCTGGCTGTTTTTCCGTGAAGTCTTGACTGACCTCACGTTCTTGAGAACGGCGCAACGCGAAATTACGCGGATACGTGCCCTCAACGATACGATGCAAGTTGTATTCAGACAGCAGGCAGCGGAACGGCGCGTGGATCGTGGCCACGGTCGATTCATCGATCAGATCAGCATTCCGATCCTGTTTGATCTCAACGCCGCCTTACTCGAACCAGCAAGATCGCTCGAACAGGAATTAAGGGATAACTGCGCGCGCCTGGAGCGGCTGGCACCCATATTGTTGAAACTTCTTGACGAGAATGCCGCACCGGTCGGCGCGGTCGAACTATTAGGTGACCTGCAAAGCCGTCTCAGCTAGCGGGCCTGGACAGCAGCCGGCTACCCATGACTGTCACGCCATAGCTCAGTGCTGAACCCGCGGCAACCGTCAGCCCGAGGAATTTGAGCACGGGAATCGATGATCCGGCCAGCAGGCCAAACGCCAAAGTGGTGGATACAGCACAGGCAAGAACTGCTTTGTCAGTCGCACGCCGTTCCTCATCCGACTCGGTACGGCTCAGGAACAGTGCGTAGTCCAGTCCCAACCCCAACACCAGCAGTAGCGCGACCAGATGTATTACGGTCAGCTGACCGTGCGTCAGCACGATGATCATGATCGTTGCGACAAGTACCGACGTGACGGTTAAAGTGATCCAGATCACCTGCTGCACGTGGCGTCGCTGGTACCAGAGCATGAACAGGATGAGCAAACCGGCCAGCGACACCGTGGTTAGGGCACCACTGCGATAGTCTTTCATTAGATCCACCGAAGACTGACGCAGGTCCATTAACATCACGCCATCACCCCAGGTTGACACCCGCTCGGCCAATTCATCTGCGGAGGGATTGCTTAGCGACACCATGGATACCCATTGGCCCCTGACTCGCAGCAGATGCGAATCCAGCCACGACTTCAGCGGTGTAGCACGAATCGCATCTGCGGTCAGCGGAGCCAGCTCCCTGGAGTTGCTGGCATTGGCCACAAACGGCTCGAATGCGTCCCGCCGAAACGGCGATTCAGCCAGCGTATCGCTCAGCCAGGCACGCAATGTCGCGTCATCCGGGATGGCGTTCTGCCGGCGCGTCTGTGTTTCCAGGCTGGCGAGCAATTGTGTCACCGATTGCCAGTTGTCCAGCAAACCCAGATCGGCTGCTGCCTGTAGCTGAACATCAATATCTTCGCTCTTGTCCAAGAGTGACTCCAGGGACGAGTCATGCACGATGATCTGATAGCGCATGTCCAGCGTTCCGGCGGCGGATCGGAGGACGTTGTCCCGAATGAGTCGCTCTTCCGGCACCGGGCTAAGGCTGGTCAGCCTGTCGTCCCACAAGCCGCCATCAGAAACACTGCTGACGCCAAGTGCGGCCAGTATCAGCACGCCCATCGCAGGCAGATAACTCAACCCGGCAGCGCTCCGCGGCTGTTCCGACGGCACCGACGACTCGTTTCCGTCAAGTAAAAGAGGTAACCAGTTTCGCGTTACAAGGACCGCGACGAGGATGCCGGCCGCTGTAAACACGCCCAATTGTGCGAGCCCGTCCGATCCCGAAAATACCAACGCGGTGTAGGCGATCGCGGTACTCAATGCACCGAGCCGCATCGTTGGCCAGATGCGTTGCATCGCCGTTTTACCTGCAGTGCACTCCGCGTGACTGAACAGATGTATCGGGTAATCGATCGCGACGCCCATCAGGGTGAAACCAAACGCGAGCGTAATGCCATGAATACTTTCGAAAATCAGACTTACCGTCGCAAGACCGACCAGAAATCCCATGCCGATCGGTAATGCAGCGAACAGTAAATAGCGCGGACGCCGATAGAATATAAACAACACGATGAGCAATGCGACGCTAGCCAGCGCGCTCCTTTTCTTTGCTTCGGCACGGATGATTTCCTGTAGTTCAACACCGAATGCACCGGCGCCGGTAATTTCCATCGCCAATTCGCTGCTGCCGGCGACAGAGTCGAAGACCTCATTCACTCTGGCCACTGCCGCCGCCTGCGCGGCAATGTCGACGGCTGTCGCTCGGGTCTCGAGCATCAGCACGGCGCTACCGTCTTTGGCGAACCACATGTCACCCGTCATCTCGGCAGGCGTCAAACGCTCCAGAATATCCAGTGTCACAAGGAAAGGATCACGCGCAAATAAATCCAGCATCGCCGAGCCGCCGCCGAGTGCGAGATCCTGAAGCCGGGAATCGATGGCCTGCTGCAAGCTTGCCCTGCTGAACTCGACATCGCGCATCAGTAAGTAATAGCTCGCGACGGGCTCCGGTGGTGAGTCGATATCCTCGGCGAACTCGCCATTCATCACAGTGGAAAACAGAACGCTGTCGTCCAGTGCCGTGCGCATTTCATAACTGAAATCCGCGAGTCGCTCGTGCTCCGCACCACTTATACCGACAACAAGAATTCTCGACCCTGGCCCGTTCTGAAACTGCTCGAGCAATACTTCGTGCGCCAACTCAGCTTTTTGCGGAAAAAACGCACTGATATCGAAGCTGATCTGCAAGCGGATGCTGAGCACCGCGACAGCGAGTAGTGCCAGACCCAACCAGGGGATCGATTGTCGCCATCCTCGATTCCCGGAGCTGCTCATGAATCCGGGTCAGTTGCCTGAATTTCCATGTAGTGCCACTCACCGTCTTTCAGATCAAACCGGATCGTCGTAATTGACTCCCGGTTGCCGGTAACGGTGAGGCTGGTCAGTTGTTTGGCGATACGCCTGGAACGAGGACGAAGCTGCAGCGACCAATCGTCATCGACACCGCTGAGCTCGCTGTGAAATACCGACGTGAGCTGCTCTGTCTGTCCCGCAAGAATCGCTTCGATTCCACCCAGCATCGTCCTGAGTGATCGACTCTTGTTCAAGGACAGTGTTTTAGTAACACCTGCCCTGTCGATCTCAATTCGATTGTCCTGAATAAGGTAAGCCTCTGCAAACGGCGACTCGATTACCTTGCGTAACGATCCTTCCTGCAGGTACTCGAGAAAGCCCGTAATAACCAGATCGTCTTTCAGCAGTCGATTGTGTCGCACCTCGCGAAAATCAACGCGAGATGGCGGCGTAATTGTCGTCCTCTCGAGAACGGTTTGCAGATCCAGTTCATCCGCAAATGCGGGCACCGTACAGAGCAAACAACACGCTACCAAAAAATGCTTCAAGATCCTGAGGCTCATAGCTGTCCTACTTCCTGGCGCCCTGAATTTCGGCAAACAGTTCTTGTACTGCCTGCATTGCCAATTTACCGGTTTCCTGACGCGGCAGCTGGGAGACCTTCACCACAGGACGCGGCAGGAATACCGGTTCCACCTTGCTCCTTAGTGCTCCGAGAATATCAGATACGTTCAAATCCGGAGCAACGACCAGTGCTGCCAGTCGATCCTCTCGATTCACCGGTACGAAAATGACGCCGTCCTCGACACCGGGAATGTCACGCAGCCGAAAATTCAACTCCGCCAGTGATCCACGCTTGCCGGCAATGTTGACCATATCCTGCTGTCGGCCGATCCAGCGAAAGCGGTTGCTGGCCGTCAGTTCAACAACATCGGGTAATATGACGTCTGACGACAGATGCGCAGCAGCGATTTTCACCCCGTTATCTGTCATGGACAGGTCAAAGATATTCGAATACGTCCACTCCTCGTCGACAGACGTCCTGCGGGTCGCGAGTATTCCGGATTCGCTACAGCCGAAAATATCCTGTACTCGTGTCTCGAAGAAAGCTTCCAGATCAATCGCCAGTTGTTTCGATAGCGGCGCCGTCGCCGTTAGAATTTTGCTCATGCCATCTGGTTTGACCCCGGATTTGAGTAATGTTTCCAGGTGAATTGGCGAGGAAACCAGGATTCTCGGTTGTGGCAGTGAATTCAACGCGTTCACAATATCCTGCGGATAAAACGGCGTCAGGTAGCTGACGGCGACGTTGGCGAACAACGGCAACAGTATCGAGGTCTCAAGACCCCACATATGCTGCGGCGGCACGGTCGCAACCATATTGTACTGCTCATCTGTCCTGTCGAGCACCATGGCAGCGTTGCTCAAGGTGCCAATTCGTAACGTACGCCAATATTTCAGATTCGGCGTTGGCGTGCCCGTGCTCCCTGATGTGAACGCGATCGCAGCGCGTTGATCATCCGGTATTTGCGGTACGACGAATTCATCGTCAACCCAATAATCAACTGACTCTTTTCCGTTTTCGCCGACCGTGTAAGCCCCGGCGTACGCGTCTCGCAATTGCTGCAGCGAATGCGGCTGTCGATTGGGCGGCATCAGCGTGCACTGGCCAGCGACCAGTGCTGCGCAAAATGCACGTAAGTAGCGATACCGATCGGCGTGTAAATTGATGACGTAAGGCCGTTGCGGGAGGCGCGCAGCCAGTGCCCAAACCTCGGACACAAAGCGATCAACCCGGACCGGCCCATCACTCCGGAATGCGATGACTTCCTCAGGTTGTCGGCTTATCAGTGCACTCAGACGGAATTTTCCTCTATGTACGCGTTCAGGGTTCTTAGTGTTCCAAACGCATGCTGTATATTTTCATCGTCAGCTTTGAGTTGAATCGAATGTTTCTGCGTGATTGCTAATGCCAACTCCAAAGCATCGATCGAATCCAGTCCAAGACCCTCATCGAAAAGCGCCTCATCTGGTTCGATGTCTGCCGGGTCCACGTCTTCGAGATTCAGGGTTTCAACCAGGAGTTTTGCCAACGCGCTTTCGTTGTCAGATTGTCCCTGCATGTCTCTCTCATTTAGTGTGGGTATTCGGAAGCGGCGAAGGTATGATAGTTCGTTCAAGTAATTAAGCAAGAATCACTGCAGTTCGAGACTAAATGACCAACAAGAAAACAGACGTGTTAGTTATCGGCGGCGGTCCAGCGGGCACTACGTTCGCAACCTTTATGCAGAGGAACGGCACGAACGTCACATTGCTTGAGAAAGAACATCATCCGCGTTTCCATATTGGCGAGTCATTGCTGCCGATGAACCTGCCCATCCTGGAACGGCTTGGAGTGCTGGACAAGATTCGCTCGATTGGTGTGCCAAAACTCGGTGCCGACTTCACTATCGGTAACAGCGGCGCAGCCGAACGGATTTTCTATTTTCGAGACGCTCTGGGTGCCAGCCCGCCGCACGCATTCGAGGTCCGTCGCTCTGAGTTTGATCGCGTTTTATTCGATAATTCTCGCCAGTCAGGCGTGACTGCCATTGAGGGCATGAAAGTAACCAGGGTGGTCCCGCTTGCTGATGGAAAACATGAAGTCAATGCAATCGATGAGCAAGGTGAGGAACATCGATGGGTAACGCGATATCTGGTCGACGCTTCAGGGCGCGATACTTTCTTGTCGCGGGCAAATGGCTGGAGGATCGGCAATTCGAAACATGCCAGCGCAGCGGTATTCGGTCATTTTCGCGGTGTAACAAGACGGCCCGGTGACGATCAGGGCAACATCAGTTTGTACTGGTTCGAGCACGGCTGGATCTGGATGATTCCACTGCGGGATGACATCATGAGTATTGGTGCAGTTTGTCGGCCCGAATTCCTAAGAACCCGAACGGGCACTCTGGATGAGTTCTTGCTCGAGATACTCGAGAGCTTGTCGGAAACCGCAGAGCGGATGAAATCCGCGACAACAGAGATGCCTGCTCAGGCAACTGGCAACTACTCGTATTTTTCCGACCGCATGAGCGGGCCGGGCTACCTCATGGCCGGCGACGCGTTCGCATTTATCGATCCGGTTTTTTCGAGCGGCGTTTATCTAGCGATGAACGGCGCCGAACGCGGCGTCGAAGTTGCTGAGGCCTGGTTTTCGGGAAGTCGCTGGAATTACGCATTGGCGCGGTATCGTTTTGAGAAGGACACCAGACGAGGGATCGCGACGTTCTCCTGGTTCATCTATCGATTTACATCGCCGGCAATGAGCTATTTAATGAGCGACCCGAGGAACGCATTACAGGTTGTACAGGCCGTCATCTCGATGCTGGCCGGTGACGTTTATTCAAACCGCTCCGTGCGGCAACGCCTGTTGGTTTTCAAGACGATTTACAATGTGTCATTGATGCTTAACTGGCGCGAGTGGTTGGCCGACCGCCGCTTGCGTCTTGCCAGCGTTCGTGCAGCCAGTGAAGCGAACGGGTGATGGGCCGCAACGATCACTTGCAGGTCGTGCTGGGGAACAGCGTTTCGCCGCCGAGCGAAAAACACAATCTGCTGGTTGCCTTTCGTTTCGGCTCCGCGGCGACCAATCAAACTCACCCTGCCATTGTCGATACCTGCCTTGAAGCCGTTGAACACGACAACCTCTACGAATGTTGGTGGATTGCAGAGCCGGTAACGTATCGTACACACGGAAGAATGCGTATCGCCGAGTGTGCGAACTACGCGGTGATCATTCAGGACAACGCCGAACAGGCGACGGACGATCTCGTGTCGCTGACTCGCCAGGCCTACGTTGACTTGATGTTAGCCATTCAGTCTACCGATCATCATCGTATGGCGAAGGTCTGGAACTATCTCGGCGGAATAAACGAAGGTGACGGTGATCAGGAGCGTTATCGGCGCTTTTCCGTTGGTCGTGCTGCCGCGTTTTCTGAATTTGGCATTTCCGATGATGAGGCGCCGACCGGCACCGGTGTGGGCACGAGCCGAGAGCGCGGATTGACAATTATCGCGCTTGCATCGAAGCACCCGCTGGTACGTGCGGAGAACCCAAGGCAACTCAGTGCGTTCCGTTACCCGCGTCAGTACGGCCCAAGCAGTCCCAAATTTGCACGCGGGGGGTCCGTAAGCAACGACAATCACGACTTGTACCTGTTGTCCGGCACTGCGGCCATTGTCGGCCACAAATCAGTACACCCGTACGACGTCAACTCACAAGTCGATGAGACATTTAGAAATCTTGCGGCCCTCAGCGAGTCGGTATCGGTGCTGGACAAGAACAGTGTTTTGCGGGTGTACTTGAGAAACCCTGCAGATATCACGATCGTCGCCAGCAAACTCGAGTCGGAACTTGGCTTAGGCAGTGATCGCGTCGCGTTTCTTCACGGCAATATTTGTCGCCGCGAGTTGATGATCGAGATTGACGGCGTCAGGGTAAAGTAACTGTCCCTGGTACAGGCGTTAGAAGCTCACGCCGAAATTTAATACGATCGGCAGATCAATGCCGTCGTTCTCGCTGAACAGATTCGCGTTCGAAAAATGTTTCCACGAGATCGAAAAGATCGCCAGCCTGTCATTCTTCAGCCGATACGATGCACCGACGCCGAGCTGTGCCTGAAAGGCGAAATGGTTGTCCTGTTTTCTCTCGCCAAGGCGATTGGCGCTAATGTAACTCGGACCCAGTGCCCGCACATAGAAAAACGGTTGACCGCTTCCTGGCACCAACGAATGTACCCAGGATTTGGGCGACGGATACATCGAAAGTTGCGGATACAGTGATATGGCATGGACGCGATCGAATTCGGTCGAGTTCGCACCCATGTATGTGTAGCTCACTCCCAGTATGAAACTCGAGCGCGGGCTTCTATCGTGCCGAAAGAAACTGTAGTCAATTCCAGCCGTATAGTTGATCTGGCTCGAACTGTCGCCGAGCGCGTCCGATCCTATCTGGGGGCCGCCGCCCAGACTCACCAGTAACTCGTCGGCCACAACCGACGCGCTGCAACACAACATTAATGCGACGGCAACAGCTACGTTGCGCTCAATCGGCATCAGGCACATCCTCATTCTCCTCGTCCGAAAACAACCATGCTTCGATCGGTTTCTTCAGATATTTCGGAAACAGCATGAACGCAAGGCCTAATCCAATAGCGCCTAGCGGCGGCGCAAATTCAACGATAAATACCGGCCACGCGAACGCCTGCCAGGTATTTTTGAACGAGTCGGCGATGAAGTTCAGTACGAAAGTAGCGGCGTGGCCATCGAACAATAATCCAATGTCTTTGACATCCTCGACGACAGAACCCGCTTCCAGCACGATAAACGTTACGGCGAATCCGCACGCGTAAAGCCCGCCGCCACGAACATTCCACACTTTTTGGAACCAGGTCCGAAACCAGCCATGCGATCTGGCGTGAAGCGACCGTGCTTCATCGCCAACGCGCTCCGATAGAGATCGCTTGTTCAGGACTTCTCGAGCTTGCTGATCTTGGAGCCTTCCAGCGTCAGGTTGTACATCAGGCCTTTGGAACCAAAAATGAACCCGACGACCGGATCCTTGACGTTGGTGCTGTCGATGGTCTTGCCGGCACCAAGATCGATCAGCACGACCGAACCATCAATACCAACCTTCCATCCGCTGGAGTCGCGAAATTTTTGCAGCGACTCCTTGGTCATAAACGCGATAAGAATGGATTTTGCCTGCACGCCGAGCTGCAAGCCGATCGATCCCGATGTCGTTCGGTAGTAATCGACAGTTTTTCCACCGACACGCAAAACGCCTTCGCCCGTCTCGGCACCCACGCCGATGCCGATCTTGATGACCCGCGGAAACACCAGGTAGCCCGCGGCCTGATCTAGAAAGACCTCGGCACCATTGATTTCATCCCGGAATACTTCCAAAGCCTTATTCGAGTCGCGGTCGATTTCAACAGCGGATGAAGCAAGCACCGGGTTCGTGAGCAATAGTGCGATGAGCATACTGCCTGAACGAAAAATTTTGTTGTATCTCTTCATGACCTGATTCCTGTGATCTGACGATCGTACCGGCCGGCACGGTCGTTATTATCGGCAATGATAGCCCAAAACATTCAGCTTAGATTATTCGAGCAGGCCTGAACGGCTACTGAACGGTCCTTTCGGCCTTCGGCATCAGGCCCGGCGGTATTGGCGCGCGACGCAGTCTCGGTTGTGGCGCGTAAGTTGCGGCAAGGTAATCAAGGATTTGCATTTCAACCTGCGGCTGAAGTTGCCAAAGATTCTGCGTTTCCTGCATCCAGCGAATTATGTCCAGCCAGGTCTTGCGATCTGCGCGCTGGTTCGTTACCAGTGCATGTGAGTGACACCCACCGCAATGCGCCCGAACCTGCTCCCAACCTGGATTCTTGATCAATCCTGTCGCCTTATCGGTGTCGAGCGCAACCGCGATGACCGGCAGCAAGAGCAACAACAACGGCATCGCTTTCACGCCGTAACCATAACGGCAATCCGGTGACAGGCGTTGTTGAGGTAGCCACGTGGATTCCACCCCGGCAACAGCATGGGCTGAGAACGGCCCGCGTCATCTACCGCCCGTGCCCAGATTTCGTAGTAACCCGTCTCGGGAAATTCGACACTTGCCGTCCAGTGTTGCCAGGCGAGCCGGTTTGCCGGCTTCCTGAGCTTCGCTTTCTGCCACGTCGCACCAAAATCGATCGACGTAAACATCGTCGTGACCCTCGAATCGCCTGCCCAGGCGTGACCGCGAACACCCAGTCGCCTGCCGACACGGGTTTCGATTCCTGACTTCGGAAACGTGATAAGAGATTTCACCGGCATGGACTCGATAATGCACATATCCTCATCGGCGACCGTTGCCCCTGGCGGCACGGGCTGGCACGGTATTCGATACGACTGCCCCATCATCTTCGCACCGTCATGGACTCGATCACGAATCTTGAGGTGCGTGATCCATTTACCACTCACCGACGCAGGCCAGCCAGAACAAAGCAGCCGCACCGGGTACCCGTGCAATTCAGGCAACGGCTCACCGTTCATCGCCCAGACGATCAGTGACTCGTTCTCGAGTGCTTTACGCACTGGCACGCCCCGTGAAATTGGACTCTTCGTCGGATCGCCGGATAAATGTGTGTCGGCTGCTTCGTAGGCGACGTACACCGCATTGTCTGATATTCCGCAGTGCAGAAGGATGTCCCGCAAACGCACGCCGGTCCACTCAGGGCAACCGATGGCGCCGGTCGTCCACTGGTTACCTTTGGCGGGAGGGTGGAACTCGGATCGACCGTTGCCGCCGCATTCAATTTGCAACTGTAGCCTGTGATGTTTGAAGCGCTGCTGCAGCTCGCCTAGTGTAAAGACTTCAGGCCGCTCGCACGCTTCTCCTTCAATATAAACCCGCCACTCAAGTGGATTGATATCCCAGGTGGATGGCGGCACGCCGTTGTTACGCACGAACAACCGGGACGCCGGTGTTATGGGGTCATCAAGTAAATGCGCCGGTGTCTCGGCATTGATCGGCCTGTCGTTCAAAATAATCAAACCGGATTTGCCCGGGATCGAAAATGATTCGTCACTTTGTGCCAGCGCCGCCGGGATCAGGCCGCCGGGCATGTATCGCGCGAACGGAATACTCGCCCCGAGCACGGCGGTCATCGCGGCGAGTCCGGATCCCCTCAGGAAACCACGACGGGAAACCTGATCGATCTTGCGCCCCCAAAGCAACTCGTCCGCCATCTCCGGGTTTTTGGCATATAGTTCGTGCAGGCCCTTCTTATTCGTCATTTCTGCGCGGCGTCCAGATAGCTTTGCAACATTTTTTGCAGAGTATCACGGAGACGACCAGCCTTTACGGTATCAAACGTCGTGGTTTTCTCGTCCATGTACGCGCGTTGCGCGATTTCGAGTTGCAAAGCATGTATGTCGTTATTGGGGTCACCAAAATGACGCGTGATGTGGCCGCCCTTGAATCGTCCGTTGACGACGCTGCTGTATTTACTGGCCGCCGCGACGCCGGCAACCGCGTCTTCAATCGATTGCTTACAACTCGCGCCGCTGTTGGTCCCCAGATTCAGTGCCGGCAACTCACCATCGAACAGTCTCGGGACAAGACTCGGAATCGAATGGGCATCCCACAGCAGCGCGAATCCGTGTTCGGCTCGTATGGCATTGAGCGTTTCGCCAATCTGCTCGTGATAGGGGCGCCAGTAGTGCTCGACTCGCGCGGCCTTTTCGTCTTTATTCACACTTCCCGAGCGGTAGATAGCTGCACCGGAAAATGTCTGTTCGGGGCAAAGTCCTGTCGTGGTCTGGCCCGGATACAGCTCCCCATCATCGGCCGGACGATTCAAGTCAACGACGTAACGCGAATAGTTCGCAACAATGATGCTCGCGCCCAGGTCTTTGGCGAACTCGTACAATTCTTCGACATGCCAGTCAGTATCCGGTATTGCCAGCCCGGTATCGGTCATGCGAGCGCGTAAAACCCGCGGAATTTCGCGGCCATCGTGCGGCACGCTGATCAGCAGTGGCCGCTCCCCAGCCTGGAATCGATAAACGTCGCTCATGTACTCAGACTGGGCAGCACCGACGCGGCGTAGTCGCAATAGGCGCCGTCGTCAACGCTCGCCGCCACTCGACGTATGTCCGAAGACAACGAGCGGTCTCCCTCATACGGCGGCGATATTTGACGCAGACCGCGAATAACGTCTTCGATGATCGGCGAACTCTTTTTTGGATGGTGAAACTCGACACCCTGTGCCGCGGCCAACAACTCGATTGCAATGATGTTTGCGACATTGTCGAGCATCGTATGCAATCGCCGACTTGCATAGGTCGCCATGCTGACATGGTCTTCCTGGTTCGCTGACGTCGGCAGACTGTCAACACTTGCCGGGTGAGCGTGTGACTTGTTCTCGGACGCCAACGCGGCTGCCGTGACCTGCGCCATCATAAATCCGCTATTTAGTCCGCCGTCTTTCACCAGAAATGCCGGCAATCCACTCATGTGTGAATCGATCAGCAATGCAATGCGGCGCTCAGATAATGCACCGATCTCGGCTATTGCGAGCGCCAGGTAATCTGCAGCCAACGCGACCGGTTCAGCGTGGAAATTGCCGCCAGACAAAACCGATTTCGAATCGGTAAATACCAGCGGATTGTCCGTAACCGCATTGGCCTCGGTTTCGAGCACAGTGCTCACATGCCTGAGCACGTCGAGACAGGCGCCAACAACCTGCGGCTGACACCGAATTGAGTAAGGATCCTGCACCCGGTCGCACTCAATGTGCGATGCGCGAATATCGCTACCACGCATCAGTTCGCGCAGCACGCCGGCGACGGCGATCTGACCGCCATGTCCGCGAACCTTCTGGATGCGTTCGTCGAACGGCGTGTCACTGCCCTTTATTGCATCAGATGACATCGCGCCAGCCATCAAGACCGCGGCCAGCAGGTTCTCGGTGCGATACACGGCAGCAAGAGCGAGTGCCGTTGAGACCTGCGTTCCATTGACGAGCGCAAGCCCTTCTTTTGGCCCGAGACGAACCGGCGTGATGCCGGCGTTCTCCAGCGCAATCGCTGCAGGCACCAGATCGCCGTTCACTCGCACCTCGCCGACACCGATCAGTGCGCACGCCATATGTGCGAGCGGCGCCAGATCGCCGGACGCCCCGACGGATCCGCGCGACGGAATACATGGGTAGATGTTGTTGTTGATCAGTTCGCACAGTGTCTCCACCAGCTCAAGTCGAACGCCTGAGAATCCTGCAGCCAGCGCAATGACTTTCATCAGCATGATGAGCCGAACAATTTCGTCGTCCAGATCTTCACCAACGCCAACTGCGTGGGAGCGGACCAGGTTTTCCTGCAGCTGCGCGAGCTGGTCAGCATCGATTCGAACCTGTGCAAGCTGCCCGAAGCCGGTGTTGACACCGTAGACCCGTTCACCACCGGCAACGACGTCGTCTATCAATTCGTTTGCTGCAGCAATACGTCCTTTCGCGCTGTCGCCAAGCGATACCGTAACGGGTTCCTGCCACGCCTGCCGAAGTACATTGAGAGCGACCCGTTGATTGTCTATTGTCAGATTCATCTCGAGTCTCCGTCGTCAACCATCGGCAGATCAAGTCCGTACTCGTGCGCGCAATCGATCGCGATGTCATAGCCCGCATCGGCGTGCCGCATCACTCCGCTCGCCGGGTCATTCCACAAAACTCTTTCGATGCGGCGGTCGGCATCCTCGGTGCCGTCGCAGACAATGACCAGGCCGGCATGCTGCGAATAGCCCATGCCGACACCACCACCGTGATGCAACGATACCCAGGTTGCGCCACTCGCCGTGCTCAAGAGTGCGTTCAAAAATGCCCAGTCAGACACGGCATCGCTGCCGTCTCGCATGTTCTCGGTTTCACGATTCGGGCTCGCGACCGAACCGCCGTCGAGATGGTCACGACCGATGACTACCGGAGCTTTTAGCTCACGGCTGCGAACCATCTCGTTGAACGCCAGCCCAAGCCGGTGGCGTTGGCCGAGCCCGACCCAGCAAATACGAGCCGGCAGGCCCTGAAACTGAATTCGCTCACGGGCCGCGTCCAGCCAGTTATGCAGGTGTTCGTCGTCCGGAATCATCTCCTTAACCTTAGCGTCCGTCTTGTAAATATCTTCCGGGTCACCAGACAAAGCCACCCAGCGGAACGGACCTATGCCCCGGCAGAACAGGGGCCGGATATAGGCGGGAACGAATCCCGGAAAGTCGAAGGCGTTTTGTACGCCTGCGTCAAGGGCCACCTGTCGAATGTTGTTGCCGTAATCGAAGGTCGGTATGCCTTGCTTTTGAAACTCAAGCATCGCCTGGACGTGAATGGCCATTGACTTTACGGCCGCGGCAGCGACCGCATCGGGATCGCTTTCCCGTTTCTGGAGCCACTGATCAACAGTCCAACCGATCGGCAGGTATCCATTGGCCGGGTCGTGCGCGGACGTCTGATCCGTCACCGCATCCGGCTTGATGCCGAGCCTTACCATTTCCGGCAGTATCTCGGCCGCGTTGCCCAGCAAGCCGACAGATACCGCTTTTTTGTCACGTACCCCCTGCTCGATAATCTCCATGGCAGCGGACAGTGATTCGGCACGGGTATCCAGATAGCCGGTCTCCACTCGCATGTCCAGGCGATCCGACTGACATTCGATCGCTAACATCGAGGCACCCGCCATCGTCGCAGCCAACGGCTGCGCGCCGCCCATGCCACCCAGCCCTGCCGTCAGAATCCAGCGACCTGCAAGATCGCCGTCATAATGCTGCCGGCCCATTTCGACAAATGTTTCGTAGGTGCCCTGGACGATGCCCTGACTACCGATGTAAATCCACGACCCGGCCGTCATCTGGCCGTACATCATCAACCCCTTTCTATCGAGCTCCCGGAAGTGATCCCAGTTCGCCCACGCAGGCACCAGATTTGAATTCGCGATCAATACACGTGGCGCATCCGCATGCGTGCGAAAGACGCCGACCGGTTTACCGGACTGAATCAGCAGCGTCTCATCAGACTCGAGGTTTTTAAGCGAATCAACGATGGCATCGAAACATTCCCAGTTGCGCGCTGCTTTGCCTATACCGCCGTACACGACCAGATCCTCCGGCCTTTCAGCAACCTCCGGATCGAGGTTATTCATCAGCATCCTGAGCGGCGCTTCGGTGAGCCAGCTCTTGGCCGAAAGCGTCGTACCGGTCGGCGCTTTGATGATTCTTTTCATTGGCGTAAATTCTCCAGTTGCACGACGTCTGCTGAGGTCGTTCGTGACAGGCCGGGGGGAGTGTAATGACCCGTAAGTTCGTATCGACTGCCCGGATGGTGCAATCGCGCAAAGGTAACTGGTCGCCCCTCTGACCAGGTGCGGCGAATAACAACCAGGCTCGCTTCGTCATCGCCCATCTCGAGTTGTTTGCGTATCGCCGAGTTCGGTCTACTCGCCCGCACCACCTGTTCGGCCTCCTGAAACGGGGCGATGTTGGTCAGGTACGCACTCGGTGTGATTGAGTCAAAGTTAGTCTCAAGACAGTCGGGTGCAAAAGTCGCAAGGACATATCGGTCTTCAACCTGAATCGGCGTGCCGTTTTCGGAATGTACAAGCAACAAATGAAATACGTCCGCCCCCTGCTCTACGTGAAGTGCCTTTGCGATTTCCCCCCTCGCATGCTGCAGAGACTGACGCACCACACAGCTCGAATGCGTGTTCCCGCGACGCATGATTTCATCCGCAATGTTCTGCACCTCAAGCAAATCTGAACGCGACCGGTAATCTGAAACAAACGTACCCCTGCCCGCGACGCGCTCAACGTATCCTTCATCGGTCAATTCCCGCAGCGCGCGATTGGCCGTCATTCGCGACACGCTTTTTGCCTCGACCAACTCGTTTTCCGATGGAACACGATCTGACGGCTGCAGCTCACCACTCGAAATCTTCTCGATGATGAAATCCTTGAGCTCCTGATAAAGCGGTTTTCCGGCTGTCATTTCGCCGTCCCTAATTTCGCAATCGCCTCGGAATACGCGCTACGCACCTGGTCGCGCCGAACGTGCACTGCATCAATAACACACCATGTGCCGTCGACCATGACGCGTTCTACGGGCAACGGGTATCCGGAAAAAACCAGTGCGTCGAGCCGCGAATCGTCACCGTGTCCGGCGAACATCGGGTCATCGTCGCTGAGCACGACAAAGTCCGCAACAGCACCGACCTCGATGCCGGATGTCTCCTGACCACTGGCTGCCGCACCGCCTTCGAGTGCCCGCAGGAACAGTTCGCTGCCAACGTGACTGTCACGCAATGACACCACGTTGCGCGTCTGCGACGCCAGGCGCTGCCCGTATTCGAGCCAGCGCAGCTCCTCAAAGGGATTGATCGATACATGGCTGTCAGAGCCGATCGCGATTCGCCCGCCATGCGTCAGAAAATCATGCAGTGGGAAAAGGCCGTCACCGAGGTTTGCCTCAGTACTCGGACACAGGGCAACAACGGCGCCCGAAGAGGCCAGTGCTGCAACTTCTTCATCGTCCATGTGCGTTGCATGCACGAGGCACCAGTTGCTGGACACATCGAAATTTTCAAGCAACCAGCGCACAGGTCGCCGGTCGTACGCCGCCAGACACTGATCGACTTCGCGCAGTTGTTCGGCGATGTGCAGGTGCATAGGCACCAGCGAGTCGTTCGCCACCTGCGCTATCGCCTGCAGCGATTCCTTAGAGACCGCACGCAGACTGTGCGCCCCGATTCCAATATTGACGACAGAACTGCTGGCCGGCGCGGCACGCTCATGGTGTTTTATGAATTCGTCGAGCGACAGCGTGAAACTCCGCTGATGCGGCAACGCCTGTGCATCATCGAATCCGGCACGCTCGTAGTGCACCGGAACGTAAGTCAGCCGGATTCCACTCTCGGCCGCAGCAGTCAAGATCGCCCCAAACATCGTATCCACGGCATCCGGGGCCCTGGGATCGCGGTGCAGATAATGAAACTCGGCGACCGAGGTGTAACCGCTGCAGAGCATCTCGCAATAGGCTTGCCGTGCGATAGCGGTCAACGCGTCTGCGTCGACTCGACCGGCCAACTCATACATGCGCTCTCGCCAGGTCCAGAAATTATCACGGCCCGCTGGCGAGCGCTGTTCGGTGTGACCGGCCAGCGCGCGTTGAAATGCGTGGCTATGAGCATTACAGAGCCCGGGAATTATGTAGCCGACTTGTGCGTCGTCGGGCGCCGCGGAGGCATCGATCTGCAGAGCAGATATCTGTCCTTCAGCGACCTCAAGCCGCACGTCGTCAGCCCAGCCAGAAGCCAATAGCGCTTTCTTCGCGAATACCGTTGTCATGTCGCTCCCGCCAAGTTGTATATACAGGCTAGACCATGCTAACTTCGGTTGCAACTGCCATGGGACCAAAGCTGGAATATCGAATGTCGGACTGGGACTTGCTGCTGACAGATGCCCGCATTGCAACAATGCGGGGCGAGACGCCGGACTATGGCGTCGTCGGAGAGCGCGCCGCAATTGCCGTCAGCAATGGCCGTATTGCCTGGATCGGCGAGGCGTCCGAACTGCCCGCCCATCGTGCGAGGGAAGAACGCGCCATGGGCGGCCGCTGGCTCACACCAGCACTTATTGACTGTCATACGCATCTTGTATTCGGCGGCGACCGGGCGGCAGAATTCGAGCAACGTTTGCGTGGTAGCAGTTACGAGGACATCGCATTGTCCGGTGACGGCATCATGTCGACAGTAAGAGCGACGCGAGATGCGTCGGCGGACGAACTGTTTGACGCCGCCCTGCCACGCATCAATGCGTTGGCGAACGAAGGCGTTGCGACGGTTGAGATTAAGTCGGGGTACGGCCTGGATATCGACACTGAGATTCGCATGCTCGAAGTCGCACGCAGGCTCGGGGATGAGTCATGTGTTGACGTTCGTACCGCTTTACTCGCCGCGCACACAGTTCCGCCCGAATTCGAGGGCGACGCCAACGGCTATATCGATTTCATTTGCGACCAAATCCTGCCGCTGGTTGTCGAGCGAAAACTCGCTGATACCGTCGATGCCTATTGCGAATCCATAGCATTCAGTTCTGCACAGATAGAGCAGCTATTTGATAAGGCGACACAAATGGGGCTGCCCGTCAGACTGCACGCCGACCAGCTCAGTGACGGTGGTGGCGCCGAACTGGCCGCGCGTTTCGGCGCATTGTCGGCGGACCATCTCGAGTACACCTCCCCGAAAGGAGTCAGAGCCCTTTCGGAGGCGGGGTGCGTTGCGGTTTTGCTCCCGGGTGCTTTCCTGACGCTCGCAGAAACACAGTTGCCGCCCATCGCCAGCCTTCGCACGAGCGGCGTGCCGATAGCAGTGGCAACTGACTGCAACCCGGGGACTTCGCCAATCTGTTCATTGCGTACGGCAATGATGCTGGCCAGCCGCTTGTTCCGGCTGACGCCCGAGGAATGCCTGGCGGGGGCTACACGCGAGGCGGCCCGCGCCCTTGGCCTGCTCGACGACCGCGGCACACTGGAGGTTGGCAAGCGCGCCGACATTGCAGTGTGGGACATTAGCCATCCGCGCGAGCTTGCTTACTGGACAGGCACGCCGCAACTGGCGGAAACCATTGCAAGTGGGCAGACTAGTGGTCCAACAAGTTAATATTGTTGGACCACTGCCGCCCTTGAACGCACACCTTGCCAAATCCCGAAGTTTCATAGTAACGCTCGGCCTGCTAACAGCCGTTGCGGCATTGACAGTGGACCTCAGTTTGCCCGCGATACCGGCGATGGTCGATGCACTCGGAACCACTCTGTCGCACGGTCAACAAATCGTCGGTGTATTCATGTTCGGGATGTCGTTAGGACAAATCCCCGCTGGCCTCGCATCGGATCGATTTGGTCGCCTGCCGGCCCTTTATGCGGGCATGGGGCTGTTTGTCATCGCAGCCTGTGTCGCCGCAACTGTCAACGACATGGGGTTGCTACTTGCGGCGCGCTTCGTGCAGGGCACCGGTGCAGCATCTGCGATCGTCATTTCGCGAGCCGTAGTCCGCGATATCTCGAGCGGCAAGGACGCGGCTCGATTGATGTCGTTAATGACAATGATCTTTACGGTCGCACCCGTCATTGCACCGAGTATCGGCGCGCTGCTGCTTGCGCGCTGGGACTGGCGCGCGCCATTCATCGTAATAGCCGCCTGCGGTTTCGGGCTGTTGTTCGCTATTCGCACCAACCTCGTAGAAACGCATGTTCCGAATGCGTCTCAGCACCCGCTGCGCCAGCTGGTTTCGAGCTTCCGGGAATTCTTCTCGCATCGCCAAAGTGTGTTCGGATTGCTATTACTGATCCTGCCGCCCGCTGGTTATATGTCCATCATCGCAGTGTCTGCAGCGCTGGCCGTTGAAATGTACGGCTTCACGATCACGCAATACGGATTTATTTTCGCCTGCGCAGGACTTTCGATCCTTGCGGGGTCGGCCGCCAACCGCTGGCTCGTTGCTCGCCTGGACATAATGCAGCTCATCCAACTCGGCGTTCTGTTGATCTTCACAGCGAGCGCGCAAATGATCGTTATTGCGTGGCTCGATGACGCCCCGTTTTGGTGGCTGTGGAGTTGCGTCTGCCTGTACATGTTCACTATCGCAATACTCATGTCGAACACGACCGTGCTGGCCCTTGATCCGTTACCGAAAATCGCGGGCGTTGCATCGTCGATTATCGGCACGTCGCAAAATATTGCGGCTGCCTCCGGTGCTGTACTCGGCGCATTGATTTATGACGGTACGGTGCGCAACGCGACCGTCATCATGGCCGCGACCGGCGCGATAACGGCGGGCGTCTATCTGCTGCGACCGCTGCTCGTTCCGGGACCGTTAGTGCATCATCCCGATGAGCTCGCTCGAGACTAGACCGTCTTGCTTAGTACTTCAGTAATGTTCTTCCGCGATTGCGCCGGAATTAGCTTAGGGTAGCCGTACCACATCAAAGTTACGACAATCACCTCTTTTTCGTCGAATCCGACTATCTCGCTGAAATGAGCGTCGCGGGTAATGTCGCCGGTCGTCCATTTGCAACCGACGCCCGCCTTCCAGAGATACAGCATCAAGGTCTGCACGGCCGCGCAACATGCCGCGTAATCTTCGCGCTGCAACAACTCATCTTGCGATTTCCGGCAAGTTACGACCAGCCAGCCCGGCTTCTCCGACCACCTCTGTCGCTTGAATTTTCCGGCCTTCTCGCCTTTCTTCGTCGTGACGATATCCTCGCAGAGATCGAGGCAGCGCTCGACAGTCTCATCGCCTAGCAGATAGAAATGCCAGGGTTGAGTGACATGGTGATTCGGCGCCCAAGTTGCCGCTTCAATCGCTTCTTTCAGCAATGCGTCCGGCACGGGCGTCTGAAGAAAAAGCTCAATCGTTCGCCGACCGCGCAACACCTCGGCAAATTCGCGCAATTCTTGTGTTTCGTAACTCGACGTCTTGGTTGTCATCAGACGCGCTCAATAATCATGGCAATGCCCTGACCGACTCCAATGCACATCGTGCACAACGCGAAACGACCCTCGGTGCGCCGCAATTGATAGGCCGCTGTCACGACCAATCTTGCGCCTGACATGCCAAGCGGGTGTCCAAGCGCAATAGCACCCCCGTTCGGATTGACATGTTCCGCATCGTCAGCAACACCGAGCTGCCGCAGCGTAGCAAGTCCTTGTGCCGCAAAAGCCTCGTTGAGTTCAATGACATCCATCTGATCGATGGACATGCCGCATAGCTGCAAGACTTTCTGCGATGCAGGGGCGGGGCCGAGCCCCATAATCCGGGGCTCGACGCCTGCGACTGCCCAGCCGGCGACGCGTGCGAGCGGTTCCAGGCCCTGCGTTTTCGCCGCTGCTTCGCTCGCAATCAGAACAGCGCACGCACCATCGTTGATCCCGGACGCGTTGCCCGCCGTGATCGTTCCGTCCTCGCGAACGATAGGACGCAGTTTCGCCAGCCCTTCAATGTCTGATCCAGCACGTGGATGCTCGTCGGTGTCGAAAACGAACGGCTCGCCACGGCGTTGCGGCACGGTTACCGCTACAATTTCGTCGCCGAATACGCCGGACCTTGCCGCCGCCTCGGCACGATGCTGACTGCGCAACGCCAGGGCATCCTGATCTTCACGCGAGACGCCAAATTCGTCAGCGACATTTTCCGCAGTTTCGGCCATCGAATCGACGCCGTACAGCTCTTCGAGCTTTTTGTTGATAAAGCGCCAGCCGAGTGTCGTGTCATAAAGTTCCGTATTGCGACCGAACGCCGCGGATTGCTTCGCGAGCACAAACGGTGCGCGCGACATCGACTCCACGCCGCCGGCTATTGCGAGCTGAATGCCACCCGCTTTGATACCGTCGGCGACGTTTCCGATCGCATTCATACCAGAACCGCACAGCCGATTGATCGTAGCCCCCGGAACTCCTACGGGCAACCCGGCCAGCAAGCCGGACATACGTGCGACGTTTCGATTGTCCTCACCGGCCTGATTAGCGCAGCCGTAGACCAGGTCATCAATGGCATTAGCGTCGAGGGTGGCGTTGCGTTGTAACAGGGCGGCGATCGGGATAGCACCAAGATCATCGGTACGGATCGACGCCAGCGATCCGCCGTATCGTCCGATCGGTGTGCGTACCGCATCGCAGATAAATGCGGCCGGCATCGCTTACTTAACGCCGACCGTCATACGACGAACGATGTTGTTCTTCAGAATAAAATGGTTATACAGTGCACCGAGGATATGCAGAGTTATAAGCGCCGCAATAGGCTTCCAGGTGAATTCATGTATCTCTTCCCACCATTCGTGACTCTCGCGGCTCTCCGCAACGGGGATAGGGATTTCGATCAGCCCGAATACAGGCAGTCCGCTGCCAGCCGTGCCCCTGATCATCGCCCCCGCCAGCAGTTGCATGAATATTGCGGCGTACAGGCCCCAGTGAACGACGGTTGAGGTCATGCGCTGCCACGCTGCCATTCCATCCGGGTGGCTGGGAACGTCGTGCATGATTCGCCAAACGATTCTGATCGTCATCAACATCAGGATGATGGTCGCTATCGACGCGTGTATGAAGCGGATACCGGACCGCTCGTCGCCACGCTCCATGCCCGATTGTTGGAGGCCAAGGTAAAGCAGCGCGAAAATGCCGATGGCAACCAGCCAATGCAGTGTCTTGGCCAAGGCGCCGAATTCTGTGCTTGTGTTCCCGAGTCCCACTAGTCCAATCCGAGTTCGAAGCCAGCTTCCAGATCCTGTTTTGAATACGCTCTGAACGCGATCATCGTTTCGGTCTCAACGATGCCATCCAGATGTCGCATCTTGTCGCTGATCACGTCTGCGAGATCGTCGTTCTTGGCAACCCGGACAATGGCGACGAGATCGTAGCGGCCAGCCACAGAAAACACCTCGGATACGCCGGAAGTCGCGGCTATCCGATTGGCAAGTTCTGGAATTCGATTGGTCTCGGCTTTAATCAGGACAATCGCTGTAACCATCGGGTTCTCCGTGCGCGGGGGTCGGTGCACGAAGACTATCATTAGCCGAGCTCAATCTGCAGCAGCAATCTCGCGAGCAGCCGCCAGGAGATCGTTGGCGGGCAACCGAATCCTGTAATCGGCATTTGTGTAAGCAAAGCGGATGATGCCGCTCTGATCAATCGCGAAAACCGCTGGCACGGGCAGTACTCCGTGTTTCAACATCGATGACTCGCTAATGTCCTGTCCCTTTTCTCTACGGCGACTGATGGTCCTCCCCGATGCCCTGAACGCAATACCAAGCGCAATCGCAGCCTGCGCGTCGGCGTCCGATAGTATGGTGTAATCCAGCTCGGCAATGTCCGCCTGCGTCTCCCAGGTGAGGCTGCTGAAAAGCATTTCAGCGCGGTCGCCGCTCAAGAACAATACATCGAGACCCATTTCCCTGATCTCGGGAATTACATGGCGCATTTCCGAAAGGTACGCGTTGCAGAAGGGACACCAACCGCCGCGAAACGCCAGCAATACGACCGGTCGCTGCAACTCCTGCGGGTTGAAGTCAAATGGTTCGCCGGCGACGGTTTCGACGACGAAACGCGGGGCATTATCCCCTGCTCCGAGCGGGTTGATCAGGTCTGCCGACTCGGCGACCGGCACATCGGCATGGCCGGTTTTAATGGCAACACTGCAAAAGAGGCTCATGCTCATCAGCGCGACGAACAGAACGTGAGAAATCGAACGAAGGTTCATGTCCTGATACTCCAACGGGTTTCACTAATGGACCCCGAGCAGGCAGTATTTATTTCAACGATTCGTGGTGCAGTGCTTTTAGACGGCCTTTTCCAATAGATTCTCGCCGCCAATGTCAGACGCTCTGCGACATCGATCCTTCGCACGGTACATCGCCTGATCCGCCTCGCGCAACAGCCCAGTCAAGGTATTGGCGTTCTTCGGATACAGTGCCAGACCGATACTTGCGGCGCACTGCAATTTTTCGCGACCAATCAGGTACGGCTCTTCGAGCGCGCTGGTCAATCGCTTGGCCAGCTTATCGGCAACGTCAGCATCAACGTCAGGCACCAATGCGACAAATTCGTCGCCGCCGGGCCGGCCGATGATGTCGCATGAACGCAGACTTTTTCGCAGGCGTTCCGATGCGATGGTCAGCAGCTGGTCGCCAATTTCGTGACCGTACTTGTCATTGATCTGCTTAAAGTCGTTAAGATCAATAAACAATAGTGCCCCCGTCGCGTCATCGGCACTCTCCGCCAATCGGCGAGAAGCTTTACGTTCAAATCCGCGACGGTTCAAAACGCCGGTTAGCGGATCGGATGTTGCGATCGATTCCATCTTACGCTCTTTGGCTTTTCCGTCAGTTATGTCCACAAAAGTCATGGCAACATCATCACCCATTGGTTCGCATATCATTCGCAGCCAGCGACCGGCGCTGTTGCGGCGATGCCGTACTTCGATATCGAGGCGAATGCCTTTGCTCACAGCATCTTCAAATTTCCGGAGCACATCCGCCGCGATGTCATCATCCATTCCGCAGGTGGCCAGAATGATGATCTCGCTTGCCGGGCGGTCAACCATGTCGTCCGCATCTGCACCCAGAAATCGCGCCGCGGCCGTATTGGCGAAGATGCTTCTTAATTTCCTACCGCCGTCCTCTGTGAGCACCCATCGAAAGCGGATAATGCCGTTCACCGAGTGATTAATGAGGGTACGCAACAACTTCTCGCTCTTGCGAACTTCTGACTGCGCTTTCTCAACGTCACTCACATCGCGGAACATCAATACTTTCCCGCCACGTCCCAACGATCGGTGGGTCGCGATATCTGATACCTGCACGTGCAAAAAACGGCCCGTGGTCGTCATCATTTTTTGCGGCCGACCCGTTTCCAGCACCTCGAATACCTCCGGCGAGTCATCACCGAACAGTTTCTCTAGAGGCTCGCGCAGAGCGTCCGATTCTGAGATGGACAGCATGCTTTCAGCCGTGTGATTCAGGCCGATCACCCGACAGTTGTCGTCGATGACGACGACCGGGTCCTGCATATTCTGAAATACCGTCTCGTAAGCCAGCGGCGTGAATTCGATAATCTGCTCGCCGAGAATCAACCACGCGTAAATCGGCAACATCGCCGTAAAGACGATGGGTACATAGGAGATGGTGTTCGAGCCGAACCCCATGTCGTATGCCAGCGTCGCCGTCAATGGTGCGATGCAGGCAGCAACAAGTAGAAAAAGGCCGCGTCTCTGGGCTTGCACAACGGCAGAACTGTGCGCGATCAGGGTCAACATCGCCGCACCGAATACCGCGTAACTGTAGGGCAAATGGACCAGCAGGAACCACGGTCCCCAACGATTAGGGCGCGTCAGAAATTCACCCGCCTCGTTCGCAATCGGCAGAAACCACATTATTTCATGTTGAGTGTTTGTCGCTGCAAGCATGATCGATGCGGTCGGGATGACCAGCATTATGATGACGGTCCGGAGCGGCGTTTCTGATCCTGTGTACTCACGAAAACAGACATACGCAACGACGGGTACCAATGCAGAACCGATGAAGTGAGCCGTACGCCCAATCGTAAAAACGGCGAAGGTGCTGGACAGCAACTCGATCGCACCGCCCATTACCCAAATACTGATGACAACGAACAGCACACCGATCGGCATACTGCCCATCTCGCGTTTGATTGCGATTAGCCGTACGCCCAGCATTAAGTAGCAGGCGGCGCTGAAAATCAGCAGTACGGACAAAACGACGTACAGATTCATGCTCTCCAAGCCCGATTTAACGATATCCGGGAATCGATTTTACTTATTGCAAGCTATTGATTCTCGGACCTGTTTCTCAGCTTAGAGACGCTGCTGGCACCATTCGTGGTCATTTTTTCACACGGTGGCAACCTTTGGCACAAAATCCGAGGCCCTATGAGAGGTTAACTGGTTGTTTTAGCTTCTATTTCTGCATGAATCCGATCGTGAAACGCATCACATCCCAGAGTGGACATGCGTCGCAGAAAATCGGATGCATCACTTTCACCGTCGATCGTTTTCTGCCGATACAGATCATCGTCTTCCCTGGCCGCCAGGCGCCAATGGAGAATGGCCATGGTCATCACCAATCGGATCCGAATCAGATCAAATAACGCATCGATTTCTGACTCTGTAAGAGGGCTCGTAACGTGATAGCCGACAACAAGCGGCGCGATGACCTGTAACGGATCATCGCCAGCTGATCTCAGATAGGAAGCGGCAGTCGAAACCTCGATAATCCGCGCCGCCCTGAGCATATCGCCGAAATCAATGATCCCCGACACCGCATCGTCCGTGTCAAACAGGATATTTTCGTTATTTGCATCGTTATGAATGACTTGGCGCGGCAGTGTCAGAAGGTTCGGTTTGACGCGCTCGACAAAGTCCTGCAAGACCGCGTCGACTTGTCCACGAATGACCGCATCTCCGATGTGATGGGTCAAACTGCAGAGGTCTCCCGCTCGCTCTGTATCCCACAGCAGCACTTGGCTGTCGCCCGGATGTGCGAATCCCAGAAGAGCCATATCCAAGCCGGCGAGCCGTTGCCCGATTCGGCCCGCAATTTCCGGCGTGATCTCGCCATCTCGGAGCAAACGGCCGCGGAGCCAGGTGACAACACGAAGGTAAAATTCCACTCCGTCGGCGCCGCAGACGGTGCCCCGACCCTGCCCCGACCGAGTCCGCACAATACGCGGCACCCCGGGCAGGCCATGATTTTCAAGGTGCAACAACACAGCAATCTGAAAGTCGGTTACGGCCACGTCTTCGACCAGGCTGGTGACTTTTACGACAAAACGGTTGCCGTCCGACCTTGTCACCCTGAAGTTCTGGTCCCGCTCGCTGACCAATGGTGCATAGTCTCCCGATAGTCCGAACTGCTCCGCAACGGCGTCCGCAACGACCGCTGTATCGAGCTTGGGCGGGGCGGCCGCGACGGACTGCAAAGCGTCGATCCGGGAATTCATTGGCAAATCATCTCACGTCTCCCCAGATGTGACGAATATGTGCCCCAGTTCTCAGAAATGTCGATTGGTTCCCAATCTGTTAAACATAATCGGTCAAAATCGTCTGCTTAATGAACCGTTTATTGAAAATAGCGCGAGCTGCGACTCCCGGAAAAAACACCCAGTTTCGCAAGGACAAATACGGCAGCAGCGGCATCCGCAGCTTTCTTCGTGATGTCCTTGCGATGGCGAATGCTCCGGTTGAAGGGCCGCGCTACATCATAGTTGGCGCCGACTACGACGCCCAGGGGCACAAGCGTCTGAATTCGATCGATGCGGACGATTTTTCCGGTAAGCCGTCCTATCAGTCGCTAGCCAATGAATACATCGAACCATCAGTTCGAATTCGCTACAAACCGGTTTCGATCGAGGGCAAGCGCATCGGCGTATTCGAAATCGGCGACTGTCAGGATCGTCCCTACATGATGCGAATTGACTACTCGGAAAAACTGCGTCGTGGCGACGCTTACATTCGCACCAAGGACAGTGCGTTGAAGATGGGGCGGCGCCAGCTCGCAGAACTCTTCGAGCGGAAATTCCGCGACTCAGTATCAGCCGACGACATCGAAATCGGATTTCCGGGCGAGATCATTCACAAAGAGCTGCAAGTGAATTGTTGTGACTTGTCGCAGCTTCCTTCCGCTGAGGCCAGCAAGAAACTCGATGAACTATTTGCGGTTCGCAACCAGTCCAAGAAAACGGGATCTACAACTGTTATGGCCAGACTGACGCATGCGCGTTTGTTCGGTGCCGACGATCCGTACGTCGATCGCAGTCCCGATGATCTAATGAAGGAAATGAAAGAACTGCGCCATAAATATCGTGATCACGACAATCACTTTCTGTTTGAATCACGTGCGGAGCACGTGCAAATGGTTG
Organism: Pseudomonadota bacterium; assembly: GCA_022567295.1. GTDB lineage: Bacteria > Pseudomonadota > Gammaproteobacteria > Steroidobacterales > Woeseiaceae > UBA1847. Next base: position 44,705 of record JADFHE010000005.1, on the reverse strand, counting down.
TTTATAATCAAGGACAGGAACCCATCGTTGATGCTTCGCTGTCCTTGATAATGCCAAACCATAACGCATTCTATGTTGCCGCTACGCTGCCCAAGGTGCCGCGCGACGACGGCTTCGCTGATCGCACGCCAGATGAAATAGCCGAGTATCCGTCGGTCAGTCTCAAGGATGACTCCGTGCAAGTGACCAGCAAAATCGGCGACATCCCGATCGGCGAGCCGATTGATGTATTTGTAGCGCCGCTGCGGCTCTGCGCTGGTAAGGATCTTGGCGGTAAGCGATTCGGCATTCGCTACGCCTTGCACGGGCAGAATCTACGCTCACCGGCAAAGGGCAAACTGCGTTTAATTTTCCGAAAGTAAACTCACGCCGCCGTTAGTCGGTCCACTTGTCGACCCGGGGTGCGGTGTACTTTCCAAATTGCTGGACGAGCCCGGCGGGCGTGTCGTCGCACAACAACATCCGCCTGTTCTCCGCGCGGAGAAAGCCCTCTCCGACAGCGTGGTCGAGATATCGAATAAGGTGATCGAAGTAACCGTCGACATTCAGAAGACCGCACGGCTTATCGTGAAACTGCAACTGACCCCAGGTGAGAATTTCAATAATTTCTTCGAGCGTGCCGAAACCACCCGGCATTGCAATGAATCCGTCAGACAACTCAGCCATCATTGTTTTCCGCTCGTGCATTGATGACACGATGTGGAGTTCCGTCAGCTTTGGGTGGGCGATCTCCTTGTCGCATAGCGCCGTTGGCATGACACCATGTACCTTGCCCCCCTGCCGTAGCATGGAATTCGCGATTACACCCATGATGCCCTTGTCGGCGCCACCATAAACAAGTTCGTATCCATTACGCACGAGCACCTCGGCGAGCGCGCGAGCAGCGTCAGAATAGATGGGACGGCTGCCGCTATTCGAACCACAATAAACACAGATTCTCGGCATCGGACGAATCGTTATGCGGATTTACGGCGAGCCTTCGCGCCCAGCACGATCGCCGCGATCTCCGGGCGGCACTCGCGTAATTCCTCGGCTGTCAGCGCGTCGAGTTCGTGCGGAAAAACCAGCCATTCGGCGGTCTCGTGCAGATAATAGTCGGGAGTCATCTCGGTTTCGTTGCGACTGGGCTTGAACCAGGGAACGGCAACCCGAATATCCTCCGGTGTATTGCCCCGGGCCCGCCGGGTCAGTTCGTTGATCACGGCAACGATCGTGTTCCCGGTGTCGAATACATCGTCGACAATTAACACACGATCATCGTGCCGGATCTTTTTGATGATGTAGTTGAGTCCATGAACCGCGACCTTGCCTCGTTGATCAACGCCGATGTATGAGGAGGTGCGAATAGCGATATGATCCGACTCGATTCCGCAATAAGACAGTGTTTCCTGAAGTGCCATGCCGACGGGCGTGCCACCGCGCCAAATAGCGATAATCAATGTTGGCTCGAAGCCGCTCTCGAGAACTTTGATCCCAAGCTCGAACGAGTCTTCGAGCAAGTCCTGTGCGGAAAGTACTGTCTTGTCCATTATTTTTCTCTTGAGTGTGGACTTCTAGCTGGCGGTATAATGCCCGCATCCGATTCTAGCGCAGCAAGACCCAGGAAGAACAACAATGAACCAGCGATTTATCGCCGCGGACGACCTGCTTCGGGACTCTTTCCAGCTGGCAGCCAACATCTACGAAGCCGGATTCAAACCTGACTTTTTAGTCGGACTTTGGCGCGGCGGCAGCGCCGTAGGCATTGCTGTGCAGGAAGGTCTCGACTACCTGGGCACCAAGACCGATCACATTGCCATTCGAACATCGTATACGGGCGCGCCGCATTACTCGCAAATGGTCAGCAAGGCTGAATCCATCCGCGTTCACGGTTTACAGTATCTCCTTGAAAACCTGAACGCACACCACTCGCTGCTGATCGTCGACGATGTCTACAGTACGGGTTCGAGCGTCAATGCGGTTATCAAACAACTGGCGAAGAAAACCCGCCGCAACCTGCCGCAGGACATTCGCATCGCCACGGTGTGGTACCGCCCAACGGCAAAAACACTGCGGACGCCGGAGTACTTCGTCCACGAGACGCGTGACTGGCTGGTATTGCCCTATGAGCTATCAGGGTTTTCGCTCGACGAGCTGCGCGAGAACCGGCCCGCAATGGCTGGGCTCATCGATCGCCTGGCACCGTATGTTAAATCGGCTGCTGCTTCGCGGAGCTAATGTTCCAGCCCAGGCAATTTCTGCGCTCGCTGTTCGACGCAGCGATCGCTTCTGCCACTCCTGCAAACTGTATGCACCACTGGCTGCCGTCGAAGCCGGCCGGCCGGGTCATCGTCGTGGGCGCCGGCAAGGCAGCCGCGAGCATGGCGAAAGTGCTGGAAGACCGCTGGCCGGACCCGCTAGAAGGCTTGGTCATCGTGCCTCATGGTCACACGGCTGATTGCCAGTGGATCGAGGTCGTAGAAGCCTCTCATCCGTTGCCCGATGCAGCCGGGGTCGCGGCCACACGTAGGATTCTCAACGACGTTTCCGATCTGTCGGCCGGCGACACGGTTGTCTGCTTGATATCAGGCGGTGGGTCCTCGCTGTTAAGCCTGCCCGCGGCGGGTGTGTCACTCGCGGAAAAGCAGTCCGTAACATCGCAGTTGCTGCGCTCTGGCGCCGCTATCCACGAAATAAATTGTGTGCGCAAGAAATTATCGGCCATCAAAGGCGGCAAACTTGCCGCCGCCTGTGAACCGGCAGGGGTGATGACGTTGATCATCTCAGACGTGCCAGGCGGCGATGTCTCGATGGTCGCTTCGGGACCGACCATTAGTGACACAAGCACGCCGCGGGAAGCTTTGGACATACTCGATCGCTACGCAATTTCCATTTCCGGCGACGCGCGAAGAGCGATAATGACGAGCGAACCGGTGGCGGTCATAGACGGCGACGTGCGAGCACTCGCGACCAGTGTTGACGCGATGCTTGCCGCCGCTGCATTGGCCGCGGGGCAAGGGATTACTCCCTACTCTCTCGGCGACCTGGCAGGCGACGCGCGCGATCTTGCGGTCGAACACGCCGCTCTTGCACTACAGATCGCCGCCGGCGCGGGACCCATTGAACCGCCCTGCGTCATTCTTTCAGGGGGTGAAACCACGGTGCAGGTCAGAGGTTCCGGGCGTGGCGGACGCAACGGTGCGTACACGCTGGCATTGGCGCTTGCCCTCAACGAACACCTATCGATTTATGCTATTGCCGGAGACACCGACGGTATTGACGGAACCGGCGACAATGCCGGCAGTTTTGTAACGCCAGATACTTTGACTCGCGCCACCGCGGCCGGTTTGAACGCAAAGGAAATGCTGCTGCAAAACAATAGCTATGATTTTTTTGCTGCAACAGGCGATCTGATCATGACTGGCCCAACTCGTACCAACGTTAACGATTTCAGGGCAATTCTCATCACGAAAGATATTTCGCCCCTTTCCTAGCAGACTATCGCCGCGCAGAAATCAGGTGAGAGATTTGCGGGCCAGCACCTTATAATGCTCCGCCCGTGGCGCAGAGGCGACTGCGGAATCGGCCGCTGGATAAGGAAGGGCATGAGCACCGCGAAAATTATTTACACCAAAACAGACGAAGCTCCGGCTCTGGCAACTTACTCCTTCCTGCCCATTGTCAAAGCGTTTACGGGCGCTGCCGGAGTCGTGGTAGAGACCCGTGATATCTCGCTGGCCAGTCGAATTCTCGCCAACTTTCCTGAAGATCTCGCTGACGATCAGCGCCACAGCGATGCACTCGCCGAACTCGGCGAACTGGCCAAGACGCCGGCAGCCAACATCGTCAAACTACCCAACATCAGCGCATCAATTCCGCAGCTGCATGAAGCCATTGCCGAATTGCAGTCGCAGGGATTCGCTGTACCGGACTATCCAGAGGCTCCGCAGACCGATGCCGATCGCGATACGCATTCACGTTATGCCAGGGTGCTCGGCAGTGCTGTGAATCCTGTCCTGCGTGAAGGCAATTCGGACCGCCGGGTAGCCGCAGCCGTTAAAGCCTTCGCCAAACGACACCCGCATTCCATGGGTCCCTGGAGCAGCGACTCGCAATCGCATGTCACGCACATGGATGACGGTGATTTCTATTCCAGCGAGCAGTCGGCCATCGTAGACAGCGATAGTGATCTGAAAATCACTTTCGTGTCGAATGACGGTGATGAAACCGTGCTGAGAGCACAAGTGCCGGTACTGAAGCATGAAATCGTTGATGCGGCTCGTATGGATTGCGCTGCATTGTGTGAATTCTATGCCCGGGAAATGGATGCCGCGAAAAAGGAAGGCGTCCTTCTGTCATTGCACTTGAAAGCAACGATGATGAAGGTTTCGGACCCGATCATGTTCGGACATGCGGTTAAGGTTTATTACAAAGACGTGTTCGAGAAACACGCCACCGTCTTCGATGCCATCGGTGTCGATGCGAACAACGGTGTCGGCGACGTGTACACGAAGATTCTCCAACTTGACGATGAACTGCGCTCGACCATTGAGGCCGATCTCACAGCGGTCTATCAGAGTCGCCCGGCGCTGGCGATGGTCAACTCGGATAAAGGCATCACCAACCTGCACGTTCCGAGCGACGTCATCATTGATGCCTCTATGCCGGCAGCCATTCGGTCATCCGGGCAGATGTGGGGGCCGGACGGGCAACTGGGCGATACCAACGCGATGATTCCCGACCGCTGCTACGCCGGTATTTATGATGAAGTCATTAAGTTCTGCCGGCGCAATGGCGCGTTTGATGTGACCACCATGGGCAGTGTTTCCAACGTAGGCCTGATGGCGCAGAAGGCCGAAGAGTACGGCTCGCACGATAAGACCTTCGAAATCGCCTCTGCCGGGTCCGTTCGCGTCACTAACGAGGCCGGCGACGTGTTGCTTGAGCAAAGCGTTAACAGTGGCGACATCTGGCGCATGTGCCAGACCCGCGACCTGCCAATCCGTGACTGGGTCAAACTTGCGGTCAATCGAGCCCGGCAGACCGGCCTTCCCGCAATTTTCTGGCTCGACGAGAATCGGGCACACGACAACATTCTGATAAAGAAGGTCAATGGTTACCTGCAGGATCACGACACGGATGGACTTGATATTCGGATTCAGTCGCCCGTCGACGCCATGCGCGCTACCCTGAAACGCGTGAAGAACGGTGACGATACGATTTCTGTGACGGGCAATGTCCTGCGCGATTACCTGACAGACCTGTTTCCGATTCTGGAACTTGGAACCAGTGCCAAGATGCTGTCGATTGTGCCCCTGCTTGCAGGCGGTGGATTGTACGAAACCGGCGCGGGCGGATCCGCGCCGAAACACGTGCAGCAGTTTCTTGCCGAAGGCCACCTTCGCTGGGATTCATTGGGCGAATTTCTCGCGCTGGCTGTATCGATAGAGGACATCGCCGAAAAGACGGACAACAATCAGGCACGCATTCTTGCCAGCGCGCTTAATGTGGCGAGCAGCAACTACCTCGAAAATAACAAGGCGCCATCACGCAAGGTAAATGAGCACGATAATCGCGGCAGCCATTACTATCTGGCGATGTACTGGGCACAAGCATTGGCAGCAAATACCAGCGATCCAGCATTTGCGGACAAGTTCGCGAATACGGCGCGAGAACTGGTGGCCAGCGAGGACGTGATCAATGCTGAATTCCTCGCGGTGCAGGGTTCAGCCGTGGACATCGGCGGCTATTACCGGCCAGACGAAACGCTGGCTTCAAAAGCAATGCGTGCCAGCAGTACGCTGAACAGCATCATCGACGCTATTTGAATTCGTACCGCTGACCCGCGACATATGTGGCGGCGATATGTCTGTCGTCCGCGAGCATTGTGATCGCAAACAATTTCTCGTCGATAGAAGTCGCAACGCCGGTGCGACGCGCACTAATTGGCGATCCGGCAGGATCAAGAACGACAAAATCCGCATCTTTCCCATGCTCAAAGTTCCCTACTTTGTCATCAAGGCACAGCGCTTCGGCTGCGCCAAGTGTCACGAGATACAACGCACTCATCGCCGGCAACGCCTGACCCTGCAAATGCAAGACCTTATACGCCTCACTGGCCGTCCTTAACATTGATAAACTCGTACCGCCTCCGACGTCCGTTCCGAGACCACAACGGACGTTGGCCGAGCGCATGGCACGCAGATCGAATAAACCGCTCCCCAGAAACAGATTGGAGGTCGGGCAGAAAGCGACCGCACCTCCCCCGTCAGCCATGCGATGTCGATCTTCGTCATCCAGGTGCAGGCAGTGAGCAAAAACAGATCGCTCCCGGAGCAATCCGAAATGGTCGTAGACGTCGAGATAACTGCGGCTATCTGGAAACTGCCGGGCGACCTCCTCAACTTCGGCGGTGCTTTCGGCAAGGTGTGTATGCACCCAGACATCCGGATATTCGCTCGCCAACCGGCCGGCAGCGGCGAGTTGTTCCTCGCTTGAGGTCAGAGCAAAGCGCGGTGTAATCGCGTAACCGAGCCTGTCCTTGCCATGCCATCGTTCGATCAGCGTTTTACTGTCCGCATAGGCCGAGGCCGGATCATCCTGAAGCTCGTCGGGGCACATGCGGTCCATCAGGACTTTGCCCGCGATCAAGCGCATACCGCGCGACTGTGCGGCCGCTAATATGGCGTCCGCCGAATGCGCGTGCACAGTGCCGAAGACCAACGCCGTTGTCGTGCCGTTCCTGAGCAATTCATCAAGAAATACGCCGGCGACTTCATGTGCATGCGCTGCATCGGCGAATTGTGCCTCGACGGGATACGCGTAACGATTAAGCCAGTCGAGCAATTGCTTGCCATGGGAGGCGATAATGTCCAGTTGCGGAAAATGTACGTGACAATCAATGAAGCCGGGAACAATTATTTTCCCGGGGAATTCCGTAACGGGTACGTCTTCGCATTGCGGCAGCAACGTCGCAGCATCACCCGCCTCGATGACCGTGCCATCTTCAATGAGCAGCAGGCCGTCGTCAAATTGCTGTATCGCGGATGCCTCAGCTCCCTCACCCGGGTCGGCCAAACAATGCAATATGGTTGCTCGAAACGCTTCGCGCATGGCCGTCAATCGACCTCGACCAAGACGACCTCATCGAGCGTATGTTCTTCGCAATTGGATTCTGTTCCACCACGATCGATGATCAGGTATTCCTGACCGGCCGCAAACGAAGTCAGTGGCATATGCCAGGTGCCGCGCCTGTAATTGAACCCCTGTCGGCCATTGCTAACAAATGCGCGCAGAGCACTGGCATCAACAGACTCCTCCGGTGGCGCGACGACAATGACGATCTTGCAGGGACTTAGCGGAATAAACGCCTGGCTACCCAGCGGATGCCGCTCGACCATGTCCAGCCGTAACGGCAGGGATGTCGGGGTCCGGCAGCGGGCGATACTGACCGAGACGTGACCACCGTTCATCAGATCGACTTTGCAGAGATCATTAAAACGTTCAAACCTTGCAGCGTTCATTGCAACCGATCCGTGCCGCGATGTTTCAATTACTTCGCCGTAAGGCGCGAATCGGTCACTGGTTAGTGGCTCCGCTTTCAACGTGATCGTCATTTCGCTTCTCCGCCGACACGACCAAACAATCGCAATCGGCTCACACCGCCGTCAGGGTATATGGACAGGCGAACGTGCGACACCGCTCCAAGCGCTTCAAGTGCTTCGAAATAGTGCTGCTGATCCATTTTGAGTTTCGTCTCGGGCAGCAATGTTTCCCATTTCGCACGGTCCGATATCGCGAGCGCGTCACTGTCAAATTTACCGGCCTCCAGCGTTACACGGTCCGGGTAGTTTCCTTTGAAGTGCGCCGTGTCGACTTCCACGCGCTCGATAACACCCTCCGTTGCCAGCGCAATGATGACCCAGTCATTGCCCGGCCCGCGCCGGCGCGCCGTCTCCCAGCCGTCGCCCATATTCACCCCGCGGCCCGGCACATTGAGGTTATGCATGCTGCCATAATGCTCGTCGCTGCAATCAATTGCCCGCCCGCCGTTCTCTACGGCAGCGAAGTCGACATATCCTTCAACACCGGCGAAGTCGGCCCGTACCTGGCCAAATACCCGCAATCGCGCAACGCCACCGTCCGGATAAATATGCAAGCGAACGTGGGTCCAGGTTCTGTCGTCGCTAATGCCCAGGTAATGGTGCGCATCGCCTGCCAGGTCCGTCTTGGCCAACAATTCCACCCAGCCGTCTTCGGGCGTATCCGATTCGCTGATGCAGGCTTCGATCGACGCTTGAGGCGGATAGTTGCCGGTAAAGTGAGTCGTGTCGATATCGAAGCCACGAATGATGCCAGGTACGCCCAAGCGGATAATGCAGAAGTCGTGCCCGGCAGTGCGCTTGCGCCGGCTCTCCCAACCATCCATCCACTTGCCATGGTCGTCATACTTATCGTCGATAAAAACCGGTACGCCAGGATCGATGACACGCTCTTTAGCTGCAAAAAAGTCGTCGGTAGCATACGTTACCCGTGTGCCCAATCGTGGCTGCTCCAGCTGTATCCACTGATGGAACGGATGTTGTCGGCTCATTTCGAACCCTCCAGAGCAGTCAGCCGCAGTCGCGCGATCTTGTGGATCTCCTGCAGCGCGGTCTCGAATTCCGTGTCGTAGTCGTTCCCAAGCCGGTCTGCAAAAGCTTCCAGTATTTCCAGACGATCGCTGTCGCGAACCGCCTTGATGAAAGGAAAACCGAATTTTTGCTTGTAAGAAGCATTCAGCGACTGAAATCTTTGGAATTCTTCGGCCGTGCATTGATCCAGTCCGGCACGGGACTGTTCCGCAGTAGATTCGGCGGTCAATTCACCGGCGATCTGTGCTTTGCCGGCCAAATCGGGGTGCGCACGTATCAGTTCGAGCTGGGTTTCCACGGCGGCATTATCAACACTGTCCGCCATTAATCGGGCCAACACCTCAGTGTCTGCATTCGAGTTCCCAAGTACCGCACTCACTCGCTCGGCGACCCACGGAGAATGTTCATAGATTCCGCCGTAAACCTCTACAAAGTCGGAATCGGCCACTAGTCGCGACCTGTCGCTGGATGCCGGTCTCGCCAGTGATTCGCAATATCGAGGCGAGTCGCGACCCAGGCATCGGTGTGCGACCCTACGTAATCGAGAAATCTGGCCAAGGCTGCTGCGCGCCCCGGCCGGCCCGCAAGCCGGCAATGCAAGCCCACCGACATCATGCGGCCGCCCTCAGCGTGCAGGACGTCAAAACTGTCTTTCAGGTAGTCAAAAAACTGCTGGCCGGAGTTGAATCCCTGCGCGGTCGCAAATCGCATGTCGTTAGCATCCAGGGTGTATGGCACCATCAACTGCGGCGTACCGTATTGGCGATCCCAATACGGCACATCATCGGCATAGGTATCGGAATTGTAGGTGAATTCCCCTGCCTCAGCCGCGATGCGGTGACTCTGGGGGCTGCAGCGGCCCAGGTACCATCCTCTGGGTCGTTCTCCGGTGACCTCGCGATGAATGTCCAGAGCCTGTTGAAAGTGTGCTCGCTCGGTTGCCTCGTCGATGTGCTGATAGTCCACCCAACGGTAGCCGTGACTGGCTATTTCCCAGCCTGCATCCTGCATCGCCGCGACAGCCTCCGGATTGCGCTGCAATGCCATTGCGACGCCAAAGACTGTGACCGGCAGCTTGCGCTGACCGAACATCCGATGCAGTCGCCAGAAGCCTGCGCGGGAACCGTACTCGTACATCGACTCCATATTCATGTGGCGCTGCCCCTCTATCGGCACCGCACCAATGATCTCCGAAAGCAAGGCCTCGGACTCCGCGTCGCCGTGCAGCACGCAGTTTTCACCGCCTTCCTCGTAGTTGATGACAAACTGCACGGCCGTCCGAGCCCCGTTTGGCCAGTCAGCCTCCGGTGGGTCTTTACCGTAGCCCCGCATGTCTCTCGGATAGTCTGTCATTGCCCGTCCTTGAGCGTTCGATACCACTGATCGATAATCTGCCGCTCTGCCTCGGTCATGGCAGTCAGGTTGCCTATCGGCATTACTCTCGTCACGACCGTTTGTTGATGAATGCGGTCGGCCTCCGCAAGGATCTGGGCGTCATTGTCGAACATGACGCCAAGCGGTGCGGCGGGAAACGCCGGATGTACCGGCGCGGATGAATGGCAACTCGTGCACCGTGCATTAATGACATTCTGAACCTGAGCAAAAGTCACCGTAGCTTCATGGCCGACCTGGGAGCGCGGTGACAGAATGGCCGCGAGCACCACCAGCAATACCACAGCCAGGACAGCCGGAAGCGACGACGCTTTGCCATTATGCCGGGCGACGAAATAAACTCGAACCAACCCACCTGCTACGGAGATCGCGATCAGAATCGCCCAGTTGTACTCGTGGCTGTAGGTCATCGCGTAGTGATTACTGGTCATGACAAACAGTACAGGCATCGTGAAATAGGTATTGTGAACGGATCGCAGTTTAGCGCGCAGACCCGGCGCCGGATCAGGCTCTTCGCCCCGCTCAGCGGTAGCGAGCATTTGTTTTTGCCCCGGAATGATGACGAAGAATACATTCGCTACCATTATCGTTCCGAGCGTCGAGCCGAACAGGATGTAGGCGGCCCGGCCACTGAATAATTGACACAGACCCCACGCCAGAGCGCCGCTCAACAACAGCAAAATCATCGCGAACGCGCCATCATGATTCGCAAGCGACGACTTGCACATCAGGTCATAAACTATCCAACCACCCGCTATGAAGGCGAGCGCACTACCGATAGCGACAAGAACTGATAGATCGGCAACCGATCGATCGATCAGGTACACCTCGGCGCCCAGAAAATAGACCAGTCCGAGCAGGAACATCCCGGATATCCAGGTCCAATACGCCTCCCACTTGAACCAGTGCAAATTTTCCGGCAAACGGGTCGGAGCCCTTTTGTATTTCTGGGCGTGATAAAAACCGCCGCCGTGTACCGACCACACCTCGCCGCCGACGCCCTTGTCAGTGTCCCCGGGGTCGCGCGGTGCTTCGAGATGGTTATCCAGCCAGATGAAATACAACGAAGAACCGATCCACGCAATGCCGGTAATGAAGTGCAGCCAACGTACAAGGAGATTCAACCAGTCCAGGAGATACGCTTCCATGCTAGCCCTTCAGCGGATGCACGTTATCGGGAAATTCTTCGCCAGACATCGTTACGGCACGCTCCCGGATCTTGAGAACTTCTGCCGCGACAGCGACGGCGATTTCGGCCGGCTTCTTGCCACTGATTCCGTCAACACCGATCGGGCAGGTCAGTTGGTCGATTACGGTCTGTGACATTCCCTGCTGCCGATAGCGCTTTTCGAATCGGCGGCGTTTGGACAACGAACCGATCAGACCGCAATACTGTGCATCGCCTCGCGCGAGTATGCGATCGCAGATTTCAAAGTCCATCGCATGGCTGTGAGTCATAACAAGATAGAAACTGCTCGCTGGCAGCGCAGCCACCTCCAGGGCGGGATCCGCGGTTTCAATTGCACGAACGTTCGCAGGCACCTGGCGAAATACTTTTCGCCGACTGTCGATCCAGCGGATACTACAGTCAAGGCCGGCCAGCGCGCTGACGACCGCGGTGCCGACGTGGCCCGCGCCAAACACTGCGATATTGAGGTCGGGCGCGATGACCGGCTCGTAAAGCTCCTGCACATTCCGTGTCGCCATCCGGTCGCCGGCGAGAATCTGACGCGCCCTGCTCACCATCGCTGCTTCTGCCCTGTCTTCATCGCTGGCAAATATCTGCTCGGCCGTGACCAGCAATTTCGCCGGGTTCGTTTTCGATATGCGCGTAGCGATTACCGCGGGTTCGCGTTGCCCGTGCAATGCGCCAAGGTCACGTAACCAGCCTGGCAAGCCTTCGGCGACAGGCTCGAACAGGATTTCTACGACGCCGCCGCAACATTGCCCCATCGACGAACCCAGCGGAAAGCTGCGCAAAATAGCCTCGCGGTCATTGAGCATATCGACCGCGATACGCGTGCTTTGAAACTCCAGCTGCCCGCCGCCGATCGTGCCGATCGTCTCTGTTGCCGTAACGATCATTTTCGCCCCGATTTCGCGTGGTGCCGAGCCGCGGATACCGGCAACGGTCACCAGCACCACGCGCTCGCCGGCAGCAGCAAGATCAGACAGTTCGTCTATCCATTCATTCATGACTGGCCGCCTGTAGCGCATTGAGTATCGACTCCGGCGTCGCCGGTGCCTGCAGGTCAGGCAAAGGACTGGCGTCGCTGGCGATCGCATCGCGGATGGCGTAGAACGCCGACAGCGCCAGCATTAGTGGTGGCTCAGCCACAGCTTTCGAGCGATAAATGGTGTCTTCTTTATTGGCAACGCTCTGCATCAGCTCCACACGAAAGTCCGGCGCCAGATCTGAACAGGTGGGAATCTTGTAAGTCGAAGGCGCGTGCGTGCCAAGTTCGCCACGATCGTTCCACCATAATTCCTCCGACGTCAGCCAACCGACGCCCTGTACGTAACCGCCTTCGATTTGCCCGAGATCAATCGCCGGATTCAGTGAGTCACCGCAGTCGTGCAGAATATCGACACGCAGTGTGCGATTTTCACCGGTCAAAATATCGACGACAACTTCGGTCACTGCAGCACCGTAGGCGAAGTAGAAAAACGGCCGGCCACTAAACGTTGCACGGTCGTAATTGATCTTAGGAGTCTTGTAAAAGCCGGTCGCCGACAGTGACACTCGATCAGCCCAGGCAAGCTGCACGAGTTCCGTGAATGTCACGACCGCATCTCCGCAGTGCACGTGATTGTCGCGAAAATCAATGTTCGCTTCAGGCACTGCAAAATGGCGCGCTGCAAACTCGGTGAGTCGCGAGCAGATCTTCGCCGCCGCTTTCTTCGCCGCCATGCCGTTCATGTCCGCGCCGCTGGACGCCGCGGTGGCCGACGTGTTCGGTACCTTGCTGGTGTCGGCCTCCATGATTCGGATACGATCGATATCGATCTGAAACTCGTCGGCCACAACCTGCGCGACTTTGATATAGAGGCCCTGCCCCATTTCGGTGCCGCCATGATTGAGTTGCACGGTGCCGTCTTTGTAAACGTGCACCAACGCTCCGGCCTGATTCAGTAACGTATTGGTAAACGAAATGCCGAACTTGACCGGTGTTATCGCGATGCCACGTTTCAGGATGGCACTGCCAGTATTGAACTCGTGGATATCAGTTCGTCGCGCTTCGTAGTCACTGCTCGCAACCAGTTGATCAAAAATTTCGTCGATGATGTTGTCTTCGACCGTTTGATGATATTGGGTAATGTTGCGCTCGTCTTTGCCGTAGAAATTGCGGCGGCGAACTAGCAGTGGATCGACGCCCAGCCTACGGGCAATATCTTCTATCGCGTACTCAATCGCGAACATGCCTTGCGGTCCACCGAAGCCACGAAAAGCGGTATTTGAAACCGTATTTGTCTTGCAGCGGTGTGACACGATGCGGACGTTTTCGAGAAAATAAGCATTGTCGCAACTGAACATTGTACGATCGTTAACGGGGCCGGATAGATCGGCCGACATTCCGCAACGCGACGCGAATTCAAAATCGATGCCGAGTATCCGTCCCGTGTCGTCGAAGCCGACGTCGTAGTCGATAACAAAATCGTGCCGCTTGCCGGTCATGATCATGTCGTCATCGCGATCCAGTCGCAACTTGCAGGACCTGCCGGTTTTGTCCGTCAACAACGCCGCGATACAGGCGATCAACGCCGCCTGACTTTCCTTGCCACCGAACGCGCCGCCCATCCTGCGGCAGATCACAGTAACGTCATTCGCTGAGCGTTTCGTGGCATGCGCTACCAGCGTTTGAATCTCGTCAGGGTGCTGTGTCGAGCTGTACACCAGCAGGCAACCATCGTCCTGCGGAATGGCCATCGCGATATGGCCCTCAAGGTAGAACTGGTCCTGGCCGCCCAGAAAGACACGACGGCTGGCGCGGTGCGGCGCCGACTGCAGTGCGCTGTCCGGATCGCCGCGTACCAACGTCTCGCTCGGCAACACAAAGGATCCTTTTTCGACCGCCGTCAGCGGATCCAGAATCGCGTCCAGTTCCCGGTATTCAATCGTTGCGAGTCGAGTCGCTTTGCGCGCGTCATCGACAGACGTTGCCGCTACCGCAAACACAGCCTGGCCAACGTACTCCACAATATCAGCCGCGAGGATTGGGTCGTCGGCGACTATTGGGCCGCAATTATTTGCGCCGACAATATCCGCAGCAACGCAAACGTCGATCACACCCGGTGCGGCAAGAACGTCGGCGAGGCCAATTTCGCCAATGTTTGCGTGCGCAACCGTACTCATGCCGACAGCAACGTGTAACAGGTCGCGCGGTTCGGGCAGGTCGTCCGTATACGACGCCCGTCCTGTCACGTGCAGACGCGCACTGTCGTGCGGCAACGGTGCGCCGACCGCCACTTTGCGTTTTTCTGCCGGCTTAACGCTGACGTCCATACGTATACACCGTTTCCAGATCGTCGCTCCCGGTCTCCGCAAAGAACCGCCGCAACAGGTTCTGACAGGCCCGCAATCGAATGTCCGCCGACGCGCGCATGTCGCTTATTGGTGCAAAGTCCTCAGCTAGCATCTGACATGCGTTTTCGATCGTTTCACTGGTCCACGGCTGGTCATTGATGGCCGCCTCGGTCTTGCCTGCGCGCCGAACCGTGGCTGCGAGACCAGCACAGGCCATGCGAAACGAAATCACCTTACCGTTGTTCACGACGAGACGATACGCTGTACACACGGCGGAAATATCCTGATCAAATCGTTTCGACCATTTTTGACTTCTGACTATCGCGTCGTCCGTCGGTAGTGGAATCCTGATGCGCGCGATAAATTCGCCAGGCTGCAGATCATTGACCATGTAGTCGTGGTAAAAATCGCCGAGCGAAATCTCTCTTTCCACCGCGCCGCATCGCAACAGCAACGATGTATCGACGACCATAAGCGCAGCCATTGAGTCACCAATAGGCGAACCATTGGCGACGTTCCCACCCAGCGTGCCAGCATTGCGTATCGGCGGCGAAGCGAAGCGGCGAAACATTTCGTCCAGCCCGGGATAATGTTGCACGATGACTGAAACCGAATCCGTCAATGACACCGCCGCGCCGATGTCGATGTGCGTATCAGTAACTTGCTGCTCACAGAGTTCAGAGACCCGGCCCGTGTAGATTACCGTGGCAAGCTCGCGATGCTGTTTGGTTACCCACAGACCCACGTCGGTTCCGCCCGCGAGAATCGTCGCCTCCGGAAATTCAGCGAATAGTGCCGCGAACTCGTCCGTGTCAGACGGCGCAAAAAAACGGCGTCCATTGTGTTCGATCCGCAACGACTCCTTGCGCTGCAGTTTCTCAAGATTGGCGGAACGATCGCCGGAGGGCGAAGCAGGCAGAGAATACATCTCGGTTGCGGCGAGGATAATCGGCCGATACCCCGTGCACCGGCAAAGGTTGCCTGCCAGCGCGTCGTCGATTTCCTGGCGGCCGGGATTCGAACTGGTTTCGTACATCGCGTACATCGACATGATGAAACCTGGCGTACAGAATCCGCACTGCGAGCCGTGGTGTTCAACCATGGCTTGCTGCACCGGGTGCAGCGTTTCGCCATCGGCGAGGCTCTCCACGGTAATCAGCTCCTTGCCATCGAGCGTCGGCAAGAACTGGATGCAGGAATTGATTGCCCTGACCTGAACCGCGTCGCGACTGCGATTAAGTTCCGCGACAACGACAGTACAGGCACCGCAATCCCCTTCGGCACAGCCTTCTTTCGTGCCATTGCGGCATAGGTCTTCGCGCAGGAACTGCAGGACCGTGCGCGTTGGATCAACGTCGCAGACTTTGATGATTTCACCATCGAGCACGAAGCGGATTGTGGCGCGGTCGGTCATAAGTCTCAGCTACCCCGGTACGTCGAATACGACCAGGGAGAAACCAGTAACGGCACGTGGTAGTGCTCGTCGGCTTTCACCGTGACTCGAATCACCACCGTTTCCAGAAATGCCGGGTCGCCGACGTCCGCGCCCTTGTTGCGGAAGTACTCGCCGATATCAAACTCCAGCTCGACACTACCGGACACCATCGTCTCACCTTCCAGCAAGGGCATCTCTGTGCGGCCGTCAGCGTTGGTCGTGGCCTGTGCAACTGGCTCTCGCTGATCCTGCAGCAAAAACAAACGAATATTGACGCCTGCCGCCGGGGTCCCATGCGCCGTATCGAGAATGTGTGTCGTTAGTCGTCCCATTCGGTCCTCATCATCTGCTTTGCTTCGGAATCGCGGATGGCATTGATTATACTGTGTTACGTTGTGCCGAATATCAACAACTTAGGTGCCTCCAGCGCAGAGCAGCAAGAACGTCTCGCGGCGACGAATTCTCAAATCCAGCACACGAATCTTGCCGACCACCGATACGTTGGGGGCGACCGAAGCCGGTGTGATCTACTTTTTTGATCGCGCGCTCGGGGCAGAAATGAGCTCATCCCGGCGCGCCGCCAGAGCACGCAGTCGGCGTTTGTCGAGAACATCACCAAACTGCTCCTCGAGCAGTTCGTCAGTCAGCGCCGACAGTGCGCGCTTCCAGCCTGGACTGACCGGCAACGCCGCATTCTTCAGGTGGGCGGGCCGGCCTTTGCTGTTAGCGAAGGCGCGATCATGCTCACTCAGCATCAGTCGCCATGACGAACGGTCGTACATCATGCGATGCTGTGATCGTCCTTCGTTGTAGATCAACACGTCAAAAACATACATTGCGGCCCACTGATCCGTAATCGCACATGACGCCCCTCCGCCCTGTCCTGAGGCCGAACGTTCGACTTCATTCGATTTGTTGTCCGGCATGAACTGCAGCGTTCCGTCGTGGCCATCGACTTCGCGCACGACGGTGACCGGTACCATGTCGAGTTCGAGCAATCTGTCCATGCGAAATGCCGCGACACCGGGATAAAAACTTCGGCCTTTACGCTTGTTGAAAACGGCGCTGACCGTCTGTTCGCCATTGCTGACCTTGACTACCGTGTTTGATTCGCCTTTCTCAAGCGAAACGATTTCGCCGTGCTCGAGTAATTCCTGCAATTGCGATGCAGTCAGATTGCCTGGGCGGTGACCAACTCGCCGCGGGTGCGCCATGGGCTCTAGCGCATCTGTTCCTGATTGATCGATTACCGATATGACGTCACCCTCGAATACCAATGCATGGCCGGTGCCGTTGTAATAGAAATTCAGCATGCCCGTGTCGATCTCGATTATCTTGCCGTGAAATCTTTGTAGAACCTGGCGCTTCGGCGTTGGCGTATGGCCAACCACCACACGGTCCGCGCCAATTGCGGCGAGCGCGGCGTCCAACCGGTGCTCTTCGATAATTCCGGGGCAGGAAACGTTACTGCGAACCCAGAGCGGCCCGTCGACGCCCAGCAGGTCCGATTTCCCCAGTCGTATCGCCGTAGCGATCGCTCGCAGAATATCCGGGCTCTCATTCAGAGCCGGCAGGTAGTTATTGAGTATTGCTTCGTAGTCGTAATGGCTATCGGTCGGAAGCAAGATTTCCGCGTCGGTCAGAACGTTGAGGACTTCGACGTATTCGAGCAGATCCTTTTGCATGTCGTCGTTAACGCCATCCAGACCGACCTGTGTAACGACAGTCGATAAGCCGCCGTGCACGAAAGCCGTGCCGTTGATGACAGCAATAATATTCTTCTTCAACAGCCATCGACCGTAGCGACCGTCTGCACGAAATGCCCGCCGCATGGCGAAGTATCCGGGCGGGTACTTCTTTTCGAATTCACTGCGCAAGGCTTCGGCGCTGCCGGTCTTTCGGTCTGCGAATAATTCCAACCACCGCGCACGCTCGTCGGGATCCACCTCGCCAGCGAATGCCTCATATTCGGCCGCACTGACATAACGCATGTCTCCCTCAAGCAGCATCGCCTCGTGATTGCCGATCAACACATGTACCCGCCCGCCCTCGATCGCCGCCTCACCTTCAATGCGCATGAGCAGTTCCATCGCTGCACGAGACCCGGGACCGCGATCGAGAATATCGCCAACAATGACGAGGTGCGCCTTGCCACCCGACCAGCTCAGTTCATAGTTGAGAATTCCGGCCTGCTGCAATGTCGTCGTCATGGCATCGTAGGCGCCATGAATGTCGGCTATTGCCACAACCCGGTCCACGTCATCGAATCGCCAGTCACTCGACCATGCAGGGCGTAGCACTGCAACCAATACCAACAAGGTCAGCAATAAAGTTATGGGCTGTCGCGGCAAATTGCTATTCCAGTAGCAGGCGATTGCTTCAGTGTACCGTATGCTAGACTCCCCGCGATCTCTGCGCTCGTCGACGGAGTGTGAGCAGTGGCAGTAATTCCTTGGACACTTGTATCGGTCGCGTGGTTCCTTATCCTCCAGCCCGCGCAGGCAGAAGACTCGAGAGCTCCAGATCCGTTGTTTCAAAGCGACGAAGTCCTCAACGTACGTATCGTTGCCCCTCTTTCGACGCTCTTGTCCGAACGGCCGTTCGAGGAAGAGCTCCCGGCAAAGTTTCAGTACACCGATGCCGCCGGACTGGATGTTGAGTTCGATATCAAACTACGCACACGTGGCAAGTTTCGTCGCCAGAAACACATTTGCAAATTTCCCCCGCTGCGATTGAATTTCAAGACATCGCAGACCAAGAACACGTTGTTTCACAAGCAGGACAAAATAAAACTCGTCACGCACTGTCAGCGAACGGCCCGTTATATGCAGGTCCTGCTGCGGGAGTATCTTGCGTACCGCATTCTTAATGTCATGACGAACGCGAGCTACAACGTCCGCCTGCTACAGATAACGTATGTTGATGCTGAGGAAAAGCGCCGCGACGACGTTCGCTACGGGTTTGTCATTGAACACAAAGATCGACTGGCAAAGCGATTGGACAAGGCCCTTCTCGAAATCCCGGGAACTCGTGTCAGTGCCCTGAACTCTGAGTACACCAACCTGATTTCGGTGTACCACTATCTGATCGGAAATACGGATTTTTCGATGATCAAAGCAGCCCCGGGGCGGCCCTGTTGTCACAATCACGTTCTATTCGGCAATGAGGACGAGTTGATTTATGCTATCCCGTACGATTTCGACCAATCGGGATTAGTCAATGCACCACACGCGGGGCCCAATGAGCGATTCAGACTGCGCAACGTCAGACAGAGGCTTTATCGCGGCCGATGCGTCAACAACAAGCAATTGCCCGCCACATTTACCGGGTTCAACGCGAAGCGAGAGACGATAACGGCGCTTATCAATGACTTTGAGATTTTCTCCAAGAGATCCGGGAAACGGATGCTTGACTATCTCGAGGATTTCTACAAAGCGATAGGATCCGAACGACAGGTCAACAGCGCGTTCATCAAAAAGTGTATTTAGGCGTCGATTCCATGTCGCTCACCCGCAGCCAATCGGCGAGTATTTTCGATGTGCGCGGGTGAATATAATAACCGATTGAACTGTGTGGGTTCGATTTTCCGTAGCGAACCGCGAGATTAAAAACCCTGTAATCGTGTACTGCACTGACCACTCGTTGTTGCATCATCATTTTGAAGTCGTCGGCGCACGTATTGTCGTGGCAAGTGTAATCATCTTCTGCGGAGACGTTATGCCAGGCAATCACATTGACAGGAAACTTGGTCGACGGCTTCTCCTTCGCCCCGAGTAAGCGCTTGCGAATACTGGAGTCCCCCAGCGGCGCCCCGAGCGTCAACCAAACCTCTATTTTCTTGTCGCCGTATTTTTCCTTGAAGTCCGGGTCGTGCGACAACTGCCAGAGCACATCGTAGGCAACAACGCTGCCTGTGCCATGCGATATCAAAACGATGCGATCGCCTCTGTCGAGCAATTCGCACAGGCGGTCCCTCAGCCGCTGGCGAACTTTCGTCGCGTAGTCTGATTTGTGATCGAAATACCGCGCGAAGTCCCTGCACATCAATCCTATCAACTGCAAAAAGAAACCGATGGCGCCGAGCACCGGTGCCAGAACGTCAACGATAGCTTCTGGAACGGCCGATTTTCCCGGCAATTGATCGTACTGCCGAATGCCAAATTTCTTGCGTATCCCGACTTCGCGCAATGCAGTGAGCGCGTTGCGACGATCTCCTATATCAAGACGCTCGTCATAATTCTTACCACATGCGAGAAGTATCTCGGCATTCAGATCGCCATACCAGGCGCTGCTCTTCTGCATGTTGTCGAACGAGTCCAATTGACTCGGAAAATCTCGCTCGATACCCGCACGAATCGCCGCCATCGAAAGGTCCATATAGGCCTCTTCCACCGGCTTGAAGTCGCGACCGTGAACCAGAAGCAAGCTGCGATTGCTGGTATCGTCGAGTGTCATTCGGAAAATTGCCGCCGGCCCATCGGTATCTCAATAATCATCTTCACCGCCGTCGCGCCGCGTCAACATCGTAAGAAACGGTCCGGCCAGTGTCTTGCCGTACTCGAGTTTCCAAATAATCAGCGTCGCCAGCACGAATGACAATGAAATAACGTACGCAATGCCAAGCGCACCAATCCCAGCCCCCAAACCGATACCGATCGCCACGAATATATACATCGCGTCTGACGGCTGATCGAGAGAAAAACGAAAACGAACCGCGGCGACGATACCGGCCAGGCTGAACGCCAGCGCGATGCTGTTCAGTACGATCATTGCAATGCCCGTGACAAGCAACGGTAAAATCATGATGGTTTGCAGAAACGACTGGTCAATCCGGCGCGCACGACTCGTTATGAAATACGCCCATGACACCGGGACCGCCAATATCATTACGCCAATACTCGCGATTAGCAGTCGAATTGCAGCTTTGCTCGTCAAGAGGTTGCGCTCTACGCTGGTATAGACCGGCTCAAACGAATCGATATCAGCGCCCGGCAGCTGATCGATGCCGCCGACCGGCAGGTACTCTGCCAGCACTGGATAACGGCCAACCAGGAACCACGCCAATCCTGCCCAGGCCCCGTAGTACATCAGTATCAGGGTCAACGGGATCAACAGACTTGCGGATCGTCTCATGGAAGTATTCCAAATTCGTGATGCAAGGACGATACAACCATGCCGGTGATTACGCCATAGCATCAGGACAGCGCACTCTACCCATCAATGCTAGTCTATGCGCCGCCTCGAACAAGCAGACAGACAGATGACGCACTCCGTACAACTGCTCGGAATCAGCAACGCAATCGTTGACGTGCTCGCGCATGTCGATCAGGAGTTTCTCGACGCGGTCGGTGCACCGCCGGGATCGATGACGCTAATAGACGAGGCTCAGGCCCGCGAAATTTACTCGCAGATGGGCCCGGCGACCGAAATGTCCGGCGGCTCGGTCGCCAACACGATCGCCGGCTTCGCCAACCTGGGTGGTAGCGCCGCCTATATAGGCAAAGTTCGCGATGATCAGTTGGGCGATATATTCAATCATGACATGCAGTCGCTGGGCGTGGATATTCGGCTCGAGCCTGCTGCCGATGGCGCGCCGACGGCACGCAGCCATATCCTGATCACCGAAGACGGTCAGCGCACGATGCAGACGTACCTCGGCGCCTGCCTGGGACTGGAATTGGCAGACATTACCGAGTCGACGATCGGCAGCCCCAAAGCCATGCTGCTTGAGGGGTATGTCTGGGACATCGAAGAAGGCCCTGCGCTGGCACGCAAGGCAGCGCAGATTGCGCGGCAAAACGGGACCGCGGTTTCACTGTCACTTTCCGATTCTTACTGTGTCGAACGGCACCGCGAATCGTTCGAGACCTTCGTGAGAAAAGATGCGGATATTATTGTCGCCGACGAGGATGAAATTCACGCCTTGCTAGGTACCGACAGCATCGACGCTCTGATCAGGAAACTTGCTGCTTATGGCAAACTTTTCGCTGTCACTCGCTCTGATAAAGGCTCTGTGATTATTCAAGGCGACGTTACGATCGAACAGGCCGCGACACCCGTCGAGAAAGTCGTGGACTCGACCGGTGCTGGCGACGCTTACTCCGCTGGCTTCCTGTACGGCTGGGCGAACGATCGCTCCTTGTCTGAAAGTGCACAATACGGTACCTACTGTGCGACCAAAGTCATTCAGCAACTAGGGGCCCGTGTCGAGAAAGGCCTGCTCGATGATTTCAAATGAGCCGACTCAATTTCCTATCGGATGCCAGGTCGTTTTGACTTCCTGCGTATCGCGAATCAGATAGGGATTCTCGGCATCACCTGACCAATCCATGCGACTGCGAGCAATGACGCGCTTGATGTTATTGGCAGCCAATTCCTGCACTGTCTTCGCCACGGCTTTGCCGCCGTCGCAGTAGATGACAGCATTCACATCCATATGCGACGCGAAGAACTCCGTCAGCTCCGAGCGGAACCCGGTCAGTATATTAACGACACCGCCCGGCACATCTGCGGCGTGCAACACCTCGGCAAAACTTACCGCACATAACGGTTTACTTTCGGACGCCAGCGCAATACAGGTATTGCCACCAGCAATCGCCGGTGCGACATTCGAGATCAGGCCAAGCAAGCTACTGCTATCGGGCACCAACATCGACACGACGCCGGTCGGTTCGAGTACGGAAAAGTTGAAGTGCGACGAGTTCACGGGATTAACAGCGCTGAATACTTGCTGGTACTTGTCGGTCCAGCCGGCAAAATAGATCAGCCGATCGATGGAGAGATCGACCTCCTGTTCAGCCGCACGTTGCGTCGACGCCTGTAACACGAGTTCAGCAACGAACTGCTCGCGTCGACCCTCCAGCATTTCAGCGGTCCGGTATAGAATCTGACCGCGCAGGTAAGCGCTGGCTTTTGCCCACCCCGGCTGCGCTTTTCTGGCAGCGACAACTGCATTGCGGAAATCCTTGCGGCTGCTGCGGCACAGGTTGGCGATAACATTGCCTTGCTTGTCCTCAAGCGTAAAGTACCGTCCTGACTCGGTACGCGGAAACTTGCCGCCGATGTAAATTTTGTAGGTCTTGGCGACAGCGATGCGTCGGTTTTTTTTTGCAGACATCATTGCGCTCCCAGTTTCACGTAGGCGTCAAGACCGTGCAGCCCGCCTTCTCGTCCGACGCCGCTTTCCTTATAGCCGCCGAACGGTGACGTCGGGTCGAACTTGTTAAAGGTGTTGGCCCAAATCACACCCGCGCGCAAACTCTGAGTAATCTTGAAAATCTTCGCCCCCTTGTCAGTCCAGATACCACCGGACAGTCCGTACGGTGTGTTATTGGCCTTCATCACTGCCTCGTCGTGATGACGAAACGTTTGAATGGCGAGTACCGGCCCGAATATCTCCTCCTGCACGACGCGATTTGACTGCGATACACCGGTAAATATCGTCGGTCGACACCAATAGCCTCGCTTGGGAAGGCGACAGGAGCTCTGATGCATCTCGGCACCTTCCGCCTTGCCGATCTTCAGGTACGACTGGATCTTTTCAAGCTGCATCATTGAGTTGATCGCGCCGATATCGGTATTCTTGTCCAGTGGGTCGCCGACGATCAGAGTCTCCATCCGGTCCTTTAATTTTGCGATGACCTCGTCGGCCACGGATTCCTGCACCAATAGTCGTGAGCCCGCGCAACAGACGTGTCCCTGGTTAAAGAAGATTGCATTGACAATGCCTTCAACGGCCTGGTCGATAGCGGCATCCGCAAATATGATGTTCGCTGCTTTGCCGCCGAGCTCAAGCGTGTATTTCTTGTTTGTTCCGGCAAGGGCTTTTTGAATGATGCGACCGACGTTGGTCGAGCCCGTAAACGCAATCTTGTCTATGCCGGGATGCTGCACTAGCGCCGCTCCGGTTTTGCCTGCGCCCGTCACAATATTGACGACTCCAGGCGGCAAGCCTGCTTCCGCAATGACTTCTGCAAGTTTCAGCGCCGTTAGCGGTGTTGTTTCGGCAGGCTTCAATACCACGGTGTTGCCACAGGCCAGTGCTGGCGCGATCTTCCAGGCCGCCATCAGCAAAGGGAAGTTCCACGGGATGATCTGGCCCGCAACGCCGAGGGGCTTTGCAGAGCGACCGGGAAACGCGTATTCGAGCTTGTCCGCCCAACCCGCGTAATAAAAGAAGTGCGCGGCAGCGAGCGGTATGTCCACGTCGCGCGATTCGCGAATCGGCTTGCCGCCATCAAGCGACTCGATGACTGAGAATTCCCGGGACCGCTCCTGCATAATTCGAGCAATGCGGTATATATATTTGCCGCGCTCCGCCGGCTTCATGCGACCCCAGGTTGTGCGGTATGCCTCTCGCGCCGCTCGCACGGCTTTGTCCACATCGGCCTCGCTGGCGTCGGCGACACGACTTAGCTTTTCTTCGTTCGCCGGATTAATGGTGTCAAAGTAGCGGCCTTTTTCTGGCGCAACAAATTCACCGTTAATGAAAAGCCCGTAGCGTTTCCTGACGCTGATGTGGTCCGTACTTTCTGGCGCCGGATCGTATTCCCAGCCACCGTCGAACGCGAGTTTATATTCGGGAGTTGCCATTGTTCTCAACCTGTCCTGTAGGAGCGCGCCTTGCGCGCGATTAATCCTTCGAAAAGTAATCGGCCGACTGATAAACACCCGTCGATTGTTTCATCAATTGCATGAGTACGTCGTTCGCCAGCGAGCTGGCACCAAAGCGAAACCACTCGGGCGTCATCCAGGCGTTGCCGAGCGTTTCGCGCAGCATGACCAGATAGTGCACGGCCAGTTTCGCTGTCGATATGCCTCCCGCTGGTTTCATGCCGATCATTTTGCCCGTATGGCGATAAAAGTCACTAATCGCCTGCAGCATTACCAGCGTTACTTGCATGGTTGCGGCAGGTTCAATTTTGCCCGTCGAAGTCTTGATGAAATCGGCGCCGGCGTGCA
Source organism: Pseudomonadota bacterium (assembly GCA_022567295.1). Lineage (GTDB taxonomy): Bacteria > Pseudomonadota > Gammaproteobacteria > Steroidobacterales > Woeseiaceae > UBA1847. The sequence goes on along the minus strand of JADFHE010000005.1, from coordinate 19,780 downwards.
TTGCCAGCACGCTGGCCTTGCGTACGCGATCGAGCGTCCCGAGTTCACCCGTTTCCAGAATGACTTTCAGATGCGCGTCACCACAAGCCTCCTTAACCGCCATGATTTCATCAAACACATAACTAAGATCGCCGGCCAGAAACGCGCCACGCGATATCACCATATCGATCTCGGTCGCACCGGCCGCGACAGCCATGCGTGTGTCATCGAGTTTTACGCTTAGGCTCGACATGCCGCTCGGGAACGCTGTAGCGACCGATGCGATATTGATATCGTGGCCCGCCAGCGCCTCCTTGGCAACACTCACCATCGTCGGATAAACACAAACGGCGGCGACGTGTGGCAGCCCGGGCATTGCGTCGTGCAGATGAATCGCTTTCTGACAAAGCTGGTGTACTTTGCCCGGCGTATCCTGACCTTCCAATGTGGTCAGGTCGATCATGCTGAGAACAAGTTTTAGCGCCTCAACCTTGGAGGCCTTCTTGATGCTGCGACTTTGAAACCGTGCAACGCGTTCATTGACACCGACCTCGTCTACAGCCGGCACCCGGCTGAGATCCGGAAATCGAGCGGACGTCCTTACTGCCTTCAACGCCATCCGACTAACCCTTTGCAACCACGGTTTCGAGTGCCACGAGAATCATGTCGTCGAACGAGGTAGCTCTTTCATCCGACGTCAGCGCGGCGCCCGATACGAGATCGTCGCTCACGGTGCAAATAGCCAACGCCTCCGCATCGTTTTCCGCCGCGATGGGAAAAATTCCAGCGGCTTCCATTTCCACACCATAAATATTGTATTTCGCCATGATTTCGAACATGGCGGGATCCGGTGTATAGAAGAGGTCCGCTGAGAAAATATTGCCAACGTGATAACGCACATCCTGGCTCTTGGCCGCCGCGACTGCTTTCTCAACCAAGTCGAAACTCGCCAGTGCCGCCATATCGTATCCACCAAATCGCATGCGATTGCAGTTCGAGTCGGTGGACGCACCCATCACAATAATGATGTCGCGCAACTTCACATCCGGATGCGATGTGCCACAACTGCCAACCCGGATGATGCGCTTTACGCCGTACTCCGTTATCAGCTCGGTGCAATAGATGGACGCCGACGGAATGCCCATGCCGTGCGCCATAACGGAGACAGGGTGACTCTTGTATTCACCCGTGAATCCCCACATGTTACGTACGTCCGTAACGCGACGAGCCTTATCGAGATAAGTGTCGGAAATGTATTGGGCTCGCAATGGATCACCGGGCATCAGCACCGTGTCGGCAAAGTCGCCCGAAGCGGCATTCATATGTTTGGTCGCCATACTTATCTTTTACCACGATCCAGTGACGCTTGCCGCTCATACCCTGGACGACTACCATCATCGGACCCCTGTCGAACCATTGTTTAACGAGGCGAAATGCGAATCTGGTTTCTTGTGCTAATTTCAATCGCCGCGTGTACCGCTGCGGAGCAACAGGAGCCGTGGACGCCAGACGTGGCGGGGCGCCTGGAGGACCCAAAAATTCGCGAAGCCAGCGGTCTCGCTCGATCGCAGCGACAGCCCGGCCTCCTTTGGATTATCAACGACAACGGCGCGAAGGAGATCGTTCACGCTATTGACCACGCGGGCAAGCGACTCGGCGAAACGGACCTGAAGAAATCCCGGAATATGGACTGGGAGGACCTTGCCTCCTTCGAGCTCGACGACAAGCCTTACCTGATGATCGCTGACATTGGCGATAACGACGCAAGACACAGGCAACGCACATTGTATTTTGTTGAGGAACCAAGACCTGAGAAAAAGGGAAAGGCGAAGATCGACTGGCAGGTCGACTATGAATATCCTGACGGACCGCGCGACGCGGAAGCAGCTGCCGTCGACAGCGCCAACCAACGGGCATTGATTCTGTCCAAGCGCGACATTCCTCCGCTGTTGTACGAAGTTCCGTTGCAGACGGACTCGGACCAAAAAGTGACCGCCACCTGGCTGGGCGCGATAAACAGTTTGCCGCGACCGTCACGCCAGGATATTGAGTACGCGCCAAAAACGAAGGACTGGCACTGGCAGCCGGTCGGCATGGATATTTCTCAGGATAATCTCGCGGCCGTCATCCTGACGTATCGCGCCATTTACTATTATGAGAGGCAGCCTGGGCAGGACTGGTTCGACGCGCTAAATACGAGGCCGGTTCGAATCAGCCTGGGCGGCTTCAAGAACGCCGAGGCAATCGCATTCGGCGACGACCAAAGAACGGTATTCGTAACCGGCGAGAACAAGCATTCGCGGTTGTTACACATCGATCTGCTGGGAGTGACAGAACCATGACGTGCTGCAACTTGCGTTTGGCATCACTGTTTCTGATTTTTGGACTTTCTGCCTGCGCGCACGAGCGGCCGGAAGTTCTATCCGTCACGATCATGTCCTTTAATGTGCAAAATCTGTTCGACAATATTGACGACCCCGGCAAAGACGATAAAGCATACCTGCCAATTTCAGCGAAGCAGGATGCATCCCATATCGCGGCGTGTGAGGAAATCGACGTCGACAGCTGGCGCAACGAGTGCCTGAATCTCGATTGGAACGACGAGACCATAAATCTCAAGCTCAACGCACTGGCCGCGACCATTCGACAAGTCAACGACGGAGCTGGGGCCGATATCATCGCCTTTCAGGAGGTCGAAAATGCGTCGATCCTCAACCGCTTGCGCACCGAAAAACTGGCCGACCTCGGTTATCGGCCAGCGATACTCGTTGAAGGGGCCGACGTTCGGGGCATCGACGTAGCATTCCTCTCGAAGTTGCCGCTCGCTGCCGATCCCGTCTTGCACCCTCTCAGTCTGCCCGAGTTCCCTGAGCGACAAGGCGACACTCGCGGCGTGTTGCAGGCGACATTCACTTTGCCGGACGGTTCGCTTCTCACCGGATTCAGCGTGCATTTCCCTGCGCCCTTTCATCCAACATTGATGCGAATCGCGGCGTACCAGCACCTCGCCGCGCTGCTCGGCGCTCTGCCCGCCGACCAGCACGCGTTCGCGGCCGGCGATTTCAATACAACCAGCACAGAGGACAGCCCCGAGGGACTGCTCGAGCAGTACGCCCGTCCGCACTGGAACCTTGCCCACGATATTGGCTGCGGCGACTGCAGGGGCAGTTACTTTTATCACGGCGACTCGACCTGGTCTTTTCTCGATACGATCTTTTTCGCGGCCGCGCGTGGCGCGAAAACAACAGCGCATATTCGCGGGGATTCGGTGCAGATCGCCAACCACTACGCGCCGCAAAATAGCGATAGCGGTATGCCCGAACCGTTTCAAAGTGAAACCGGTCATGGCGTATCGGATCATTGGCCCATGGTTGCCACGATCGAATTATTAGAAAAACAATAACTTGCGACTTATTCGTGATTTTGATTCTCGGGTACGGCGAGTAGCGCATCTGTGTTCCTCGCGGGAGCATGTCATTCCGCGCACAAACCCTTATTGCGTAAGCATTTTCGCTGCGTTACATTTATGCAACAAATGAAAATAATACGTCCGGTATTGCGTTGTTTCTAACGGGTTCGGGCAAAGAAACTCAACACGCGAAAACCGATTGTCACACTTGATGATCCAGGCTTTCGCATTTTTCCTAAAGCGGGGATTCAAAATGGACAACAAATCTCGATTCACAGGATCGGTGCTGGTGGCTTTTGCGGCCATCGTGATGCTCGCCGTACCTGTTGCAGGAAACGCACAAGAAACGACATCGTCGATTCGCGGCAAAGTTCTGGATTCAAGCGGCAACGTGATGGCCGGTGCATCTGTCGTCGTAGAAGACACGCGCAGTGGCGTGGATCGTTCGTACTCCACGAACAATTCCGGCGTGTTTCTGGCTACGCGGCTGTTACCGGGTGGGCCCTACCGCGTAACGGTTAACAACTCTGAGACCATTCGGGTTGCTTCAATCAATGTTGGCGATATTTACAACCTGACCATCAATATGACCGGTGCAGCGATGGAAGAGATCATCGCAATTGGGCGAAGAGGCGAATTGGTAGAGGTTGCGGCGGGACCATCGGCAACATTTAATCTTGCCGATCTCCAGAACTCTGTGTCATTTGGCCGCGACATTGCGGACGTCTACGGCATCGACCCCCGTTTGATGATTGACGTCGACGAAGACGGCATCGGTATTAACTGCGGCGGCAAACATCCCCGCTTCAATGCAACGACGCTTGACGGTGTCAGCCAGGCGGACCGCTTTGGCCTGAATGAGAACGGCTACGCCACCGCTGTTGGCATGCCCTTCCCTTACGACGCCATCGAGCAGGTCTCGGTTGAACTGGCGCCGTTTGATGTCACTTATGGCGGTTTCTCTGCCTGCATTATCAATGCAGTAACCAAATCGGGCACCAATGAGTGGCAAGGCAAGGGCTTTTACGAGTTCTCTAATCAGGATTTGCGCGGCGACACGGTTGCCGGAAATACGGCTGACTTTTCGCGACCCTCGTACGACAAGACGACTTTCGGTTTCGATATCGGCGGTCCGATCATCAAAGACAAGCTGTTCGTATTTGCCGCCTATGAAGAATTTGATGTGCCGCGGTTTCTGGCCAAGGGCTATGCGAGTTCGGGTAGCGGCGAAGAGCGCGACTGGCTGAGCCAGACCGATTACGATCGTATCGTTGCCATATCGAATAACATTTACAACTACGATCCCGGTGGCCAGCCAGGCGACGGCAAGCAGGAAGGCGAGAAGTACATGGTTCGTCTGGACTGGAATATCAACGACAGCCATAACGCGGCGTTTATCTATAACTTTTTCGATGGTTTCCAGGACCGGGATTCGGATGGCGATGACGATGAATTCGAATTCGCCAACCACTATTACACGAAAGGAGCCGAATCCGAGACCTTCACAGGCAAGCTATCGTCGCAATGGACTGACGCATTCTCCACCGAGATTTTTTTGAGCACCAGCGAAATGAACGACTCGCAGGTAACGGTCGGACCTAAAGACTTTGCCGACATGCAAATCAACCTCGACAGGGATACGGTTTACCTCGGCGCGGATGACTCGCGTCAGGCGAACAAGCTGGGAACCCAGGTTGACTACCTCAAATTGTCGGCTAATTACCTGCTGGGCGATCACGTCATCACGGCAGGTTACGACAGAGAGGACCTCGAGATTTTCAATATCTTCGTGCAGCACTCGGCCGGTGGCGAGTACGACTTTTTCGATGACTCTGTAGGCAACGATCCGGCATGTGCCGCGTTGTCGGCACAGGACCGCTTCGACGACGTCCTCGGACTCGGCTGCGAAATGTCCGGAATCGACAGGTTCGAACTGGGCCGTCCCAGCCGTATTTATTACGGCAGTGGTGGCGGAACAAACATCGCGACGGACGCTGCAGCGGTGTTCAGTAACGTTTTGAACAGCCTGTATATTCAGGATGAAATTTTTATTGACAGCATGGACCTGACCATCGTGGCTGGCCTGCGTTACGAATTTTTCGAAAGCAGCGACGCCCCGAAGTTTAACCAGGCTTTCGCAGACGCCAACGGTGGCTTAAGGAACGACGCCAATATCGACGGCCTCGACCTCGTCATGCCGCGTTTAGGGTTTACATGGGGTGTTCGCGATGACCTGACGCTGCGTGGCGGTATCGGCCTGTATTCCGGTGGTAATCCGAACGTCTGGATTTCGAACGCCTGGTCAAACGATGGACTGAGCAACGCGCAGTTCCGCGCGAACAACTTTAGCGGTGGCTTTACCGTCCTTCCGGGCATGCTCGATTCGACACCGCTGTCTGGTGACATGCGCCCCGGTTTCGACGTGCCGCAGTCACTGGTTGATAGCGTAGCAGCGATTACACCGGCCGATGCCAACGATTCCTTCCTCGTGTTGATCGATCCGAATTACGATCAACCCAGCGAATGGAAATTCGCCCTGGGCGGCACCTGGAACGTGCCCTGGGGCGACATGACTTTGGACTTCGACTACCTGCACACCAGCGGCAATGATCCGGCTTACTACGTCGACCTGTCGCAAAGCATTGTTGGTACGACCATGGCCGGTAGTCCGATCTACGACTACACCAATGGCGTAGACAACTTCATGCTGACCAATGCATCGGGCTCGCCGACTTCGGACATGCTGTCGTTCGTACTGGAGAAGGAATTCGATTTCGGCCTTTCGGCACAGTTTGGCTACGCCTGGACAGAGGGTGAGGATGTCGCTCCAATGACATCATCAGTAGCCGGATCGAACTTCGACAACACGGCATTGCTGGACATTAACAGTCCCGGTGTTGGCAATTCGAACTGGGTTGCACCGCAGCGCTTTACCCTGAATCTCTTCTACTCGCACGCATTTTTCGGCGACAACGAGACGCGCATATCGCTACAGGGCTATGCAAACGAAGGCCAGCCGCAGAGCTACGTCATGGGTGGCTCGGGGCAATTTGAAGGCGACGGTTTCTTCGGCCGCCACTTGTTATACATTCCATCCGGCGCTTCCGATCCTAATGTATGCTTCCAGCCCGCTGTACTGCAGGGCGCTATAAACCCATGTACCGGATCGGTCGCTAGTAGCGAAATTTTCGCCTTCGATCAGGCCGCATTCAACGATTTCGTCGCCGCCAACGGGCTCGCACCTGGCTTCACGAAGCGCAACGACTTCAATACGGGTTGGAGCACGGTATTTCACCTGAGTGTTCGCCAGGATATCCCGCTGGGTGAGATGATGCGTGGCAACCTGTACTTCAAAGTCAGGAACCTGGGTAATCTGCTGAACGACGACTGGGGCAAACGCACCGATGCACAGTTCTTCTCACCGCAAATTATCACTGCTTCCGTCAATGGAACTGGTCAATTTGTCTATACGAGATTCAGCGATCGTTCACTTGAGCGTACGTACATTGGCCCAAGCCTTTGGGAGATCCGTATCGGTTTGGATATCGGATTCGGTCAGTAAAGAAACGTAAGTTCCTAGCTAGACTAAAGGGCGGCCCTTGTTAGCAAAAAGGGGCCGCTCTTTTTATTGGAAGCAGCGTTCGTTACCCTCGCGTAATTCATGATATCGAGGATTATCCGGATCGACCGGCTTGCCTATTTTCAATCCCTCGGCCTGTGCATTGAGAATCGCGTCGAGCACGAGGTATTTAAGCTCCGAACCTGGCCGCGATGCCGGGCGATCTTTGGGAATTTCGTAACCGTCGCCCCCACGGTATAGAAAGTCCGGGACGACCAGGCTGTACTCCTTGTTCGCGTCAATTTCGTGCCAACCGTTCTCCGTCGGCACTTGCATGCTGACAATGCGGCTGTCTTCATTCCTGCTGCGATCCACGCACACGCGAAAGCCTGAAATTTGCGGAAAGTATCCTTGAGTTCCACCAGAACCCCGGTACCCCGCTTCCATGATTTGCCGGAACTCGGCACCCGTCACCGTCGTGTGGCGCAAAAACGAGCTAAAGCCGAAGGTCCTGCCAATATCCTCGAAAAGAATATCGCCGTCGATCATGTCGTCGATGCGCAGCGTGCCGCCATTGATGAATGCGAGATCAGTTGCAGGGTCACCAAACGCAGTGCGCATCTGGTCGACGATGAAATTGGCCCAGTTACTCTCCTCGCTTCGAACAGTAGCTTCACGTCCATCGAGTGCCAGCGCCGTCGTACCCACGCGTGCTTCAAGAAACGGAAACTTGGCTAGCAATCGGCCTCGCCATTTACTTTCAAGTAGCAGGTAATTCGGGTCAGGGCGGACGTCCTCATTGAGATCGATTCGCTTCGGCGTGATAACGGGCAGACCGGCGTCATCAAAATCAAGATCAATCGTCCATATGACCCGGGCGTTCGACGCACCCTTCATTACTGCAGCGGCGTCATCGCTGAACGGGCTGTATTCCGGTTCGTGATCATGGCCACCCGCGATGAACACAAATTTTGGATGACTGGCACGCAGACTGGCTATTGCCACGTCCTGCGACATGCGAATGTGTGTCAGGCCGACGATCGCGTCAACATTGATGGACTCGAAATGCTTAATCATCTTTTCGGCAATGCCCAGGTAATCACTATCGATCGGTACATAGCTGCGGTCATTACCGCCGTGGTCTGCATGCGCAGTCAGCGAGAAAACTCCTATCGTCTTGTCGCCATACGCAATCGTAAATGAACTTTGGAGAGCCGCATCGACCGCCGTATCGCCGGTCTTAAAATGATAGTTGTCACCCAGCCAGTCGAACTGAGATTCCCTGACTGCATTGATTAAGTGCTCTGGCGTCCGTCGATCGAATTCGTGATTCCCCGCAACCACATACATCGGAGCCACGGAGTCCATGAAATTGAACGCGTCAACCATTTGCAGGCCGTTCCACAGCTGACTTTCGAGAGACGGGTAGAGAAAATCACCGCCGTGAAGTATGCGCACCTCCCTGCCCTTCGCCTGCAGGTCCCTGACTACTGTAACAACACGGCTGAAACCGCCTGCCTTACCATCCTCTACGGCACCGATTCGATAGGTGTCGTTCAAATGCACGAATGTCAGGCCAGACGTTTTCGTTGTCGATGCCGGCGAGGCTGCGCAAGCGGCAATACAGATACTGAGCAGCACCAACAAACTTCTTTTCATAGTGACGTCCCTGATATTCGGCAACATGCTAACCTGAATAGCTGGCAAGTGGCATCTGGAGCAGCCATGCAAACGATTAGATTATTGACCGTCATCACGTGCATATCGATGTTGACCGCGTGCACCGCAGCAGAAAACGACCCGCAAAAAGACCTCGGCTTGTTATGGGTCAAACATTCGGCCGAGTATCAGGCGATTTCGGCGCAAGTGTATGCTGAGGCGCGACACGACCTTCCCGGCTACATCAGCGACACGTCCTGGAGCGCAATGCCGGGGTATAGAGGTGAATCGAATTTACCGCCGGCCATCATTCTCGACGTCGACGAAACCGTGGTAAATAATGTCGACTTTCAACTTACTTTCGAACGGCCTTTCGCGAATCACAAGCTCGATACCTGGAGCAGCAACTACGACTCGCTGGCGATTCGCGGCGTTCAAGAATTCGTTGCCGCGGCACGTGACGCCGGTGTTGCTGTGTTTTTCGTAACCGGCCGTCCCTGCCAACCGATAGATGGCAACGACGATCCCTGCCCGCAAAAGCAGACGACAATCGATGACATACAAGAGATCGGAATCGACGTCGATGCAGATCACGTCATGTTGTCCGACGAACAACCCGGTTGGGATCGCGAAAAATTGATACGCCGTGAGTTCATTGCGAAAACTCATCGAGTCATCATGTTGATTGGCGATGACTTTAGCGACTTCGTACCCTGCACCCGCAAGAAAATTGTAGCTCCTTGTACGGTAGCTGCGACGCGCAGCAGTCGTGATGCGGACGTCGACAAGTATCAAAGGTACTGGGGCGCCGGGTGGTACATCCTGCCCAATCCAATGCACGGATCGTGGACTTCAGTTGAATAAAAGGCGTATCCTGTACTGTAAAAGAGTGCCTGTAACATATTGAAAAGACACAGGTCTATGGGGGTTAGCTATGGCGAAAGTTAAGTGCGGTCTGATTCAGATGGCGCTCAAATGCGATGTTTCGATGCCACCCGACGAAATTCGGGATTGCATGATCGAAGCACACATTCCTTACATCGAGGATGCCGGCAAACAAGGCGTGCAGATTCTGTGCTTTCAGGAGGTGTTTACGCAACCTTACTTCTGCCCGAGCCAGGACAGAAAATGGTATGCAGCCGCTGAAAAAATCCCTGATGGCCACACGACGAAGCTGATGCAGGAGTACGCGAAGAAATTCAACATGGTTATAGTCGTTCCGATTTACGAGGAGCACATGACCGGCGTGTACTACAACACGGCAGCAGTTATCGACGCTGACGGAAAATATCTCGGCAAGTATCGCAAGACACATATCCCGCAAGTCGATCCGGGATTCTACGAGAAGTTTTTCTTCAAGCCTGGCGATTCCGGGTGGCCAGTATTTGAAACTGCGTATCTTAAACTCGGCGTCTACATATGCTACGACCGTCATTTCCCTGAAGGATGGCGTGCACTGTCGCTCAATGGCGCAGAGTACATCGTCAATCCATCTGCAACCGTTGCGGGTTTGAGCAAATATTTATGGGAACTCGAGCAACCCGCATCGGCGGCCGCGAATGGCGTGTTCATCGGCGCCATAAATCGCATTGGCAAGGAAGAACCCTGGGCCGAGAAAATGGGCGAATTTTACGGCTCCAGCTATATCGTCAATCCGCGCGGCGCGATAGAGGCACAGGCCAGCTACGGTGACGACGAATTACTCGTGCACGAAATCGATCTCGACATGGTTCGCGAAGTTCGGGATACGTGGCAGTTCTTCCGCGACCGCCGCCCGGATACCTACGGGCCGCTGACCGATGCCTGATCTTCCAGCCATCAGCACGCTACGCACGGTTGGCGAGCATATAGAACTGGATGTCGGCGAGGACATTGCCTTGAGCCCTCGCTATAACGAGGACATCGCGCCGACGCGAGCCGCGCAGCGAACATGGACGAAATGGAACGTTGCGTCGCTCTGGGTCGGCATGGCGATCTGCGTACCAACCTACACGCTGGGCGGCGTACTGACAGCCTATTTCGGATTGTCTGTTTCTGAGGCGCTGTGGACAATTCTTATCGCAAATATCATCGTACTGATTCCACTGACGCTCAATGCATTCCCCGGCACGCGTTACGGTATACCGTGCCCGGTCGTGTTGCGCGCATCCTTTGGCATCATCGGCTCGAACGTGCCTTCCCTGATTCGTGCGATTGTTGCCTGCGGCTGGTTTGGTATTCAAACGCTGTTCGGCGGCATCGCGATTCATCTGTTGTTCTCTGCTTTTTCTGACACCTGGGCCGCCCTCGGCGGAACCGGCGAAGTCATCGGCTTCTTCATTTTCTGGGTTGCGAACATCACCGTTGTCATTCGCGGTTCCGAATCGATCAAGCATCTTGAGACATTGGCAGCCCCGTTATTACTCATCGTCGCCTTTGGCCTGATGTTTTGGGCGCTCCCGAAAATTGAAATGAGCGAGATATTGTCGGTGCCGGCAAATCGCCCGGCGGATGCATCGTTCTGGCCGTATTTCATGGCCGCATTAACTGCGATGGTCGGCTTCTGGGCAACCCTGTCGCTCAACATTCCTGACTTCAGCCGTTTCGCAAGATCGCAACGCGCGCAGATAACCGGACAAATCATCGGTCTACCGCTAACGATGTTAATGTTCTCCGGGCTGGGCGTGGTTCTGACAGCCGCATCGTTTGAACTCGTCGGCGAGACGATTTCTGATCCCGTGAACTTGATCGGAAGAATCGACAGCCCGGTCTGGGTTGTCCTGTCGATGCTGATGATCATTCTCGCCACCATTTCGACCAACACTGCGGCGAACATCGTCTCGCCGACCAATGTTTTTCAGAATGTCGCACCGAAATACATTAACGAGAACAAGGGCGTCATTCTCACCGGACTTATTGGCATTTTGATCATGGCCTGGGAGCTATTGAAGAAGCTTGGCTGGCTTGAATCGGACGTCAGCCTCGATAGTTTGTACTCAAACTGGTTGCTCGGTTACTCGAGCCTGCTGGGGCCGATCGCCGGAATCATGATTGTGGATTATTTCCTGATCAAGAATCAGTCGTACGACTTGCTGGCGCTTTACCAGGACGACGCCGGCTACCCCGCCTGGAACAAGGCCGGAATGACTGCTTTCCTGATACCGGTCGGCCTGACAGTGATCGCGATAACGACAGGCGAGCTCAGCTGGTTCTATACTTATGGTTGGTTCACTGGTTCACTACTCGGTGGTCTGATTTATTACATTATCGCGAGGAATGAAATCGGGAGTTCAGCATGACAGTGCTTATTCAAGGCGGTACCGTCGTCAACGCGGACCGGTCATTTCGTGCCGACGTACTTTGCCAGGACGGCATCATCGCGGCAGTCGGCGAAGGCCTCGATGCGCCGAAAGGCGCCATAATTATCGACGCCGGTGGTCAGTACGTTATGCCCGGCGGTATCGACCCGCACACGCATATGCAGCTACCCTTTATGGGTACCGTAGCCAGCGAAGACTTCGAAACCGGCACTGCCGCCGGGCTCGCTGGCGGCACAACGATGATCATCGATTTCGTCATCCCGAATCCGCAGCAAAACATCATGGAAGCCTACAAGCAGTGGCGCGAGTGGGCCGAGAAATCGGTTGCGGATTATTCGTTTCATGTCGCGATAACGTGGTGGGACGAATCGGTGCACGCCGACATGGAAACGCTGGTTAAGAAGCATGGCGTTAACAGTTTCAAGCACTTCATGGCCTACAAGCACGCGATCATGTGCGACGACGAGACACTGATAAACAGTTTCACGCGCGCGAGAGAGCTTGGCGCGATTGTGACAGTGCACGCAGAAAACGGTGATTTAGTATTCCAGTTACAGAAAAAAGTCTTTGAAAAAGGCGTTTCTGGCCCCGAAGGCCATCCATTATCGCGCCCGCCCGAGGTCGAGGGCGAAGCCGCGAACCGTGCGATTCGTATCGCCGAAGTCCTCAAAGTGCCGCTGTATGTTGTGCACAACTCCTGCCGTCAGTCGCTCGAGGCGATTACGCGCGCGCGCAACGAGGGTCAACGCGTCTTCGGCGAGGTCCTTGCCGCGCACCTGTTGATTGACGACTCTGTCTATCGCAACGAGGATTTCGAGTTCGCCGCGGCGTACGTCATGAGCCCTCCGTTTCGATCCAAAGAAAACCAGGACGTGCTTTGGCGCGGACTGCAATCAGGTAACTTGCAAACCACGGCAAGCGACCATTGTTGCTTCTGTGCCGATCAAAAAGCGGCAGGCAAGGATGACTTTCGCTTGATTCCTAACGGCACGGCTGGCATCGAGAATCGGCTTGAAGTTCTGTGGCACCACGGTGTTAGCACGGGCAGGCTGACGATGAACGAGTTTGTGCGCGTTACTTCGACGAACGCGGCGCAAATTTTCAACATCTATCCACGGAAAGGAACCATTTCCGAAGGTGCCGACGCGGATATCGTCGTGTGGGACCCGGCAGCAAGCAAGACCATATCGACCAAGACGGATCACCAGAATGTCGACTTCAATATTTTCGAAGGTATGACCGTGAAGGGTTGCGCATCGCACACGATCAGCCAGGGCAAGGTCGTCTACGCAAACGGTGAACTCGATGTGGAGCGCGGCGCCGGACGCTACATCGATCGACCGGTGTTCGCGCCCTACTACGACGCGCTCAATATTCAGGCGCAACAGGCGGAGCCCGTCGCGGTCAAACGCTAGGCGCAGGCTAAATAAATGGCGACACAGAAGCCCTCTCCTGATATCCGTTCCAGTCGACTCGGTAAGTCCGAAATCGATCGTAATTTCAGTGACTTACATCCGCCGTTATCGCGCCCGGAGGCATTGATCGAGGCTGATCGCTGCTACTTTTGTTATGACGCACCCTGCATTACAGCCTGCCCGACCGGCATCGATATTCCCGGCTTCATTCAAAAAATCCGTAGCGATAACATCCAGGGCTCGGCACATACCATACTCAGTGAAAACATCATGGGTGGCATGTGCGCCCGCGTTTGCCCGACGGAAGTACTGTGTGAAGAGGCTTGCGTGCGCAATCTACACGAGGATAAGCCGGTGGAAATCGGTCTGTTGCAGCGCTATGCGACCGACCCGATATTCGAGCAGAACAATCAGCTGTTCGAGCGGGCAGCCTCTACGGGCAAGAAGGTGGCTGTCGTCGGTGGCGGGCCCGCAGGACTGTCGTGCGCACACCGCCTTGCAGTTCTGGGCCATGACGTCGTTGTCTTCAATCGCGACAGCAAGCCGGGCGGCCTGAACGAATACGGGATCGCTGCTTACAAGACGATCAACGACTTTGCACAAACCGAAGTCGACTACATTCTTTCCATCGGTGGCATTGAATTGCGAAATAATTCGCCATTGGCTTCGGCTGCTGAACTATCCGATCTATGCGAGGAGTACGACGCGGTATTTCTGGGCGTTGGCCTGGCGCTCTCAAACAGCCTCGGGATCGAGGGCGAAGATATGACTGGCGTGCTTAATGCGATCGAGTACATCGCCGACCTGCGTCAGGCTGAAGACAAGAGCAAATTGCCCGTCGGCCGCAATGTTGTTGTTATCGGCGGCGGTATGACGGCGATCGATGTTGCGGTCCAAAGCAAACGGCTCGGTGCAGAGCAGGTGCACCTGGTCTACCGCCGTGGACCGGAACAGATGAGTGCAAGCGTGTTCGAACAAACGCTGGCACGAACCAGCGGTGTAGCGATTCACCATTGGGCCAGCCCCGAGCGAATCATTGGCGGCGATCACGTTACGGGTGTCGAGTTTCGGGTCGAATCCAGCGACGACAGGTTGCACCTGGAAGCCGACATTGTGTTCAAGGCAATTGGTCAGAACATGAATGGCGACGGGCTGATTTCAATTGCGCTTGAGTCCGGACGATTCGTCGTTGACGAAAATCAGAAAACATCAATGGACAAGGTCTGGGCCGGTGGCGATTGCGTTGTCGGCGGCGACGATTTGACTGTGAGTGCAGTACAGCACGGAAAGATCGCTGCAATCGACATTGACCGACACCTGAGGAAGGCATGATCATGGCTGATCTCAAGACAGAATTTCTCGGCATCTCCTCCCCCAACCCGTTCTGGCTGGCGTCAGCGCCGCCGACGGATAAGGCATACAACGTCAATCGCGCATTCGAAGCCGGCTGGGGCGGCGCCATCTGGAAGACGCTCGGCGAAGACCCGCATATCGTTAACGTCAGCGGACCGCGTTATAGCACCCTATTTAGCAATGACCGCCGGGTTATCGGCTTCAACAACATTGAGTTGATCACCGACCGGCCGTTGCAGACCAATCTCGACGAATTACGGCAGATAAAGAAAGACTGGCCTGATCGGGCGCTCGTGGCATCCATCATGTTGCCGATGGATGAAGCAAGCTGGGCCAAGTATGTACCAATGATCGAAGATACCGGCGTCGACGGTTTCGAGCTGAACTTCGGGTGCCCGCATGGCATGTCCGAACGCGGCATGGGCGCTGCCGTTGGCCAGGTCCCTGAGTACATCCAGATGGCGACGGAGTGGGCAAAACAAGCGGCATCCGTACCCGTGATAGTCAAGTTGACGCCGAATATCGCGGATATCCTGCCACCTGCCAAAGCCGCTCAGGATGGCGGTGCCGACGCCGTGTCGCTGATCAATACGATCAATTCGATCATGCGCGTCGACTACGATTCGCTGACGATGTATCCGACGACCGATGGCATGGGAACACACGGCGGATACTGCGGCGAAGCCGTCAAGCCCATCGCATTGAACATGGTCGCGGAAATCGCGCGGAGCGATGCCACCCGGGCGCTGCCGATCTCCGGAATCGGCGGAATTACCAATTGGCGCGATGCCGTCGATTTTTTCGCGCTTGGTGCTCGCAACGTGCAGGTCTGCACGGCGGCGATGGTCTATGGATTCAAAATTATTGACGACCTCGTCGACGGGCTGAGCACGTTTCTCGATCAGAAACAGATGACGTTGGACCAGCTTGTCGGCAAGGCCGTGCCGAGCGTGACTGACTGGCAACACCTTAATCTGAACTACATCGAGAAAGCGGTCATTGATCAGGATCTCTGTATCAAGTGCGGTCGCTGCCACATTGCCTGCGAAGACACAGCACACCAGGCGATTACAAATATGGTCGACGGCGAACGTCGATTTGAGGTGATTGATGAGGAATGTGTCGGCTGCAATTTGTGCGTGAGCGTATGTCCTGTCGACGGTTGCATCTCCATGCAGCAGCTAACGACGGGAACTGACCCCAGAACCGGTGAGCCAATCACTGATGAAAAACTGCAGTGGACCGGACACCCGAATAACCCTATGCGCAAAACCGGCTGAGCCATGACGATTTCCGACCAAGATCTCATCAACGCCGCCAAGGATGCGCGTGATAATGCCTACTGTCATTATTCAGGTTTCGCCGTCGGCGCCGCGATTATTGATGACAATGGACATCTGTATGTCGGCTGCAACGTCGAAAACGCCGCGTACCCGCTCGGCAATTGTGCGGAAGCGGCAGCTATTGCGGCCATGGTGCTGGAGGGCGGCAAGCGCATCGACAGAATTGCCGTTGTCGGTGGTTCAGGCGATCCCGGGCCTTGCACTCCCTGTGGCGGCTGCCGGCAGCGTATTCAGGAGTTCGCTGACGAGAACACGGTTATCATCGCGATGGACGACAGCAAGGACTGGCAACGCTACTCGATCGCTGAACTGCTGCCGGCCGGGTTCCACCTCGACCTGTAGGAGCGCGCCCTGCGCGCGAAGGTCGGGCGCAGGGCGCCTTTATGCCCTTTGGGTGCTCCTACGACAAGGGAAATCTTCCAAGTCTCTCTGTCAGTAGTTCATAGAACCCCTCCGCATCAACTTCGTATGCCCAGCTGACGTTGTGCGGTCTGTCAGTAACATGCCAAAAATCCACGGCCGTATGCCCCATCGTCAATTCAGATTCCGTCTCGACAGTGACATTGCACGCCTTGGTCTTGAAAAACTCCGGCTTCAACAGGTATGCGACTGTGCATGGATCGTGCAGTGGCGTACCTTGCGACCCATATTTCTTCGTGTCGTAACGGTGAAAGAAGCTCAGCATTCCCGCCGTCGCAGCCGCTACCGGATTGTCTAGCTCGCGAATGCGGGCCACCCGGTCGCGAGTGGACAATACCTGGTGCGTGATATCGAGCCCCATCAGCGTTATGGGACGACCGCAATTAAGCACGATGTTCGCCGCATGGGGATCGGCCAGAATATTGAACTCTGCCGACGGTGAACGGTTGCCGCCCTCACGCATCGCACCACCCATGATGACGATTTCGCTTACGTTCTTGAGAATTTCCGGATGTCGGTCAATCGCCGTACCAATATTGCTTAACGGACCGGTCGGAATCAGCGTCACATTTTCTGTAGCGAGCAGGGTTGCAACGATGAAGTCGACGGCGTGCCGTTCCTGCAAAGGCGTCTGCGGCTCGAAAACATCCATACCGTCGATGCCCGTGTCGCCGTGTATATACTCCGCAGTGATCGCATCGCGAACCATGGGCTTTTCGCAACCGGCGAAGACGGGTATTTCCGGCCGGCCCGCGATATCGCACATCATGCGCGCGTTACGCTGCGTTAGTTCTAGCGGAACATTTCCGGCAACGGTCGTAATGCCAAGTATCCCGACGTCCTCAGGCGACGACATCGCGAGAAACAGTGCGACAGCGTCATCCTGCCCGGGATCGCAGTCGATAATGATCGGGCGTGGAGCCATGGAATCAGAACGTCAGCATCAGTCCCGCAAGTGCAGCGCTCATCAGGTTTGATAGTGACGCCGCCAGCACACACTTCATGCCAAATCGCCCGATCAATTCCTTTTTCTCGGGTACGAGTACTCCCAGACCGCCGAGTAGAATCGCGATGGATGAAAGATTTGCGAATCCGCACAGCGAAAACGTAGTGATTGCAATCGTCCTCGGACTCATGCCGGCGAGGTAATCGTTGAGGTGCGAGAAGGCGACGAACTCATTGAGTATGATCTTCTCACCGAACAGGGCACCGGCTGCTTCGGCCTCGGCCCACGGCACGCTTAGCACATACATCAGCGGCTGAAACACCTTGCCGAGTATCGACTGCATGGTTACACCATCGACGCCGAACAGGCTGAACACCCAACCGACAAGACCATTGAACAGCGCGATCAGGGCAACGAATGCCACGAGCATGGCGCCGATGTTGACGGCAAGGCGCAGACCATCGGTAGTTCCCGAAGCCGCGGCAAGAATTACATTTCCATGTTGGCTGCGCTCCATCGTAAGCTTCTCGTGCTCACCGGACCGAACAACCTCATCGTCGGGCATCAGGATTTTCGCCATGAGCAAGCCACCCGGCGCCGCCATGAACGCTGCTGCGAGAAGGTACTTGAGTTCGGCGCCCATGAGGACGTAACCCGCAAGAACCGTGCCCGCTATCGACGCCAGGCCGGAGACCATCACGGCAAAAAACTGCGGCTCCGTCAGGTTTCTGAGATACGGTTTGACGACCAGGGGTGCCTCGGTCTGGCCAACAAAGATGTTAGCCGCTGCATTCATCGATTCGATTGCCCCGGTACCAATGATCTTGTGCAGCGCACCGCCCACGCCTTTGACCAGGTATTCCATAATTCGCAGGTGATACATCACGGACATCAATGCCGCAAAGAAGATGATGATTGGCAGCACGTTAATTGCGAAACTGAAACCGATGATCTCTGTATTGGCCAACGGACCAAACACCATGTCGATACCGGCCTGCGAGAAACCGATAACTGCGAGTACGCCGGTGCTGATGCCCCGTATAACAGCGCGGCCCGCATCAGAATAGATAACGAATGCCGCAATCGCCGCTTGTAGAGCAAACGCTGCACCGACTATACGAAGATTGATTGCTTTGCGATTACTTGAGAACAAAACCGCAATTCCGAGAATTACGATGATGCCGAGAATTCCGATGTAATTGCCCATGCTGGTCCCCCATCTATGTTGTTCTTGTTGTTCCTGCGGATCCCAAGGATACCGTATTGTTCAAGACTTGCCTGTGAGAATCTCGCTGATGACGGGCGCTGTCTCCGGCACGTCAGCACCGGTCGTGCACGCCGCCAGAAGCAGGGCCTCGGCCTGCTCTGCATCCGCCTCGGACGCCGCATGCACAACCGCCAATGGCGTGTGGTCATCCAGCAGCGTGCCAATCGACGCGATGTCGCTGAAACCTACGGACAAGTCGAGCACCTCGCCAACGCTGTGGCGGCCACCGCCCAACTCGATGATCGCGTGGCCGAACTCGCGAACATTTACATTCGTCAGGTACCCTGCCCCGTAAACGGGTCGCACGACTGGCGCCGCCACAAGGTATTTTGAGCTGTTCTCAATGAAGTCGCCTGGGCCGCCAAGCGCCGCGACCATCTTGCCAAATATTTCCAGCGCACGACCGCTGGTTACGGCATCGTCACAGCGTTTTTTCGCCGCGGCGCGATCGGGCTCCAATCCCGTGGCAATGAGCATCTCGGCACACAGCCCAAGCACGACCGCGTCGAGCCGCGGCTCTCGCTGTTCGTCTCGAAGATAGCGAATCACCTCGGCGATCTCCAGGGCATTGCCTGCCGTGCGACCGAGAGCTTCGTTCATGTCGGTCACCACGACATGTGTCTTCAGGTCCGCCTTGGCCGCGGTCGCAATGATGCTTTCTGCCAGCTTGCGCGCACGGTCCGGCGTTTTCATGAAGGCACCTGTGCCTACCTTGATGTCCATGACCAGCGTATCGAGGCCCGCCGCAATTTTCTTCGACAGGATCGACGCTGTGATCAGGGGTACAGACTCGACCGTCGCTGTGATATCGCGAATGGCGTAGAAACGCCTGTCAGCGGGCGCGAGGTCTGCTGTCTGTCCGATGATTGCACAGCCGATGTCCTTCACGACCTGCCGGAATGTCGCGAAATCAGGAGCCGTGTTATAGCCCGGAATCGCTTCTGCTTTGTCGGTGGTGCCACCCGTATGGCCGAGTCCGCGGCCCGAAATCATCGGCACGTAGCAGCCACAAGCAGCTGCGATTGGCGCCAGCATGAAACTGACCTTGTCACCGACACCGCCCGTTGAATGCTTGTCCACGACAGGACCATCGAGGTGCAGATCCCGCCACTCGAGTACGGTCCCCGATGA
>JADFHE010000055.1 GCA_022567295.1 Pseudomonadota bacterium | reverse complement strand
CCGCGTTCAGGTCCTCCCAATTTATTGGCTTGCTTGCGCTAGCCATGACCACAAATCGACCGTTGGTCCGTCGAGTACTGAGACCATCGGTTTCGACCCAATATCCGTCGTGTTTCGCCGCCTCATAGACCATCTGTTGGACACATCGTTTGACTAGATCTTGTTGGTTTTGCCTCGCTTCATAAATGTTTATGGCCGTATATAGTCCACCGATCACCAGCACCACTTTCAAAACAGAAAGACTATCCTGCCTCAGAAACATACTCGCTTCACTCCCTGGGAAAGAAACCTGTTATGAGTGGCAAGGAGGTCGCGGTCCAATCTCCCCAACGCCTCCCTCCGAATCTCCGCCGGCACACCCCACTTCGCCTCCGCAATACTCCCCGTAATCGCCGCCAACGTATCCGAGTCCCCACCAATGCTGATCGCATTACGAATCGCATCCTCAAAATCATCCGCCTCAAGAAAACACCGAATCGCTTCGGGAACCGTCCGCTGACAGGTTTCGTTGTACTGGTAGGTCTCTCTGAGTTCGTCAACCGATATTGAAAGGTCGTATTCGAACTGCGCTTCAATATCACGCCGGATGCGGTTACGTGGCACCCCTGACCTTGCCCACAGAATGGCCATCGCCGTCGCCTGTGCGCCCTTGATACCCTCCGGATGATTGTGCGTTACTTCTGCGGATCGTTTGGCAAGCTCCATGACACGGTGTTCGTGGTCTTCGAACCAGGCGACGGGGCTCACACGCATAGCCGAGCCATTGCCGAAGCTGTCGTAGGGGCCGGTGATGACTTCATCGATCCAGTCCTGGAAACGATTGCCATAGCTTGACGGGTACTTCTTGCCGTATTCGCGATACTTGGCAGCGAAATCCCAGTCGTAGTGCATCAACGCATCGGCGGTCGCAATAGTAAGGATAGTGTCGTCAGTGAACTTGGAGTCCTCCCGAAACAAAGGAAAGTCCTTGCTCTTGTGGTTATCAAACTCATACACCGAGCCGACGATGTCACCAACGATTGCGCCTAGCATAGCAAGCTACGATTTCTCCGCTGTCTTGTCGATCGATCTGCCCTCGTTGCTAGTACAGACCAATATTCGCTTCGCGACTTTTTACTCGAATATCCGGATTAATGGTCCGTTCACGTAGTAATTGTATTTTCCAAACCGATGTTTCTCGACGAAGCCTTTTTCTGTTAACGCCGAAAGATACTTACTGGCCGTCAGCCGGGAAACACCGAGGTCGTTCTGAACAGCTTCGATCTTGGTATAGGGGTGGCGAAACAGGTTATTGAGGAGCTCGTGGCTATAAATCTTCGGCAGGTCTTTCTTAATCCTTTCTTCATAACTGTTCATGAGATTTCTGATCGCCTCTATGAGCTCTATCGTAAGCTTTGAGGTTTCCTCAACACCCTTGATCAAATACAGCAACCACGGTTCCCAGTTGTTTGTGTCTCGGGTGCATTGCAGGAGGTTGTAGTAATCG
This sequence comes from Pseudomonadota bacterium, assembly GCA_022567295.1. Lineage (GTDB taxonomy): Bacteria > Pseudomonadota > Gammaproteobacteria > Steroidobacterales > Woeseiaceae > UBA1847. Next base: position 12,154 of record JADFHE010000055.1, on the reverse strand, counting down.
GCTTTTGTATCGATGATATAGCCGCTGAGATAGAGCACGGGTTGATCCAACAAGCCTTTAGCGACGAGGTAAAGACTGTTGAGTATCCGCCCGGCCCTTCCGTTGCCATCATAAAACGGGTGAATGCTCTCAAACTGGTGGTGCGCAATGGCCATGGCAACCAGCGGGTCTGCCGCGCACACCGTATCGTCGTTCATAAACCGCTCCAGGTCGGTCAGCAACGACTGGATTTCAGAAGGGTCCTGTGGGGGCGTGAAGACTGTCTCGCCAGTTGCCAGATTCTTGATGACCGTGCCGGGCAGTTTTCGGATACCGGCATCGTTGCCCATTAATGTCTGATGAAATTCGACGATACGGTTGACGGTGATAAGTTGGTCACCACGCATTTTCTCAAATCCGGACCTGAGTGCGGCGGCATAGCGTCGAACCTCCTTTGCTGCGGCGTTTCTGGATGAGTCGGAAAAAATATCGGCCTGGAACAGCTCGTCCTGGGTTGTGAATATGTTTTCGATTTCCGAACTGTCTTTCGCCTCCTGTAGCGACAAGGCGCTAATCAGGATTTCCGGATTCGGAATGGTCGCTGCGACACCCTTTAGTTCGGCCAGATAGCGATGCGCGGCGACCAGTTGTTTCAAGACTGCGCGGGTTTCCAGATGCTCGGCATTCGGCAGCGTCGTTAGCTGTTTGATCATTTTCGGGTCCGATATGTATATATTATTAGAAAAACTATACATGATGGCTATCTCATGTCAAGATATTTCATTAATTTATACATGTTATCGGCCTCACGCAAAGCAGCTATGTCGGTTAAACAAACTCCCCACCGCCGCGTGCCAGTCCATTCGTTCTCCCACATGCCACCTTGCTGCACCGGTTTCGCTGCCGTCTGCCCAGTGCCTTATTACGAGTCTGAAGCTTAGTCGATAAGGCTGGTCACCTGTTCGATACGTTCTGCCATATTGTTCAAAACACCTGCGGCGATCTCGATCTGCGGCTCGACCTTTTCATATTCACGCTGCTCAATGGCCTCGCGTACCCCGGGTATCGTCTTGACGCCGTAGCCTGTGTAGAAACCGGGCGCGTAGATATGGTGTTTGTACCAGGGCCGTCCATCCAGTCCTTCGTCGCGGGTTAACAGTCGTTCACTGGTGTAAAGAAGATTATTGATTTCTTCCGATGTGACCGTACTGGTTTTCGCCGCAGCATCGTACGCCGTCGCCGCCGTTTGCAATCGCTCAAGCGCGTTCTTCAATGGCGCGAAACCGAAGTGTGGCACAGGCTCATGCCGCGCCGGCGCACCCAGTGATTTATTGGGGTCCAGAGCGGCGGCCCAGGCCCCACTGTCTATGAGCTCGTTGGTCTTCGCCGTTGCCTCTCGCATCGTGTCCGCCAGTTCTTCCAGCTCAGAAACGTACAGTGCGATGTTGTCCGCAAGACCTAAGAATTCGAACGGCAATCGTTGCGCATTGGCGAGACGCAAGGTTGCGCGTCCGGTGACTTTCGGCAGTGTTTCGCCGTAGACCAGTCCGGGATCATTCCAGGTGGTGAAATGCTCGTAGGTGTCGTATAGCGTGTGATAGCTGCCACCCGCCGCTTCGCCGCCGAACCCGAGTTTGGCCGATGCAATGCCCAGATGTTGCAGAAACGGCGTGTAGTCTGAGCCCGATCCCATCGGATCCAGCCGAATGTCAGCGCGCTCGGCGGCATCTTTCTTCTCTTGATCGGATTCGGCGTTGATCTTCAAACTGGCTTGCAGTCGTTGTTTCAGCGAGATTTCCGAGCGCGGGTCTTTTACCTCTTCGATGATTTGATTGAAGAACCGTTCCAGCACATGACTACCGCCAATACCGATAAAGCCGCGGCTGGTACCGTCGGTATTCAGGTAAGCGACCGCGTGTTTCTTCAGCTCCTTCGCATGATGCTCGGCCCATTCAGTGGAACCGATAAGCCCGGGTTCCTCGGCGTCCCAGGCGGCATAGATGACCGTTCTCTTGGGCCGCTCGCCGGCGTTGGCCAGCGCAGCAACGGCTTTTGCTTCTGCGAGCATTGTAATCAGGCCGGACAAAGGATCAGCCGCACCGTGATTCCAGCCATCGTGATGATTGCCGCGAATAACCCATTCATCCGGGTACTCGCTGCCTTCGAGACGCGCAATGACGTTGTAGGCTGTCACCATATTCCAGTTGAATTCGGCTTTCATCCGGACCCTGGCGGGACCGGGACCAAAGTGATACGTGATCGGCAGCGCGCCACGCCAGTCAGGCGGCACGACCTCTCCGTCCATCGCGCTCAGCAACGGCAATGCATCCTTGTGTGAAATCGGCAGCACAGGAATCCTGGTTATCGTAATGGCGTCTTCCTGCTTCAGGCGTTTTGCGTTGCGTGTGGCACCGCGGCCCGGCGTCAACACGTCACCCGGGTAGGTCGGCATGTCCATGACCGAGCCTCTTTGAATACCGGACTCGTGTTTGAATGCTCCTTTTGGATAGGGGTCGCCGGCACCGTAGCCATCGTCGGCAGGATCCGAGTAGAGAATAGTTCCGATGGCGCCCTTCTCGCCCGCCAGTTTTGGTTTGATACCTCGCCACGACATCCCATACTTGGCGATCGCGATCTTGCCTTCGACACTAATGCCGTAACGATCGAGAATCTCGTAGTCTTCCAGTCTGCCGTAGTTCACGAATACCAGTTCACCCTCGACCTCGCCATCGATGGAAAAAGCGTTATAGGGTGGCAAGAGTTCTTCACGAACAGAGGTGCTTGGGTCTTCCGCAAGCGAGTCTTCAGTCAGCGACGCGGAGAACTGCGTCGGCGCAACCAGCTCGACCTCCCTGACCTTCGGTGTTGGCAACAGGATCTCGTATTCGGCGATCTCGACGTCGTAGCCCCAGGACTCAAAAAGGCTGGCAATGAACTCGGCATTCTCTTTGCCGGCTGCTGAGCCGGCGTGATGAGGCTTCGCGGACATCCGGCGCAGCCACTGATCCATCTCATTCTTGTCGATGCTTGCGTCAAGGCGAGACTCGATATTGCGCTGTGCGTTGCTGGCCGCTTCATCAAAACCCAGCACTCTGTCGTCGGCCGCCAGTGAACATTGCCCCGCTGCAAGCAAGGCCAATAGTAAGATTCTCATGTGAACTCCCGGATTAACTTGTTGTTATTCGAATATTCTAAACGAATCGATCTGTATCCTGGTCAGTGTCGGCCGCATGGCGGCCTCCTACATAGGAAACCTGCTTATCGACGATCCTCATCTCCGGATACGATAGAAGCATAGTCCTTGGGTTCGTACGCGAAAATCAATTCCTTGAGTGGCGCAAAGAATCCGGTTTTGCGTAACGGACTCTTCCCTAAGTCTTTGACGGGCTCATCGTGATAATGCTGGGCGTGAGCCAGTAATCGTGCGCTTCGGGCAGAACTGAACGGCATCCAGGACTGCTTCCAGGCCTTCACTCTTTCAATGTTTTGGCGCATGTCTTCGACGGAGGGTAAGCGCACTTTTCCGTTTAAGACATTGGCGAGCCAACAGGCCTGAAGGCTGTACGTCAAAATACATGTGATCGTGGCTGCCCGGCCGACAAAAAACAACGTCGGCACGTTCGGATTTACGATATGGCGATAAAGGTAAAATCCGTCATCTCCAGGATCCAGTCGCGCCCAGACGTCTGGTGATACAAAACTAAAATCGATTTTCCAGCCTGTGGCCGAGAAGCCCCTAAGGAAGTTCAGGATTTACTGGACCAGGAAACAACCATTTCATGCCCTGTCTAAAGGATGCGGGCGGCGCGGAGAAATGTGTATGTGTTTCCAGAGTGACGGCCTTCAGGTCCCACGGCACTTCCCTGGTAGCGGTCCAGTGCTCAATCCAACGCATCGCGGGCTGACGAAATACCGGTTCGTCTTCCGAACCGCTGCCAACGAATAATCGCGGTCGCTCGCCTTTCGGCGCCCTGCTCGGCGCACTCTTCGGCGGCTTTGCCGGCCTCGTTATCGGCGGACTCTTAGGCTATGCCGCCAGTTTCGCTCTGCGGCAGTTCGTCGTCGGCAGCCTGCAAGTTGCACAATTGCTCGACTCGATGTTCTCCATCATGGGGGCGCTGTGCAAGGCAGACAACGTCGTAACGCGTGATGAGATCGATGCCGTCGAGCAGATTTTCGGCATGCTCAAGCTGCAGGGCGAGTCGCGCGAGCAGGCAAAAGCCGCCTTCAACCGCGGCAAACAAGCCGATTTTGACCTCGATGCCGCGGTCGATCAGTTCGCACAGTTAAGTCGCGGCCGTGGGCCACTGTTGCAGTTATTCCTGCAGCTGCAATGCATGGCGGTAGTCGCAGACGGGCGGATCGATCCTGCTGAACACGCGATGCTGGTACGTATCGCGCAGCGGCTGGGCTTGACGGAGGCAGACGTCTCGCAACTCGAGGCTCTGCTGCGTGCCGCTATGGGCGGGCCGTCGGCCACAGGTGGCCAGCCACAGAGAGACCGACTTCATGATGCCTATGCGGCGCTCGGCATCACAGCGGCATCGACGCCGGCCGAAATCAAGCGCGCCTACCGCAAGCTTATCAGCCAGAGTCATCCTGACAAGCTGGCGGCGCGAGGACTGCCGGACAGCATGCGCCCGGTTGCCGAAGAGCGCTCGCGAGAACTCAATTCTGCGTATGACATGATCAAGAGTGCGCGACCCGACGTCAGGTAACATCATCAGCGATTCATCAGGCAAACATCAGCCCAGACAGCAATCGGGCAGTCTATTATTAGATCGCGGCACTGAGCCACTTTCTAACCTATAGCGTTGCGTGGAATATTATGAATAACAAACCGATATTGACACTGTTGCTTGCCACCGCGTTGCTGCTATCCAACCTGGCCGTCCCCACCGTCGCGGCGGAAACGCAACACAAGGATAAGGGGATCTATGGATCCGTGAATCTTACAAAAGCGGAGTATCGTGCGATCGAAACATCGGGGGAGATGCACGACCAATTTCAGCGTCGTGGCCTGCGGCAAAACGACCGTGAACTTGATGAGTGGCTGCAGGAGATTGGCAACCGCCTCGTACCCGAAACCACCGACTCTTACCAAGAATATCGCTTCTACCTGATACGTGATCCATCACCTAATGCGTTCGCCCTGCCGGACGGCCAGATCTACGTTCACACAGGGCTAATCTGTCGGCTCGAAAATGAAGCACAACTCGCGTTCTTGCTGGCTCACGAAATCAATCACGTTGCTGGCCACCACGGCATTCTGGCCTACCGTTCGTACAAGAAAAAGGCTGTTCTCGGAAACCTTATTGGCATCTTGGGAGCTTTGGCGGGCGGCTGGGGTGAAGTCGGCGGTTACTTGATGAACTATGGCCTTGCCACTTCTGTATTTGGGTACAGCCGCGATCTTGAGCAGGAGGCCGACGTTAAGGGTTACGCCCTCATGCTCGATGCCGGCTACGACGTAAGAGAGATGCCAGCGCTGTTTGAGATACTCGGCGAGGATTTTGAAGGCCTGAATCCGCGCATGGGTGGCAAATGGAGCACACATCCGGACTTGATATTGCGTGGTCAATATACGGCGGCGCTGGCAGCTGAAACTGCCGAAGAGAGGCTGGCTGGTCTTAGCCTCGGTTCTGATGATTTCCGTAATCGCGTCCGCCCGTTGGCGCTCGAAACTGTGCGCGACTACATTCTCAGCGATTACCCAAAGACCGCTTTGGAACTGGCGAAGAATCTAATCGAAGAAGATCCGGAGTACGCCGCAGGATGGGTCGCTCAAGGGCATTCCTACATCGCATTGGGTGCGACCTCCGAATATTCGGTTGAGGTGCAATTGACTAAAAAAGAAAAAAAAGCGCGAGTCAAACTTCGTTCCAAACTGACTCGCGAAGAGTTGCGCGCTCAGGCAGAAATGTCGCCGCAAGCAAAAGCCAATATCGAACATAATTATGCCGAGGCGGAAAAATCCTATCGGGTCGCACTGGAGCTGGACAAAGCGGCGGTCGAGGCACACGCCGGCCTTGGCGAGATTTACTTGCGACGGGAAATGTACCGTGAATCTGCCCGCGAATTAGTAGCCTATATAAGACTTCGTCCTGATGCCCCCGACAAGAGCATTGTTATGGATGACCTACGTCAAATCGCCCAGATACTCAAATCTGAGAGTGGAGAATGAGATGATTACTTCAATTCGAAACAAACGACTTTTTGCTGTTTTAACAGGATTGTTTTTGTTATCGGTGAGTGTAACCGCCAGCGCCATATATATCGGGCAAGAAATCATGACGCCGGAGTTCGCACGTGCCGAATACAGGCCGGTATCAATGGTAATGATTCCGCCGCGCGCCGCAGTTTCGAAAGATGCTGGATTCAGTTCGCATCAACTGATCGAGCAAGGAGGCGTTATCGAAGACGCCGTTTTAGCGGCATGCAAAGATATTTTCAGCAAGCTCGGTTATGAGATTCGAATTCTAACTGTCGACGAAGTCAATGCCGACCCGGACTTGCAAGTGATGGTGCGCGACGTGAATAAGCGCTACGACGAAGATTTTCTTCAGAAAATCACCCTCCCCTTCAAGAGGCAACTTCAAGATATTCGCAAACGACGCTTCAAGATGGGCGACGAAGCGCGAATCCTCGCAGCCCGGCTGGGCGTCGATGCGATTGTTGTGGCTAGAATTCAGGCCGAAGTTACCTCGGGTGCAGCGAGTGTGTTTTCTTTGGGTACTAGCGGTAAAGCGGAAATGAGCGTTGGAATTATCGCCGGCGACAACGGCGATCTGGAGGCTTTTTTTACCGGTGCTCAGATTGGCCTGTCTGCCAAGAAAATTGAAAAGAACCCTTTGAAAACAATGGCGAAATTATTCGGAAGTGTCTTGAAAGATTACCCGACTCCGGATGAACTCATCAAAGTCAAAAAGAGGTGGCCGCAGACTACCAATAGAGAAGTTCCGGATGCAGAGTTAAGTGATGAGGACGTATTGTCGGACATGGAGGCGATGATCGAGGAGCTGGTGGAAGATGCGACTCCTGCTCCTGGCGAGGCGTTACCTGCTGAGGAATAAAATGCATCACTGAGCGCCTCCGAAGCAGGTACCGGCGTTGGCGCCCGGGCGGGAAAGTCCATCGACAGCCGCTCACCATCGCCCGTAACAATCAGCTGCCGCACGGCTTTGAATAAAAGGATGCGCGGCTGGTCTGGTGGCGTGTTACTTTTCGCGCGACCTCACAGCACATAAATGGAGTGAAAAACGTCATGGCAGAGATCGTCTCAAATGCTACCACTGGGTACGCCGGCGCCGGCATTCAGCCTGCCTGACGCCAGTGGCGTAATGCACTCGCTCGACGATGCCACTGGAAGTCGGGCATCCGTCGTGATGTTCATCTGCAATCATTGCCCATTCGTCAAGCATGTGGCCGACGAGCTTGCTCGGCTTGGTGACGATTATCAGGCGAAGAACGTGTCCGTGTTTGCGATCAACAGTAACGACGTCGAAAATTATCCGGCCGACGGGCCCGAGAAAATGAAGGAAGAGGCGGCTCTGCGCGGTTATACATTTCCCTATTTACTGGACGTCGAACAGAGCGTCGCAAAGGCCTACCAGGCGGCTTGTACCCCTGATTTCTACGTGTTCGACGCGGACCGCAGCCTGGTTTACAGGGGTCAGCTTGATAGCAGCCGGCCCGGCAACACGGTAGCCGTCGATGGCAGGGATCTGCGAGGCGCAATTGATGCGGTACTGGCTGGCGAGCCGGTGCCAGATGACCAGGCGCCGAGCGTCGGCTGCAATATCAAGTGGATTGCGGGCAACGAGCCACCTTATTTTGCTTAAGGTGCCGCCATCTTCAAGATAGCTGTCGCGGTCAGGGACCGCTCCTACAACACGCCCCCGCGAAAGTGTAAAGTAGCTGCAGAATAAAAACGATCTGGAGAAACTCCGATGCGATTGCTTCTCAGCTTTGCTGCAGCGCTGCTGGCGGTGACTGCTTTATGCCCTTTGGGTGCACACGCGCAGCAAGATTTCGAGTATTGGCCGAACGCGGACTACGACCCTGCCATTCCGACGGTAAAATCGGTACTTGGCTACGCGCCCGGCGAGCGCATCACCTGGCACGCCGATGCCCTGCGCTACTTCGAGGCCCTGGCATCCTCGCAACCCGACCGGGTTTCCGTGCACCGCTACGCGAGCAGTTGGGAAGGTCGTGAGCTGGTCTATGTCGTCATCTCGTCGCCGGAAAATATGGCTCGCATTGATGACATCAAACGGGACATGCAAAGCCTGCGAAACGCGGCGGATACCAGTCGCAGCGATGCCGATCGCATTATTCAATCCGGGCCGGCCGTGACGTGGCTCAGCTACGGCGTGCACGGCGATGAAATCTCATCGACCGATGCCTCGATGCTAACCGCCTATCACCTGCTGGCCTCACGCGGTGACAGTCGCATCGGCGATATTCTGCGCGAGTCCGTCGTCATCATCGACCCCATGCAAAACCCGGACGGGCGTGATCGATTCATTCACGCTTTTGAAATGGCCGAAGGACTATCGCCGGATTCGGACCGGCTCTCCGCCGAGCACGAACAACCGTGGCCGTCAGGGCGCTTCAACCACTACCTGTTCGACATGAATCGCGACTGGTTCGCCATGAACCAACCCGAATCGCTCGGCAGGGTTACCGCTCTGCAGGAATGGTATCCGGTCGTCTACGTTGACCTGCACGAAATGGGCGGTGACAGGACCTATTACTTCGCGCCTGGTGCGGATCCGATCAACCCGCACGTCACCGCCACACAGGCCAGGAATGAGGAGCTATTCGGCAAGACGAATGCAGCCTGGTTCGATCAATTTGGGATCGACTATTTCGCACGTGATATCTACGATAATTTTTACTCCGGCTATGGATCCTCCTGGCCTCAGTATTTTGGCAGTATCGCAATGACCTACGAACAAGCAGGCGTTGACGGACTGACACTGCGCCAGTACGACGGCAATGAACTCCGCTACGCAGAGGCCGTACGCAATCATTTCGTGACCTCGCTCGGCACGGCTGAAACCGTTGCGAATAACCGCCAAAAGTTTCTGCAGGATTTTTACGATTACCAGGTCTCGGCAATTGCTGAAGGCCGTTCAGACGATATTCGCGTCTACATCATTCCGCAACAATCGGACCAGGCAGGGGCCAACAAATTGGCAGGGCAGTTGGTGCGCCAGGGCGTTGCGGTCGGCGTCGCGAATGCCAGCTTCAGAGCCTGTGGCAAGGACTATTCTGCAGGCAGTTACGTCATCGATATGGCACAGCCGGCAAAGCGACTCGTACGTACACTCCTGGATGCAAACGTGGCGATGGACAGCGACTTCCTCGCCGAGCAGGAACAGCGTCGGGAAATTGGCCTGGAGAGCAAGATCTACGACGTGACGGCCTGGTCAGTACCTTTAATGATGAACGTGCGTGCGGAACCCTGTAATCGAATGGCGACTGTAAGCACAACACCGGCTGGACCCGAACTCGTCCACGCACCAGTTCTTCCGGACAGCGATGCCAAGGTCGCCTACCTTGTGCCCTGGGGCGAAGGCACTGCCATTCGCTTTCTGTCACACGCGTTACTCGACGGGCTAGCTGTTAAAAGCAGCGACACAGCATTTACTTTGCAGGGCAAACGTTATCCGGCAGGAACACTCATCATTGACGTGGCGGACAACCCGGCCGGCGTGCACCGAACGGTCCGGGACATTGCTTCCAAAAGTGGCGCGAACGTTTTTGCCGTCGATGATAGCTGGGTCACCGATGGAGTAAACCTGGGCAGCAACAAGGTCGTCCGTCATAACAGACCCGACGTTGCGATTGCATGGGATTCCCCGACCTACCCTCCCAGCGCCGGACAAGCCCGGTTTGTGATTGAGCGGCAATTCGACTACCCGGTCACAGCAATCCGCACCGCGCGCATCGCCACGGCCGATTTGAGCAACTTCGAAGTCCTGATCTTGCCGGAAGCAAACGATGAAGGATATGCCACTGTCCTGGGCGAGGCAGGCACGGAAAACCTCCGCGACTGGGTTAGTAACGGCGGTGTACTGATTGCCCTCGGCTCAGCCAATCGTTATCTCGCCGACGCGAATATTGATTTGCTGTCGATCCGCCGCGAAAACGCGGTGGTAGAGGAAGAAGACGACGACGAAGAGGGCAGCAGCGATTCGGGTGGAAATCGTGGCGATAGCGACGAAGAATTGGAGGCGACGGTCGAGGGCCAGAACCTTTCAAGCCTGTCGGATTACGAAAAGTCGATCGCGCCGGAATCTGCGCTTCCCGATTCCCTCGCCGGCGTGCTCCTAAGAGCAGACGTCAGTTCGGAGCACTGGCTAGCAGCGGGAGTCGCGTCGTCGCTGAACGTCCTGGCTCGGAGAACGGATATTTACACACCGATACGCCTCGATTCCGGTGTCAATGTTGCCCGCTTCACATCAGCCGACCAGTTGCTGGCGAGCGGGTACATCTGGGAAGAAAACCGCAAGCAACTCGCGTACAAGCCGTTTGCCGTCGTGCAACCTTTGGACCGCGGCTTCGTAATTGCCTTCACTCAGGATCCAACCGTTCGCGCCTATCTCGACGGTCTGAACGTTATCTTCATGAATGCGATTTTCCGCGGCGCCGCACACGCACGGCCGATGCACTGATCGGCGATCAAGCGGACGTATCCTGGTTTGATGATGTCTTGTTTAGAGAACAAAGGAACTCAAAGCATGCGGTCAGCAAAACAAACTCCCCACCGCTTCTTGCCAATCCATCCGTTCCCCTGCCTGCCACTTCGCTGTGCAAGTTTCGCTATTGATGTCCGCTTCAAAGAATTCGCGGTCCATCCATTGCTGAACATCATCGTTCGCAGCAATGCCCGGCATCGTTGGTGACGACTCCAGTGCTTGCTCTCGCTGATCCTTGAAGATGATCGCACCGTCGAGGGACTTTTCGCATGCGAACCCGCCCTCGTGAACAAGGTGGTGGTGATGCCGGCACAGCATCACAAGGTTGTCCAAACTCGTTTCGCCGTCGTCCGCCCAGTGCTTTATGTGGTGTCCGTCGACAAATCGGGTGTTAGTACAGCCCGGAAAGCGACAACCTTTGTCTCTTACGCGTAATGCGCGACGCATTGCCGGTGGAATCGTCCGCGATCGGCGTCCTATTGAGAGCGGCTCGCCGTTTTTGCCTTCTTTTATCGCAACGACCGAGCTATCGCAGGCGATTCGTCGAGATGTTTCCGCGGTAACGCCGGGGCCGTCTTCGAGGTATGGGTCGCGCGCGGGGCGCGCTCCTACAAAAGGGCCGGGAACGGTCCCGACATGAACGATGACCTGGTAGCGATCAGCCGTAGAGCCGGAGGATTCACTATTGTTCATGTAGGTTTCGGCGATCTCGGCGAGAGCATCGGCACGGCGGGCAGCGATGGGCGTGTGTTCGTCATCTTGCTCAGGCGTTTGCCCCAAGGGCACGTCGACCGCGGTAACGTCGCCGGCATGGCCGCCTCCTACAAATGACACATCCATTGCCATCTCGAGGGCCTTTACGATCAAGGCGCCTTGTTCGGCCGGCAACCGTGCTTTTATGACCAGGCAGCCATCGTGATCGTAATAATGTGTAACCTCTCGCTTGTTGTATTGCTCGTTAGCGATCTCGGCGTCTTGAAGGCGCTTCGCCGTGCGGAATTTCGACACCAGCTTTTCGACGTGATGTGCCGTGCCATGCTCGGCGATCATCAGCAGGTAATCTTCATTGGTTTCATCAGCAATGCGAGTTATCGCCCGAACTTTCGAATAGCTCAGCTTGCCGCTGGAAAAGCCCTCGCTGATCCCGGGCAGTTTCTCCAAGGCATGAGCGACGCGTACTTTTTCCCTCGCCGCATTCATGCCGATTCCGCATTTGATATTCAGCCAATGTGCACAGGAGCAGAGGCCCTGCCCTGCCCAGTATTCATTGTTGTCGAACTGACGAATCAGCGTTAACAGTCGGTATTCTGCGGCGTAGATGTAGCTGCAAAGTTCGGTGATTTCGGCGCCGAGTTGCTCGGCGTCTGAGCAGGCCGATTCTGCTGTATTTTCAAGGACTGCGATGGCTGTGGACACGGTTCCCTCCGGCCATTATCAGGATACTGTATGGACGTACAGTATACGTTTAA
>JADFHE010000023.1 GCA_022567295.1 Pseudomonadota bacterium | reverse complement strand
CCTGCCCGGTCGATGCTTTGCATCGAACTGCGAATGAGCAGTACGGCGCCGGTGATGAATGCCACGCCGGACCCAAGTTGAAGCCACAACGGCAGTGAGGGCGAGGGGTAGATGAAATCAATTCCCAAGCCAGCCAAGAATGCTGTACCGAAAATCGTGGGGGGCGGAGCAAATGGCTTTTGAAAATCGTTATCCATCGAATTTCCTACGATTCACACTCCAACCGATCACCATCGTACCAGACCAGTGTCCGCTGTCGGGTATAGAGCGATCACTCGGCAGGATTTTTCAGGAGCCGATTTCTGATTGGCGTTGATTGAATCGAAACAGATATTCAAATAGCCAATAATTTTAAGTCCTTATGTCAAGTTCTTAATGTTTTTTCCCAGCCGTGTCTATACTGGCCGAGTCGCGATGCGCGGAGCTAACAATGAACAAATATCTCGCCACCAGCATTAAAACGCTATTCATCATGTTGTTGACTTTCGGAGGCACGGTGGCCACTGCTGACAGTGCCGTGCCGGCTCAGCAGCGACCGGGCCAGGTGGGGCTTTACAAAGCCGCGCAGATGTCCAAAGCCAGCACACCACTTGTGCGCGTTTTTTACGAATACCGCGCGCACGCCAACCAGGGCCGGAGAGCGGCATTCGAGCCAAGCGATCATTTCCTGCACTTTTCTGCTGGCAGGGTCCTGATTGACGCGCGAGCATCTTCCAGCGGCGTGGCACTGCTGGATGATTTGAATCAACTGGGCCTCTTGAATGGCACGCATTATGGCGACGCTGTCTCGGGCCTGCTTCCGGTCTCGGCGATCAACCGGGCAGTAGCATTGCCGAACCTGCGCTCGATATCCGCTGCAATTGCGCCAATAACAAATGCCGGGTCCGTGACCAGTCAGGGGGATATCGCCTTACGCGCAATTGCGGCGCGGTCCACCTATGGCGTCAATGGAACGGGTGTAACAGTCGGCGTATTGTCCGACAGCTACGATACGCTCGGTGGCGCTGCGGCAGACGTGGTCAGCGGCGATCTGCCGGCAGCGGGTGTACAGGTTGTCGGTGGTGAATCCATTTACTGCGGTACGCTTATTTTTTGCATCGACGAAGGCCGCGCCATGCTGCAGATCATCCATGACATGGCACCGGGCGCCGATCTGTTATTTCACACGGGCTACGCAACCAAGGCCGAATATGCCAACGGAATCACGGCGCTGGCAGCGGCAGGTGCTGATGTCATCGTGGATGACCTGTTGTATCTCAATGAGCCGATGTTCCAGGACGGGATCGTCGCACAAGCCGTTGATACCGTCGCAGCCAGCGGCGTCGCGTATTACTCGGCGGCGGGTAACGCCGGTGACGAAAGTTATGAGGCAGCCTTTGATGACAGTGGCGTGATTTTCTGTATCGAGTTTTTCCTGCCCATCGGGGACTGTGATCCGATTTACGAACGCGTTGGAAGAATGCATGATTTTGACCCCGGACCGGGCGTCGATCTGTATCAGAGCGTAACCGTGCCTATCGGCGGAGTACTGACCGTCGCCCTGCAATGGGATGGGCCGTTCGGTGGAGCTGGTCCGAAAAATGATCACGATATCGTGCTACTGGACGAAACAGGTGGCTTCTATTTCGAAATCAGCGCGAACGACAACGTCACGACGCGCGAGGGATGGGAAGTTCTGCAGTTCATAAACTATGAATTCATTGGATACGGTACCTCCTTCAATATCATCATTACTTATGACGATGTCGATTCGATGGCTCCACCGGCAACCTTGTTGAAGACCGTCATTTTCGGCAGTGGTAATTCACTCAATGAATTTCAGACCAATAGCGGGACCCTGTTTGGACACGCCAACGCTGCTGGCGCACAGGCAGTCGGCGCGGCCTTTTTCCTGGATACCCCGGAGTTCGGCATCTCACCGCCGGTGCTCGAACCATACTCGTCAAGAGGCGGTACGCCGATTCTATTCGCTGCGAACGGCGCACAATTGGGAAGTCCCGAAGTTCGCTCAAAGCCTGAAATAACGGCGGTCGACGGCGTCAATACAACGTTCTTTTTTAGCGACAGCCATGGCAGTGATGGCATCGACGATTTCTTCGGCACATCCGCAGCAGCCCCGCACGCTGCCGGTATTGCCGCGTTAATGCTGGAAGCGCGACCGGGCTCAACTCCGCAGCAGATCAATACTGCACTCCAGGGCAGCGCAATCGATATGAACACGGCAGGCTTCGACCATGACTCGGGCTACGGGCTGATTCAGGCCGATGCAGCGATCGCTGATTTATTGGCATTGGGCGGCAACAACCCGCCTACGGCCGACTTTACTGCCAGCATTTCTGGCCTCGATGTCACTTTTACTGACACGAGCACCGATTCGGATGGCAGCATCACAGCCTGGAACTGGAATTTCGGAGATGGTAATAGCGCCAGTGTTCAAAACCCGTCTCACACCTATGCGACCGGTGGAACCTTCACGGTCGCGGTCACCGCTTCCGACAACGATGGCGGCATGGACACGACCAGCCAGCAACTTACGGTCGGCGCAACTGGCGGCAACGCGCCACCGGTAGCCAGTTTTGACTATGCGTGCGTCGCACGGGACTGTTCGTTTGATTCCTCGGCTTCGACCGATGGCGTTGGCATTAACAGCTATTTCTGGACATTCGGGGATGGCAGCAGCTCATCCTTGGCCAATCCTTTGCACACCTATCCGGCCAACGGCATCTTCGTCGCAACCTTGGTTGTCACGGATGCGGATCTGGCCAGCGACACTACAATGGCGGTGTTACGTGTGAAAAACCGAGGCACGGCGTCTGGATCGAGCGACGGTGACGCTGATGACGGCGGCACGGGTGGAAAAGAAAAGGGCCGCAAGAAATGTACCGACGGCATCGACAACGATGGCGATGGCCTTATCGATTCCGCCGATCCGGATTGCCAATAAGGAAATTGGCCGCGTCCGGGTATAAAGCGGTCACTCCAACGGTCCGGCCACCGGTTATCGAAGATGATGGAGCCATCTATGGATCGACGATTTTTGCCACAAGAGCAAGCTGTTTTTCGTAATTACGCCACTTCCCCATCGATGACTGAAACAATCGGCCTCTGACCTGTACGGCGCTGGCTGTGGTCGACGCGTTTTTGTTCTCGTAGTAATTCAGGCACGCCTCTTCGTAGGAAAGATCGCAATGACTCAATAATTCTTCAATTACGGGCTTTGGATCAGTAGCAAGGTCTTCATACTTTGAGTTGTTGCGAGAGTTTGCGACTGGACGGCAACTTCATGCCAGGCGGAAATGCGCCGTTAATAATGCCACCCACCAGTTTCTGACGAATCTGGTTCTGCAGATTCATTGGACCATCAGGATCTATGTAAATGATTGCGTCTTGCACGACTGAACGATAACGTAAAGTGACTGGATAAACGAAATTCGAGGAGAAATCATGTTAGAAGCTGGCGCAAGGGCCCCGGAATTCATTCTGACGAGTCACGAAGGAATTGAAATGTCATTATCGGATTTATTACAGAATGGACCGCTGATCCTGTATTTTTACCCGGCCGACTTTACACCGGGCTGCACGAAAGAGGCTTGTTCGATACGCGACATACATAACGATATCCAATCGGTCGGCCTGCAGGTCGCCGGTATCAGCCCGCAAGACGAAGACAGCCACAATCGATTTCGCGAACAGCACAAACTGCCATTCGTGCTGCTAAGCGATCCTGAGAAAGTAGCGATCAAAATGTATGACGTGGACGGGCCGTTTGGTGTCGGCGTTCGGCGCGCGACGTTCCTGATTAATCAGGATCGTTCGATAAAAAGCGCAATGCTGGCCGACGTTCGCATAGGCCGGCATACAGAATTCATCGAGAAGGCGATCATACTCAGAGAAACCGCTGGTCTGAAAAGCGGCTGATTGTTATTCCCCCTGAACTGTCACTGTTACATGCCGTGAATGCGGCGCCAGCCTGTGTTCCCACAGATAGATTCCTTGCCAGGTTCCCAGCGAACATTGTCCGTCGGAAACCGGCAGATTCAGGTCAGACTGGGTCAGGATGCTGCGTATATGTGCTGGCATATCATCGGGCCCCTCGGCCGTATGCATAAACATCGGATCGCCATCGGGGACCTGCCGCGACATGAAAGTTTCGAGATCACGCATGACATCCGGATCAGCATTTTCGCAGAGCATGAGCGAGGCGCTGGTGTGGTGGATGAAGACATGACACATCCCGGTTCCGATTCCGGAAGCCGCTACAACCTGCTGTACATTGGCGCTTAGGTCGTAGGTTCCCCGACCGTCAGTTGCAATCTGCAACTTGTCCCGGAAAATCACTGCGCCGGAACGTACGGCACCCCGTAACGCAACCGAATGGTCTTGGTCTTGCCGAACCATGGAATGGAAACGACATAGAGATTGTCGTATTCGTTTTCGTCGATACCAGGCACTTTCTTGCTGGCTCCCATATTGCCGATCATTTCGGGCACCGTGTTGCTGTGCCCAACGACCAGAATAATCTTACCCTTATGCGTTCTGACTATCTCATCCATGATTGACTCTGTGTTCGCCGCTTCGTAAGACGTGATCGGCAAACCCAAAGCCGTTGCGACAGGCTGCGCCGTTTCTTCCGTACGGCGAAAAGGGGTAGCATAGATTGCATCCACACCGGCGACCACGTCGGCATCCACTAGTTGTCGCGCCAACTCCGCTGCCCGCTGTTTGCCGGCTGCAGATAGTCCTGGATCATCGGCCGGTGCTGTTGCCTTTTCCGCGTGGCGAACAAAAATGACGGTGGTTGTCGCCTGTAATTCAAAGAACCATGCCAGACCAATGGCAATCGCCGCATAAATAACGACAACCTGAGTCCGGCGGCGACGGCGACGCCGGCGCCGATCAATGTCTGACTTGGCATTGCGCATGGATTGCGACTTTACTCGTCCTCGGGGTGGTCGGCAACGACCTGGTATTCACCCTCGATGATACGGCCCGCTGACGCACCGCTGTCACGGTTACCCGTGTGGCTCTGAGCGCCCAATTTTCGATTGAACCACCACACGCGCAGTCCGATGATCGAGGCCATTATCAGGACGATGCTACCGACGATAACAAATGCGAAGAATCCCAGAACAATGGATGCACCGATCGCCAGCGCACCAACAATGATCACGAAAATATTCACAATAGGATTTCCTGCGGGTAGCCCGCGGATAATTGAGGTGTATTTCAATCCGTTTTCCTCGTGTAAAAACCTTCAAACCAGGATGTCCACGTTACTCCGTTATCGTCTGAGTATTCAAAATACTGTCTTACTCTGCCATCCGGCAGGGCCGTCCACAATCCACGAAACGGCTGTGTCTTATTGCTCGAAACGGAGTGAATGGTTCCGATCAGCAACATACCATCATCTGTCATCCCGCCACGAATGTTGATCTGGCTGCCACTGGCATCGTTCCAAACCTGAACCCATTCGCCCGTAATCTTGTCAACGTAATTGATACTGTCGCCACCACTGCCGCTCGCGCTGGTCCAGTTCTCGCTAAGGTAACAGCCTCTCTGTTCACGTGAAATAACGTTGCTGCCTGCATACTGTCCTCCAGCTCCGTGGACCTCCCATTCACCGATCCAGAAATCGAATTCTGAGAATAGCGGATCATGCTCACAAGGATATGCAGATATTTCCAGCGCAGCGACCAATTCGTCAAACAGGTCGTTACCAGCCATGGATCCCAGTATGGGGTCACTCTTGATGAACGCAACTGCTGTGAAGCCGTTCTCGACGAGGACCGCCAGGCCGGCTATCGCCCCCTCTGTGTCCTCTGTGAGCACCTTAAGTCGGATTCTTTCAACACCAATTTGCACCGGCGCGACTCCTTGCTCCTCTGCCTTTCGCAGTGCATTTAATGCTGTCGCATAGCGCCCGGCGTTGCGCGCACTGATCGCCAGGCGAATCCAGGCCGTACCGTCGTCTGGCTTTTCGGCCAGTCTGGATTCGTAGGCAACTGCCGCGTCTGACCACTTTTCAGCCTCATACAGCGCCTCTGCGTCGTCTTGCGCCCAGGCCGATGACAAGAAGATAACAACTAGTAATATCAACAGTTTATTATATATTTCTAAACTCAACATTAATCAATGCGCCTGGTTCTTCAGGGACTCAGACCGCCAGTTATTGGAGTCATTCGGAATAAATTCAATTAACTGCCACAGAACAGGTTGAATCCTCCTGACGCTGCAAGCACAATGCGCACCCACTCAATCCGACAGGGAGAGGTGGCAGAGCGGTTGAATGCACTGGTCTTGAAAACCAGCAAGGGTTAATAGCCCTTCGTGGGTTCAAATCCCACCCTCTCCGCCAACAAACAAAAAGGGGTCAGAGCCTTGGCTCTGACCCCTTTTCAGAGGGAGTATTCAGTTGGGCACTATACTAATTACTGGCTGCAACCGCGGTATCGGTTTGCAGCTTGCCACCCAGCTCAACGATCGCGGCGACACTGTCATCGGCGTCTGCCGCACCCCAAGTGACGAATTATCCCGTCTTGATATTCGAATTATTGCAGGAATTGATGTCAGCGACGGGGAGTCGATAACTTCACTTAAAGCTGAACTCGGTGACGAGCCGATCGATGTTCTCATCAATAATGCCGGCATTTTTCTTGGTGATGAATTTGGTGCACTCAATTACAACGATATACTGGCCCAGTTCAATGTGAATACGCTCGGGCCGCTGCGTGTAACCGAGGCGCTACGGAATAACCTCGCGGAAGGCTCCAAAGTCGCCATTGTTTCCAGTCGCGTCGGGTCAATCGCTGACAACCTTTCTGGCGGTTACTACGGCTATCGTGCGTCGAAGGCTGCGGTCAATCAGGTCGCAACCAATTTGGTGCACGAATTCAAACCCAAAGGCATAGCGGTTGCCGTCCTGCACCCCGGACTGGTCGCTACGGACATGACCGACGGCGAAGGAATTACACCTGCGGAGTCGGCGAGGGGGTTGATTCAGAGAATTGATGACCTCACTATTGATACGACAGGCGGCTTCTGGCACGCCGAGGGCTACATGCTTCCGTGGTAGAATTTAAAAATCAGTAACGCTAAGGAGTTACAAGAATGCAAGACAATCTAAATTCAATGGCACCTGTCTCCAGCCTTGCGGTTGCGGACCGGTCTGAGTTTATCTGGAAGTGCTATGCGCACGTCGTGGGCGCACTGCTCTCTCTCGTCGCTATTGAAACCTATCTTTTTCAGTCCGGCGTCGCCTGGAAGATCGCGCAGCCGATGCTTGGCAGCCCGTTTCTCGTTTTGATGGCTTTTATGGCATTGAGTTGGGGCGCCAGCCATTACGCACACCGCCTGGAATCGAAGACCTCTCAATACGCTGCATTCGCGGTTTTTGTTGTCGCATGGTCATTGATGTTCGTTCCGATGCTCGCAATGGCATTAAAAATGGACTCCAGCGGCAGCATGATCGAGAGCGCGGCCGGAGTAACTGTCTTCGGGTGTGTCGCTTTGATCGCCACCGTCATGATTACGCGCAAAGACTTTTC
Source organism: Pseudomonadota bacterium (assembly GCA_022567295.1). Taxonomy (GTDB): domain Bacteria; phylum Pseudomonadota; class Gammaproteobacteria; order Steroidobacterales; family Woeseiaceae; genus UBA1847. Next base: position 35,337 of record JADFHE010000023.1, on the reverse strand, counting down.
ATTCTTGCGCAGCGTTCTCGTCTGGGGCTTTTTCATCGCGTTGGGTTTGATTGGCGCATCGTTCCTGTTCGGCTGGAACCTTGGCACCTGGTTTTCTGTTGGTATGATCGGATTCGCCGGCGTTGCCGTGCTCTATGACACGTCAAACATTATGCATCACTACCCGCAGGACAAGTACGTCGCAGCCTCGATGGCCCTGTTCGCGTCCATCGCAATGATGTTCTGGTATATCTTGCGACTGTTCATGAGCCGCAACTAAGGTTGCAGCAAGAATGCTCAAGAAAGGGGACAGAGCCCTATAATGGCTCTGTCCCCTTTTAATTAGTGGCGCGCAGAGATAATTTCGGCGCCGCTCATGTACGGACGCAGCACGGCCGGAATGCCGATGCTGCCATCGTCATTCTGATAATTCTCCATTACTGCGATCAACGCCCTGCCCGCCGCCACACCTGAACCATTCAATGTATGAATCAATTCCGGCTTGCCCGTGTCAGGATGTCGACGTCGCGCCTTCATACGACGTGCCTGGAAATCGTTGTAGTTACTGCACGATGAAATTTCCCGGTACTTCTGCTGGCCAGGCAACCAGACTTCGATGTCATAGGTCTTGGCTGAGCCGAAACCGATGTCGCCAGCACACAATTCGACGACACGATACGGCAGTTCCAATTTCTGCAAAATCACCTCAGCATGACCGGTCAATAACTCCAGCGCTGCCTTGGATTCATCAACGGCAACGAAATGCACGAGCTCGACTTTCTCGAATTGGTGCTGGCGGATCATGCCACGCGTATCCTGTCCATACGATCCAGCCTCGGAACGAAAGCACGGCGTGTGCGCGGCGTATTTCTGTGGCAACTGGTCCGCTTCAAGTAACACGTTACAAACCAGATTGGTTAACGGAACTTCTGCCGTCGGGATCAGATAGAACGGTGTTTCGGTGTCTGTCTTGAACAGGTCGTCCGCGAATTTCGGCAGCTGGCCAGTTCCGATTAATGCTTGCTCGTGTACCAGGTACGGTACATAAGTCTCTTCGTAACCGTGTTCCTGTGTGTGCGTATCCAACATGAACTGAATCAGTGCACGCTGCAGTCGCGCCAGTGCACCCTTGATCACCGTAAATCGCGATCCCGACATGCGACTGGCCGCTTCGAAATCGATCATGCCCAGCGCTTCGCCTAAATCTATGTGATCACGCACCTCAAAATCGAAATCGACTATTTTGCCCCACGTTCGAACTTCGACATTGTCCTTCGCATCCTTGCCGTCAGGAACACTGTCATCAAGCAGATTCGGCAGGTCGAGCTCGATGTCTCTGAGCCGAACCTGCAACTCCTGCAGCGAAGACTCGCTTTTCGACAGCCGTTCGCCAAGATCCTCTACAGCAGCCAGCAATGGTTCGAAGTCCTCACCCTGCGCCTTCGCCTCGCCAATCGCCTTGGCACTTGAGTTTCGTTCGCTCTGCAACTGTTGCGTCTCGACCTGCAATATCTTGCGGCGCTCCTGCAGCGCGAGATACTCATCGGCATCAAAAATGTAACCACGCCGGGCCAGATTGACAGCGACATCAACTGCAGATTGGCGAAGTAATTTGGGGTCTATCATGGTTTCTGTCTGGTTTGCTTTTTCTGATTCCGTTGCTCGATTTCCTCAAGCTTCTCGCGAATCCGAATCTCCAGCCCGCGAGGCACGGGATGATAATACTTAACCGCAGCCATGTCGTCGGGAAAGTATTTTACTCCGGCCGCGTGCGCCGCTTCTTCGTCATGCGCATAACGGTATTCTTCACCGTATCCTAGCTCTTTCATTAAACGCGTTGGTGCATTGCGAAGATGCAACGGGACCTCCAGCGAACCATGCTTTTGGGCGTCCTCGAGTGCCGACTTGGCCGCCACATAAACGGCGTTGCTCTTCGGCGCACACGCGAGATATACGACGGCGTGAGCGATCGCCAGCTCACCCTCGGGGCTACCCAGACGTTCCTGCGCTTCCCACGCATTGAGTGTCATCTGCAAGCCCCGTGGATCGGCATTACCGATGTCCTCCGATGCCACACGAATCAGCCGTCGGGCGATGTACAACGGATCGCAACCGCCATCCAGCATGCACATCAACCAGTACAGCGCGGCATCCGGGTCGGTGCCACGAATAGATTTGTGCAAAGCCGAAATCTGGTCGTAGAAATATTCACCTCGCTTGTCGAATCGACGCCGACCACCAGTGACCACCTCTTTGACGATCAGATCCGTTATGTCACCGTCCTCTGCCAGATCTGCTGCCAGCTCCAGCAGGTTCAGTGAGCGCCTTGCATCGCCATCAGCCGCCGTCGCGATAAGATCGATTGACGCCGCAGTGATCGTAAAACGACCGCCCAATCCTTGTTCCTTATCGTGCAATGCACGCTTGATGATGTCCGTCAGGTCATCGGTTCCGAGCGTTTTGAGAACGTAAACGCGAGCACGAGACAATAAGGCGTTGTTGAGTTCAAACGAAGGATTCTCGGTCGTGGCACCAATAAAAGTTAAGGTGCCGTTTTCCACAAACGGCAGGAACGTATCCTGCTGTGACTTATTGAAGCGGTGCACCTCGTCGAGAAACAGAACCGTGCTTCGATTCCGCATCTGTCGGTGTTGGTCTGCCGTGGCAACCGCAGCCCGAATGTCCTTTACACCCGCCATTGCGGCAGACAATGCAATAAAATGCGACTCCGTAGTCGCCGCGATCATTCGGGCAAGTGTCGTCTTGCCCGTGCCCGGCGGACCCCAGAAAACCATGGAATGTGCCCGGCCCTGTTCGATCGCGCGCCGTAAGGGCTTGCCATTCGCAAGCAAATGCCGTTGGCCATAAAACTCTGACAGCGTCGCCGGACGCATGCGATCAGCTAATGGGCGTTCAAATTCGTCTTCGGTAGTGAACAGATCAGTCAAAGTCAGGGCCGGTGTTCCGCTGTACGCTCTTCGATGCGCAGGCACCAACCACCGACGCCTGCCACGCCGATCAAGAGGCCTGCAACAATACCGGCAGCGTCGGCACCGATATCGATCCAATCGGCCGTGCGATAGCTGACCAGGAGCTGGCCAGCCTCAATCAGAAATCCAAATGCCAACAATCCAAGACCGACTCGCCAATATGAGTTCGTACGATATAAACCACCGAACCAAAGCGAGAGCGCCAAAAAAGTAATGCCGTGCAGCCATTTATCAAAAGTCTCAAACCAGGCAAGGGCCCCGATCCTGCCGTCCCAGAACCAGACCGCCGGCATCAACGCCGCAATGAGCACCAGCAACAGAATGATTAGGCTAGCAGCTTGCCAGCGCCTGGCGTGGCGAAGCGAGATCATCAGGGGATCGCGGCTTCGACTGGTGCCGGAATGCCGACCAGATCGACGCCATCTGGAACCACAAACTCGAACCGACCGGCATCGATCGGTTCGTTGATCTTGACGTCATGCAAGGCGACGAGCGTCGTCTGCTGCAGATTATCGTAGAACATCATACGCCGTAATTCATTGTCGATGAAGCCAAGCTCAACCCGATTGAAGCCACTCGTCCTGTCTCTCGGTTCGAGTCGAACCCAGGTCGTGTTTTCCTCGATTGTGGTGCCGCCGAAATCGAATTGTTCCAGCGCATTATCTGATCCACCGAGCAACAGTGCCGGCGTATTCGCCAGTGCCTCGGCCTGTGGCCTTACCGTAACCTGCTCCAGGTCTAGATCGTAGCTCCAGATATTGACACCGTCGGCCACCAGCCATTGTTCGTATGGATCTGTATAGGTCCAGCGAAATCGGGTCGGACGCTCGATCTCGAGTGTGCCGCTCGTCCTGTCGATGACCGTACCTTCCGCATCTATAAGCGACTGCTCAAAGTGGCTCTCGAGCGTAATCACATTGTTGAGGAAATTGTTGACGAGTCTTTCGCCGAGATCATCGACGCTGACTTGCGCGCGCGCGCCGCTCGCAGCCAATACGAGCATTAACATCAGTAAATAGTTTCTATTCATTTTTCGCAGGTGTTGGCACCAGGATTTCTCGTGATCCGTTCGACTGCAATGGACCAACCAGCCCTGCGGCCTCCATCGATTCGACCATTCTTGCAGCACGGTTGTAACCGATCTTGAGACGGCGCTGAACTCCTGATATCGACGCCTTGCGAGTATCCATCACGACTTGTATCGCCTGATCGTAAAGCGGATCCTGCTCGGCATCGGCGCCATCACCCGGTTTATCGATTCCGAATAGTCCTGGTGTCGGACCTGTGGGTCCTTCCAGGACTTCATCAATATAGCGGGGAGGCTCGCCGCTTTTCTTCAGGTGTCGCACGACCGCGTGCACTTCATTGTCCGATACGAATGCGCCGTGCACACGCATCGGCAACGAGGTTCCTGGTGGCAGGTACAACATGTCGCCGTGGCCGAGCAGGTTTTCTGCACCCTGCTGATCAAGAATGGTTCGTGAGTCGACCTTGGCGGATACCTGAAACGCAATTCGCGTCGGCACGTTTGCCTTAATGAGACCCGTGATGACGTCGACTGACGGGCGTTGTGTAGCCAAAATCAAGTGGATACCGGACGCGCGTGCTTTTTGTGCGAGCCGTGCAATCAACTCCTCAACCTTTTTGCCGACAATCATCATCATGTCGGCCAGTTCGTCGATAATGACAACGATAAAAGGTAGCGGCGTTAAGCTTGGATGCGGTATCGGCTTATCTTCATCGAAAAGAACGGTCGGTGTGAAGACGGGATCCTTTATCGGCTCTCCAGCGGCGATCGCATCGCGAACTTTCCGGTTGTAGCCACCAATATTTCGTACACCGAGTGCCGACATCAGTTGATAACGTCGATCCATTTCCGCAACACACCAGCGCAGCGAATTGGCCGCTTCTCTCATATCGGTGACGACGGGCGCCAACAAGTGTGGAATGCCTTCATACACGGAAAGCTCAAGCATCTTCGGGTCGATCATGATCAGGCGCACGTGCTCGGGCTGGGTCTTGTAGAGAATACTGAGCACCATCGCATTGATAGCGACTGACTTACCCGCGCCCGTCGTACCGGCAATCAACAAATGCGGCATGCGCGCGAGATCCGCGACCACAGAACGCCCGCCGATATCTTTACCGAGTGCCAGTGTGAGGGGCGACGCCAAATCGTCGTACGCACGCGACTTTAGTATTTCTCCCAGCGTCACGAGCTGACGATTCTCGTTGGGTAATTCCAAACCAACGTACGACTTGCCTGGAATGACCTCGACAATCCGCACGCTAACGACTGACAGAGCGCGCGCCAGATCTTTGGCAAGATTCGCAATCTGGCTGACTTTGACGCCAGGTGCCGGGTCCAGCTCAAAACGCGTAATGACCGGTCCCGGAGATACCGATCTCACTTCAACGTCTATGCCAAAATCCTTAAGTTTCAGCTCGACGAGTCGCGACATCGCCTCCAGGGACTGGTTCGAGTAACCGGGTTGCTGCGCCGGCGGATCATCAAGCAGCGACAGCGGCGGCAACTCACCGGCCAAGGGCGGTTCAAACAATGGCACTTGTCGCTCTTTTTCGGCACGCGCGCTGGGCTCGAGCACCGGCAATATTGGCTCGATTCGCGGTCTGGTACGGTTGGCCTTAAGCTGCTTCTCGACCTGCACATAGTCCTGCCGAGCCGCGGTGCTTCGACGGCCTTCGGCTTTGTCGCGCAGTTCTCCAATCTTGAAGCGGGCCTTCTCAAAACCGATCAACGCCCAGTGGCCGATACGATCCATGACGACGATCCACGAAATACCAAGAAACAGCGACAGTGATGCGACCCAGAGGCAAAACAACAGAGTGCTGGCGCCCAACAGCTTCATTACGGATGCGAGCCACAGCCCAATTTCCTGACCGATGATGCCGCCCGCGGTTTCGTTAAAACCGAGGTCCGAAAAATGCAGTGTTGACAGCGCACAACTGGTCAGGAGTGTCGCAACAAATCCGGCCAGACGCAGACCGAAGTCGAGCCTGGTCAACTCAATCTGCGTTTTCTGCTCCCGATAGAGCATCCAGCCGAGGAAAAACACCATGACCGTGAAAAGATAAGCAGGCCGACCGAAGAAGTTGAACAGAAGATCGGCCAATAACGCACCGAAGCGCCCGACCCCATTCTGAATTTCGAGGTTGGTTGTGGTTTGACTAAAACCAGGGTCGGCGGGATCATAGGTGAATAGCGCAAACCATAGGATCAGCGCCAGCGCACCGAATAGGTACAGCGCGCCTTCGCGCAATGCTCTGTGTACCTGAGACGACAAGCGCGATTCAGGCTGCGTGACTTTGGAGGCTCTTGCCATAAAGATTCTGTTTTCCCTACACTAGACCAAGAAACGTTGTATCCGCATAAAGCTTGCCCGCATCATAGCGCTTGGAAGTTGTCCCTTGAAAGCTGGATTAGGGAACACACTTCAAGGCCTTCTGCGGGCGATTCTGTGCTTCATCTTTGTTACGGACAAATTATACATGAGTGACTTGAAACATTGCCGGGTTCTGATCCTCGGCTCCGGACCGGCTGGATACGCTGCTGCTGTTTATGCGGCGCGCGCCAACCTCGACCCGGTCATGATTACTGGCGTTGAGCAGGGTGGCCAGCTAACGACGACGACCGATGTTGATAACTGGCCCGGAGATGTCGAAGGACTGCAAGGTCCGGAACTAATGGACCGTATGCTTCGTCACGCGCAGCGCTTCAACACTGAGGTGATCAACGACCATATCCATACGGCGGATCTATCACGAGCTCCTTTCAAACTGTCCGGCGACTACACCACGTATAGCTGTGATGCGCTGATCATCTCAACTGGCGCTACGGCAATGTATCTGGGATTGCCGTCGGAGGAGGCATACAAAGGGCGCGGCGTGTCGGCCTGCGCCACATGCGACGGTTTCTTTTTTAGAGGCAAACCGGTCGCCGTCATAGGCGGCGGGAACACCGCAGTTGAGGAGGCGCTGTATCTGAGCAATATCGCCTCCAAGGTCACGCTGGTACACCGGCGAGACGCACTTCGAGCGGAGAAAATTTTGCAGGGTTACCTGTTCGAGAAAGAACGCGAAGGCAATATCGAGATTCGCTGGGACAACGTCCTGACAGAGGTTCTCGGCGACGACGCTGGAGTAACAGGTATAAGAATTCAAAGCACCAGGGACGATGCACTGAGCTCAGATATCGATGTCGATGGCGTGTTTATCGCGATTGGTCACAAACCGAATACGAGTCTTTTCGATGGTCAGCTCGACATGAAGAACGGCTATATCGTTGTCAGATCGGGTATCGGCGGAGATGCGACGTCAACCAGTGTTCCGGGCGTGTTCGCCGCCGGCGACGTTGCCGATCAGGTATACCGGCAGGCGGTTACGTCCGCCGGTGCTGGTTGCATGGCTGCCCTTGATGCTGAAAAATATGTCGATGCGCTCGAAAAAGACAGCGTCGGTGCCAACGACGCCGCGGCATAGGATTTCGGTGTCGTGATGCGGGTAACCGTCCACGACCATATCTCCGATATCGCGTGCGACGATTGGAATGCGCTCGTGGGCGACGACTTTCCCTTTTTGCGCCATGAATTTCTGCAAGCGGCGGAGGATTCTGGCAGCGTGTCGCCGCAGAATGGCTGGTCACCGCGCCACTTGACGATTCACCATGGACGAAGACTCCGAGCTGCGATGCCGCTCTACGAGAAATCGCATTCCTGGGGTGAGTTTGTGTTCGACTGGGCATGGGCGAATGCCTACGAGCAAGCCGGACTTCACTACTACCCGAAGCTTGTCTCGGCAGTACCGTTTACGCCGGCACCGAGTCGCCGCTTGCTATTGAGCAGTCCCGATGACACCAAGACTGCCGCCGCTCTACTGCAGGCGGGCCTGGCTTTGGCGGAGGAAACCGATTGTTCGTCGCTGCATATTTTATTTCCGACGCCAGCCGAACTGCCTTTTCTCAAGGAGGCCGGCCTGCTGATTCGTAAAGACTGCCAATTCCACTGGCATAACAACGACTATCGATGCTTCGATGACTTCCTAGCGACGTTTACGTCCGTCAAACGTAAGAAGGTGCGGCGCGACAGACGTCGGGTGAAAGAAAGCGGCATTCGTTTTCGTCGCATCCGAGGCGCACATATCGATGCCGAAACATGGTCTGTTGTTTATCGACTGATTAGCCGCACATTCATGCTGCGTGGCGCGATACCGTATTACAACGAAGTTTTCTTTCGCGATATCAGCGCAAAAATACCCGAAGGCATCCTGGTAATTATTGCCGAACTCGATTCTGTACCGGTCGCAGCAGCCGTATTTTTTGAAAGCGACCACAGCCTGTACGGTCGGTACTGGGGCAGTGACGGTGACTACGATGCGCTGCATTTCGAGACTTGCTACTACCAGGGTATCGACTACTGCATCGAGACCGGCAAACAGGTGTTCGAGCCGGGCACTCAGGGTGAGCACAAGATCAGCCGTGGATTTTTGCCGGTCTCCACTTGGTCGGCACATTGGCTCGCGCATCCACAATTCGCGGGTGCCATAGAACAATATCTCGACGCGGAAGGTAAACACATTGACCGTTACATGGATGCAATCGACTCACATACGCCATACAAAAACCCCGCGGGAGAGACATGAACAATAACCGCGTCACATGGCTGAGCCCGGACGATCCGCCCGACAGTTTTCCACCTGTAAATGTAGCGCTGCGTGAGCCCGATGGCCTGTTGGCAGCGGGCGGCAACCTGAGCGCGGATCGCTTGCTGTATGCGTATCGGCACGGAATTTTCCCTTGGTATGACGAAGGTCAGCCGTTGCTCTGGTGGTCACCGGATCCGCGCTGTGTGTTCATGCCGGGAGACTACCATTTGTCCCGGCGACTGCGGCAGGAATTGCGGCATTCAACGGCCGAGATTCGAATCAACTCAGCATTTACCAGGGTCATTCAGGCCTGTGCCGAACCGCGGCGATCTGAACAGGGGACCTGGATTACATCGGATATGATCATTGCCTACGAACAGCTGCACCAACTGGGATGGGCGCATTCTATCGAAGTCTGGCAGTCCGGAGAGTTGTCCGGTGGTCTCTACGGGCTTGCAATTGGCAAAGCATTTTTCGGCGAGTCCATGTTCAGTGATACATCAAATGCATCGAAAATCGCATTGTTGTATATGGCTCAGCGACTGAGTGCCGGCGAGTTCGAGATACTCGATTGCCAGGTCAATTCCAGTCACTTGCTGGGCCTTGGGGCGCGAATCATGCCTCGGAGCGAGTTCACTTTGAACCTGAAGACCGCCTGCGATCCTGCCACACCATTCGATAATTGGCCGCTGATACCATTGGCGTGCTCGCAATTATTGCTCAAATGATGGCCTGGTGCATTGCAATACCCACGCTGTTTCTGCACAATTCGCGAGCCTTTTAGCACTAGAGAGAAACGAGATACGTGGCCAAAGAAGAAGCCATTCAGATGGAAGGCGTCGTAACTGAGACGCTTCCAAACACGACCTTTCGAGTTGAGCTCGAAAACGGTCATGTAGTGACCGCGCATATATCAGGAAAAATGCGAAAAAATTACATTCGTATCCTGACGGGCGACAATGTCACCGTCGAGTTAACGCCGTACGACCTCAGCAAAGGTCGAATCATTTATCGTGGCCGTTAGTCTTCCGGCAAGTGCTCCAGTTCTTTAAGCAACGGTTCTGAATTCAACTGCAGATTGCCGTCTTCCCCGATGACGATTTTCACGTGGCCGCCCTTCGCAAGACTGCCGAATAACAGTTCCTCGGCCAGCGGTCGCTTAATCTGCTCCTGAATGATTCTGGCCATCGGTCTTGCGCCCATCGTAGGGTCGTAACCCCGTTCGGCGATCCATACACGTGCTTTATCATCAAGTTCCAGCGTCACATTGCTGTTGTCGAGCTTCGCCTCCAACTCAACGACGAGCTTATCGACAACGCGCATGATGGAGTCAATCTCGAGCGAAGCGAACTGAATAATCGCATCGAGACGATTGCGAAATTCCGGTGAGAATTGTTTCTTGATGATCGACAGGCCATCCGAACTGTGGTCCTGCTCGGTGAAACCGATGGATGCACGACTCATTTCCTGCGCGCCGGCATTGGTCGTCATCACCAAAATCACGTGGCGGAAATCCGCCTTTCGACCGTTGTTGTCAGTCAACGTGCCGTGGTCCATGACTTGCAGGAGAATGTTGAAAACTTCGGGGTGCGCCTTCTCAATTTCATCAAGCAATACAACGGCATGCGGGTTCCTGGTAACAGCCTCCGTTAACAGTCCGCCCTGGTCGAATCCGACGTATCCCGGTGGTGCACCGATCAGACGGGATACCGTGTGTCGCTCCATGTATTCGGACATGTCGAAACGAATGAGTTCGACTCCCATAATCATCGCCAGCTGCCGCGTAACTTCGGTCTTGCCAACCCCGGTCGGCCCGGCGAACAGGAAGGCGCCAATGGGCTTTTCTTCTTCGCGAAGTCCGGACCGCGACATCTTGATGGCTCCACTGAGTGCCTCGATCGCCCGGTCCTGTCCAAATATAGTCAGCTTGAGATCCCGTTCCATGGTTCGCAACGCGTCACGATCCGAGGCAGAGACACTTTTCGCTGGAATTCGGGCCATGCTCGCAACAATCGCCTCGACCATCCGCACCGTCACTCGCTTGCCACGCTCCGCCTCGGGCTTCAGGCGCAGGTTGGCACCCGCCTCATCCATGACGTCGATCGCTTTGTCAGGAAGGTTTCGGTCATTGATATGTTTGGCCGACAGCTCGACCGCCGCTTCGAGTGCCGGGTTGTCGTACTTGATGCCATGATGTTCTTCAAAACGCGACTTGAGACCCTTTAGAATGGCAAAACTTTCCTCGATGCTCGGCTCAGGAATGTCAATTTTCTGAAAGCGCCGCGCCAACGCATGGTCTTTTTCAAAAATACCGCGGTACTCGGAATACGTCGTCGACCCAATGCAGCGTATTTGGCCATTGGCCAGAACCGGCTTGATCAGATTGCTGGCATCCATGACGCCACCCGAAGCCGCACCCGCCCCAATAACCGTATGAATTTCATCGATAAAAAGAATCGCCCCGGGATCGTCGCTAATCTCGGCGATAACGCCCTTGAGCCGCTTTTCGAAATCACCACGGTATTTGGTTCCGGCGATCAATGTGCCCATATCGAGAGCATATATCGTACTTTCCGCCAGCACCTCGGGGACGCGTTCTTCGGTAATCATGCGCGCCAGCCCCTCGGCCAATGCCGTTTTCCCGACACCTGCTTCACCCACATAGAGCGGATTGTTCTTGCGGCGACGACACAAGATCTGGACGGTACGTTCTATTTCGAGCTCGCGGCCGATGAGCGGATCTATTTTTCCTTGAATCGCCAGCTCATTAAGGTTCGTTGTGTATTTATCCAGGGCTGTTGGCTCAGGTTCTGCTTCAGCTTCCAGCTGTGCCTCACTATTGTCTTCACCCACGTCCGCCGTTACTTGTGGCAATCCGTGCGAGATATAGTTGATAACGTCGAGACGGGAAATGTCTTGCAGGCTCAGAAAATAGACAGCCTGGGACTGTTTCTCGGAGAAAATTGCCACCAGAACGTTGCTACCCGTGACTTCTTTCTTGCCGCTAGACTGCACGTGAAAAACTGCTCGCTGCAATACCCGTTGAAAGCCAAGCGTCGGCTGCACCTCCGTATCGTCTTCTGCGGCCAATAGTGGCGTCTGTTCGTCAATACAATCGGTCAATTGGCGCCGCAGTTCGGGAATATTCGAGTCGCAAGACCTCAGAATTTCGTGCACCGCCGGTATATCCAGCAAAGCCAGCAGCAAATGCTCCACAGTCATGAATTCATGGCGGTGGTCTCGGGCTCTCTGAAATGCCTCATTCAGACAAAATTCGAGCTCGGTGCTCAGCATGCTCGGACCTCGTTATTCATTCAGGACTCCTCCATGGTGCACAGCAACGGATGCTGATGCTGATTCGCGAACGTCATGACTTGCGCTACCTTGGTCTCGGCGATCTCGAAATTGAATACACCGCATATGCCCTTGCCCTTGGTATGCACCTCGAGCATTACCTGTGTCGCGCGGGTCCGTTCCATACCAAATATGGTTCCCAGAACGTCGACGACAAATTCCATGGGCGTGTAATCGTCATTTAACAAAACGACGCGGTACAGCGACGGCAGTTTGACTTTCGGCTGCGCCTCCTCGACGGCCAGGCCAAAGCCTTGATATCGTTCAATGTCGGTTGGTTGTTCACTCATAAGCTGTCGCGCGGCGAATATTTCGCTTAAAAGTCAATAATCTGCTTGTTCGTGCTGCAGTTCAACCCGTATCATCGGGTCGCTACGTTAATAGCTAACTCAGGGTCCTTTAATAGCTTCATTGAATATGTTTTCAAGAGTCAACTGGTCAAATATTTCCAGCATAGACGGTGACACCGCCATCAACGCTGTCAATAGGTTATTGCCACCGTTGGTCAGCCTGTTGCTGGTCGTCGTTATCGGTTGGCAAATGGCCCGGATGATCTGGCTTCTTGTCCCGGGCACTGCGGCAGGCGTTGCGGTGCCGCTGCCTGCATCACTGCCGGGTGCGACGGTGTCGTCGAGCACCTACACCGATGTCAGCGCAATTGCCGGCTCACACATTTTCGGCGTCGCCGACGCGGACACGCCGGGACCTGCAACCCTCGTTACAGTCGACAACGACCTTGCCGACACTCATCTGGTCAACCTGACTCTGAACGGCACTGTCGCATCCGAGATACCGAACTATTCGGTCGCCATAATTTCCGATGGTGGCAATGACCAAAAGGTCTATACGATAGGTGACTCAGTAGGCTCGGGCGCTACATTGCACGCGGTGTATCCGGGTCGTGTTGTACTCAACGAAAAGGGTGTGCTGACCAATCTGAAGTTACCTCGCGACTTCAAGGACATGCCGGTCAGTAACCTGCGTCGCGCGACGACAACAACACGGCAAACGATCAATAACTCGCGGAGCATTCAAGCGGTCGTTACGCAGAATCTGGCCAAGCTCACGGACGTCATTCGTCCCACGCCGTACAGGGTTCAGGGGCAGCAAGTAGGGTTTCGAGTGTATCCGGGACGTGATCGGCGGCAGTTTGCAGCGTTGGGACTTCGTCCTGGCGACATCATCAAGGACATCGACGGTCAGGCACTTACCGACGCGAGCCAGGCGATGCAGATATTTCAGTCACTCGGCACTACAGACCAAGTTACGGTTACCATTGAACGCAACGGCCAGTCAGAAACTTTGATTCTGAAGACCAGTCAGCTCGACCTAAGCGGCAAGAAAAATAAATGAATCACAGACGAAAATTCAAACGCGGCGCGCTACTGTTATTTCTGAGCGCAGCAGTCATTCCATTTGTATCGAGCTCATTCGCACAGGACTCCGGAATTACTCTGAACTGGAAAGACGCTGACATACGAATCGTCGTCGAGGCGGTCAGTGAAGCGACAGGTAAGAATTTTATTCTCGACCCGCGAGTTACCGGTAAAGTGAATTTGCTGTCGTCTGAGCCGATGTCCAAGGAAGCTTTTTACGAGGCATTCCTGTCGATATTGCAAGTTCATGGGTACATTGCCGTCGAAAGTGGCAATTTGATCAAGATTCTGCCCGACGCAACTGCACGGCAATTTCCAAGTCCTTTTGGCACTGCCGGAGCGGCGGGGCCGGACGATATGGCCACGCAGGTAATTCAGGTCAAAAACGTTGGCGCAACGCAATTAGTACCGATACTGCGCCCGTTGATTCCGCAGTACGGCCATATGGTTGCCCACGCCGCCTCAAATATGCTGATCATCTCGGACAGAGCCGCAAATCTGGCCCGTATAGTCAGCATTATCCGTCGTATTGATATGGCGAGCGACCAAGATATCGAAGTTATACGTCTACACAATGCATCGGCGTCGGAAATTGTACGCATCATGACCGCGCTAACTCAGACGCAGCGTTCCGACGGTGCTCCGGTTGCGACCAGTCTCGTCGCAGATGCCCGCACCAACAGCGTGTTGATCGGCGGTGACAAAACCGATCGATTGCGCCTGCGCGCGCTTATCACGCATTTGGATACGCCGCTGGAGGACGGTGGCGATACACAAGTTCGCTATTTGCGTTACGCGAACGCGGAAGATCTGGCCACCAATTTGCAGACGCACTTTACGAACCAGATAAGGGCCGCAGCAGGATCGGCCACCGCCATGACGGCGGCCAACGACGTCACCGTATGGGCCGACACGCAAACTAATGCCCTGGTCGTCAACGCGCCGCCAAAAATGATGCGCTCGTTGATGCTCATCGTCGACAAACTCGATATTCGCCGTGCACAAGTTCTCGTCGAAGCCATCATCGTAGAAGTTATTGCCGACCAGAAAAACGAACTGGGTGTTTCGTGGGCCATTGAAGGCAGCGGCTCGGACGCTCCCATTGCCGTTACGAATTTTCCGGACTTTCTGGCGGGCGTGGTGCAACTGGGAACGGCGGCAGGATCCGACTCGGTTACCGATCCCTCGGGACTGATTGGTGAGGGACTCACCATCGGCATCGGCCGTATTTCAGATTCCGGTGTTAGCTTCGCCGCCATCCTTCGCGCTCTTGAGGGACAGGCGGATACCAACATAATTTCGACACCGTCCATCATGACGACAGACAACGAAGAGGCCACGCTCAATGTTGGTCAGGAAGTCCCGTTCGTCACAGGATCGTTTACCAATACCGGCGGCATTGGCGGTGCAGTTAGTCCGTTCCAGACCATCAATCGTGAGCAAATAGGCGTCAAGTTGTCGATCACTCCGCAGATCAGCGACGGTAACTCGATGGTGCTCCACATTTCCCAGGAAATTTCCAGCATCGCGCAGTCAGCGGCTGGCGCCGTTGATTTGATAACCAATCAGCGCATCATTGAAACCACGGTGATCGTCGAAGACGGTGAAATCCTGGTCCTCGGAGGATTGCTTGAAGATGTGCTGCGCGAAAGCGATCAGCGCGTGCCGATCCTTGGCAGTATCCCGATAATCGGCAATTTGTTTCGCTCGAGAAAGACCGAAAAGATCAAAACAAACCTGATGATATTCATACGGGCCACTATCATGCGTGATGCCGCGCACACGGCATTGGAAACCAACGCCAAGTACAACCTGATCCGCAGCGTACAGCAGGGACGGCAAGGCGATGACATAGCGCTCATGCCTGGCCAGAAGCGGCCAATATTGCCACCGTTGGAGCAGTCGACCGTGCGGAAGTCCGACCGGCAGGACGATGGCAGCGAATAGCGATATCGTTATATCGACGCAAGACGATGCAGTCGAAACGGCGCACCGGATTTTGCCATTTTCCTTTGCCAAACGCCACGGTGTGTTGATCCGCGAAATCAGCGGTGATCGCGGCGCTGCCGTTTATCGCAGTGGTGTATCGCCGTTAAGCCTCGCAGAAGTCAGACGATTCGCCGGCGTACCGCTAACACTATCGTGTGTGTCCGCTGAAGTATTCAAGGCATTATTGCAAGAGTCCTACGAACAAGACTCGAGCAATGCCGCGCAGATGGTTGACGACCTTGACGAGGAATTTGACCTGACTCAGTTTGCACAGGAGCTTGAACCATCCGATCTGTTGGAGAGTGACGACGATGCACCAATCATCCGCTTCATCAATGCCGTACTCACTGAGGCGATCAAGGAAAACGCCTCTGACGTTCATATCGAAACCTATGAGAACCGCCTAAGCGTCCGATTTCGAATCGATGGTGTTCTTCGCGAAATTCTGGAGACTCGCCGTGCGCTCGCTCCGTTGGTCGTGTCACGAATTAAGGTCATGTCCCGTCTGGACATTGCTGAGAAACGCTTGCCTCAGGATGGCCGTATTTCATTGAGGATTGCGGGACGCGCCGTCGACGTACGCGTATCGACACTCCCATCGGGTCACGGCGAAAGAGTGGTACTACGCTTGCTCGACAAGCAGGCGGGCCGCCTCGATCTGGCGTCACTCGGCATGGATGAGAATTTGATGCAGGTGATGGATACTCTCATTCACAAGCCGCATGGCATCATCCTTGTCACCGGCCCAACGGGCTCCGGAAAGACGACAACCTTGTATGCGGCACTCGAACGCATCAATGACAACACCCGCAACATTATGACCGTCGAAGATCCGATCGAGTACCTGATTGACGGCATTGGGCAAACGCAGGTCAACACCAAGGTTGAGATGACATTTGCACGCGGTCTGCGCGCCATCTTGCGTCAGGATCCGGACGTCGTAATGGTAGGTGAAATTCGCGATATTGAAACCGCCGAGATTGCCGTCCAGGCAAGTTTGACCGGTCATATGGTTTTATCAACTCTGCACACCAACACAGCAAGCGGTGCAGTAACTCGTCTGCGCGATATGGGTGTCGCCCCCTACCTGCTGTCGTCCAGTCTGATCGGCGTTCTGGCGCAACGCCTGGTTCGGGTCCTGGAAGAGAAAACGAAGATTCCCTACACAGCGACGGACTACGAATGCGAAGTTCTCGGCGCTGATACCTCCAATCCACCAACGCTGTACAAGGCTGGCGCAGGCGGCAATCGGGGATTCACGGGTCGGACCGGCATTTACGAATTGATTACAGTTGACGACGACATGCGGGAAATGATCCACGACGGTGTGAGTGAGCAGGAACTCGAACGTCACGCACGCAAAGATAGCCAAAGCATACGTGCCGACGGTCGACGCCTCGTGATATCAGGCCGGACGACGCTCGACGAAGTCGTCCGCGTAACCCGCGAAGACTAGGCTGGTGGAGTGGTCCAACCAACTTGTATTGATAGATTCAGAGCCACCCGGATGATCCAAGACCAGGCGCAGTCCGCAGTAAATGGCATGTCCTTTGCAAGGGCTGCAACACCGTATTGGATCATCCGGGTGGCTCCCTTCGGGCGAGTTGTGAAGCGGTTGCCAGCGTTGTTGCCCCTCTTGACAAGGACTAGGCATTGCCGGCGAGGCGCGCCTAGCTGGTTTTATGCCCTCTGGGTGCAACCGCTTCACCGTCTCGCTGAGTCCATCAATACAAGTTGGTTGGACCACTGATGGGTGCGTTCGAATACGTCGCGATGGATCAGGCAGGCAAGCAGCGCAAGGGGCTACTTGAGGGCGATACACCAAAACATGTCAGGCAGTTGCTTCGCGATCGTAAGCTGTTGCCAGTCAGTGTCACCGAAGTGGCGCAGAAGGAAGCGCGCCGGCAGCGCAGCTTTTCAATTCGTAAAGGAATATCTTCCGCGGAGCTTGCTCTCATAACCCGACAACTGGCGTCACTCGCACAGTCCGGCATGCCACTGGAGGAATCGTTACTTGCGGTCTCGCAACAGAACGACAATCCCCGCACGAAAAGCATTCTGCTTGGCGTGCGGGCAAAGGTAATGGAGGGCTACACGCTGGCCGACGGGCTCGGCGATTTTCCGCAGGCGTTCCCGGAATTATACCGGGCCACGGTAGCCGCCGGGGAGCAGTCCGGGCATCTGGATATTGTTCTGGAACGGCTCGCAGACTACACCGAGTCGAAGCAGGTACTGCGGCAGAACATCACCAACGCGATGGTCTACCCGATCGCGCTTATCGTAATGGCGATCAGCATCATCGGTTTCATGCTCGCAACCGTGGTTCCGAAAATTGTCGGTGTATTTCAAAACGCATCGGCGGAGTTGCCCGGATTGACCCGCGGTCTGATCGCGACCAGCGACTTTCTTCGCGATCATTGGTTGTTGTTGATTATTGGTATCGCGGCGGTCACGTATGCGTTGTGGTGGGTACTGCAACAGGAAGGACCGCGTCGTAGTTATCATGGTTTCCTGTTGCGCATGCCGGTCACGGGACGGCTGACCCGTGGTATCAATACAGCGCGCTTCACGCGTACCCTGAGCATTCTAGCCGGCAGTGGCGTGCCAATCCTCGAGGCGCTCAAGATTTCAGCCGAGGTGATCGAAAACCTGCCCATGAGAGACGCCGTTCAAGAGGCGACTATCCGGGTTCGCGAAGGCGCCGGGATCAGTACGTCTCTGGCCGTCAGCAAGTTGTTTCCGCCGATGATGATTCACCTGATATCGAGTGGCGAAGCCGGCGGCAAACTGGAAGAAATGCTCGGTCGCGCTGCGGTCGGCCAGGAGCGCGAAGTCGATGGCCTAATCGCTGTATTACTTGGTATATTGCAACCATTGGTGATCGTAATCATGGGCGGCATTGTACTGGTGATCGTTCTGGCTATTTTGTTACCCATTTTCGAGATCAACAACCTAATTCGCTAACTTGACCTTTCAGCCTGACGAGGTACGCAATGAGCGGTGAGATAGAGGAACCAGGTGATAAAGACGAGGAAGACGAGGCAGTTTCCGAAACGGTGGCCGATGGAGACATCGTGGTTGATACTGACATTGACAATGTCGGTGACCTATCGGTAGAAATCAACGTCGAAGAGCTCGTCGCCGAGATCGAATCGACCGATGCCATGGAGTCTGTGGAGAAAGCCAAGGTTCGTAAGAAGCTTGATGAAATTCGTGAGGAGCACGAAGACGAACTCGATAGTACCTATAATTTTGACCTCGATGACGAAGACCTTTAGCCGCCGCTAACGGAAGTCTCGAGAATGCACACTGAGCCCACCGAGCATCTCGGTATGGTCGAACAGTTGTCGCGCGATGACATGAATAACCTTCCCCTCAATCTGCAGCTCCCCTGCAATACCGAGCAAGCGGGCATTTAACAATGCCGCTCGATACTCCTCGGCGATCTTTTTCCAGACAATCAGATTGATCTGCCCGGTCTCGTCCTCCAGTGTCACGAACGTGACGCCGCTCGCTGTTCCGGGTCGTTGTTTGGTGATGACAAGCCCAGCCACATTGATACGCTGACCGCTACTCATGCTGGGTAACTGCCCAGCCGCCACATAGTCATAACGATCCAGATGACGGCGCAACAAACATATCGGATGTCGCTCCAGCGTCAGGCCGGTGCTTTGATAGTCCGCAACGATATTTTGCCCTTCAGTCGGCCGCTTTAAGAGTGGTGTTGCCTCATAGCGCTCCATGGACCGAAATAGCGGCATCGGCTTCTCCGCGCCAGCGACAGCCCAACGGGCCCGGTGCCGATCACCGGATAGCGCACGTAGTGCCCCCGATGTGGCAAGCATGCCCAGTTCGCGTTGGCCGAGACATGCCCTTTCAAGTAAATTCTGAACCTTTCCGTACTGACCGTGTTCACGTTCGGCAACAATTCTCTGTCCCGCATCCTCGGAAAGTCCCTTCACCATGCGCAGGCCGAGCCGCAGGACAGCGACACCGTTCTCGTCCGCTTCGAGACTGCAATCCCACTCACTGCAATTGATATCGATAGCTCGTACCCGAACGCCATGGCGCCGCACGTCCTGCACAAGCTGTGAAGCCGAATAAAAACCCATCGGCTGGCTGTTCAGCAAAGCACATGTAAATGCGGCGGGCGTGTGACACTTCAGCCAGCACGACACATAAACGAGCAACGCGAAACTGGCCGAATGTGATTCAGGGAAACCGTATTCGCCGAAGCCTTCAATCTGATGAAATATCTGCCGCGCATACCCCTCGTCGTAGCCACGCTCGCGCATACCGGAAATCAACTTATCTTCAAACGGACCCAGTCCACCACGCCGTTTCCAGGCTGCCATCGCACGTCGCAATTGATCCGCTTCACCGGGCGTAAAGCCGGCCGCAACAACAGCAAGCTGCATAACCTGTTCCTGAAAGATCGGCACACCCAGCGTACGTTGCAGTACGTCTTTAACCTCCTCACTGGGATAGTCAACTGCCTCTTCACCGTTTCTGCGGCGCAGATAGGGATGCACCATGTCACCCTGAATCGGGCCGGGCCGGATGATCGCGACTTCGATGACGAGATCGTAATAACAACGCGGTTTGAGTCTAGGCAACATCGCCATCTGAGCGCGCGATTCGATTTGAAACACACCCATCGTATCGCCGTCACAAATCATGTCGTACACATTCGGGTCTTCTGCCGGCACACTCGCCAATGTGTAATCCCGGCCATCGAAATCGCGGATCAAATCAAAGCTGCGCCGAATTGCTGTCAGGATACCCAGACCCAGCACATCGACCTTCAGGAGTCCCAGGTCTTCAAGATCGTTCTTCTCCCATTGAATAATCGTACGCTCCGGCATCGCTGCATTCTCTATGGGCACGAGTTCATACAACGGCGCGTCGGAAATAACAAAACCGCCGACATGCTGCGAAAGATGTCGCGGAAATCCTATGATCTCGCGAACCAGGTATAACAGCCGACGGATAATCGGGCTGCCAGGGTCAAGTCCGGCTTCAAGAATGCGACTGTCATCAACCTTGCAGCCATCCCACCACTGCATCGAACGAGAAAGGCGGCTGATCTGCAGCTTGCTTAAACCCAGCACTTTGCCGATATCGCGCAACGCACTGCGTGGACGATAGGTAATGACCGTGGCCACCAGTGCGGCCCGTTCCCGGCCATACTTGGCGTAGATGTATTGAATAACTTCTTCGCGACGTTCGTGCTCGAAATCAACATCGATATCGGGCGGTTCGTTGCGCTCTTTCGAGATGAAGCGCTCCATAAGCATTGACATGCGCCCGGGATCGACCTCGGTAATGCCTAAACAAAAACACACGGCCGAATTCGCGGCCGAACCCCGTCCTTGACAAAGAATGTGCTTTGACCGGGCAAAGGCAACAATGTCGTACACCGTTAAGAAATACGATTCATATTGAAGCGTAGCGATCAGTTCCAGTTCGTGTTCTACAAGAGTGAGCACCTTGCCCGGAACACCGCCGGGCCAGCGCCGCTGCATTCCCTCCTCCGTGAGCTTCTTAAGGTAGGTGCCAGATGTTTCGCCCTCTGGCACCAGTTCATTGGGGTATTCGTAGCGCAATTCATCCAGAGAAAAATGGATGCTGTCAGCAATGCGTACCGACTCAGCAAGCAAGTCCGGTGGGTACATACGCTCCAACACGGCAAGCGAGCGTAAATGCCGCTCACCATTGGCATACAACGCAAACCCGGCTTTATCGACCGTTGCGCCAATACGGATCGCGGTCACAGCGTCCTGCAGTATGCGGCGCAGACGGATGTGCATGTGAACATCACCGGTTGCGACCAACGGCAGTTTTAGACGTCGGCCCTCTTCGCGCAGCCTGTCGAGCTGCTCCCGTTGCCGTCCATCGGCCAACAACTCAACAGCGATCCAGAGACGGTCGCGAAAGGTTTCACGTATCCAGTGATCTTCCACATCAAGCGCCAGATCGTTATCCGGGACCCATAACACGAGACAACCGGGCAGGCCGTTCTCGAAATCAAGTCGTGTCAGTTCATAAAGCCCTTTCTCGGCTTTGCGGCGCGCATTGGATATGAGTTGGCAAAGTGTGGCGTAACCGCTGATGTTCTGAGCAAGCGCTACCAATTTTCGGCCGCTCTGCAATCGTAGTTCGGAACCAATGATCAGTTTCTTGAGACCAGCTTCCTTTGCAGCCGTGTGCGCACGCACGATGCCCGACATCGAACATTCATCGGTAATGGCGAGTGCTTCGTAACCGAGTTCCGCCGCCGTCTCGACCAGTTCCTCAGGATGGGACGCACCACGTAGGAATGTAAAGTTGCTCAGCGCGTGTAACTCAGCATAGCGAACACTCGTATCCAGAGGCTCCTTACCCGAAGATGCCATGCAGATACCAGTCCGGTGTTCGCTGCCGGTTACGAAATACCCATAAGCGTATGCCCGCGCCGTTAACCGCCGTGTAGTAGTCACGGGAGATCCCTTGTTCATCCCACCACCCGGTCTCAAGCCGTTCGGGTCCATCCAGCAGTGTCAGCCGACATCCTTTGTGTAGTGGATAACCGAGATCCGTTGGTAATAAAGCCGGTTCTGGCAACATCCATAACGGACGCTTGATGCAGTCCCTGATAGTCAAGGTGCTGACCGACCAGTCCGACAAGGGATTCCGCACACCCCATGCATATTCGGGACGATGTTCAGCCACCATTGTCATTGCATTCACTGACTGACTTCCGATACGCGCAACAAGACGCTCCGCCAGTTGTGCAATGGAGTAACGCCGCCGCTGCGTTCCGCTTTTGTTGTGAAAGCACAGCCGTGCCGTCTCAGCCTGCAACGCCTGTGACAAGCCGCTGCGCAAACGCACGGCAATGACAGCTTCCGGAAGACGCAAAGCGTCAAAACGAATCTTAAGAAGATCAAACCAGCGTGCAGCAGTTCGTTCGGCAAACGCCGAACCTAGCCGTAATTCTGTCGCAGTACTTTTGATATGGAAAAAACTGAAACACAATCGTTGCGTACCAAGCTGACGCGCCAGCAAAAACTGTTCGTGAGATAACAACAACTCACGACAGATATTCAACAATAGCTCGCGATCTGATTGTTCTTCGGTCATCTCGTAATCGGCACAGAAACGCTCAGGCGCGCGCCATGAATCGCGCGGGTCCGGCAAGTATCCGAGCGCACGATCGAGTTCGAGTAAACGCTCCGCACCAAAACGCCGCGCAAAACCTTCGCGCGGTAAACGTAAACAATCGCCAACATTGATGATGCCCATACTCGTCAGGGATTCACGTTGACCTGCCGGCCAGTCCAGACAGCCAAGCGGTAACTGACGCAATGCGGGCCCAAGATTTTCCTCCGCGCGTATACAGGTGCGACGACCGGCCTTTGCCAGCCAGGTTGCAGCCAACGGAGTGGGTGCGATTGCCATCGCTGCCGAAAAACCCTGCACACCGAGACCTTTCGATACTTGTCGCCGCAGGCTGGGAAGTCCTCCAAACAACCGCAGACTGCCGGCAATTTCCAGCAACAACACGTCCTTGCCGGCAATACTGACGAACGAGGAAAAGCGCTCCAGCCAGGTCGCCAGCGCTTCCAGCACCTGTTGTTCGCGAACAAGACTGCGTTCTTCAAGCCTGAGTGTCGGTAACAATGCGAGTGCAGCATTAGCCGTTTGACCCGGCATAACACCCGCTGCTGCTGCAACAGGATCAGCCTGCAGTACACGGTGTATGCCGTGCTGCTCTTCGACGATGGCCAGTGCCCTGTAGGAGGCCGCCGCCCCCGCGGCTTTATGCCCTCCGGGTGCGACATCCGCTGCAGAGCAGGCTTCCAACGGCAAATTGGGTAACCAGATACAAAACCACAGCCGCCGGACCGGCGTTGGCGTAACGGATAATGGCTTTATTCGTGGTGCGGGTTCCGCAAACGGTAATGTTTGCTGTTCTGCGGCGGAAGTTGGGGCGGCGTCCCGTACCGGGACGGGTGATTTCCATGCCCGCGTCATGGCTACAGAAGACTATCTAAAACAGTCGGACGTCCACCACGACTCTTCAAGATATGCACACGAGTACCCTGCCCCGTGGACTCCAACTCCAGGCGTAGCGCCGCCGCCGAGGGTTGTTGACGTGCTGCGAGCGGACGAAATGCAATCGCCCAGCTGTGCCCTTTTTCTGCCGCCAGTTGTAAACGTCGACTGCCTTTGTCATCGAGTGTGTCGGGCCACAACAATACGGCGGCACAAGTGCCCGACGATAATGCCTGCTCAGCCGACCACAATAACTCGCTGTCATCCTTCGGTCGTACGATGAGCATGCGTGACAAATCAATACCGTATTGCTGCAATGCCGGCGCATAAGGTTGAAACGGAGGGGCTACCCAGGCAATCCAGCCCGGTTCTGTGTACTCACCAGTGTGGGTTTGTATTTCCTCGGCGCTGAGTTGGGCCAGTGCCGGCATCAATAAACGCAGCTCACCCATGCCGTATTGCCCGATCAGAATTTCAGTTAGTGCCTCAAGCGGCCAGCCACCGCCGGGCAGGCAACGATCGAGTTCTGGATAACCGCTGACAAGCCTGGCCCGGGCGTCGATCTGACTGCTGCCCCGCCAGACACGCGGGTTCTCCAGTAGCTTCTCCAAACTCATGCGGCAAACCCATCAATACTGTCGTATGTCATCGCGAATAACACCGACGACGACACCTTCGATGACGAGATCCTGTTCTTTCAGGTCAATTTCGATGGGTTCAAAGTCTTCGTTTTCCGGCAACAGCGATACGATTGACCCGTTTTGCCGGTAACGCTTGACCGTCACTTCATCATCAAGACGCGCAACAATGATCTGCCGGCTGCGAACCTCAGGTGTGCGATGTACGGCAACAAGATCGCCATCGAGTATGCCGGCATTCTTCATACTCATGCCGTGTACGCGCAACAGGTAATGCGGTTTGGGGTTGAACAGCTGCGGATCAATTCTGTAATGCGTCTCGATATGCTCCTCTGCGAGGATGGGTCTGCCGGCTGCGACCTGACCAACAAGCGGCAACCCCATCTGATCACGCAGAGAATCTTTCAGCTGAATGCCACGCGAAACGCCGGGCACCAAATCCAGCACACCTTTGCGCTGCAACGCCCGCAAGTGTTCCTCAGCAGCGTTGGCCGATTTGAAACCAAACTCGGCGGCAATCTCGGCACGCGTCGGTGGCATGCCCGTTTCGTAGATAAAGTCTTGAATAAGCTCAAGAATTTGCTTTTGTCTTGGGGTTAGTTCGCGCATTTCAGCTGTTCCTGTATACATTCACAGTACATGGGATTATATACAGTACTTTGAGCAGTGCAAGCCCTGTTTGAAGCGCTCTGGGAGCGGGCCATGCCCGCAAACCTCGGTCCCCTCGACGGGAGCGAAGCGGCAGCCGCCAGGCTGCAGAAAGTTTTGCCCATCTGCACAAGCTGAAAGATATCGCGGTCAGGGACCGCTCCAGCGCTGTCGCTCTAAACCGACAATATTGAATAAAAACAGCTCAACGTTGCAGCGCCGTGCGGATTGGGAAATAATGCGACTGCTATTTTATCCAACTATTCAAGGGACCATCCAAAATGAAAAAGACCGCACTCAGAGCAAGCGCACTCGTGCTCTTCGTAGCAATGGCCGCTGGCTGCGCCACCACAGGTTTGGACGACGTTAAAGCTACGGCTGATCGCGCCGCCGCTGATGCCGCCGCTGCCGCTTCATCTGCCGAAGCTGCACGCGCATCTGCTGATCGCGCCGCTCAGGCTGCTGCCGCTGCACAAAGCACTGCCGATCAGGCATTGTCTGCTGCAACAGAAGCGCAAGCGTGCTGTGAAGCAAATCGCGAAAGCATGGAACGCATGTTCCAGAAATCGATGTCTAAGTAGCCTAAGACTACTCACAAACATCTATTCAGACGCCGCGCTTGTCGCGGCGTTTTTTATGCTCATCCCAACGACCACCGGAACGCCGTCTGAACGTTCGACCAGCGCCTTAATAAGGTCCCAGTCGAGCTGTCCCGCACGCTCAGCGGTCGTGGCAATGAACTGTTCGGTGACGTGTGTCAGCGGATTCTTGCTAAACGACTCAATGTCCGGCAGTTCCACATCAGCATCGAGTACCTCAATATGCTCGGGCGTTTCTTCGGGCAGGCGTTGCGGTACCTCCAGCAATGGGTGTACTTCGGCCACCAGTGCATCACCGTCCCAACCAAACTTCACGGGCATGTCAATAATTCGCACCGCTGTCTTGACGCTGATACGCTCAAATAGAAACTCGATGTCCTCAGGGAACATGCGCACACAGCCGTGAGAAACGCGCATCCCAACGCCGGCTGGCCGATTCGTGCCGTGTATCAGGTAGCCCGGTAGTCCGAGTCGCAACACACGTGTACCCAGTGGATTATCCGGGCCCGGCGGCACGATACGCGGCAGTGGGTCGCCGTCGGCAGCGTGTTCGTCACGAACCGACTGTGGCGGGTACCAGGTCGGGTTTTTCGCCATGGCGACGATTTGCGTCAGCCCCAGCGGCGTGTCCCAGTCCATGCGACCAATACTCATCGGATAGGTATGCACCTTCGCGGCTTCCCCGGCCTTCGGCTGCGGATAATAGTACATCCGGTACTCGGCGAGATTCAGTACCAGTCCGGATCGAACCCCGGGCGGCAATACGAATCGATTGGGCAACACGATTTCCGTACCTTCACCTGGCAGCCAAACGTTGATATCGGGGTTGGCTCGAACGATGTCCTGATAACCGAGGCCGTGGCGCCGAGCGATATCGACCAGTGTATCGTCATAGGTCGCGATAACTGTCGAGATAGCGCCCACAACATCCTGACCTTCAGGCGGCAGGTCATAAATCGCCGCATAGGCTGGTGCCAATGTGACGAATGACAGGGCGATGACTGGTAAGCGTTTTTTCACTGGCCTATTTCTTCTCTGTCGATGACTTCAGTTTCTGATTCGGCGGCAGCCAGCCATTCCTGCATCGCCTCACTTTCGAGCAGGCGGCACGGGTAAAAGCCGGCAGATTCCGGGAGGTTGATGCCATACGTTCTGAAGCGCAATACTACGGGCGCAAACATCGCGTCGGCAACAGAAAAGTCGCCAAATAACCAGCCGCCCTGGTCGCCGTATTCGCGATAGCACTCGGACCAGATTGCGATAATGCGATCAATGTCTTGTCCCAGTTCGTCGGGCAAGGCCACCTTGCGACCCATAGCGCGACAATTCATCGGCATACGCTCTCTCAGTACCGGAAACCCGGCATGCATTTCTGCGCAGACCGCTCGCGCATGTGCCCGTGCTGCGCTATCAGCCGGCCACAGATTTTTTTCCGGCCATCGCTCAGCGACAGTCTCGGCAATCGCCATGGTGTCCCAGACCGATACATCCTCGAGCTGCAGGACGGGTACGCGGCCTGCTGCCGAGAACGCAGCTATTTCGTTGGCTGAGGCAGGCATGTCGAGCGCGATTCGATGCTCGCTGAACTCAATTCCGGATTCCCTGAGCAGCAGCCATGCGCGCAGCGACCATGACGAATAGTTCTTATTACC
This sequence comes from Pseudomonadota bacterium, assembly GCA_022567295.1. GTDB lineage: Bacteria > Pseudomonadota > Gammaproteobacteria > Steroidobacterales > Woeseiaceae > UBA1847. The sequence continues at coordinate 8,414 of JADFHE010000023.1, read as the reverse complement.
GATAATGAGTCTGGTTTTCATATTTCGGACCTGTCCCGTAGGCACATGGTAAACCATCGTGCATTGACCGATCTAGTGACTTCCCGGTAGCCTGATCATATGTCCATGAAAATCTCATTCGAACTGAGCGACCGCGACCTCGATTTTTTTCGCAAAGCACTGAAACAGTCTCGTGAGGCTGTGCGGCACGCGGAAGAATCCGAGATTATCGAGGCGATAAACGATGTTCTCGATAAAATCCGTCAGAATGAGCCTTTGCCTGACTTCGTCGGTAAACGAATTCCCGAGCTCGAATCGCTGATCAGCATGCTGACTGACGATGAATGGCAATTACCGGAATCCTATCGTGAGCGGCTGCTTGCAACATTTGTCTATTTTGCGGATCCCGAGGATATCCTGCCCGATGACATTCCAGTTATTGGTTATCTCGATGACGTCATCATCATTGAACTCGTGGTGCGTGAATTGCATCACGTACGGATCGCCTACGATGATTTTTGCCGGTTTCGCGACGACTTTGACAGTGGCAAAGGAAAGAATGTCGATGCGGTCATTCGCCGTGACCGAATTGATCGAAAGCGACAACAGCTGCATCAACGGATGCGACGTCGCTCAGCACGACAGAAGAAGAGCCAAATCTGGTAGCGCCGCGAGCGTGCTGCCGCGTCAGAGACGCATCAATACCGAACCCCAGGTAAAGCCGCCGCCGAAAGCCTCCATCAGAATCAACTGGCCGGGTTTGAGCCGACCGTCTCGAATTCCGACGTCGAGAGCCATCGGTACAGACGCCGCCGATGTATTGCCGTGATCTTGAACTGTCAGGATAACTTTTTCCATCGGCATACCGAGGCGCTTTGCCATTGCCTGAATGATACGAATGTTCGCCTGATGCGGCACCAGCCAGTCGAGCTCTTCTTTGGTGACGCCAGCATCCTCCAGCGTCTGCGCCGCGATACGTCCAAGCGTCTTCACAGCGACTTTGAATACCTCGTTACCGATCATCATGATCCCGGCAGCGTCAGTGCCCGCAGCGGCAAGATCGTTTGATGCGCCGACAGGGTAATACAATAGTTCTTTGTATTGTCCGTCGGCTCCCAGATGGCAGGAAATAATGCCCTGCTCCTCTGATGCCTTCAGCACAACAGCCCCCGCACCGTCGCCAAACAGCACGCAGGTATTACGATCGCTCCAGTCAACCAGTTTGGTAATGCACTCAGCGCCTATGACTAACGCGCACGTCGTCTCACCAGCTTTGATAAATTTATCCGCGGTGGTCAGTGCATAAATAAACCCTGTGCATGCCGCCTCAAGACTAAAGGCGGTGCAAGCCGGTATGCCGAGTGCGTGCTGAATAATTGTCGAGATGTTCGGAAAAATCAGGTCAGGCGTCGTAGTGCCCGTGATAACCATATCAATGTCGGTGACATCGATACCGGCATCCTCGATCGCGACCTTGGCCGCTTCGATACACATGTCGGACGTCGTTTGGTCTTCGGCGCACACGTGGCGGCGTTCCACACCGGTACGGGTCCGAATCCACTCGTCGGTCGTATCGACGATCTCTTCGAGATCGGCGTTCGTCATGATTCGTTCGGGGAGATATCGCCCCGTTCCGACGATGCGCGAATAGATCATGCGGCTTCCTCTTGCAGCAAAGTGCCGATCTGCTGTGGCAACTGATTCCTGACTTCAACAATCGCGGTGTCTATTGCATGCTGAAACGCAACGGCATCAGCGCTGCCATGGCTTTTGATTACAATACCATTTAGGCCTACCAGAGTCGCACCGTTGTAGCGTCGCGAATCCATTTCCACGGCGAGACTTTTCAGCACCCGACTCGCCAGCATCGCCTGTAACCTGGCAAAAACATTGCGCGTAAATGCGCGTTGCAGAAAGTACGTTACCAGACCGACAGCCCCCTCTATTGTCTTCAGAGCAACGTTACCCGTGAATCCGTCCGTCACGACAACGTCAGCCTTGCCCGAAAACAAGTCATTGCCTTCTATAAACCCGACGTAATTCAGCGAGCTCGCGTCCAGCATCGCTGCTGCCTCCCGGACCGTATCGTTGCCCTTGATATCTTCGGCGCCAATATTCAGTAATGCCACACGCGGTCGATCAATACGTGCGATGTCCGATGCCACAATAGAGCCCATCATCGCGTATTGAAAAAGCTGTTCGGCACTCGCCTGAGTATTCGCGCCAAGATCCAGCATGTGCAAAGAGCCCCCTTTGGCGGGGAGTTCAGTGATAAATGCCGGCCGGTCAATGCCGGGCAGCGTTTTGAGAACAAATTTGGCAGTCGCCATTAATGCACCGGTATTACCGGAACTGACACAGGCATCCGCAGCGCCATTTTTCACAAGATTGATCGCGACACGCATCGATGAGTCTTTTTTTCTGCGTAACGCTTCGGCCGGTGGTTCCGACATTTTTACAACTTCCGAGGCATGTACGATTTGCAATCTGGGATTGTCGCCGACGATGCGTGTGACGAGGTCTTCAAGTTCGGACTGGTCTCCGACTAACCGCAGTTGAATGCTCGTGTACTTCTTAAGTGTTGCGGCTGCCGCGCGCACAACCACCTCAGCGCCGAGGTCGCCGCTCATTGCATCAAGGGAGAGGGTTGAGTGTGTTCCCACAAACAGTCAGGCCGGCATCGATCACCAACCAGGCCAGGGAAATTTACTCTTCTTCTTCTTCGATTTCAGGTTGCTTAACAACCTGAACGCCACGGTAGAAACCGTCGGCCGTTACCCGGTGTCGCAGGTGGGTTTCACCGGATGTCGGATCGACGGACAATGCTGCACTCTTGAGCTTGTCGTGTGCACGACGTGCGCCCCGGGTTGAAGGCGTTCTGCGGCTTTTCTGAACTGCCATGATCTTCTCCAATTAGACCCGATTATTGGTCCGGATCTTTTTCATGTTGCTTCATCTGCGAGCCTAATGCCGCAAACGGTCGTTTCAATTCCGTAGCGTGTTCGTCATCTGCCGAAAACGCAATGCAATCTGCCATATTGTCGTGCCGCGTCGAAAACGGCATCGCCATGATCAACAGTTCTTCTACAATATCCTGCGGCCGCAGGGTTCGTTCCTCGAGCTCCCATACTTCGAACTCATCGAACTCTTTTGCCGTTTCCTGCCCGTTCAGAAGCAGCAGTCGCGGCTCGATGCACAACGTCAGTCGGAACGGCTGCAAACATCTCTGGCATACCGCATCCGTGTCGACAGTCGCTCTCCCTGCTACAGTCGGAATACTTTTCCGGGTATCGGCGAAACCGAATTGTAGTTCACCACGTACCACCCTTTCGCGCCAACCGGCTGGCATTTTATCGGCGCCGAGCGCAGCAAGATCCGTCTCGATAATCTTCGCCAGATCGGTGAAAGAACCAATTTTTTCATCTATTTCAATGACTTGTCCGACAGACGCTAATTCAGCGGCGGTACGGCGATCTCGCAACGGATTGCCCATGGCGCGCGCATAATAAGGACCTCAGTTGCCGCTGTCAAAGGCTCACGGGGCCCGCCCCAGGCGAAACTATCTGCCGTGCGCAGCAAACCGGGTAAACTTCCAGTCATCTCTCATAACAGTCTGATTTTTTTATGCAAAATCCGTCATCACCGGCGATCTTCCTGGCCTCGTCCTCCCCCTATCGGCGTGGCTTGCTCGACCGTTTTCTCGATAACTACGAGACGGTGTCGCCGGACATCGATGAATCGAACGATCAAGGGCTGGCGCCCGAGAAGTTGGCGACCTACCTCGCGCGCAAGAAAGCAGAAGCGGTCGCGGTCAATGCCCGCCGGGCGCTCGTCATCGGTGCAGACCAATTGGCAGTTCTGGATGGTCAGGTTCTCGGCAAACCTGGCGATCATCAAAAGGCCGTTGAGCAACTGCTGGCGGCATCCGGCAAGGCCGTGACGTTTCTGACTGCAGTATGCGTACTCGACCCGATCGGGCGCGCGCGCTACGAGCATACGGACAAGACCACCGTACGATTCAGGCAGTTTGACCGGCGCCTGGCGGAAACCTACCTGCGGCACGACAAGCCGTACGACTGTGCGGGCAGTTTCAAACTGGAAGGTGCGGGATTTGTCCTCTTCGACTCCGTGCAGACGGATGATCCGACCGCGCTGATCGGTCTGCCGATGATCTGGGTTGCCGACCGATTGCTGCAACTCGGTTACCTGCTGCCGTAGGAGCGCGCCCTGCGCGTTTATGCCCTTTGGGTGCGAATCTTTTCGGCCTGACGGCCGCCGCGATGCTCCCGTCAAGCGGGACCGAGGTTCGCGCGCAGGGCGCGCTCCTACGGTCTTCGTCGGGCCTCGATAATACCGACTGACAAGAATCGTTCCAGGTCCGCGGCCAGCGGTGCCGTGAAATGCAGATCGTTGCCCTTGATGTCGACAAAAGTTATTGATTGCGCGTGCAGGAAGAGTCGCCGCAGACCGAACTTTTTCGCCTTACGATTGGCATCATCATCGCCATAACGCTCGTCACCCACGATCGGATGTTCGGCATGATCCAGATGAACGCGAATCTGATGCGTGCGACCGGTCAGCGGCGCACACAGCAGCAAACTGTAAATGCCATAGGTACGGGACAGACTGACTCGAGTCTGAGCCGACTTACCCTGCTTGCCGCTTACGACGACGTGGCGCTCACCGTGCTTGCGATGCTGTACATGTAACGGCGCGTCGATCAATTGTTCACCAAGTTGCCAGTCTCCGACGACCAGCGCCAAATAGTTTTTCTCAACCTTGCCCTCACGAAAGCGCTCGTGTAAATCCCGAAGCGCGCTACGGCGCTTGGACATCACAAGGCAACCCGAAGTCTCGCGATCGATGCGATGAACGAGCGCCAGATCCTTGAGATCGGGTCGTGCGTGGCGCATCAGCTCAATCACACCGTGACTGATACCGCTGCCACCATGGACTGCAACGCCCGAGGGTTTGTTCAGCACCAGTATTCGCTTGTCCTCGTAGAGCACCCTTGCGAGCATGTCGGTCGCCATTTTTTCCGACGGTGGCGCACCTTCTGCGCGGATTCGGGCTGGCGGTATGCGGACCTCATCGCCGTCGACCAGCCTGTACTCAGCCTTGACCCGGCCCCCATTGACGCGCACCTCGCCCCGGCGCAACAGCCGGTACAGGCGCCCTTTCGGTACGCCGGGCAATTCACTGCGCAAGAAATTGTCGATTCGCTGGCCTGCACGCTCATCGTTGATTGCAACTTTGCGGACACGAGTCACACGCGTGCCGGCGGGATTATGCGCTTTGGGCGGCTTTTCTTGCATGATCAATGGCTTGAAGTGCGGATACGGTATGTTATATTAGCGCCGTGTCGCACTCCGAGATACCGGGGCAGACACTTGAAACGACTTTTTTGGTCCCGCGATCTGCGAGACCTGATTTCAGACGGCAGCAATACCGGGTTCCGGCTCGCGCCGCAGCGGCAAAGCCGCAGGGAAATCATGCTGATTTTTTTGTGGGTACTGGCGATTTTGCGTCAGGCCCTGACTGAACTAACGAAGATTTTCGACGGCGCAATCCGGCGCCGGGTTCTTTTGCGTGATATCCCCTGCGCCCGCCTGACGCTACGCCCCGTACTGCTGCCCTCCATTATTGAAGTAGGGCAACATGAAAAGAATGCTAATCAATGCAACTCAGGAAGAAGAGTTGCGCATGGCGATGGTCGACGGCCAGCTCCTGTACGACCTGAACATCGAAGCACCGGCCAGCGAACGTAAGAAAGGCAACATCTACAAAGGAAAGATTACGCGCATCGAGCCCAGTCTCGAAGCGGCGTTCGTAGACTATGGTGCAGACCGGCACGGCTTCCTGTCGTTCAAAGAGATTTCCAGCGAGTATTTCATCAAAGCGGTCAAGTCCGGCAGCAAACCGAACATCAAAGAAGTCCTTAAGGAAGGCCAGGATATCGTTGTTCAGGTCGACAAAGAGGAACGTGGCAGCAAAGGTGCGGCACTAACGACATTTGTCAGTCTTGCTGGCCGCTTCATCGTCCTGAAGCCGAACAAAGACCGTTCCGGCGGCGTATCGCGCCGTATTACCGGGGAAGATCGCGACCTTGCGCGCAAGGCACTGAACGAAATCCAAGTCCCCGAAAACATGAGTATCATCCTGAGAACGGCTGGCATCGATCACAGTGCCGAAGAACTGGCGTGGGATCTCGAGAACCTTCTGACCGTCTGGACAGCGATTCTGAACGTCGTGCTGGAACGTACTTCCCCGTTTCTGATCTACCGTGAAAGCGATTCAGTTGTCCGCGCACTGCGGGACTACCTGACCAATGAGATCGGCGAGATCCTGATCGACGACGAAACAACCTACAAAGATGCTTACAAACACGTCGAACAGACGATGCCGCACAATCTCCGCAAGCTGAAGCACTACACCGATCCAGTACCATTGTTTACGCGCTTCCAGGTCGAAACGCAGATCGAGTCCGCCTTCGCGCACAAAGTAACGTTACCGTCGGGCGGCAGCATCGTTATCGATCACACCGAAGCGCTGGTCTCGATCGACATTAACTCTGCTCGAGCAACCAAGGGCGGCGATATTGAAGCGACGGCCTTGAACACCAACCTCGAAGCAGCCGACGAAATTGCTCGTCAGTTGCGAATTCGGGATCTTGGCGGCCTCATCGTAATCGACTTCATCGACATGGGGCCGCAGAGAAATCAGCGCGACGTCGAGAATCGTTTGCGCGATGCGGTACATGATGACCGGGCGCGCGTACAGATCGGAAAAATCAGCCGCTTCGGACTGCTGGAAATGTCACGACAACGCCTGCGTCCGTCGATCGGTGAGTCGGCCTACAAGACCTGCCCGCGCTGCACTGGCTTTGGCACCATTCGTGGCACCGAATCTCTGGCGCTCGCTATCCTGCGCATTATTGGCGAAGAAGCGCGCAAGGAGCGCACGGCGAAAGTTATCGCTCAACTGCCGGTTGAAGTCGCAACTTACCTCCTGAACGAAAAGCGTGACTGGGTACAAAATCTGGAGGATCGCAACCAGACTCAGGTAGTTCTGGTCGCAAACCCGCACCTTGAAACTCCGCACTACGACGTTCGTCGCATCCGTGACGATCAGCTCGAACTGCCCGAAAACATGGGTGTAAGTTATGCGCTGACTGAAACGCCAACGGAACCTGAATCTCCGCAAGCAATTCTTGAACGCAAAGGCGTGGAAACTGCCGCCGTCGGCGCGCTGAAGCCGTCAACGCCCGCACCGAAGCACAAGAAACCAGCTGGCAAAGGGTTTTGGGCGACGATCTTTGGCTTCTTCACCGGCGGCACCAGGAAGGAAAAGCACACTCAACAGCGTCGCCGTGGCAGAAATATCAAGAGCAGTCGTAGTCGACGTTCGCAACAACAGCCGCGACGTCGTAGTGATTCTCGCCAGAGCGGTGACAAGCGCAGCAATCAACGCCGGCAGCAGCAGAAAAAGAGCGCGCCAGCGCAACGGAAGAGAAAGCAGTCGCAGAAAGACGCTGACCAGAAAACGAAGAGTGCACAACAGCAGTCTGAGCAGAAGTCGAAACAAGTGCGGAAGGAGCAGTCGGATGAGGCGACGACGGAACAAAAACGGACGCGCAGTCGACGTAGCCGCGGTGGCCGGCGGCGGCGCAGTAGCGCTGATAAACCTGAGCAGGTAGCCGATCAGCAGCAACAAAACGCTGACCAGCCCACCACTTCCGCGGACAAACCGGTGCAGGAAAAAGAATCGCGAATCGAACAGCCGAAATCGGAAAGCAAACCCCGTACGAGGAAGCCAGTCGCAGAGGCTAAACCGGCAGACGAAAGCGATCCAAAGGCAGACGCCAAAGCGAAAACCGACGGTCCGCCGAAGGTTAGAACAGACGCCGAACGTGCCAGCGACGACAGGAAGCTTGATGACACGGCATCACGCAAGATAGCGACAGCTGCCACTGCACTGGAAAAAGCTCCCGAGCCGAACCCCCCGGTAGCTGACCCTGTCCCCTCGGGGGGCACCCCCGGGTCAGAAAACAAGCCTTCTGACCCGGTGGTGCCCCCGGGGCAGAAACCACCGGCTCGCCTGCTGCCGTGGGAGGCCGAGGACAAAAATCCTCCGTCGAAGGATTAATTCCTGGAGAGGGTCTCGAGTAATCCCCGGGACGCTTCCTCAATCAGGTCCAGCACGCGTTCAAAACCCGCGCCGCCACCGTAATACGGGTCTGGCACCTCGGTTTCACGACCAGGCGCAAAGCTCAGGAATAATTGCACTTTGGATCGATGCTCTTCGGGCGCCTGATCCAGCAGGCGCATTTTATTGTCTTCGTCCATCGCAAGGATGTAGTCGAAGCGTTCGAAATCGACGTCGCTGACTCGACGAGCAAATATCTCAGCCAGCGAAACACCGCGGCGCTCGGCAGC
>JADFHE010000054.1 GCA_022567295.1 Pseudomonadota bacterium | reverse complement strand
TGGAAGGGCCGCTTTCGGCTGCGATTTCAATCGGGTATTCCCGCTTTTCGAAGGGATTCGGCCCATTTTTCCATTGTCTCTTTGTTTCGGTACAAATTTGGAGTCGTGTAACGAGCAATGGTATAGGCAGGGTCTCTTCGCAGTATTTCACGCGCCTCTTGTTTTGCTTTTTTCTTCTTGCCAATCAAGACATAACATGATGCCAGGGCTACCCGGCCGGAAATAAACTCGGGAAAACGTATCACTGTATTTTCCAGGGTAGCGACTGCAAGTTCCAGTTGTCCTGCGTTGCGATAAGCCGTCCCCAGTATTGTGGATCGAGGCGCGGTCACTATGGGGCTTAGCCTCATAGCTCGCTTGAGATTTTCGATTCCCTCCAGCGGAGTATCGTTAAACATTTGAAACCAACCCAGCGAGTAATAAGGAGAATCCATGCCCGGCGCTTCAGCAAGAGCCTGCTTCGCGAAGGCGATGGACTGATCGTGGTTCCCTAAGAAGAGCTGGTACATCCCGGCATGTCCGAGGGCCAGCGGATCTCTGTCGTCGATGTTCAACGCCTTCGCTACAAACATCTCCATGTTTTCAAGCGATAAATCCTTGTCTTCGGCCCGACCCACAAACACTTCTATCTGGCACATCTGTGCTTGCCATACATACCCCAGGATCGAATCCGGCTCCAATCGCGTGAATTGCTCAAAAAACATTTTTGCTTGGGCGTGGCTGGCACTGTCAAATTTGTAGGACTGAGCCATTCCGCGATAAAGGGCCTCTCTGGCTTCGGGATTCTTGACGCGGCTTCGTTGATGCCTGCCTCTTTCTCCCGAGACAAGTTCCACGTCCATTGCAGTGACAATTTCCCTGGTTAACTCGTCTTGAATGGCAAACACATCGTCCAAGCCCCGATCATACTTTTTGGCCCACAGGTGGTGACCATTGGCCGCTTCGACCAGCTGCGCAGTAACCCGTACTTGGTTGGAAGATTTGCGCACGCTCCCTTCCAACACGTAGCGCACGCCCATTTCCTCCCCCAGCCGGCCAACGTCTACGGATTTACCCTTGTAAGTGAAAGTAGAATTGCGGGCGATTACGAATAATCCTGGGATGAGGGACAATTCTGTGATGATGTCTTCCGTCAGACCATCGCTGAAGTATTCCTGCTCCGGGTCATCGCTCATGTTCGCGAAGGGTAGGACAGCTAAAGAACAGGGAAGTACGTTTAGTGGAGACGCTTGTTCCTGAGACACGGTTGCGGTTGATTGCTGGGAGATCTCGTCAGAGCTCTCGAGATGCTTTGTGCGTTTTATCCCAGTAGGGGTTAGGTCGTAAGCCCAGCTCAGAATAAGAGCCAACGGAAATCCGACCAAAACCAGGACAATGACAAAGGTGTCCATCCAGCCCGGAAGACTTAGGGGCGCTTCTACTGTCACCGCTATTTCGACAAGTAGCCAGGCGACGATTGAGTAGACCACTGCTACGCGGACTACCTTGCGTCGCTTAACTTCCTCCCAGAATGACATGACTGCTCCAGCGTAGTCCTTGGTCCCGGATTCTACCTAGTCGAGACTCAATCGGCTGCAGAATTTGAGAAACAATGATCTGCCACAGGGCAAGCTCGGCGGGGTATTGTAATGTCCGCAATGTGATCTTGTATCGGTTTCACGGACACCTAATTTTAACGCGATAATGCGCTATGAAGGTATACCATGACCCGAAGAAAACGGTACTCCGCTGAGTTTAAGCGCGAAGCGCTGAAGCGGACCTTCAGACTAGCCAAAAAATACGAAATTTTAGGTCCGCTTACGGCCACAAGCGAACGTGGCAAATCGTGTCTGATCAAAGCTATTTCTTGGAAGCGGCCAGTGCCCAGAACCCCAGAACCGTCGTGATCGTTGTCCGGAGAGTTAGAAACACGACCGCCGGTAGGAATACAAAGAAAAGATTCAGTAAGTCATTCCATAACCAAGAATAGAGCCACTCCTTAATGAAATAGATAGCCGATAGTTGTTCTCTCCAGAAGACATCAAAAGAGAGACTCCATAAAGACCAATCACTGATTGCTATATATACGAAAACCCAGAAAAGAATGAGCAGCTCAACAGAACTTGTACAGATTAAGAAATACCCGAAGAATTTCAGAAATGGTTTGGGTAAAGAGTCTACGTTGCTGACTAGCAAAAAGATGACCAATCCGCCAAAGGCGATTACTACCAATCCCGCAACTAACATGGCCGTTCTTGCTCCTATGCCCGCGTCTGTGTAAAGCACGGGATTCTATTCGTTCAACGCGAGCGAAGGCTCAGGGTCGATTTCTGCCGCTCAAAACTCTACCACCTCAACGTCCGCCTAGGGTCGTCAGCGGCCGTTCAAATCGTTTGAATTTCATCAAAACAGAGGGCGGCTATCGAGTGTACACGGACCGATCGATTTGGGTAAAGACCGATTTTCGACAGTCTGCTATCGGCCGATAGCGGACCTTCATTGGCGGAGGTCATCAAGTTACCGAAGGCTGAATATTACTGATATAGGCGAAGAACCATTCTTTCTTGTCGATCACGCCAGATACAACTGCACCATCAGAATCGTATCCATGATCCCATGGGCTATGATGTTGACCCACAGGTTTCGATTTACGCGCACATACGAATACGCCAGTACAAATCCCATGAAACCGGTCTGCACAACTCCGGAAATACCCCAGTCATAGTGGATCAGAGCAAATACGAGGGTGCTGACTGCTATGGCAATGCGCCAGCCAAACTTGGTACCACCAAAAATCTCGGCGCAGCGTGTCATCAAATAACCGCGAAACAGCACTTCCTCACCAAATGAGGACACGACGTACACGCCTGCCAGGGATAAGAACAGCATGCCCAGGTTACCTTGCAGATAGTCGTAACTCTGAAAATCTGCACCCTCAGGAATACCCACTATGTTTGCCATCACAACCGCCCCGATTGCAAAAGCGATTGCGGCGCAAACGAAAACTATCGCCGCCTGACGGAGGGTTACTCCGGCTCTACGCCATCCCGCAAAAGTGAAGCTCACCCCCAGATGGGACCAGCTGGTGCCTTGCATTCGCAGTGCCGCGTAGACGGTCGCGAGCATGACGACGTACGCGACCCAGATGACGGCCTGTCGAGCGATCGGGTTGTCGCCGACCCAGGATTCTGCAAAAACTATGACCACCACTGCGGGCAGGAACACAAGAAACAGCTCGAGGGCCCTTTTTGAATTACTCACAGCAATTCCCCTTTTTGTTATGTTCTTTTTTAAACGCTTGGCTCGATTCTTTGCACCAGAAAAGCCGTGTCTCGTCTATTACGAAATTCGAATGATAGGACACGATCTGCGTAGCTGATGCAATAGCGGATTAGAGTCGTTAGCGCCCGCACCCCGTACAACACGTACGCTTAGCCACGTATTCGACCACTTTTCGCAGTCCGAACGGTCAAATTGGTTATCGATTCTCTAATTCAGTGTGTCCCGGTCATGAAACTACTCGCGAACTACAAGACAGTTCTGACGGCAATCCTGATTTCGTTGATTGGAACCAGCGCTCTTGCACAAGAAAGCAAATGGATTGTTCGAGGCTACCCGGCGTATTTCTCGACTACAGACGATAATTCGCTTGCGATCACAACGCTGCCACCACCGCTGGGGCAGGAAGCGATATCGCACAGCGTTGCGGGCGGTCCGGGCTTTGGTTTCGGATTGGAGTATATGTGGAGCGACCACGTTGGGATCGAAGGTGCAGCATTTTTAACTTATCACGATACCGACATGGTGATTTCCAACGATTTGGGTAGTTTCTCGGCCAGCGATTCCACGCGATTTCGTACGTTTACATTCGGTGCAAACTACCATTTCAATACAAAGGGACGCGCACACTGGTCGCTCGGCGGATTTGTGCCATTGATGTTCGCAGATGGTACGGATCACGTTTTCCCCGGACTCAATCGCATCGAGGGACGAGCGTATGATCAGGATTACGGTCTCGGCGTTAAAGGTGCCATGGATTGGTCATTCGCACCTGGCAGTCCGTGGATCCTCAGCATCGAGGGACGTTATATGGCTCTATTGATTATGGAATCGGAAACGGGTGGCGATGTCGACGTCGATCCGTTTGTCTTGTCCATTGGAATCGGCTACCGCTTCTAAGGTGGGCTTCAGGTCGTCAGCGGCCATCCAGGACTCCACTATCCCAATAGCCGCTATCGGGGGCAAACATCATCGAAACTGGATTGGCTTTCCGGCCTAAGCAAACCGGTGCGTGACGTTTGCGATCTCACGCAATACCGAGGTCGCGAAGGCGCCGCGGCCAAGACTGAATTCCAGCAATAATGAACCATTGTCAACGGACCAGTGCAGATCGTTTACCCGCAATCTCAGGCTGCGGTTAGCCGCCTTGACGCGAGCATTGCTAAGAGCATCCAGCCAGTCGTCATGGCCTGCGGGTACAGCGTCGACATCAGCACCGTCACCCCACAAAATCCCTGTTGGGTGGATGTCCATTTCATCGCACCGTTTTGTCAGCGTTTCGTCAACGGCCTCAACATCGAAGATGCTGCCCGTGCCGTCAAGGCTAGCGATATCGCCCGGCAGAATACGATTCCATGTGTCGTCTCGAACCCGGCGATCCAGCGCCTCGTTGAAGAGAAATGATCGAACCGTCGAAATAGCAATGCTGCGTTTATGGCGAGGCAAGCGCTTACCAGCAGCCCAGCTGTTTGCAAGTGCGATATTGCCACCGTCACGACCGAAACGCTGTTCGCCGAAGTAATTCGGAACGCCCTCTTCTTTGATCAAATGCAGCCGCTCCTGAAAGGTGTCAGAGCCCTTTTTCGCGCCACGAAGAACGATTCGGAACCGGTTGCGGCGATGAGCACCACGTCGTAGTTTTCGAAGATTGCGTTGCTGGTCGAGGATCCGCACATCCCCAAGCTCGAACGTCGACCAATCGGGCTGATTCCAGCGCGGCACACTAAACCATTGCCGGGTAACCGCATGCCGGTCTTTCAATCCCGAGTAGCCGACGTCTTTCGCTGCTACCTCCGCGAACTTCGCCAGCTGTCGCGCCAGCCACTCAGTGTTGGTGTTGGTTTTCTCGACAAACAGGTAGTCGTGCTCACCGTCGCCGGAAAACTCGAAGTCCAGCTCTTCGGTAACGTCGAAATCTTCAGGTTTGTCCCGGATGGTTGCCGCAATTAATGGCGCCCTCCCGTCAAGCGGGACCGAGGCGTGCGCGCGGGCCCAGTCAGGCAATGACATGGATGAATCCGGTTTGTAAAATTACCGGGACGCAGTGGCGGCCGGTACGACCTGGTAAAACGTTTCGCTCTCGCCGATCATGCCGAGATCTGTACGCGCGCGTTCCTCTGCCGCCTCCGAACCTTGCTTGAGATTGATAACTTCGGCGTCGAGCGCGGCATTGCGCTCTCGCAGTGAGTCGTTGAGGTCGCGCTGATCGGCAACGGCGGTGCGCAATTTCATTGTCTTCCTGTAGCCGTCATCCGAAAACCAGAGTTCGGCCTGCAGACCGAGCCCGGCAATCGCCAGTAACACCAGTAGCGTACGTGAACTGAACAAACGCTTACCCCTTTTACCTAAGCAACCTTGACCGAAAACGCCCCGCGCGCTGCGTACCCTGCATCTGCACCCAGTTCCTCTTCAATGCGCAGTAGCTGGTTGTACTTGGCGATACGGTCGGACCGGGACAGGGAACCGGTCTTAATCTGTGTCGCTCGCGTGCCTACTGCAATGTCGGCGATCGTGCTGTCCGAGGTCTCCCCCGAGCGGTGCGAGATTACCACGCTGAATCCGGCGCTGTCCGCCATAGTAATTGCATCAAGAGTTTCGCTTAAGGTACCGATTTGGTTGGGTTTTATCAATATAGAATTGGCAATTTTGTCGTCAATACCACGTCTGAGTATCGCCGTGTTCGTGACGAACAAATCATCGCCGACGAGCTGTACGCGGTCACCAATAGCGTCGGTAAGCTGACGCCAGCCCTCCCAGTCGCCTTCATCCATGCCGTCTTCGATCGAAATAATGGGGTAGGCGTCGGCCAATTCGGCCAGAAATGCGCTGAATCCCGCCGCGTCGAATTGCCGACCCTCGGATTCCAGATCGTAAACGCCGTTCTTATAGAACTCGGAACTGGCGACATCGAGACCCAGCAGTATGTCGTCGCCTGCCCTGAAACCGGCTTTCTCGATCGCCGTCATGATGGTATCGAGCGCCGCTCGATTTGACGGCAGATCCGGTGCAAATCCACCTTCATCACCAACAGCGGTATTCAATCCCTGGCTGTCCAATACGCTCTTCAGGCAGTGAAATATCTCCGCTCCGTAACGCAATGCTTCCGTGAATGTCGGGGCACCGACGGGCAGTATCATGAACTCCTGTATGTCGACGCTGTTGTTCGCATGAGCTCCACCATTGATGATGTTCATCATCGGCACCGGCATGGTCGTGTTATCGCCGAGGTGACGAAACAGCGATACGCCATTCGATGCCGCTTCAGCTTTCGCCACTGCCAGCGAAATAGCGAGTAACGCATTGGCTCCCAGGCGTCCTTTGTTGTCACTGCCATCCAGATCGATCATGCATTGATCAACGGCACGCTGATTCGCGAACTCCGTACCGAGCAGCGCATCGCGCAATTCACCGTTCACATTGGCAACAGCTTTTTGCACGCCTCTGCCGAGATAGCGTGATTTGTCGCCATCGCGCAACTCAACGGCTTCTCGTGAGCCGGTCGATGCACCCGACGGCACCGCAGCGCGCGCCATACTGCCATCTGCCAGTGTGACATCGGCTTCCACGGTCGGGTTGCCGCGTGAGTCGAGGATCTCCCGACCGTGAATTTCACGGATTGTGATCATTGTTACTCCGAACCTGGAACTCCAAGGCCGTAGTCTGCCTCGAGGTAGCCACTTCGTTTGACGCACACGTCGATCGACATCAGCGTTTCGAGAAGTTGATTCATCTTATCCAGAGGCCATGCATTCGGTCCGTCGCTGAGCGCCTTGGACGGGTCCGGGTGCGTCTCCATGAAAAAACCGGCAACACCTGCACCAGCAGCCGCACGAGCCAATACAGGAATGAATTCGCGGCGTCCGCCCGACGACGAGCCCTGCCCACCCGGCAATTGCACGGAATGTGTCGCATCGAATACAACCGGCGCACCGGTAGCGCGCATCACGGCGAGGCTGCGCATGTCCGACACCAGATTGTTGTAGCCAAACATATAGCCGCGCTCACAAACCATGATTTCCTCATTACCTGTGGATTTCGCCTTGTCGACGACGTTTTGCATTTCCCAGGGCGACAGAAACTGGCCTTTCTTGATGTTCACGGGCAAGCCGGTCGCTGCCGTGCGAAGAATGAAATTCGTCTGCCGGCAAAGGAAGGCCGGCGTCTGCAATACATCCACCACGTCCGCGACTTCGTCCATCGGCGTATCTTCATGCACGTCAGTCAGTACTGGCAGGTCGAGCTGCTTCTTCACCTCGCTCAGGATGCGCAGCCCTTCTTCCATACCCGGCCCACGGTACCCGTCCCGCGAACTGCGATTCGCCTTGTCGAACGACGATTTGTAAATAAACGGAATGCCGAGACTGCCGCAGATTTCCTTGAGTGCACCGGCCGTGTCCAGGGTCATCTGCTCGCTCTCAACGACGCAGGTGCCCGCAATCAGGAAAAAAGGCTGGTCGTTACCCACCGTAAATCCACACAATTTCATGCTTCTGCCGCCTCGGGCAATTCGCCCTCACTGTATTCGCGAACAGCGCTTATGAAACTCTTGAACAGCGGATGGCCGTCACGCGGATTCGAGGTAAATTCAGGGTGAAACTGGCTGGCCAGGAAATACGGATGATCGGAAATTTCGATCATCTCCACCAGGTCGTCAACCGACAGTCCCGAAAAAATCAAGCCAGCGTCAGACAGCCGGTCGCGATAATTGTTGTTCACTTCGTATCGATGCCGGTGGCGCTCTTCAATGTTCGTGTTGCCATAGCTGCGTGCTGCCAATGACCCTTCCTGTAAAGTAACCGCCTGTGCGCCCAGGCGCATCGTACCGCCCATATTGGACTGCTCGCTGCGCTCTATGGTGTCACCGGTATGATCTTGCCACTCAGTGATCAGCGCGATCACCGGGTGCGGTGTCTCTTTGTTGAACTCCGTACTCATCGCACCTTCGAGTCCGGCAAGATTCCGTGCCGCCTCGATGACGGCAACCTGCATGCCGAGACAAATGCCGAGGTATGGGATGCCGTTTTCACGCGCAAATCGCACGGTTTCAATCTTGCCTTCAATACCGCGATCGCCAAAGCCACCGGGGACGACGATGCCATCCATCGACTCCAGACGGGCAACGCCCTGCTCTTCGATATCACGTGATTCGATGAAATGAATATTCACCCGCGTACTCGTGTGAATGCCGCCATGCTGCAACGCCTCCACCAGAGAAATATACGAATCTTTCAAATCCATATATTTGCCAACCATTGCAACATTGACCTCGGCGGTAGGATTCTGCTTCGCCGCAACGATGGCATCCCATTCGTGCAAGTCAGCTTCTGGCAAGTCCAGGCCCAGTTGACGCGCGACAATGCCATCGAGACCCTGGTCGTGCATCATCGCCGGAATCTTGTACAAGTCGTCCCTATCCCAGGCTGAGATAACCGCCTTTTCCGGCACATTGGTAAACAGCGCGATCTTCTTACGTTCTTCTGACGGCAGCGGCTTTTCAGACCGGCAAACCAGAATATCGGGCTGGATTCCGATCGAACGCAATTCCTTGACCGAGTGCTGCGTCGGTTTGGTTTTGATCTCCGATGAGGTCGAGATATAGGGCACCAGGGTCAGGTGCACGTAGACGACGCGGTCGCGGCCAAGTTCGATACCCATCTGACGAATAGCTTCGAGAAAGGGCAGCGACTCGATATCACCAACGGTACCGCCAATCTCAACCAGGCAGATATCGGCGTCGCCGGCACCTTTTTTCACGCCCTGCTTGATCTCATCCGTGATATGTGGAATGACCTGCACCGTCGCCCCGAGATAGTCGCCACGGCGCTCCTTGGCGATGACGCTCTCGTAGATACGACCGGTCGTGTAATTGCTGTGCCGGCCGCCCCTCGCTGTTCTGACAAAGCGCTCGTAATGCCCGAGGTCGAGGTCGGTTTCGGTGCCGTCGTGTGTGACGAAAACTTCGCCATGCTGGAACGGACTCATCGTCCCGGGATCGACGTTGATGTACGGATCGAGCTTAATCATGCTGATGGTCAATCCGCGCGCTTCAAGTATCGCGCCCAGGCAGGCCGAAGTGATTCCTTTACCCAATGAAGAAACCACACCGCCCGTGATAAATACATACGATGTCATGTTGTAACCATAAGTCTGTAGCGCATGATTCTTGCCAATCGATATTCTTAACAGCGGATACAACAAAGGGCTGGATCAAAAGCACGACCTCATGCGTGGTGCTTTCCTCCAACCCTTCGATATTCGCGCCGTCGTTGGACTAAAGACGGTGTTAAACGTTATCAGGCAGCCTGCACTAATGCAATGCAGGTCGACCAATCCAACGCAGGGCGAAGCCCGGTCGCGTCACCGCGTCGTCAGCCATCCAGAGATCCGCAACCGCAATCAGCCGCTCACCAGAATAGACCAGCGGCAGACGATCGCGCATCCACGGCACCACACCCTCTTCTTGAAGTAATTTCTTCAGTTTGCGCGTATGAGATTGACCTTTCGGATGAAATTCCTCGCCACCCTTCCTCGGTCGTATCGTCAGCCCACTGTCAACCAGCTCCTGAGACACGCCGATCTCGGCGTCGGCAACCAATTTCAGCACGCCGAGACCTTCGCCAAGGGCGACTTCTTTGCTCAATAAAGGCGCTGTTTCGATGGCTTCCGCGAGATTTTCGGGCAACAGGTACAGTCCGTTTCTGTAGCGACGAACCGACGCACCAGGCCAGCTCACCAGTGGTTGTGCGTCAACTCGCGCGAGAATGACCTCATTTATGACCCGCTCAAGCTGCATTGCTGTCGGCGTCGACAGCCCCAAATCACGTAAAGCGTATCGAATGACATTACGTTGCCTGGCCGGTGACAATTCTGACAAGCCGTCGATCGGTAATCGCGACGATCTCGCGGTGAGGGTCCGAAGGTCGATTTGGGCAAACTCAGACAGCAGCTGCGATGCCTCGCCTGCATGACTTGCGCTGCGTTGCAGACGAGCCGCGATATCCGGCCAACGCAATCTGAACCGCGGAAATACTTCATGGCGCAGGAAATTACGGTCTAATGCCCGGTCCGCATTTGACGGGTCTTCTATCCAGGTAAGCCCTGCAGCGCTGGCATAGTCCAAAATAGCCGCCTGATCAACATCGAGCAGTGGACGAATCAGCCATCCGGGACCGAATTGACGGGCAGCAGCGATACCCGCTACTCCTGCCGGCCCACTGCCCCGAATCAGATTCAGCAACAGCGTCTCAGCCTGGTCTTCACGGTGGTGCGCGCTAAGTAACCAGTCCCCGCCCCGGAGTTCTGCATGCAAGGCCGCGTAGCGGGCTTCTCTTGCCGAAGCTTCCGGCCCTTTGCCGGATTCACTCTGTACTTCGACTCGCAGGGATCGAAACTCGATCTCGTGCTTTGCTGCGAAGGCAGCACATCGATCACTCCAGCCGGCCGACTCAGCCTGCATTCCATGATCTACATAAATCGCGAGAATTGGCACAGCGGCGAAATCGTTGCCGTCATGCCTGAGATTTTGTAGTGCGTGCAGTAACGCTGTCGAGTCCAGACCGCCGCTGAACGCAATGACATAACGAGCTGGCTTGCCCGCCACCTCTTCAAGTTTCGCGAACTGAGTCGCAAGAATCGCCGGACTGAAAGTCACCCTTCTTTGAACTGCCCAAAGCTCGCGAGACGCTGCTGGCGGTGTTCGAGCAACTGCTCGGTTGACAGCGCAGTCAGTTCATCGAGGCTATTAAGAAGGGCGTTGCGAACCACTTCGGCCATCGCTTTGGGATTGCGGTGGGCGCCGCCCAGCGGTTCCGGCAGAACCTCATCGACCAGTCCGAACTCGCTGAGATGAGCGGCCGTAATGCGCATCGCTTCGGCAGCATCTTCAGCCTTTTCGGCGCTCTTCCACAGAATCGCCGCGCAGCCCTCAGGCGAAATCACCGAGTAGATGCTGTATTGCAACATAAGTAATTTGTCACAAACGCCAATGGCGAGCGCTCCGCCAGAACCGCCCTCACCAATCACAACACTGATAATCGGTGTCTTAAGACCGGCCATCAAGTACAGACTGTATGCAATGGCCTCGCTCTGGCCCCGCTCCTCGGCTCCGACGCCCGGATAGGCACCTGGCGTATCGATGAACGTCACCACGGGCATTGCAAACTTCTCGGCCATACGCATCAATCGTTGTGCTTTGCGGTAGCCCTCAGGCTTCGGCATACCGTAGTTGCGCCGCACACGCTCTTTCGTATCGCGACCCTTCTGGTGGCCAATGAACATTACGGCCTGACCATCGATTCGCCCGACGCCGCCAACGATCGCCGGATCGTCCGCAAACATACGATCGCCGTGTAACTCCTGGAAGTCCGGTGCAATCATATCCAGATAGTCTTGTGTGTACGGTCGTGATTCGTGCCGTGCAACGCGTGTAACCTGCCAGGACGAGAGCTTGGCGAATATGCTCTTGGTCAGCGACTCGCTCTTCTCTTTGAGACGCGTAATCTCTTCGTTAATGTCGATCTCGGAATCATCACCGACGTAGCGCAACTCTTCGATCTTTGCCTCAAGCTCGGCGATCGGCTGCTCAAAATCCAGAAATTTCAAATCCATATCTTGTTGTTTCGGCGCTTGGACGCCTAACCCTACATGATTTCACGCCCGGGAGCGTAGAGCAGCCGAACATTATTGTTACCGAGCAATTCCGCCAGCTTATCGCGTAATTCGCGACTCGGGCGCACGGCCCACTCGGGTCCGAGTGACAGCCTGGCGGCCGCACCGTCACCGATGTAGCGCACCGAAACATCACAGCTGCCCTCGCGAAATGGCAGCAGCACATCGTGCAACCTTACCAGCAGGTTTTCGCCCTGCCCGTTAGGTGCCAGACTCAACACCATGCTTTTCGCGCGCGACTCGATGACTCGATCCATGTGCAACACATTTTTGACATTCACAGTCCAACTGCCATTAAAGTCGTCATACCGCAATCCGCCAGTCACAACCACGATTTCGTCTTTGACCAGCAAGTGACGAAACTCCTGAAATGCCTCACCAAATAGAGTCACTTCCATACGCGCTGTATCGTCATCGAGAATGACGCTAACCCGGTTGCCCCGCCTGCGAACATCCACGATCAGGCCGGCAACTGTCGCGTCACGCCGGACTTGCGCATATTTGCGTTCGCCCTTGCTCGTCTGCGGTGCCGGTTCCGCGATAATATCGACCAGCTTGCCGTCGGCCAGATACCGCGCATCGCTGCGCACCGCATCGAACGGGTGCCCCGTCAGGTACAACCCCAGCGCTTCTTTCTCGTTATTCAGCAGCAGTCGCTGCTGCCACTCGGCCAGCTCTGCCGGCTTGTTTTCCTCTAACGCAGCGGCAGGTTCCTCGAGTCCGAACATATCGTTCTGACCGGCCGCGGCCGCCTTGGCTTCCTGATCGGCACTGCGCAGAGCGTCAGGCACCCGGTGCATCATGTTGCGTCGCGATTCGCCAAAACCGTCCATGGCACCGGACTTGACCATCGCCTCAAGCGCACGCCGGTTCATCTTATCGTGATCAATTCGACGACAAAATTCAGCCAGGGACTGATACGGCCCGTTGGCGTCGCGCTCACTGATTAGAGAATCAACCACCGCGCGACCGACACCTTTAATCGCGCCAAGTCCATACAGAATCGTCACATCATCCGATACGCTGAAATGGTATGCAGACGAATTGATGTCGGGTGCAAGGAGTGTGAGACCCAACTGCCGACAATCGTCCTTCAATGTCACCAATCGATCGGTGTTGTGCAGGTCGGCGCTCATGACCGCCGCCATGAATGCGCCCGGATAATGTGCTTTGAGATAAGCCGTTTGATACGACAGAACGGCATAGGCGGCGGAGTGCGACTTATTGAAGCCGTAGCCGGCAAATTTCTCCATGAGATCGAAAATATGCGTCGCGGTCTTGTCCGCCACACCACGTTCCGTTGCACCACAGACAAAAATCTCGCGCTGTTCCGCCATGTACTCGACATTCTTCTTACCCATGGCACGACGCAGCAGGTCGGCACCGCCGAGCGTATAACCCGCGAGCACCTGCGCGATCTGCATGACCTGCTCCTGGTAGAGAATGACGCCGTAGGTCTCTTCCAACACTGGCTTCAATTCAGGATGCAAATAATCGATATGCGCTTTGCTCGTCGCGTGTTTTCGGATAATAAAGTCATCCACCATGCCAGACTGCAACGGACCGGGCCGGAACAACGCAACCAACGCGACGAGATCGTCAAATTGATCCGGACGCATGCGCTTGATCAGGTCCCTCATGCCGCTGGACTCGAGCTGGAAGACAGCCGTAGTGCGCGTACTGCGCAACAATTCAAATGTCTTGGCGTCGTTTTCAGGGATGCGATTGATCGCCAGATCCAGTCCCGGGTTGGTGTCGTTGACGATCTGCACAGCCCAATCGATTATGGTCAGCGTCTTCAGGCCAAGAAAGTCGAATTTCACAAGACCCACGGCTTCGACATCGTCTTTGTCGAGCTGCGTAACGACGTTGCCACCCCCGTCATCACAATACAGTGGTGCAAAATCGGTCAACGCACCCGGCGAAATCACGACACCGCCCGCATGTTTGCCGGCGTTACGCACCAGCCCTTCCAGCGATTTCGCCAGCTCGATGATTGCCGCGACTTCTTCATCGTCGTGAACCATCGCCGCCAGCTCATCCGAGTCCTCAAGCGCCTTATCCAGCGTGATGCCGATTTCGAATGGCACCAGTTTCGCAATGCGATCAACAAATCCGTACGGCTGCCCGAGCAC
>JADFHE010000022.1 GCA_022567295.1 Pseudomonadota bacterium | reverse complement strand
GTGAATTTACTCATGCGCAACAGCTGCCGACGGAAAGTGACAACGAACCAAAATATCTTTTCGGGCTTTATCCAAAAAGTGTCAGCCATTTATTCACGGAGTCCGCATTCAAATCAATTCCCCGGTAAAAGGTGATCAGAGTGTAGGCAATGCAGCGAACATGTCCGCTTCGGGTCATTAGCGGCCCTTGAACCCAATACTAGCCTAATGTCTGCTTTTGGAAAAAGCAGACAGTCAGATCAGTCCGGTTCTTCGGTAAATTGTCTTGTGCCTTCCGGTATTACTACACTCGGGAGTTTGCTTGAAGTCCAGATGTGAACTGCATCCGAGGTATCCACCGGCTCATCCAGAGATCCCCCCTTCACTGATATCGTCTCAGATTTCCCAGAAGATTGATGCCAGAGGCGTGACCCACATTCTGGACAAAAGGCACACTCAAGCTTTCGTCCGCTAGCCGTGTTTCTTGTCCAAAATTGGGGTGTTCCGCGCCTGAGACGAAAACTTGCGCGAGGGACAAAGAAGGAAATACCAAACGCCGACGCAGATTGCTTGCGACACTCTTTGCAATGGCAGATGTATAGTTCAAGCGCCTGTTCGACACACTCATACTGCACACTGCCACATTGACATCCACCAGTTCGCATATTTACTCCAATGTCTCAACGAGCGACTGTCGGCATCCTCTCACCGGATCGGCCGCTTTCGGCCAGAAGCGGCCATCACCGTGGAGGGCTCTGAATTCCAGCCTGCCTTGACGCACGATTTGAGCGACATATGATAGCGTCATCACCGATAAAAATTCGAAAAGGGATACACCATGAATAAACTTCTCCAGTTCGTCGTAGCCCTCGCTGCCACATTCGCATTTTTGGGGTTGCCGCAGACCGTCGTTGCGGAACATCACGAGTCAATCTTGATTACGGGAGCCAGCACTGGCATCGGCCGGCATCTCGCCGAAACGCTGGCCGAGAACGGCTACCACGTCTACGCCGGTGCGCGTAAAGACGCGGACCTCGCCGAGTTGAATGCGATCGACAACATCACGGCGGTTCGACTCGACGTGACCAAGCAGGACCAGGTCGATGCCGTTGTCGAGATGATCAAAGAGAGGGGCACGGGCCTGTATGGCCTCGTTAACAATGCCGGCGTTGGCGGCGGCGACACGGTTGTCGAAACACCGATCGAAGATCAGACTTTTGTGTACGCAGTCAATGTTGAGGGCGTCTACCGAACGACACAGGCGTTCGCGCCACTCGTTATCGAATCAAAAGGCCGCATTGTTACCACCGGGTCGATCGCTGGCACTCTCTCATGGCCGGGCGGCAGCGCGTACAGTGGCAGCAAGCACTGGATCGAGGCCTTTACCGATGCACTAGCCGCCGAAATGGAACCGCACGGCGTATCAGTCAGCGTCGTGGAACCCGGCAACTACAAGTCCAACATCCGTCGTAGCAGCGTGTCGCGGGAGATGGAGAAGGTGAAAGCGGCAGGCGGCGAAGTTACCGAAGAAATGAAGCAGGCCTATGAAGGGACAGCCGCGCGTGAGCTGGCGTACAAGGAGCCCGATGAGGTTTCCGAAGCGTTCATGCATGCTCTGTTCGACGACAATCCGTTGCATCGCTACATGGTCGTTCCGAACGAGGAAGAGCAAGCGTGGACCATTCAAACGAAACTTAATGAGCTAGTACAGCTGAACCAGTGGGGCCCTTACAGCTACAGCCGCGATGAACTGGTTGAACTGTTGGATGCCGCCCTTTCCGGAGACGCTGCTGCGGAGTAGGTCGTAGCACAGACACGGATGTGGTCTCTATCGGGGAGAAGCCGATAAGGCGATGTTGAAGCTAATCGAGGCAAACCAGATTCAAGACCCGGCGGATCAATAATCGAACCCTTTTAGAAAAAGATGTCGCCGGCAAGCACCCAAAGGGCATAAAGCCGCCTCCTACACGGTCGGTTTGATATTCGCGTTGAGCCGGAACAGGTTGGTCGGGTCGTACTGGTTTTTGATCTCGACCAGTCTCGGGTAGTTCGGCCCATAATTGCCCCAGGTCTTCTTCTCGGTGTCGTCATGAAGGTTGGTATAGAAACCCGCCATGTGGGGTTCCAGCACATAGTAAAATTCCCGTACGGCCGCAATGCCTGCCTCGTTTAGGGCAGGATCGCGCGACGAGTAGTTGATGCCGAAATTGACTGCCATTTTGCGATGCGCAAAAGCCGTAGCGTCAGGAGCCACACGCGAAGTCGCGCCGCCGAGATGTTGGAACCATGAAACTATCGTGCCACGGTTTACGAAATCCACCATGATCTCGATGACCTCCGGTGTTAATTCATTCAGGAAACCGGATTTCAGATATTCCTGGCCGCCATGTGCGGCAAGACCGTCCCACTGTGTCTGAATCGCCTGGTACGACTTCGGCCCGAGGTCGCCGCCCTTCAATCCCGGAAATGCCAGCATTGACGCGAGCGCTTTTTCGCCCGCAGCGTGGTCACCGCCCCAGACGACAGTGACGACTGCCATCATTTTGCCGTCCTCGCCCGGCATAAAAAATGGCTCGATGTTGGCCTCATCCGGTGCTTGATCGAGCAGCTCGGCATAGAACTCGAGGAAATTCTTGTCTACGTCGTAAATCAGCTCACCGCCGTAAACGGTTGGGTTGAAGGGGTGCAGGCGATAGACGAATTCGGTTACAACACCGAAGTTGCCACCACCACCACGCAGGCCCCAGAACAGGTCGGCATTTTCTTCCTCGCTCGCCCGGACCACATCGCCACTCGCGGTAACGACCGTTGCCGCCAGCAGATTGTCGATCGCAAGCCCCATCATGCGGTCTGTTCGCCCCATACCACCGCCCAATGTAAAACCGCCTACGCCCGTGTGTGAAACCGTGCCCGTCGTGGTCAGCAAGTTATGTTGTAACGATGCAGTGTCGAGGTGCGCCAGCCAGGCACCACCGTCCGCGCGAGCTGACATTGCATCGGCGTCGACATCGACTGTGTGCATTTTTGACAAGTCGATCATCATGCCACCGTCGGACGTGCACTTGCCGGGGAGGCTGTGACCACCGCCTTTCACCGAGACAAGCAGATTACGATCGCGTGCGAAATCGACTGCGTTGACGACATCAGCGGTGCTTACACATTGCACAACCATGGCGGGCTGCTTGTGATCGAACATACCGTTCCAGACACGCTTCGCTGCGGCATAGCCGTCGTCAGCCTGCAGGTAAAGACGACCAGACAGACTGTCAGCGAGCTCGCCAATGGCCGCCGTCTCGATCGAGATTTCCGCTCCGGCCGAAGAAACCGCCGGTATCAGGCTACCGACGTCAGTCGCTGCAGGCGGCATGTCCCGCCCGCATCCCGGAATCGTAGCCGCAACCGCAGCGGCTAGCGTGGTCTTACAAAAAGTTCGTCTGAGCATTGCCGCGACTCCCGTTATTCCGGCGCCATTGTTGACGCTTCTTCATTGAGTCTAGACGATTTCGCGAGAAAATCGCGGTTTGGGACGAACGATTGAGGAACGGTCGTTACTCAACCCATCTCCGCGTGCCACTTTTTCAAGGCAGGCTATAATTCAAGCATGAACGAAGCAGACATCCAGGTCCTCGCCACCATCCGGCGGACAGAGGTGGAAAATGAATCGTCCGACAGGGCGACTATCGAAAGTCATACGGGAAAATACTGGAAGTATCTTGAAGACTGGTCTGACTCGTGGACGCGACTCGTCGATGCAGGCTTTATAACGGGCGACGACAGCGGTTACAAGCTGACGGAGTCAGGGCGACCGCTCGCCGAGAAGTATTACGCCGAGCGGCCTGATCATTTCTGGTACTACACCAGCACTACTACCCGGCGGCACAAGCCAGCAAAGCGCATTCGCGACTGTGTGAACGCGTTTTCGGCAAGGATCTCACGCAGGACGGACAGGCCGACATGGATTCGCTGAACGATTTGATTGCATACCTGGAAATCGAGCAGGACGACAAGGTTCTTGATCTGGGATGTGGCGCTGGCGGCATAGCGGAGTACATATCCGATGAGACCGGCGCGCATGTCACCGGGCTCGATAACGCGGCATCCGCAATTGATGTGGCCATGGACCGATCCGGGAACAAGCGCGACCGGCTGACGTTCGTCCAGGGCGACATGAACGCACTCGAATTCCCGGAACATTCCTTCGACCAGGTAATCTCGCTCGACACCATTTACTGGGTAGCTGACATCGACGAAGCGCTGGCGTCCATCGTTCGATTAATCAAACCGGGCGGCAGGCTCGGCATCTTTATCGCAAATACACCGCAAATGGACGACAGCCCGAGCGCCTGTGAGCCGCGCGGTACCTGGGTCGCTAAATCGTTGACTAAAATGGGCCTGGACTTCGACGCGCACGACTACACGGAGAGTTTTCTGCTGTTCTGGCCGAAGATGAAGGAAGTCGTCATGGATCTCTACGACGACTTTGTTGCCGAAGGTAATGAGGTGATCTTCGACAGCTTCATGCTGGATGCTGACGAGGATTATCTGCCCGCAGCGGAGGCAGGCAAGCTACGGCGATATCTGTACATCGTGAATGCACCGGACGACCTCGAGTAGGCAACTCGCTATCCATCCTGATTATTCTCTTTATCTCCTCAAGCTGCTGTCGTCTTGAGGTAACGCAGGATATCTCGCGATTCCGGCATCCACCGTTCTTCACCATCCGGGGACGTGATACGCAACACGGGTACCGTTGCGCGCCCGCGCGCCTCGACCAGATCATCACGATGTTGGGGATTCTCGTGGATGTCCCGTAACTCAACATCGATGCCCAGGCGTTCGATGCCCGACCTGGCCATGGCGCAGAATGGACATCCATTGAAATGATAGAGTGCCAGCTTGTCTTCCGCGGGACTTTCTGACGGCGCATATCGCTCGATGAATTCATCCGCATAGTACTCGGACCAATCGCTGTCCGGTGATTTCGCCTGATGTTCAAAGTCTGCGTTCATCAGGCAATAGATCAACTGGCTTTTGTGAAAATTCATGTCGAGTTGTTGGCCGAACGACTCCTGCAGGTAATCGGCATACCATATTGACCAATCCGGATCGGCACCGTCGGTTGCAGCGAAGGCCCCGTGATGTGCGCGCCCTGTCTCGCGAAGCAATTCAACAAGATGGGTCCGTAATTCAGTATTCATTGCTGCTACCTCCTGGATGACCAATTGTACGTCGCCAGCGTGTGAGCCGGGCGATAGTCGGTAAAATGCACCCATGAATGCAGATCTCAAATTCCTGGCCAATCTCGACGAGCCGCTCGTCTACATTCCCTCCAAGGGTGGCGGTGACGAGACGGATCACGTGGGCAATTTCACGATGCAGGAAGTAAGCATTCACGATGGCCGCAAGAACAAACCCTCTTCCAGCCTGGATGTCGAAGGTTTTCAGCTCGTGTCACAGAAAACCGCAGTCGACGATTTCTATGACAAGGTGCAGGTCGAGTCCACCTACCACGACGAAGTGAAAACGCTGCTGATGGAGATGACGGGCGCTACGCGCATTGATATCTTTGACGATACGAGACGCTCATCTTCTATTGATCAACAGCGCCTCAAGAACATCCGAGAACCTGCTGATATCGTTCATAATGATTACACCGCGGTCTCCGGCATCAAGCGCCTGCGTGACCACCTCGCCGATGACCCTGATGAAGCGACAAGACTGTTGCAACGCCGATTCGCCATCGTCAATGTCTGGCGCTCGATTGCCGGGCCAGTCTTAAACCATCCGCTGGTGCTGTGTGATGCGACGACCGTGGCTCCAGAAGACCTGGTGTCTGTCGAACGTCGCGCCGAGGACCGTATCGGGGAACTGCAGGTCGCCCTCTACAATCCGGAGCATCGCTGGTACTACTTTCCCCAGATGCAGATGGATGAGGCCTTGCTGTTCAAGACCTTTGATTCGGAAACCGACGGGCGCGCCCGTTTTACCATTCACACGTCCTTCGACGACCCGGGTGCTCCCGCGGACGCCCCACCGCGTGAGAGTATCGAGACCCGCTGTATGCTGTTTTTTGGTTAAACTGCGCGCTGAACTTTCCAGGAGACGCACGATGCGCCGCAGTCTGATTCTTTCATTCTTCGCAACGACGATGGTATTCGCCGAGCCTGACATCATTGATCGAAGCGGTACCTGGGATGTGAACGGTCCTCTGGGGCCATCATCAATGCTTGAATTCACCACCGATGAAGGCACCTGGATGAGCCTCGATGTTCATCCGGATGGCGAGCAGGTCATTTTTGATCTGCTCGGTGATCTCTACCTCATGCCCATCGACGGTGGCAAGGCCACCCGGCTGACCGACGGTGCCGCCATTGATCTGCAGCCTCGCTTCAGCCCGGATGGCAGCCAGGTGCTGTTCACGTCCGACAGGGGCAGTAACACCAACACCTGGCGCGCGGCATTCGATGGTAAAAACCTGTCCGACTTCAAAGTCATCAGCGAACAGACCAGCCATCATGTCAATGGCGGTGACTGGATGGCAGACGGTGACTGGGTGCTGGCACGCAAGCGAGTGACCGACACCAGTTCGATTGGTGTCGCCGAGCTCTGGATGTACCACAAAGACGGCGGCTCGGGCATCCAGTTGGTCGCTGACAAAGGCGAAGTCGACTCCTTTTCCACGAGCGCGGATGGCCGCTACATTTATTTCGGTGCTTCCGGGCCGTTTAGCTACGGCCGTAATCCGCATGGCCCCGTTTGGTCAGTGATGCGTTACGACCGCAAGACGGGCGAGAAAAGGCCGGTCACGGGCGGCAACGGCAGTGCCGCTGCTCCTGCCCTGAGCCCGGATGGCCAGTCCATTGCGTTCGTGCGTCGTGTTGGCACTCAATCGACGCTCTGGATTCACGATCTCGGCAATGGTTCCGAACACCAGGTATGGGATGGCCTCGATCGAGACCAGATTGAGGGCTTCGGCACCCATTATATTTACCCCGGTTACGACTGGACACCCGATGGGCAGAGTCTGATCGTCTGGGCCGGCGGCAAAATCAACCGGGTTGCCGTCGATGGCAGTGGCGCGAGCGTCATTCCATTCGAGGCCGATGTGTCGGTCCGCTATCGTGAGCCGCTGCGCTCGTCGCAGAACCCTGCTCCGGACAGAGTGCAGGCGAAACTTATCCGCTGGCCAGTCATCAGTCCAGACGGCAATACGCTGGTCTTTATCGCGTTCGGGCACCTGTACTACAAGAACCTGCCCGATGGCACAGCACAACGCGTCACGAACGCTAACGATTTGGAGTTCGCACCTGCGTTCTCAGCGGACGGTAGCAAGCTCGCCTTTACCACCTGGAACGATGCCAAAGGGGGCACATTACGAACGGTATCCATGCGGCGCGGCAGGCCAGGATCGGCGTCAACGGTGTTTGCATCACCGACGCAACTGGTCAACCCGGCTTTTTCCGCCGACGGTCAGCGCCTGCTGGTCGTCGCTGGCAGCGGCGCCAATCTGCGTGGCGAGGAACTGGGGTCCGAGCAACGTCATGACATTGTCGTCATGAATGCGAATGGACGCGGCTCGTCGCGAGTGGTGACATCGACGACGAATCGAGGTTCGCAAATGCGCGTCACCCGGCCAAGCTTTTCCCGCGATGGTGAACGCATCTGGTTCTTTGACAGCGAGGAGATTGAGGCCGAGCGTGGTGAGCGTAAACCGGACAAGACGGTCCTGCTGTCGATTAAACTCGATGGCACCGATAAGAAATCGCACATGGGCTTTCGTTATGCGCAAGACGTGATGGTCAGTCCCGATGAAACCCGGGTTGCTTTCACAGAATTACACAATGCCTACGTGACCGCGTTGCCGACGTCCGGTGCCGCAGTGGATTTCGATCCCACAGATGCCGCCTTTGCCTTTCAACAACTGAGTCAGGATGGCGGTGAATGGCCTAACTGGAGTGCGGATGGCAAGCACCTGAGCTGGGGCTTCGGCCGTAAAGTATTCAGGGCTCAGGTGGCGGATCTGGCTCTGGTACCGAAAGTCGAAGCACGCGACTCAGGCGATCACGGCATCGATGTTATCGATGTCACGATTTCGGACAGCGGCCAGTACGTTCGCGGCAAGGGCATACATGATCTTGAGTCGCTCAAGGCGGCGCTCGAGAGCAGTTGGCAGGACGCCGCACACGTACGCGTCGATGTCACGCTCAGTGACAATGCGCCCTTTAGCGCCTGGTCGGCACTTAATGACTGGCTGGGCGAGGCCAAAGTCAGCGTCAAGCAAGTCGGTACCGAGAAAAAAGACAATGACAAGGAGTCGGACAAAAAATTCGAACCGGAGACTTTTGACATTGATCTCTCCCTGCCACTCGCCAAACCAGAGGGAAGCTTTGCACTAACAGGCGCCCGTATCATCACGATGGACGGCAATGATGACTATCGGATCATCGAAGACGGCACCGTTGTCGTCCACGGTAACCGCATCGCCGCCGTGGGTTCGTCATCCGAAGTGACGGTGCCTGCCGGTGTTCAAAGCTTTGATGTCAGCGGCAAGACCATCATGCCCGGGTTGATCGATGTTCACGCGCATATGGGCTATGCCTCACTCGACGTGAATCCACAGAAGGACTGGCAGTATTACGCCAACCTCGCCTACGGCGTAACGATGACGCACGACCCGTCCGCGAGTACACACACCGTATTCAGTCAGTCAGAAATGGTGGCGGCCGGAATCATGACCGGGCCCCGCATCTTCTCGACGGGATTCATTCTGTACGGTGCACTTTCCGAGGACATGGCCGACATCAAGAGCTACGCCGATGCACTGTCGCACGTGCGACGCCTGAAGACTCAAGGCGCTTTCAGCGTAAAAAGCTACGAGCAGCCGCGCCGGGACCAGCGCCAGTGGATCATCCGTGCAGCGGCTGCGGAAAACATGCTGGTCGTGCCAGAGGGGGGCGGTGACTTTCCCATGAACCTTGGCATGGTGTTCGACGGACACAGTGGCATTGAACATGCGATGTCCCCGGGCAAGATCTACAACGATGTCGTTACCTTGTTTGCCAGAACGCGTGCCGGCTACACCGCAACACTGCTCGTAGCGTACGGTGGGCAGTCAGGCGAGAAGTGGTTCTACCAGCACTACAACGTCTGGGAGAATGAGAAACTGCAGTCATTCTTTCCGCCACGTTCGATCGACGCCCGGTCACGGCGCCGCAGCATGTCCGCCGAAGATGATTTCAATCACAAGAACGTCGCAGGACATCAAAAAGCCATCGACGATGCCGGAGGTTTGATCACGCTCGGTGCACATGGCCAGTTGCAGGGTCTCGGCGCGCACTGGGAATTGTGGGCGATGACGCACGGCGGCATGCAACCACACGATGCGCTGCGGGCAGCCACGATCAACGGTGCCGAGTATCTCGGCATGGACGATCACCTGGGTTCTATCACCGCCGGCAAGCTCGCCGACCTGATCGTGCTCGACAAGAACCCGCTGGAGAAGATCGAAAATACCGACAGTGTGAACATGACGGTCATCAACGGCGTCGTCTACGATGCCGACAGCATGGATCAGTTGTGGCCCGAACAGGTGCAGCGCGGCAGCTTTTTCTTTCAGCATTAGGTGTGACCCTTGTAGGAGCGGCCCCTGGCCGCGACAGGTCGCGCTCAAGGGCCGCTCCTACAGGTATCCGCTGCTATACTTAACGGGTTGGTGTCATATAAGAGGTAACAAGCCATGTCACACAAATATGAAGGCGGGTGCGACCACGTTCACACCCATTCCGATAACGACCCGATCGACAACCACACTTGCCACTGCTCTGTCTGTAAAGGCGTGACCGGGCAAGATACCACGCATGTCGTCTTCTTTAACCACGGCGATCTCGAAGTAGACAACCTCGACGGGTTGAATCGGCAACCGTTCAACAAGGACAACCCTGATGGGCCGCTCGAGCTGTGCACCTGCTCGGACTGTGACTCACCCATCATGCTCGATGACAAGGAAGGACGAATCCGCGCCATTGTGCCGAACATCATGGGCTACGATGCAGAGAGCCTGCCGGCGACTTACCACGCGTTCTATGACCCGTCCGCTGGTGCTGACGCACCGGATGATGGTCGTCCTGTCTACGAGGGCTTGCGTCCCGAATTCGTCTGGCCGGCGTCCGCGTCTGCATAACGTGTGCGGCTAAACGCGGACTTTTCAGAAAGAGCGGTGGTCCGCCCGGAGGACTACCGCTGGGTCGATTCGCCAACGCCTGGCGTCGAACGCATGATGTTCGATCGCGTTGGCGATGAAGTGGCGCGCGCCACCTCGTTGGTGCGCTTCCCGCCCAACAGCACCTTCCCACCGCACATTCACGGCGGCGGCGAGGAGTTTTTTGTGCTGGAAGGTGCATTCGGTGACGAACATCAGATGTATCCAGCCGGCACCTATGTTCGGAATCCCATCGGCACGAGTCATTCTCCCCGGGTTGGCGAACAGGGCTGTCTTATTTTCGTCAAACTGCATCAGTTCGATAAAGAGGACGACGCGTCCGTGATCATCGACACGCGCGCTGCGGAGTGGCCAGAGCGATACGAACCTGGGCTGGAGCTGATGCCTTTGCATCAGTTTCGGGACGAAAATGTGGTGTTGATTCGCTGGGCACCGAACACGCCGTTCAAGGAGCACACGCATCATGG
Source organism: Pseudomonadota bacterium (assembly GCA_022567295.1). GTDB lineage: Bacteria > Pseudomonadota > Gammaproteobacteria > Steroidobacterales > Woeseiaceae > UBA1847. The sequence continues at coordinate 33,592 of JADFHE010000022.1, read as the reverse complement.
CGGCGAGGAAGTCTTCGTCATCGAAGGGTGTTTTTGTGACGAATACGGCGAGTACCCGGCCGGCACCTGGCTGCGCAATCCAGACCAGAGCAGCCACAACGCGTTCACTCGCGACGAAGGCGCGTTGTTGTACCTGAAAGCCGGGCATTTGCCGGTTTCAACGTAACTCAACTTCCGCGCCCATACGGCAAGCAGATCATCACACCGGTATTCCGTACAATGCGGTCCATGACGTTAAAAATTAAGTCGATCAATGGCTGGAAGCTGTTCTGGCTGATAGCGACACCTTTATCCGCAGGCATGGTGCTCGGCATGACCCGCGTTGACCTGTCCAGCGCCGAAGGTGTCTCTTCGATGATTCAGTTTTCCGTACGGCGCGCAGTGCCGTTGTTGTACGTGGTCTTTGCTGCATCCTCGTTGCAGGTGCTATTTCCCGGATCGTTCACTCGCTGGCTATTACGCAATCGAAAATTTATCGGGTTTTGTTTCGCAACAGCTATGGGCTGGCAACTAATGTTCATCTTGTGGCTGGTGGGAATACATACGGATCACTACGTCAATGATGTTTATGTCCTCAGCGATGTCGTCGAGGGGGTGGTTGGTTACACGTTCCTGATCGCAATGGTGCTGACGTCATTCAAATTTGGCCGCAGTCGCTTGACCCAAAAGCAGTGGAAGCTCCTGCACAGGAGCGCTATTTACTATTTGTGGATGTATGCCTGGATCGTCTACTGGTTCAATCTCTTCTACTATGAAGGTCCCGCCGTTCTTCTCGACTACGTTTATTACTGGGGCGGTTTCCTGGCCTGGGGCCTGCGACTGTGTGCGTGGAGCAAGAAGCGCTGGCGGCAACCGGCAGTACCCTCGGATGCCGGCGGCATGCGTACGCTGTTTTTATTGTCTGGTGTTGCGGCGATATTGATTGGCCTGGCCGGCAGTGGTTCAGGCTCGGTCTGGAGTCCACCAGCCTACGAATTTCTATATGGTTTTAGCGTTGTTAATTTCGTTGATCCATTCATACCGTACTCCCCGCTGATACCGTTTTACCCAATTTTCATACTGATGCTAGGTGCCTTGCTGATGGTGAAATCAAGGGTAATCAAAAAAGAAGCGGAGCAGGAGTAATCAGGACACAGCCAGGCACGTGCTTAAGTTCACTGATAATCCCGCGGTATCGTCTCCTGCCATGATTTCTCCCGCACTAGCTCGCCGTTTTCACTGATCCTGCGGGAGTATTGGTAGTAGAAGTTCTCACGATCACTCGAGAACGACAGCTTCCCCTCCCACAGCAGCGTACGGCCTTCCAACTTTACCTCTAAGCGATGCGTCCCGGTCATCGAAGTGTTTTCCGGGTGCGCGTCCGAGGTTTTGTGCACGATGGTTTCTTGATACGTCTCCATACCCCACGGATACTTCGTAGCGCCCGAATTTGTAGCGGTTGCGGTCACTTCACCGGTTTGCGGATTGCGATCCACTGACGAGATCTCGCCATAGCCCGAGCTCGTGCCCGCATCGATGGACTCATAGCCGGGGTATTTCGGATCGGGCTTCGGCGGCAGAAAAGCCGGCGACTCGAGATGGCCCGGCGGGGCTATCGGTAACTCGACGAATGATCCATTGGCGCCACCAAGACGCAGCGTCGTTGTCATGGGATAAGGCGTCGGCCATAACATCGGCCACTGCGCATTGGACACGGCAAAACGAATGCGATGACCTTTCGGGAACACCCACGACGTGAAATGCATTTCGATCTCGAGATCGAACGCCTCGCCCGAAACAATATCCTCAGGTTCTCGCGCGGAATTGCGATGCGTGCCGTTGAACGCGGCGCCGGCGACCTGCGTGACCGTGCCATCCGGTGCCACATCGGACAGCCTCACCATCCAGTTGGCCCGCGGAGCATCGGCCGAGACGTTGAGCCCGGCCAATGGGAGTCCGAGGATTTCAGTGTCCGCTACCAGTGGCTCGGTGTGATAAACCAGGCTGAACGCATCCGTCGGTCGCTGATCGTGCGCAACGTCTCCCCACCACATGACAGGACCGCCAGCTTCGAGGCCACTTGATGGCACGTAACGCAGGGAATGGACGGTTTCGTCAGCCTCTGCAATAGATAAGGTGTGATTGGCTTGCGGATACATGCGCGTTGGCTGAATTCGAGCGATCGGCCAGCCCTCTTCCCAGCGCCAGAAACCAGGGGCGTAGTCGAGATAGGGACCCGGCGGATGCCAGTCACGCACGTAAACGGCGAACCGCGGTTCGTCGAGGATGCCCGTGTCCTCGCCCTTCAGGAACTGATCGAACCAGCGCACGGCTTCATTTCGCCATTCCATACCCGGCTTTGGGTAAGGGTTGTGTGGCCAGGCATGTGACCACGCGCCGATCATCGCCTTCACCGGCGCCTCCACGTTGGCGAGCATGCGCGGCAGACTGTCGCGATAGCCGTCGTACCAGCCGCCAATGTGGAACGCGGGAATCTTGATCTGATCGTACTTGTCGCGCGCCGACGCCCGGTCCCAGAACGGCCCATCGCGTTGTTGCTTCTTGTACGTCAGCATCCAGGGTTCGGTATCGAAACGATTCCGAAAGTTGTCGTCATCAATGACGTAGTCGGGTGCACCGGGACGAGTGTTGTCGAGGTCCTGGCTCATCTCCCAGGAATCCATGTGCATGATGCCGTCCATGAAATGAACGTCGTCCTGGTACAGATCTTCGGTGGCGTCGACCGCGATAATCGCCTTGAGCGCCGGCGGTTGCCGAACCGCCAGTTGAATCGCATTGAAACCACCCCAGGAGATGCCGAACACGCCCACATTGCCATTGGAGAAGGACTGCTTCGACAACCAGTCGATGATGACTTCGCCGTCGTCCAGTTCGATGTCCGAATATTCGTACGGGATCAGGCGGCCTTCGCTATTTCCCGTACCGCGGATATCCACCCTGGCTACGATGTAGTCCCGCGCAATGAAATAAGAGTACAACGAATAATTGCGGGACCGGGAATCCGTTTTCCGGTACGCCGTGTACTCGAGCAACACCGGTAATTTATGACCGGGCTCGAGGCCGGCCGGCTTGTACAGGTCGGCGGCGAGAAGCACGCCGTCGGGCATTTCGATCCAGGCCTCTTCAATCGTTATGCCATCGTCGGCAGCGGTGGCAACTCGTGCGAGCAGCAGCATGATAAGTAAATACCGCGGCAACGCCTGAATTGGCGCCCTACTCATTTTCACTCCGCACTTGCACAGCGACATCCCCGTCCGCATCAATCGACACATTCAGTATAATAGGCCGGCAACAGACCTGGCAATCTTCGACGTAGCTCTGCTCAGGCAAAGAGCCGTCGACCAATAAGGAGATAGCCTCGCCGCAGTAAGGGCAACTGATGGTCTTGTCCGTAAGCTCGGGCATGCTCATATCGCTTTACGGCCACTCATTCGCTGTGTCAGCGAAATCTTCCCGCTGCGGTCGAACCACGCAAAAGCGATGCCCGGTCGGTGCTTCCATCACCCACCAGGTTCTTATTTGCTCTATTTTCTTCGCACCCAGCGCCTCAAGTCGCTCTACTTCCGCCTCGATGTCGTCCGTTTCAATATCGACGTGAACGCGGCTTGGATGGTCGACTCGTTGTACTTCGATATGTAAGCCGTTCGGCCCGGTATCAAGCTCGCGGTATTTTTCATCTTCCGGGTCGCTGAGCGGCATGACGTCGTAGCCCAATGCCTGTCCCCAGAAACTCGCGGCTTTGTCCAGATCGCCGCCCTCGCAATCCACGATGAATCCGGCTAATCGACTTTTATGCATGATGACTCTCCTGGAATTCTCTCGATTTTACGGCAACAGGCGCGTAGGGTCGCCGATATCGATCGTCGTGCAATACGACGGGCGTCTGAATAACAACAAGATACTACTAGGAGAAAAAAATGAAAATACGTCAATTTTTTGCAGGAGTATTACTGGCTGGCAGCGCAAGTATCGCGGTCGCTGATCTTGACCCCTGGACGGACTACGACATTAGTGAAACGGTATCGAACGTTACGACTGTCAAAGTCGATTCCAACATGATCGACAAATACCTCGAAGGTCTTAGCAAGACGTGGGTGACAGGCAATAAGGTCGCTATGGAGTTAGGACAGATCGAGGGCTATTCGATCTATGTGAGCGAATTACCGGACAGCGGCAGCTTTAATGTTGTGCTCATCACAGATTTCAAAGACGCGAGCTCACTACAACCATCAAAAGACAACTATGATGCTTTCATGAAGAAATGGAGCGACGAAAATCAGGCGATAACTGATGAAATCGTGCCGACCTACCCGGATATTCGTACCATCACCGGCGAATACCTCATGCGCGAAATCACACTCAAATAATTGCTTGAGTTGCAGGGTCCTCCCGGAAGCCGGGAGGGCCCTTTATTGTGGGCGATCTTCATCTTCGAGCCTAGAGTCGTATCGGCAAATCCCGAACACGAATTCCGCTTGCCGCGAAAATTGCGTTGCCAATGGCTGGCGCAACGGCGATTACGGGTGGCTCACCCAGGCCGGTCGGAAACTCGGTGCTGTCCATGAACTGAATGTCCATTTCCGGAACATCTGCCATGCGCAGCGGCGTATAGGAGTCGAGGTTGGTGTCGCTGACCTGCCCTTGCTCGATGGTCGTCCCCTCGTGCAGCGCAAGGCTCACGCCCCAAAGTGCCGCTCCTTCTGCCTGCGCCATCGCCCCGTCCGGGTGAATGACGGTTCCGCAATCAATTGACTGCCAGAGCTTCTTGACCGTGATCGCTTTTGTTTCCGCATCGACTTTCACGTGCGCGATACACGCAATCCAGGTCGGCATGTTGCGTTCCTGTCCGTGAGCAACCGCGACGCCATAAGCCTCACCTTCCGGTAACAACCGTCCCCAGTCGGCTCGGCCGCTCACATCTCTGAGTACGGCGGCCAGTCGTGACGCGCCACCGACGGAGTTGGGACTGCTACCCGCATTCTTGCCTGCCGCATCGAGGAGCTCGAGTCGAAAGTCAATTGGATCCGCACCCACTATCGCTGCCAGTTCATCCATGAAACATTCAACACCCCAGCCAATCCAGCCCGGGCCTACTGAGCGCAACCAACCCGGTAGGAACGTGCGTTGGGCGAGATCGTTATTGATTGCGCGGACACGGTGGTTCGACAATGTGTACCAATGATCCGCACCGCTGATCGAAAACCCATCGTACTTGCCGTTGCCGTCAACGGCGTCTCCAAGAAAGCCTGGCGCCATCGATAACGATGGCCAACCCGCGGCCGCGGCGTGTTCGATACCGGTCAGTCCGCCATCAGCGTCGAAGGACGCATCAAGCTTGCAGACCGACGGGGACCGGACGCAGTCGAAGCGACTGTCCTCCGCGCGTGGAAATACGAGTTTGACGGGCCGCCCCATTTCGCGGGCAGCCAGGGCGGCTGGAATCATTTGATCGCCGAACAATCGTCGACCGAAGCCGCCGCCGAGATAGTACTGGTGGATAACGATGTCCGTCTCGGGAATCTCCAGGGCGGCAGCGATAAACGACAAGATCAATGACTGCCATTGATTGCCCGCATGTATGTGGCATTTTCCATCGACCCACTCGACCAGCGCATTCTGCGGCTCCAGCGTGAAATGCAGCGCCGAGCCGGTTCGATAGGTAGCCGTATGCGTACTCGCCGCACTTTCCCTGGCCGCCGCGACGTCGCCGTCGTCGACGAACAATACGCCGCTGGCCGAATCAGCAACCAGCCTGGCACCTTCGGCGAACAGATCGGCTTCGCTTACTCCGGCTGTCGGCCCGGCCTCCCATTCGACCGTCACGGCTGCCGCGGCTTTCATGGCAGCCGGGAAATTCTCCGCAACGACTACGGCCCAGCCCTGAATCAGGTCACTCGGGTCCTTGATCGTCAGTGTCTGTAAGTAGCCTGGAATGTCTTTGGCGGCGCTATCGTCGATTGAGAGTATCGTGCTGCCATAGCGCGTCGGCGGAATCATTGGATGCGCATACACCATGCCGGGCAATTCGGCGTCGAGACCATAAACGGCTGTACCCTGTGTTTTCTCGGGAATATCAAGGGCGTCAACGTCCTTGCCGATCAGGCGGCGCGCTGCGGCCGGCTTGACGGGCATTGCCGCCAGCTCTTCGGCGCTGAATGATCGGCTGATATCACCCTTTGCAACGATATCGGCAAAAGACACCTGCTGATCGCCGGCTATAACCTGTCCCGCCTCGGCCGTGCAATCGGATGCGTTTACGCCCAGCAGCTTCGCCCCGGCATCGAGCAAAACCGTGCGGCCGGCCGCCCCGGCTTGCGACAACATGGCAAAACTCGACCACACGGACCAGGAACCGCCCGTGACCATGTAGCCCCATTTCGGATCCGTATCGACGTGTTTGATTGTGACGCTGCCCCAATCCGCACCGAGTTCATCTGCGACGATACGTGCCAGCGCGGTGCCAACATGTTGGCCCATTTCCGCCTTGGCGATATTGATCAGCACGTTGCCGCTGCCATCGATTTCGAACCAGACGGCCGGCGAAAATACGCGACTTACATCACCGGCGGCGAGATCGCTCGCGGCCTCCTCACGGCTGCATCCTGGCAGCAATGTCCCGAAGCCCATGACGAGACCTGCGCTGACGCTGGTAGCGAGGAACGTGCGTCGATTAACGACCATCTTTCTCTGTTGCATTCCCATGACTACGCCTCCCCTGCGATCGCGGCGGTTTTTATCGCCTTGCGGATGCGCGCGTAAGCCATGCAGCGGCAGAGATTACCGTTCATCGCTTGTGTGATGTCATCATCGTTTGGCTGCGGGTTCGTGGACAGCAGGTCTGCGGCCTGCATGATTTGACCGGACTGGCAATAGCCACACTGCGGTACCTGTTCCGCTACCCACGCTTTCTGCAGCGCCTGTCCTGCATCTGAAGCAAGCCCTTCTATCGTCGTCACCGAACGACCTGCGGCGATACTGACGGGTGCGGTGCACGAGCGAATCGCGGTGCCGTCGAGATGAACCGTGCAGGCACCACACATCGCAATGCCGCACCCGAACTTGGTTCCTTTCAGTTTTAGCTCATCGCGAATGACCCACAGCAGCGGCGTTTCCGGGTCACTGTTCGTTGTAACCGATTTGCCGTTTACTTCAAATTCGATCATGGCGGTCTCCCTGGATGATTTGTGTCGATGGACGCCGGAGGGCACATACTTTACAGTTTCAAGCTCGATTGCAAATCAATAATAAACCTTTATGCGGGTGGCGCTGTGAACAATGAAGAATATTGGGCGGCCGCGGGAGAAGAAATATTCTGGTACCAGGCACCATCCATAACACTGGATGACAGCAACCCGCCATTTATTCGCTGGTATCCCGATGGCGTAACCAACGCCTGTTACAACGCGCTGGATATTCATGTGCATGAAGGTCGTGGCGAACAGCTCGCTGTAATTTACGACAGCCCGGTTACCGGCGCCAAGTCCCGGATCACCTACGCCGAACTGCTGGATCGCGTTGCCCGGTTTGCGGGCCTGCTCGCCGCAGAGGGTATCCAGAAAGGCGACCGTGTGCTCGTGTACATGCCGATGGTCCCCGAAGCGCTGATCGCCATGCTGGCTTGCGCACGCCTGGGCGCCGTTCATTCTGTCGTCTTTGGTGGCTTCGCCAGCAATGAACTGGCGGTACGGATAGACGATGCGACACCGAAGATCGTAGTGTCGGCTTCCTGTGGCATCGAGCCGGCGCGAATCGTATCGTACAAACCATTGCTCGACCGTGCGCTGGAGATGGCCAGGCACAAACCGAAGCGCTGCATCATCTTGCAGCGGAGTCAGGAAACTGCCGAGCTGGTCCCCGGCCGTGACCTGGACTGGCAGCAGTCCTTGCAGACGGCCCAGGCCGTTGACTGTGTGCCCGTGGCCGCAAACGATCCCCTCTACATCCTGTACACGTCCGGCACAACTGGCGAACCCAAAGGGGTCGTCAGGGACACGGGCGGCAGCATCGTTTCCCTGAAATGGACGATGACCCGAATTTACGACACGAATCCGGGCGACGTGTACTGGGCGGCGTCCGACGTGGGCTGGGTGGTAGGCCATTCCTATATTGTTTACGGCCCGTTGTTCAATGGCTGCACGACACTGATGTACGAGGGCAAACCCGTCGGGACACCGGACCCCGGTGCCTTTTGGCGTGTCATCGCCGAATACGGCGTCAATGTGCTGTTTACGGCGCCCACGGCATTTCGTGCCATCAAGAAGGAGGACCCGCAAGGCGAGTACATCGCCAAGTACGACATCAGCAGCCTGAAGTCCCTGTTCCTGGCGGGTGAACGCTGCGACCCGGATACGCTCAACTGGGCAACTGAGAAACTCGGCGTTCCCGTCATCGACCACTGGTGGCAGACCGAAACCGGCTGGGCAATCTGTTCGAACTGCCTTGGCATCGAGATGCTGCCGATTGTGCCCGGCTCACCGGCCCGGCCCGTACCGGGCTACACCGTGGAGGTGCTTGACGACGGGGGAAACGCGGTTGGTCCTGGAGACATCGGCGCGCTCGTCATCAAGCAGCCGCTGCCGCCCGGAAATTTTATAACGTTGTGGAATGCCGACGACCGCTTCGCGAGCACGTATTTCAGTCGCTATCCTGGCTATTATGAAACCGGTGACGCCGGTTACATCGACGAGAACGGTTACGTGTTCGTCATGGCTCGAACTGACGATGTTATCAACGTAGCCGGACATCGTCTTTCAACGGGCGCGATTGAAGAGGTGCTGGCCGCGCACCCCGATGTTGCGGAATGTGCCGTAATCGGTATAGCCGACGAGATGAAAGGACAGTTGCCGCTTGGCTTGATTGTCCTGAACGCTGGCGTGGAACGACCCTCAAAAACCATCGAGGATGAGGTCATTCAGAAAGTCCGCGACGAAATCGGTCCGGTTGCCGCCTTCCGGCAATGTGGTGTCGTTGACCGGCTGCCCAAAACCCGTTCCGGAAAGATCCTGCGTGGCACGATGCGCAACATTGCCGACGGCGAAGAATGGCAAGTACCAGCAACGATTGATGAACCCGCCGTACTCGATGAAATCGCCGCGGTCCTGGGCAGGTTAGGGCGTTCGTAAGCATGTCACACGAAGACCTGTCACCGGTCAGCTCGGATGCGCCAGGCGGCGATTCGCCGACCCTGGGGATCGGATTGTGTCTCAGCGGCGGCGGATATCGCGCCATGTTGTTCCATCTCGGCGTCTTATGGCGATTGGCCGAACTCGGATATTTAAGCACTAAAGACCGTACCGGAATGCACGGCCCCATCGGCACACTGCAGCGCGTGTCGTCTGTATCGGGCGGCTCCATTGTCGCCGGCGTTCTGGGTATTTCCTGGCACGATCTCAAAGTCGATGAACAGGACTTGGTCCAGCGGTTTCGCGAATTGGTTGTAACTCCCGTTGAGCAATTTGCCGGCCAGACGACAATTTCAATCTGGTCCGGACTCTGGGCCACCATTGTCAGCACCGTGAACCGGCGTGTCGTCAAGGTTTATCGCAAGAAACTTTATGGCAGCAAGACGTTGCAGGATTTACCGGATTCTCCGCAGTTTGTGATCAACGCCACCAACCTGCAGTCCGGCGCGCTGTGGCGGTTCTCGAAACCCCACAATCGTGATTGGCGTGTCGGCGAAATCAGGAACCCGACGGACTCCATGGCCAGGGTGATTGGAGCATCTTCTGCGCTGCCGCCGTTCCTGTCGCCAGCTCGCTTCAAATACACGGAATCTCAATATACACCCGACAGCGGCAAGGATTTGCAGACTCCGCCGTTCACAACTCGCCCTGCCCTCGCCGACGGTGGTGTCTACGACAACATGGGGTTGGAGACCGTATTCAAACATTTTCAAACCGTGATCGTCAGCAATGCCGGCGGTGATTACAAAGCGCAGAAAAACGTCGCCGGAAACTGGCTACTTCAGAGCTACCGAGTTCTAACTACGATCGACAACCAGGTCCGGTCATTGCGCAAGAAAGTACTCGTATCGGCATTGGCAACGCACAGGAGATTCGGTGCCTACTGGAGTATTCGCGGCGACATCGAAGACTACCCTGCCACGCACAAACTCAAGTGCCCTCATGAGAAAACCCTGGAACTGGCCAATATTGCAACCGATCTGGCCGCCAAGGACGAGACCACGCAGCGACGGCTGATCAACTGGGGCTACGCGATATGCGACGCCGGTATCAGGTCCTGGGTCGAAGACGGTTTGCCTGTCCCCCTCGATTTCCCCTACCCGAACGAGAAGGTTTGATTGCGCAAATACAATGGCGTAATCCCGACGATCAAAAAAAACAGCCCGCTTTCGCGGGCCGTTTCATATTGCTGCAAGCGATGACTCTTATTCTTCGTCAGTTTCCGCTGACAGTTCCGGATTGTGAACCCAGATCGTATAGTCTGAATCCGAAAACCCTGAACCGAAATCACTGAACAACGCGGCCGCCTTTTCGGCACCTTTTGTTTCGGTCAGGAACTCGAAGATGCTTTGCTCGGGCGGTTCCATATCGGCATAGCTGGCAAACGACGACACAATCATTGTCATGTTTTTGCCCGTTTCCCGGTTCAGCCACAGCCAATTGTTTTCATCACTCGCCCAACCTTCGTTGAGAGCGATCTGGCTGATCTCCTTGCGCGCCGCTTCCGACGCTGGTCCCGCGCCCTGTTTCCCGATCCACGTGGTTACACCGTAGTAGGGGCCATCGCCTCCGCCTTCCGGCCAATGGCTGTTTTCCCAGTCGATGGATTCGAGGTGGCGATGGTAGTGATCGACGTATTGATGCACGTTCTCATTCCAAGACGTGCCAAATCCTTTCTCCTCTTCCTCGACTTCATAGGCGTCCTGATCCCCCCAGCTTGAAAAATTAGCCCGAAACTGAACGGCGTTCAAATGATCGCCAAACGCCACGGTGTAGACCTGCCAGGAACGTGTATCTCCCACCTTGGCGCGTAACGCCTTGTCGGCCGCAAGCGCTTCTGCAAATTGCGCCTCCATGCCGGTCTTTGGCACGATAATCCAGATTTCGGCCAGCGCCGGCGGTGCTGCCTCTTCCTCGTTCTCTTGGGCGACCACGCTCAATGGCAAGGCCAGTGAGGCGATGGCGATGAAGCTTGTAATAACTGACGATTTCTTCATTTTTTTTCTCCATTAGTACCTGGGTAGAAGTATAGGCAATTTTCCGGTCTTTGGCGGGATTCGTGCTTTTCCTTATATACTCACCTCCCCGATGAGGTCGCAGTCCCCCCACTCGAAATCCATCGGTACGTGCAGTAGTCTCCACTAGCCTGAGAGATTGATAAGGAAAATAATAATGGCCCCGCAATGTCGTCTGATTACCCACATGATCGCCCTGCTCCTGGCGATCGTCCTGGCTGGCCCTGCGCAATCGCAGGACGCCGAATCAAGCGACGAGGGTGGACTCGAATATCGCCTGCTCGGCCCGGTCAATGGTGGGCGGGCGTCACGCGTCGTTGGAATCCCCGGCGACCCGTTAACGTACTACCTCTCCACTGCGGCCGGCGGTGTGTGGAAATCATCCAACGGTGGCCTGGACTGGGAGTCCGTGTTTGACGATCAGCCGGTTTCGTCCATCGGTTCTGTCGCGCTGGCGAGCGGCAACCCGAACATCGTTTATGTCGGTTCGGGGGAGGCCAATATTCGTGGCAACGTTGGCGAGGGCAACGGCATCTACCGTTCACTCGATGCGGGCAAGACCTGGGATCACGTCTGGAAAGCCGAGGGTCAGATCGGAACGATTGTTGTCAGTCCGGATAACGATGACGTTATTTTCGCGGCGGCGCTCGGCAGCCCATTCGGGGCGGGATCCGATCGCGGCGTTTATCGCAGCACCGACGGCGGCGACTCCTGGGAAAAGGTGCTGTATGTCAACGCAGACACCGGCGCCTCGGACGTGGCATTTGACGAGTCAAATCCCAATATTCTTTTTGCCGGACTATGGCAGACCCGTCGCTATCCATGGGGCATGACCAGCGGTGGCCCCGGCAGCGGACTCTATATGTCACGCGATGGCGGCGACACCTGGAAACAACTCGAAGGCAACGGCCTGCCGGATGGCATTTGGGGCAAAGTGGGCGTGCGGGTTGCAGCCACTAATCCCGACCGCGTCTACGCATTGATTGAAGCGAACGACGGCGGCCTGTTCCGTTCTGACGACGGCGGGGACAGCTGGGAACACATCAGTGACTCCGCCGGGCTCAAACAGCGGGCGTGGTACTACACGACATTGACTATCGACCCGACGAACGAAGACGTCGTCTGGTTTCCGCAGGTCAGCATGTTGAAAACCATAGACGGCGGCAAGTCCGTATTGCAGGTGAAGGCTGGCGGCTGGGATCACCACGATGTCTGGATCGACCCGCAGAATCCGAAACGAATTGCCGACGCCAGTGATGCCGGTGTGGGGCTATCGCTCGATGGCGGCGACACCTGGGAGCGAGCAAAAATTCCGCTCGGCCAGTTTTATCATCTGTCCGTCGACACGCGAACGCCGTATCGGGTGATGGGAAGTTTGCAGGACTTTGGCACGAGGGCCGCTCCAAGCAACAGCCTGCATTCGGGTGGCATCCTGGCCAGCGACTGGCGACCGGTTGGCGGTGGCGAGGCCGGCTTTGTCGTGGCGGACCCGGACGATCCCGACATTGTATATGCGGGCGAGTACCTGGGCTACCTGTCGCGTTACGATGAACGCACGGGCCAGTCGCCACACGTGGGCATCTATCCGGACAACGGCAGCGGCCACGGCGCCGAGGACTTACGCCACCGCTTCCAGTGGACGGCGCCAATCGTGATTTCTCCACACGATTCCAAGCAGGTGTATCACGCCAGCAACTACCTGCAACGTACCAGCGACGGCGGACAGACCTGGGAAATCATCAGCCCCGACCTGACACGAAACGATAAAACCAAGCAGAAATGGGCCGGCGGACCCATCACCGGTGACAACACAGGCGTCGAGTTTTACTGCACGATATTTTCTGTCGCAGAGTCCCCACTCGAACGAGGTGTGATCTGGACCGGCTCGGATGACGGTCTCATCTACATTACCCGCGACGATGGCGAAAACTGGAAGGACGTCACGCCATTCTTCGCGCCCAAGTGGGCAACAGTTGTAACCATCGAGGCCTCGCGATTCGATGCTGGCACTGCCTATGCGGTGTTCGATGCGCATCGACTCGACGACGAGACACCTTATATATGGAAAACCAATAACTACGGACTGACCTGGAACAGTATCGCCGGGGGTCTCGATTCCGAAATCTATCTGAAAGTGGTACGCGAGGACACGAAACAGCAGGGACTCTTATATCTGGGCACCGAGCGTGGAGTGATGGTCTCACATGACGACGGTGCGAACTGGAAGTCGCTGCGCCTCAATATGCCAACGGTCGCGATTGCCGACCTCGCCCTCGCCGGCGACGATCTTGTTGTTGGGTCGTTGGGCCGCGCGGCATTTGTGCTGGACGATCTGACCCCCATACGCGAAATGTCCGACGAGATTGCGGATGCTGCCGCCTATTTATTCAGGCCACTGGACCCAATACGCTGGACCTATGCATCCTCGCCGGAAGGCGGAACGGCCGGCGCAACTGACAATCCCCCCGAAGGCGTGACCTTCACTTACCATCTGGCAGAAGAGCCTGAAGAGGATATCTCGCTGGTCATATTGAATCAGGACGGCAATGTCGTCAGAACATTGAGCAGCGTGCTGGAAGATCCCTACCTGGCACCGGACCATCCGGATGCGAGCCCGGATCAGGACAGAACGGCCGACCTGTCAAAAAACAAAGGAATGAATCGAGCCTCGTGGGACCTGACACATGAGGGCGCAACAAGAATACCCGGCTCAACCAATGACGCCGGCAATGTCAATGTCGGTCCCCAGGTCGCGCCTGGCGATTACCGCGTGCGCCTGACCGTTGGCGGTGAAAGTTACGAACAGGCACTGACCGTGTTGCCGGACCCGCGCTCGGACGCACCGATTGAAAATATTCTTGCGCAGATTTCGTTCCTGTTGGACGTTCGTGACCGGATCACATTAATTTCCGATGATGCTGTTCGGATTCGCGTAGCAAAGGAGCAACTGGGTTCTCATCAGACGAGGCTTGGTGGTGAACCGCGCGCCGCAAGACTGCTTGAGTTGGGAGCAGAGGCATCCGAGGCGTTACGAAATGTCGAGCTCGCTCTTTACAATCCGGATGCCAAAGTGAATTACGACATTCTTCGAGGAGAGCATGGCGGCGCGAAACTGTATTCTCGCTATGGCTGGCTGTACCGCACATCGATGGACCACAGTGGCCCGCCAACGCAGGGTATGTCCGAAGTAAACGCAGAACTCACCGCGCTTCATGAGGAGAGCATAGCCGAGCTGGAGCGGATCCTGAGCGAGGACATCGCGCGGATTAACTCGCTCGCGCGAGAGCTTGGGGTCGAATACGTCGTGAACTGACACGGTCTTTGTCGTGAAGAGCCGCCAGGAAACCTGGCCAGGGGACTTCTGTGTGAGCCCTTATATAATAGTGCCATGGAGACGCTCCCGACACTGACCACCGAAATGGTGATCATCATGATGATCGTCGTGTTCGCAGTGTTCATCTTCGCGACAGAACTGCTGCGTGTCGACGTAGCCGCATTGCTTATCATGACGCTGCTGGGCTTGCTGATCTTCGTGCCCGGCCTGGAAAATTTGCTAACCACCGATGTGCTGTTCTCCGGCTTTTCGAGCAATGCGGTGATCTCCATCATCGCCGTCATGATCCTGGGCGGCGGCCTCGACAAGACCGGCGCCATGGACCGCGTTGCCTGGGCGATCCTGCGCTACGGCGGCAAGACCGAGAAGCAGGTTGTGTCGCTGATCTCAGGCACCGTGGCCGTCATCTCATCCTTCATGCAGAACATTGGCGCCGCTGCCTTGTATCTTCCCGTCGTGTCGCGCATTTCAACGCGCACCCGGCTGCCAATGGCCCGGCTGGTCATGCCAATGGGGTTTTGCGCCATCCTCGGCGGTACCATGACCATGGTGGCATCCAGCCCGCTGATTATGCTGAACGACCTCATCGAGAACGCAAACCGCAATCTCGCCGCGGATGAAGCGATGCGCGAGTTCAGTCTCTTTTCGGTGACGCCTGTTGGTATTGCCCTGGTGGTTACCGGAATGATCTTCTTCCTGGTCTTCGGCAAATTCATATTGCCCAAAGGCGCCAAGGTGAGCTCGAATCGCGGCACCGGGACCGTGCGCTATATGCGCAGACTTCATGGTGTGCACGCAGCCGTCCGCGAAGTCGAGGTGCCCGAGGGCAGTATCCTGGTCGGCATGGATATCGCCGGCGCGCAGACCAAATACGATATCCGGATCGTTGCATCCAGTTACGCTGGAAAGGTGCTGGTGTCCCCGCCTGTAGAAGCGCCGATAGCGGCGCCCGCAACGCTCGCAATTATTGCCCAGCCTGACAAGCTGAAAGAGGTCGTTTCTGCTGCGGGCCTGACATTGCGACCTAAACTCCGCGAGTTTCGTTATCTCCTTGCTCGCTCGATCGCTGGCATCGCGGAAATCCTCGTGCCGCCGGACTCTCACGTCATCGGCCAGTCTGCGAAAGAGATGCACTTTCGCATGACGTACGGGCTCAGTTTGCTGTCCATCGTACGAACTGGACACGCGATCACTCACAAGATAGCCACCGTGCCGTTCGAAGCCGGCGATATGCTCGTCTGCCATACGCGTTGGGAGTACCTGACACGGCTCGAAAAGGACCGGGATTTCGTCATAGTTACGACGGGCTATCCCCGCGAGCAGCAGGAACCGTACAAGCTCGCGCTCGCGCTGGCTTTTTTCGCACTTGCGATCGGTATCATTATTTTTACCAACATCATCCTGCCGGTCGCGCTGATGACGGGGGTTGTCGGCATGGTCGTTTTCGGCGTGCTGACCATGGACGAGGCATACCGGGCCGTGAGCTGGAAGACCGTGTTCCTGCTTGCCGGGCTGCTCCCGCTGGGTATTGCGGTTGAGACGTCGGGTACGGCCGACTACGTTGTGAAGCATTTACTGGCGAGCATCGGCGACGTATCTCCGTGGATTCTGCAAACCATGGTTGCCCTGCTGGCCACCGGCTTCTCTCTGGTCATTTCAAATGTAGGCGCCACGGTGTTGCTGGTGCCGTTCGCGATCAACCTGGCCTTTGCGACCGGCGCCGACGCGTCCATGTTCGCGTTGACGGTTGCGATATCGACCTCGAATTCCTTTCTGATCCCCACCCACCAGGTCAACGCCTTGATCATGGGGCCGGGGAACTACCGGGTCGCTGATTTCCTCCGCGCTGGCAGCATAATGACGGTCTTGTTCCTGGTGGTTTCGCTGCTGATGCTGAATCTCGTGTTTTAGCCTCTCACCACAGAGGCTCCACGCGCTCGGCGATTATGTTAAAACCACTGACCTCGATTCATCACTCGCTTCTGCTACTGTTGCCGCATTAACAACAAGAATAATCCTGGGGTATTCCTGTGACTCTTATTAAGACTCTCAATCGCCGCGTTTTCGTTGTAGCTGTTATTTCGGTCCTGCTGTCGCTCGCCTTGCCACACGTGGCGCGCGCCGACTTGCTCGCCTACGACATGGTGGACTCGGGCAGCCAAAACCTTGTGTCCTACACCAACCCGTTCACTGATGCGTTTAGCTCGGCAGGCGATGGATTCCAGAAATACCAGCGTGGTGTATCGTCGAGCATTCCTTTCTCGGTTCTGGATGACAGCCTCACTGTATTCACAAGTGATTCACTCGGCATTATTACCGAGGACAATACGAATGTGTTCTTCGGTGTCACGGATACGGTAAACGGGAATAACAGCGGGCTCGTAACGGCGACCTGGGTATTCGACATTACTGGCGGCAGCGATCTGGCCCTCGCGATTGATATGGGCGCCATGGGCGATTTCGAAAGCTCCGATACCTTTGCATGGACCTACAGCATCGACGGCAGTGCCACGATGACCGCATTTGCCAGCACGGTCGACGAGAGCGGTTCGCAAACGTACACGTTGGCGGGCGGCAATTCGTTCACGCTTAACGATCCCATGCTCATGAACGGCGAATTGCTCAACAATGAACTCGCGACCTTTGTCACGGCTATTGCCGGAACGGGTGCCCAGCTGACGCTGCAGCTGATCGCCACAACCAACGGCGGCACCGAAGCCTTCGTTTTCCAGAACATCAGGATCAGCACTGGCGGTCTGCCGGTTGAACGCGTCGCTTTCGACATGGTCGACAGCACCAGTGAGCGCCTGACGAGCTTCACGAATGTTTTCAACGGCGCGTTTTCTTCGGCCGCTGACGGCTTCCAGAAGTATCAGCGTGGCGTCTCTGCATCGATTCCATTCGCGGTGCTCGACGACAGCTTGAGTATTTTCCCATCCGACAGTCTCGGCATGATCCAGGACGGCAATACCGACATATTCTTCGGCATCGTTGATACCGTGAACAGCCAGAATTCTGACCCGGTCAGCGCGAGCTGGGTGTTCGACATAGCCGGCGCCACGGAACTCGGCCTGCTCATCGACATGGGTGCGATGGGCGACTTTGAATCCAGCGATTTCTTTGAGTGGACGTACAACATCGATGGTGGGACGGTGGAAACCGCGTTCAGCAGCTCCGTCGATGAAGCCGGATCAAATACCTACACGCTCGAGGGCGGCGCGTCATTCACGCTTAACGACCCGATGCTGGTGCAGGGCGAAATCCTGACCAACGACCTGGCTACATTCTCGACGCCTCTCATCGGCACGGGTGCGAGTTTGTCGCTGACGCTGACAGCCAGTTTTAATGGCGGCAGCGAGGCAGTCGCGTTCCAGAACGTGATCGTGGGCTCCGGCTTCGATACGCCGGAACCACCGCCACCTCCTCCGCAGCTGGAAATCTGGGAGATCCAGGGCGACGGGTTGGCCAGTCCGTTCGACGGCGATGTGGTTGAGTCGCTTGATAACACAGTGACAGCTGTAGCCGACAACGGATTTTTCATGCAAACGCCTGGCGCGCGCACCGATTTTAACGTGGATACGTCGGACGGCATCTTCGTATTCACCGACGGAACTCCCGGGGTCGCTGTCGGTGATCAGGTCGATGTGCTCGGCTTGGTTGACGAGTTCTTCGGTTTTACCGAACTCACGGACAACCCGGTCGTCACGAATCGCGGGGTGGGACCCTCATTACCTGATGTGGTCACGCTAGACGCGAGCGTGCCCTCACCGGACCCGGCTGCACCGAGCTGCGCGATCGAATTCGAATGCTACGAAGGTATGCTCGTCGAGATCGTTGACGGCGTCGTGGGTGGATCGAACCAGCGCTTTGGTTCGGACCCGGTCGCCGAGGTGCACATCAGCGCTGCTGGTGAGCGACCGTTCCGTGAACCCGGCGTTGAGTTCCCGGGCCTCGCCGATCCCACGATCGCTGTATGGGACGGCAATCCGGAAATCTTCGAACTGGACCCGGACAAACTGGGTCTGCCCAACCAGATCATCCCCGCCGGTTCCCACTTCGATGCCACGGGCGTCATCGGCTTCGAGTTCGGCGGCTATGAATTGTGGCCGACGGCTCTGACCGTGTACGAAGCGGTCATCCCGCAGGCGGTTCGCAGCCGCGACCGGGCCGAGATGACGATCGGCAGCCTCAATATGTTCCGGCTGTTTGATGATATCGATGACCCGACAGACAACTCAACGGGTCGCCCACGTAACGATGCCGTGGTTTCCACAGCCGAATACGAGCGCCGCAGGACCAAGCTAGTCTCCTACATTTTGGACGTGCTCGATGCGCCCGACGTCCTCGCGGTGCAGGAAGTCGAGAAGCTCGGAGTACTACAGGATCTTGCTGCCGATATCACGATCGCCAATGCCGGCGTTGTCTACTCGGCCTACCTCGAAGAGGGCAATGACGTCGGCACGATCGATGTCGGATTCCTCGTTCGAGACACGGTCGAGGTCGATGCCATTACCCAGATTGGAAAAGCGGAAATACTCGCCTTCGATGGCTCGTTGCTGCATGACCGTCCGCCACTGCTGCTCGAAGGCCGCTCGGTCAACGAAGGTGCCGATTTCCCGTTTGCCGTGATGACCGTGCACAACCGCTCACTGGGCGGTATCGATTCGTCTTCCAGCGGCGAGCGCGTGCGCGCCAAGCGACTGGCACAGGCACAGTCCGTCGCCACGGCGGTGCAGGCCCTCCAGGATGACAACCCCGATATTCGGCTGGTCGTGACCGGTGACTTCAACGCATTCGAGTTCAGCGACGGTTACGTTGATGTGCTGGGGCAGATCAGGGGCGACATAAATCCCGCAGAGAACCTGCTATCCGGCGATGACCTTGTCGATCCCAACTTGGTCAACCAGGTGCTGGCGATCGGGCCTGTGGAACGTTACTCGTTCGTTTTCCGCGGCAGCGCCCAGGTCCTCGATCATGCATTGACCAGTCTGGCGCTGGATCAGTCGATACGCGGCTTCGAATACGGTCGGGGCAATGCGGATGCAGCCGTTGACTTGATCAATGACGCGGCGACGCTGTTGCGTGCCTCGGATCATGACGGCCTCGTGTTGTTCCTGACCAAGGACATTGACGGCGACGGTGTCAACGATGACGCCGATGTTTGTCCGGCAACCGTCATACCGGAAATGCTGCTAAACGAACTCGGCAAGAACCGCTTTGCCCTGTCCGACAGCGACTTCGACTTCGATACGAATGCGCCAGGTGGCAAGGGGCCGGCAAGGTCCTACTCGACGCTCGATACGGCCGGCTGTTCGTGCGGTCAGATCGTCGACGCCCAGGGACTCGATGACGGCCACAGGAAATTCGGTTGCAGCATAGGCGTAATGGATGAGTGGAAAAAATTCGTGCAATAACACTGTGTACGGTCCGGCGTTAGAAATAACGCTGGACTTTATTCACTCTATTCACAAATGGTCTTGCGTACTTTCGGATTGTTCTGTACTGGCCTTCAATTAGATTGTCGCCAATATCGAAGCGCATATCCAAGTGAAATCAAGAACACACCAAATGCGATACCGCCCTCCATGTCCCGGTAGTAGTACCCGTAGCTATCCACCGTGAAGTTCGTCACGAAGTATGCCGTGACAGCCGGTCCAATGGCGAAGCAGCTCGCCTCGATTGCTTTGAAAAGAGTGTTTGTGTCGATCGTATTGTTTGCAGGCATGCCGTTTTTCCTTTTAGAAATAGCGTCGGATTTTGTTCACACGATTTACGAATGACCGCGTGCGTACTTTTGGATTGTTCTTTACAGGAGATGGCAACGTCGCGGCAAGTTCTATCGCCTGACGAATCGTGAGCTTCGACGCCGGCACCCCCCAGTAATATCGAGCAGCTGCATCGACACCATAAATGCCTCTGCCAAACTCAGCGATGTTCAGGTAGTGCTCGAGCACGCGTTTCTTGGTCAGGTTTCTTTCCATGGCGATAGTCAACACGAGCTCGTGCCATTTGCGCAGGGGATTTCGTGACGGATTCAGGAAAACATTCTTGACGGTTTGCTGGGAGATGGTACTGGCGCCATAAACCAGGCGCTTTTCGGACAGGTTGTGTTCCATTGCTTCCTTGAGCGCCTCAATGTCGATGCCATCATGTTCGTAAAAACGGGCGTCCTCGGCGACGATCACGGCCCGAACCATGCTTTGCGATATGGACTGAATCGACACCGGGTTCCAGCGAAGCCTTGGCCAGTTATCGTGCTGGTGGCGCTCGAACTCGTAGCTGCTGATGAAGCTCGAGCGCTGGATCGGGCCCTCGGCATACTTGTCCCAGTCGGGCCAGATTCCGATCAGGTAGCCAATATCCATCATGATCAGAACCGGCAATAGCCGCCAGCTCCAGCGCAGCGCGGTCGTGATGATCGGTATGCGAAACAACGATCGAAATCGTCTAAAAAGTCGAGAAAACATCCTGTGGATGTTAGTTCAATAGGGGCTTCGATTACTGTGACGCAGTCCGATTCGACATAATATTCTTTACGCGCGGCTTGTCGTGCCCGCGGCGCCAGTAATCGGCCACGGCTATGGCACTCATGTTGAACACGCCTTTTACAGTCGATGACGGCGTCACAATGTGAACTGACTTGGCTGTTCCCGACAGGATAGGGCCGATCATCAGGGCGTCGGTGATCGAGCGAATCAGTTCGAGCGCGATGTTGGCCGCGTCCAGATTTGGCATGACGAGCAGGTTCGCGGCTTGATTGAGTTTCGAGTCTTTGTTCAGCGCATTGCGTATCGTTTCGTTCAGTGCTGCGTCCGCGTGCATCTCCCCATCGATCTCGAGGCCCGATGTGCTGCGACGTAGTAATTGTGCCGCTTTGCGCATCTTGATGGCCGAGGGTGCCCGGGACGACCCGAAATTGGAGTGCGACAACAACGCCACTTTGGGTTTGATGCCGAAGTCCCTGACGCGTCTGGCGCTGGCTATCGTTGTATTGACGATCTGCTCAGCCGACGGATCGACGCCGATGTATGCATCGGTGATAAATAACGGACCTTGCGGCAGAACCAGGGCGGCGAGTGACGAGATATTTTCATTGGCCCGGTCCGTGCCGATGACTTCGATGATGTGCTGAAGATGATGGTCGAAGCGACCTTCGGTGCCGCAGATCATCGCGTCTGCATCACCCATCGCCACCATGCAGGCGGCGATACAGGTATTGTTAGTGCGCATGACGGTCTGGGCGGCCGCGACCGACACACCGCGGCGACATACCAGCGAATGATAGAACCGCCAGTATTCGTTATATCGGGCATCGTTCTCGGGATCGACCAACTCAAAATCTTCACCGACCTTGAGGTCAATACCGAGTTTCTTCAGTCGCCTGGCCACAACCTCCTCCCGCCCTACGAGGATAGGTTGGGCGATTCCCTCCCGAACGACGCCCTGCATTGTTCGCAGCACGGTCTCGTTTTCGCCCTCTGCATAAACCAGTCGTTCCTGGTCGCGCCTTGCGACCTCAATGACCGGCTGCATAAACATCTGCGACCGATTGCTAAACGCCCTGAGTTCTTGCCTGTAGCGCTGCAAGTCATCGATCGGCCGTAGCGCAACGCCAGATTCCATTGCCGCCTTGGCAACGGCATACGATACGTCGACATACAGCCGTGCGTCGAAGGGCTTTGGGATCAGATACGTTGGCCCAAACTGCAGACTCTCGTCCTTGTAAACGCTCGCAACTTCGTCTGTCGATTCGCGCTTTGTGATATCTGCAATCGCGTCAACGCAAGCAATCTTCATGGCCTTGTTAATTGTCGTCGCACCGACGTCCAGCGCACCGCGAAAAATAAACGGAAAGCACAATACATTATTGACCTGGTTCGGGTAATCCGAACGGCCCGTCGCGACGATGGCGTCCGGCCGGGCCGCAAGGGCGACTTCCGGCAAAATTTCCGGCGTTGGATTGGCCAACGCCAGGATCAGCGGGTTTTTGGCCATTTCCCTGACCATGTCACCGTCCAGAACATCGGGTGCGGACAAACCCAGGAACACGTCGGCGCCTGCCATAACGTCTTCGAGTTTTCTGTGTTTCGTGTCTATCGCATAACGGGCCTTGTACTCGTTCATGTCTTTCTTGCGCCCGGTATAAACCACTCCGTAAAGGTCGACCAGCGTGACATTTTGCCGCGGCAGCCCGAGCTCAACGAGCAGGTCGAGGCAAGAGAGGCTGGCTGCGCCGCCACCGGTCGATACGAGCTTGATATCCGCGAGTTCCTTGCCAACCAGCTCCAGACCGTTCTTGATTGCCGCCGCTACGACGATCGCAGTGCCGTGCTGATCGTCGTGAAATACCGGGATGTTCAACCGCTCCCGTAGTGCACTTTCGATGACAAAGCAATCGGGCGCCTTGATATCTTCGAGATTGATCGCACCGAAGGTTGGCTCGAGCTTCGATACCGCCTCGATAAATTTCTGCGGGTCTTTTTCATCAACTTCAATATCGAATGCATCGATATTCGCAAACTTCTTGAACAAGACCGCCTTGCCCTCCATCACCGGTTTCGCTGCGAGTGGACCGATATCGCCCAGCCCCAATACGGCAGTTCCATTGGTAATTACACCGACGAGATTGCTGCGCGCCGTGTAGATCGCAGCCATCAAAGAGTCTTTATGAATACGCTGACAGGGAAATGCGACGCCTGGGGAGTACGCCTGCGACAGATCGACCTGATTCGCCAGTGGCTTGGTCGCCATGATAGCCAATTTTCCGGCGGGCTTGATGCTGTGGTACAGCAGCGCGCTTTCTTCAAGAGAATCGGACATATGCACCTCTTCGCGGTTATTTTTGTTGCGGCCGCACGCGTTTCCGGGCGTCCTCGTTATTCTCCGCCTGTCGGTCGCGCCGGGCAACCGGGGTCTACCCGGTAGATATGCGCAAGTGATTGATCGTTTTTGACGACTGACGCCAAACAGAGACAGGCAGTGGTCTTCGATAAACGGCTTAATATCAACAGCTTGAAGCTATTGTTGTGACGACGCAACCGTTGTCCAAAAAGCGATTGGACAGGGTGGCCAAGCCGCAGCTAGTATCCGCGCCGAATCATGGCTAAAGCGGGTTTTCCGCTGATGTCACATAACAAATTCAGAGGTGTTCGATGAAGATTCTCATTTTATTGGCGGGCTTGCTTGTACAAGGTACTGCCATTGCGCAAACAACCGGGCAACAATCGGCCGGGCTTAGCTACAGCTACGTAGAACTGCGTTTCGTCGATGTCGACGTCAGTGGCGGAGACGGAATCCGCTTCAATGGCTCGTACGATTTCGGTAATCACTGGCTCATCGTCGGCGGAATCACATCGCTCGATTTTAACAACAATGTCGATACAACCGCCTATGAACTGGGTGCAGGATACGTCTGGCACTATTCAGACGACTTTGACCTGATCAGCACGCTGCGTTACGTCAACGCAGAGCTCGATAATCCGGCCCAAAATATCGATGACGACGGATTCGCGTTTTCGGCCGGCACTCGCGGTCTGTTAACGCCCAAATTCGAAATTCGCGGATCAGTCAATCACATCAACGTCTTCAACAGCGATACCTATTTGGAGCTGGGAGGCGACTATTATTTTACGTCGCAATTCGCAGCTGGCCTAAGTCTGGAATTCGCAGGCGACACTGATGTCATCACAATCGGCGCGCGATGGTTTTTCAGGTAGAGAAATACTTCGAAGGATCGATCCCGAAAGCGCCGTGCTCGTGACCTTTTTCGATCCAGACCGCTTTCGGATTTGACGCCTCTTCCTTTAGTTTTCGCATATCCAGGATTTTGGGCCGGCTGAACGGCTGGCGTGCATTGTCCAACAACAACATGATCTTTGGACGCAGCGGATGTGACTGGTTCTGCTCCAGCACGACGCCAACTTTGCCGTTATTGAGTGCAACGACGCTGCCAGTTGGAAACATGCCTATTGTGAGGAGAAACTGCTCGACGACTTCGGTTTGAAATTGTTCGCCGCGCATGTCGTTCAATTCGCGCGCAGCATCGTAGGCGGCCGTGGCCGGTGAATATGACGTCTTGGTCGTCATGGCATCATAGCAGTCGACGATGCCAGCAATGCGCCCGTAGATCGGGATATTGGTGCCTGTTAATTTATCCGGGTAACCTGACCCGTCCGCGCGCTCATGGTGGCACCGAACCATATCGATAACATTCTGGCTTACGCCCTTCGATGCCCGCAGAATTTCGAGTCCAAGCTGCACGTGATGGGATAAATGCTCGTACTGCTCGATCGTAATCGCGCCTTCCATGTTGAGGATGTCTGCAGAGAGATTGACGTTGCCAATATCCAGCAAAAGGCCACCGACGGCGAGATCTTGCAACGCTTCTCGATCGAATCCCAGCTGACGGCCAAACATGATCGCCCAGACCGAGGTCGCGACGGCGCGATTGTAATATCGCCCGCCTCTTTTCTTGGAAAAGATGGTCCACGCGATCGCATTCGGGTTGCGCAACACGCTTTCGATCGTCGGCGTCACCGCTTTCGCTACGCCTTCCATGTCAACCAGCCCTTCCTGGTTGGCCCGTTCGAGTATTGACTTGTGCTGCGCCGATAGCAGTTCGTAGGCTTTGTTAGCCAGCGCCGCCTCGCCACGCACCGTTGAGCTAATTTTATAGCCACTAATGGCGCCCTTCGCTGATGAAATGAGGAGCCGGCCCAGCCCCATCCGCAAAATGAGCGCACGAAATCGCGCCAGCCAGCCCTTGTCGTGGTGCGTCTGTTTAATGCCCGATGGTTTCGAAGTGGGTCTTTCTTTTCTCGACGATAACAGCGCCCGAATGTCTGTCGCAGACATCTTGCCGCGATCGACATCAACGTAAACATACCGGCAATAAGACTGCAGTAGCTCGATCTCAAATTTATCCTGGATCTCGAACCCCTGAAAGACGAACGGAGTTTCCAACCACGGCCGGTCCAGCATGGCAACGTACATGCCAGTGGAAAGTTCCGTAGTATCAACGGCGATTCGCTTAAGTAGCACTGTCTCGTACCATTTCCAACCCTACGCGACCCTGTATATCACATTCCACACCTCGCTACTCGTGGCCCATCGAAACTCTCCAGTATTTCGCAGCGTTGTGCGTCTCGTAGCCAAGACCGATGAAGATTCCGACCAGTACAAGCACTGCAAACCAACCCTGCTCCCCACTGAAACCGATCCAGCTACCCGCCACCAGTAACGCGACGACTACAATTATCTGCGGCACGAAATCTCTCAGCGTCGCTGGCAAGAATTGATCAAAGAACTCACGATTTGCCACGTCTAGCCTCGCGCGTTTCATCGCACGGTGATTGACTACAACCAACGTGCCGAATGTCAGTCCCACGACGACAACCCAGAGCGCGAAATGCTCTGCGCCCATGATATCGATCATCAAGAACTGAATCAGACCGACGATAAAGGGGATCGTCGAATCCATCGTCGTTGGCGTCCAGCGAAAGCGCATTAGCATGCCCGCATACATCAGCCAGATCAGGATAATGACGTCTAAAGTCGCGGCAATCTGCAGCCACCCGGGAATCACGGCCACGCTCCATTCGAGCAAGTCAGTGCGATCACGCGCGTGATCCCAGAGAAATTCGAGCGCGAGCGCCTGCACGATGCTAAGCAACGTCAGCAACACCATTGGGAACTTATCCTTGGCGCGATCGCGGATATTATCCATCAGAATCTCCCCGAAATGTGCGGTTGATCATATTCCATAATATCGCCCTCAGCCATAATCCCTTGATGGACGGCTCTTTTTCACAACTCGGGCTATATCTGCTCGGCTCCCTCGTGGCTGGTGCCGGGATCGGCTGGTTGATGCGAAGCGCTATGATCAAGCACCGAATCAATCAGCTCAACGATGACTGGCAGTCGCAACTGGATGATGTCGCTCGGCGGCGGGACCGGCTCACGGCCGAAACCCAAACTCTGCGATCGTCGATCGAAGCTCAACAAGGGGCCATCCACCGGCATGAAATGGCAGTCGCCAATATGCGTACAGAGCTTGAATCTGCTCACGAAACAGAGAAATTGATGTCCAAGAGCATCTTCACGCTGCGCTCAGAACGAGAGGACTTCAAGAACAAAGTCTCGACCTTTCAGAACGCTTTGGCGGCGCTCAAACAGCAGTCTGCGGAACTGCAAACGGAATTCGTCAAATCGGGCGACTTCTATAAGGGCGAACTCGCCAAGTCCTTCGAAAAGCGCAAGGAGCTCGAAGTGAAATCTGAAAAAGCGAAACAAGAGTACGAATCGTTTAGCAACCTTCTGCAGGCATCTCGATCGGAACAGGATTCCGTCAACAAGATGCTCTCCTCTGCCCAGACCCGGCTTTCGAGCCTGGACAAGCTTGAACAGAATGTAATTAAACTCGAAGCAGAAAATGCCCAGCTCAAACATGACTCGGCCCGCACACAACAAGAAAACGAAGCGCTAAAACGGGACATTGGCGATCAGGAAGATCTCAAGGTTCAAAACAAGGAACTGTCGCATTGCCTCAAATCGATGGAGAACAGTCGCAAACAGTACGAAAACGATGCCAAACGCTACCGTGATCACGCCGGCCAGTCCGAACAGCAATCTGAAACGCTGCGCATTCGCTTGGATGAAGTCGAGAAGAATTTTACAGAAATGGAACAACAGCAGCGCCAGGCGATCAAGGAGGCTCGGAAAGCTACTGTCGACCAGGTAACAATCGACCAGGAAGCAGAGGAAAAGGAAGTCGATAACCTGCAGGAGATCATTGGCATTGGGAGAGTGTTCGAAATGACATTGCACGAACTTGGCGTGTTCAGCTTCCGCCAGATCGCCGCCTTCGGTGTCGCCGATATCGCACGGATCAATGTCGAGCTAAGAGAATGCAAAGGACGCATGGAGCAGGATGACTGGATTGGACAGGCCAAGGATCTGCTTTTCAAGAAATACAATTAACGTCGGTTTAATTTAAGCGGCGTTATTGTCAACTAGTCAGCTCGCATTCACATTCAACGTGGGAAAATATCCCTCTGCCCGGTGCGAGGTCGATATGTCAAACAAGCCCACATTACTGCTCACGCTATTTTTTCTTCTGGCAACGCTGCAGGTGGATGATGTTTACGCCCGAAGTCTGGAAGACGAGCATCACTGCCTTTCTCTTGCGTTGTATTGGGAAGCGCGCGGAGAGAGTAACAACGGTATGATCGCCGTTGGCTGGACAATACTTAATCGCGCACGGAGTAAGGATTTTCCTGCAACACCCTGCGCCGTCGTCTTTGAGGGCGGCGAACAAGCGCCATGTCAGTTCTCGTGGTGGTGTGACGGCAAGAGTGACAGGCCCAGAGATCGCGACAGCTGGGTACAGGCACGCGTAATTGCAGCCAGACTACTGGTTGACCCACCGCCCGACCCGACGGGCAACGCACTGTTCTACCACAGCACCAGTATCCGGGTTCCCTGGAACCGAAAGCGGACGCGAACTCGCCGCATCGGCAATCATATATTCTATCGCTAGCCAGGACGACGCTGGTCCCGAGCCGCTGTGTCCGTCGGGCAGTAATTATTGAATCATATAAGATATATTGATATATTCTTATATCTAAATTAATAATAACCTGTCCGCATTTGACCAGAAGGATGGCATGAATTCCCGAGGCAACGCCAAAGGGCCACTGACTGATATTAGGCTGATCGAACTGGGGCAGTTAATTGCCGGGCCTTTTTGCGGGCAATTGATGGCCGACATGGGCGCCGACGTCATCAAGGTTGAACCTCCTGGCAAGGGTGACCCCATGCGTGACTGGGGACGAGGGGAATTGCCTCTCTGGTGGACGATATGCGCTCGCAACAAGCGCTGTATCACCGCCAATCTTCGGGAGCCAGAAGGTCAGGACCTTGTGCGTCAACTTGTAGCCAAGTCAGACATGGTCCTCGAGAATTTTCGCCCCGGAACGATGGAGCGATGGGGCTTGAGTTATGAGGAACTCTCGGAGGCAAATCCCGGACTCATCATGATCCGCGTTTCCGGTTACGGACAGACCGGTCCCTATGCAACCCGTGCAGGCTACGCGTCGATAGGCGAGGCGATGGGGGGATTGCGCTATCTGTGTGGTGAACCAGACCGGCAACCGAGTCGCGCGGGCATTTCGATCGGTGACTCTCTGGCCGCAACCTATGCGTGCATAGGGGCATTGTCCGCCCTGCACCACCGGGAGCAAACTGGGGAGGGCCAGGTGATCGACGCATCAATTTACGAATCGGTCCTTGGCGTCATGGAAGCGATTATTCCCGAGTACGCCATCAGCAACCATATTCGCGAACGCTCCGGCGCGACACTGCCGAATGTTGCACCGTCCAATATTTATGACTGCGCCGATGGGCAATTCCTGATTGCGGCGAATCAGGACACCGTCTTCGCGCGCCTTTGCGAAGCAATGGGCCAGCCAGAATTATCACACGATGAGCGGTTTGTTACACATACAGCTCGCGGCAAAAATATGAAGTTGCTCGATGGCATTATCAATGAGTGGTCAAAAGACTTGATTGTTGATGACGTCGCAACACTGATGGAAAAGCACGCGGTTCCTGCTGGAAAAATTTTCCGGGCTCCAGAAATGCTGGCGGATCCGCAATTTGCGGCGCGTGAGTCGATTGTGGATATCCCAAGTGAACGGTGGCCTAATCTGAAAATGCAGAATGTCTTCCCAAAGATGTCGAAAACGCAGGGCGAGATTCGTTGGCCGGGCGTCGAAGTTCTGGGTGCGCACAATAGGGAAGTCTACGGGGAATTACTGGGGCTGGGCGAACAACAACTTGAAGCCTTGCAAGCGAAGTCAATAATTTAAAAAAGAGGACAAAGCAATGGCATTCCGTCTTGGAGTTGATGTCGGTGGCACGTTTACCGATCTGTTATTGATCGACGAATCGTCCGGTCAAACGTATATGGCCAAAGTTCCTTCGACACCTGATGATTCATCAGAGGGTGTGTTGAACGGGATCAGCCGTATCTGCGATGAATCGGGAATCGATTCGACCAAAGTTAATCAGGTGATGCATGGCACCACGGTCGCTACCAATGCCGTATTGACCGGCAAAGGCGCGAAAGTCGGCCTTATAACAACCAAAGGTTTCAGACAAGTGTTGCAGGTCGCGCGCTCTTTTTGCCCGGGCGGCCTTGGCGGCTGGGTCAGCTACATGAAAGCGCCTTTGCTGGCACCACTCGAACTCACGATTGAAGCTGATGAGCGACTCGATGCTGCAGGAGACCTGGTGTCGCCGCTCGACGAGGACGCACTGCGCCGCGATCTGCAAGCGCTTGCGAAAAAAGATGAAGTCGAGGCACTTACGATCTGCTTTATGAACTCTTACGTCAATGGCGTCCATGAAGTACGCGCCCGCGAAATCGCCGCGGAAGTGTTCGGCGACGTACCTATCTCCATCAGCAGCGAAGTCGTGCCGGAAATGCAGGAGTATGAGCGAACCGAGACGACGGTGGTCAATTCCTATGTACGGCCACAAGTATCAAAGTACATCCGCAATATGCAGGCGTCGCTGGAAGAGCGCCTTGGTGACGACGTTAATCTCGCGATTCTGCGATCGGATGGCGGTTTGGCCTCGGGTCGTGCGGCGGCCGAGTCGCCCGTCAATCTCCTCCTGTCAGGACCGGCGGGAGGCGTTGCAGGTGCCATGTATTTCTGCGAGCGCGGCGGTTTCACCAATGTCTTGACATTCGATATGGGTGGGACGTCGACTGACGTGGCACTTATCCAGGATGGACAAGCCCGCATCCGGCGAGAAACGCGAGTCGGCGATGTAACGGTCAGAGCACCATCCGTCGATGTGCGTTCCATCGGTGCGGGTGGAGGCTCGATCGCATTCTCTCCGGAGTTGACCAGAGCGCTCCGCGTGGGTCCCGATTCGGCCGGTGCGGTACCCGGCCCGGCTGCATACAACGCCGGAGGCGAACGGCCGACAGTTTGTGATGCCAACGTGGTGCTCGGCTACCTGCCATCGGACGTCAAATTAGGTGGCGCCATGACGATCGATCGCGATTGCGCCGTCAAGGCTGTGCAAACACTGGCCGATGCCATGGACATCGACTTGATGGTCGCGGCTGAGGGCATTATCAAGATCGTCAATGAGTCGATGCTCGGTGCGCTGCGCCTTGTGTCTGTCGAACAAGGATACGATCCACGTGACTTTGCTCTTGTCGGTTTTGGCGGAGCAGGACCATTGCATGCCAATGCGTTGGGCATTCTCACCGGATCCTGGCCCGTCATCATACCGCCGGGTCCCGGCGTATTGTGTGCGTACGGCGATGCCACAACTCGAGTTCAGGATGAAGCATCACGAACCTATGTGACTCGCGTCGACGCTATCTCGCCCGACGAGTTCATCGGCGCACTCGAGGAATTGCGCGCACGAGCTGCCAAGTCGTTCGAAGCTGACGGCATCTCTGCCGATCAGCAGGAAGTCAGCTACCAGGCCGATTTTCGATATGCAGGGCAAGCATTCCAGCTGTCGTTGAGCGTGACGACGGAACAAATAAGAAAACACGGACTTGCGACCCTTACAGACGAGTTCGACCGTCAGCACGAACAACTGTTTACGTTCGCGCACGGCAAGGATCACGAAATTGTCATGATTCGTGCGATCGTCCGAGCGAAAAGCAGCCTCAAAGCCGATCTCAAAGAAGTCCCCGACAAGAAGACCAAACTCAAAGACGCGAAGCTCCACGACACGAAGTTCTACTACGAACAGGACTGGCATGACGCGGTCATCTACGATCGCGGCATGCTTGGCGTTGGTACCGTCGTGAAGGGACCGGCGATTGTCGTGGAAATGGACGCGACGACGTTAGTCCTGCCCGGACATGCCGCAACTGTCGACAGCGTCGGCAATCTATTGATCAATCCAGCTAAATAACGGGAGTTCGTTATGCCAGCTAAAATAATCGAAACAAACTCCACACCATTCAGCACAGTGGACGTCGATTCCGTAACGGTCGATATTATCGAGAACGCGCTCAAGAATGTCCGTGTTGAAATGGATGCGGTGCTTTTTCGCACCGCCATGAGTCCGGGTATTCGCGAACAGGGCGACTGCTTTCCGATGGTGGCGAATCGCGACGGCAAGATGGTTGTAGGTCAGTTCGGCTCCTTCATTGGCGGATTTATGGATGCCTATGAAGGTGAAATCGAGGAAGGCGACATTATTCTTACAAACGATCCGTACATGTGTAATGCCGCCGTATCGCATTTGCCGGACTGGATTGTGCTGGTGCCCATCTTCAAAGACGGCCGCCACATGGCCTGGTCCGCGATGTTCGGTCACATGTCCGACAACGGTGGCATGGTCCCCGGGTCAATACCAATCAATGCGGAAACGATTTACCAGGAAGGAATTCGCATTCCACCGACCAAGCTCTACAAGAAGGGTGAGCTACAGTCCGATTTGCTCGAGCTGATCCTGCATAACGTGCGAACGACGGAGTGGAACCGCTTCGATCTCAACGCACTGGTCGCAGCGTGTCGCACAGCGGGTAAGCGCTGCGTGGAGATTGCCGAACGATTTGGTGACGATACATTCTTCACAACGATGCAGATCATGCTGGATCGGAATCTCGAAGCCATGCGCGCCATTATCAACATGATTGTTCCCGAAGAGCCGCAGTACTTTGAGGATTACGTGTGCGACGACGGTGTTGGCAAGGGACCGTACAAGATCGCGTGCAAGCTGTGGCGCGAGGGCGACGTTGCCATCTTCGATTTTGCAGGTACCGATCCGCAGGCCAAGAGCTCGATCAATTTCTATCTCAGCGAAGATATGTTCAAGATGTTCTTCGGCTCGTTCACTATCAACTTGTTCGATCCGCACATCCTCTTCAATGACGGTTTTTACGAACTTGTCGACGTACGAATTCCTGAAGGCAGTCTGCTCAAACCCAAGTTCCCGGCCGCATTGTCCGGACGGACCCACGCACTCGGACGCATATTCGATGTTATGGGCGGCGTTTTAGGTCAGGGTGCGCCCGACGCTATGAACGCGGCCGGCTTTTCCGACAGCCCGCACCTGTTCTTTTCCGGCTATGACAAAAACGGCAAGTGGTTCCAGCTGTTCCAAATCGGTTTCGGCGGTATTCCGGGTCGGCCAATTGGCGACGGACCGGATGGTCACTCATTGTGGCCAGGTTTTACGAACGTACCCAACGAATTTATCGAGGCTTATTTTCCGCTGCGCATCGTCAGGTACGAACCCATTGCCGATTCGGGTGGCGCCGGGTTGCATCGAGGCGGAAACGGCCTGTCCGTGGCATATGAATTCCTCGTCGATGGTCAGGTCGGCATCCACGACGAACGCTGGCTGACTTATCCGTGGGGTGTTCGCGGCGGTGAGCCGGGCATGCGCTCGACCAAGAGGCTCGTCCGCGCGGATGGCAGCGAAGAGTGGCTACCATCCAAATGCGATGGCGTCAACGTCAAGCAGGGCGACACACTTTACTTCAATACCTGGGGCGGCGGCGGCTGGGGAGATCCGTTCGAGCGCGACCCCGCCCTGGTACAGAAAGATGTCGCACGTGGTCTGGTCAGTCAACAGGGAGCTGAGCGCTACGGTGTTTCAATAAACGCCAAGGGAGCAATTGATCAGGCAGCGACGGATAAGCTCAGGAAGAAAATGCGCGCTAGTCGCGATGAACAGGGGTTGTTTAATTTCGGTGGAACGATCGAGGAAATAAAATCCCGCGCCTTGGAGGAGACCCACTTGCCCCCGCCAGTGGCGCCGACGTTTTCAAGCTTAGACAGGTAAACGACGTGAGCGAGGACCTGTCCGCGAATTACAAGACGGCCTACGACAACAGACTCGGCTTCGGACGTCGTCCTGCGCTGATCCTGGTCGACTTCGTGCAGGCGTATTTTGATCAAGACTGCGCACTGTATGCTGGTGTGGAAGACGCGCTGGCTTCAGCGTTACGGGTACGCGAGGCTGCTCGCGCGTCTGCGGTCCCGGTGATCTATACCAACGTCGTCTATCATGAAGAT
>JADFHE010000004.1:81504-118127 GCA_022567295.1 Pseudomonadota bacterium | reverse complement strand
ATTCGTACCTTTTCCGACTGTAGTCGTGCGTCGCACGACAGCAGTACTCCTCTCGTCGCTTCGCTTCTCGAGCCCGGCCACTCGCCGGCAGGCTCGTGGCGTTCGCTCCTGGCG
Source organism: Pseudomonadota bacterium (assembly GCA_022567295.1). GTDB lineage: Bacteria > Pseudomonadota > Gammaproteobacteria > Steroidobacterales > Woeseiaceae > UBA1847. The sequence goes on along the minus strand of JADFHE010000004.1, from coordinate 118,013 downwards.
GAACAGTGTTCCGCCGCACCGCTTCGCGGTGACCGTCACTCACCCCGCTGAGCTACGGGCGCCATGACTGGGCCGCGTATTCTACAGTCATCGCAGCCTCATCGGAACGTCCGATTACAGGTGATCCAGCGGCAGCGCCGTCGTGTACTTGATCTTCTCCATGCTGAAGCTCGAGCTGACATCGTAAAGATCGATGTTCTCGATCATCTCTTTATACATCTCGTCGTAGCTTTGCATATCGGGCACGACGGCTCGCATCAGGTAGTCGATGTCACCGCTGAGCCGATGCACCTCCATTACGTTAGGCATTGACGACACCATCTTGTAGAAACGATTGAACCAGTCCGCCGTATGTTCGTGAGTTCGAATCGCCGTAAACACGGTCAGATCCAGGCCGAGCTTCTCCTGCTGCAACAACGTAACGCGTGCGCCGATGATGCCTTGCTCTTCAAGAATCTGAATCCGGCGCCAGCAGGCTGATTTCGAAAGTCCAACGCGATCAGCCAGTTCGCCTACGGTCTGCGTTGCATCGTCCTGCAGCGCCTCCAGAATAAACTTATCCTTTCGGTCCATTTTTATCCCCTTTTGTTCGATAATTATGCCAATTTTCGGAATAATATTCGACTATTTATGAAATATAGAGAATATTCAAGACCTTGTTCTGCCGCTATTCGGCTACACTGAGCGCTTAGCCCGGTCAGGGATCGCCTATCGTTGGGGAGACGGGAGCATCAACAATAGAGCCATAATAAGCACGCTGTGCGTAGCTTTCGTCGTCTATTCGGCCACCGTCTACACCAGCGGTACTGCCGCCACACTCGGTGATCCGATGAGCGATGCAGCTCGCCACGGCCAGCAGGTATTTCAGGACAAGAACTGTATCGCCTGCCACCAGTTCTATGGCCTCGGCGGCTACATGGGACCAGACCTGACCAATGTTATTTCCACCCGGGGTGAGGCGTACTCGCGCGCCTTTATCGTGGCGGGCACGGCCCGCATGCCGAACTTTGAACTGACCGACGATGAAGTTTCTGCTGTCGTTGCCTACCTAGGCTTTGTGGATCAAACCGGTACCTATCCACCCAAAGATTATCAAATACTGTGGACAGGCAACGTCGCGCAGGCTGATGATCCCAGGTGACCACCGACACTAGTCATTACGGTGGCCTGCGTTTCATGCGTCTCGGAATGCTGGCGCTCGCTGCCGGTATGCTGTTCGGTGTCATCGGCGGCTTTCAGTTTCTGTTTCCAGAATTTCTGCAGGAATTACTGTTTACGAAGACGCGGCCACTGCACGTATCGCTGGTGATTTCCTCGATATTTCTCCTCGCGATCGGTGGCATCTACTTCTACCTGCCGCGCCAGTGCCGCCTGCCGTTATTCTCCGTTAAGGCCGTCAATCTGCATTACTGGGGTTTTGTGGTTACGGGCCTTACCATTATCGGATGCTATCTGTCCGGAAGATTTGGCGGCCGCGAGTACTTCGAGTTTCCGCCGGTCCTGAGTATTCCGATCTTTCTAACCTGGATTTTGTTCGGCGTTAATTACTTCTGCACGGCCCGCCAGGACAAAGAGCCCTGGCCGGTGTATTACTGGATGTGGGGCACGGGTATCGTGTTCTTCTTCATTACCTATGCTGAATCGCATCTTTGGCTAATACCTTACTTTCGCGAAAACATGGTTCGCGAAATCATAGTGCAGTGGAAATCGTACGGCGCACTCACCGGTTCCTGGAACATGCTGGCTTACGGCACGGCTTTGTATCTCGCGACAAGGATCAGCGGCTGTGAGAAGTATTCCCGCTCCAGACTTGCATTCAGCCTGTACTTTCTGGGCCTCTTCAACCTTATGTTCGGTTGGGCGCATCACACGTATTTTGTTCCTTCCGAACCCTGGATTCGTACCTTCGCCTACTTCGTCAGCATGACAGAGCTCTTTATATTCGGAAAAATCATTTGGGACTGGCGCGCATCGCTGGAGGACTGGCAAAAGAATCGTCATTGCAATGCCTATCGTTTCCTGATGGCCGCCGATGTATGGGTGTTCGTAAACCTCGGCTTGGCGCTCGTGATTTCCGTGCCTGCCTTCAATTTGTTCACGCACGGCACGCACATTACGGTTGCTCATGCCATGGGAACCACGATCGGAATCAATATCATGATCTTGCTGGCGTCCGTCTTCTACGTTATTCGCGAGGAATTACCGAATGAAATTCACGCCAGATGTTCCTCGCAACTTCGTACAGGGTTTTGGCTCGCCAACATTTCACTCGCCGTGTTTTTCGTGGCGTTAATACTCGCTGGTATCGGCAAGGGCGTTTATGACGGTACGTCGTTCCAGGAAATGATGACCGGTATTCGTCCATTCCTGTTCGCTTTCACGCTCAGCGGTGTCACGATGATGATCGGTTTCTGGGTCATCCTTTGGCACGGCTTCCGCCTGATGGGTCAGATTTTGGCGCCTGTGCGCGTCGCGGAGCCAGAGCCCGCGTAGTAGACTCACACGCTGTCATGGCGAAAAAACTGAAGAACGAAAAAGCGCTGCTCAGGGAAGCGCTGGCGATGGTGCTGGCTGACGCGGCGAAACGCGGTGTGGTTGAATTCGACGCCACAGATTCTCATGATTTGAAAATTCAGTACGCCTATCGCCTGCTGGTGCACGACAAGGCGATTAGTCCGCTGCCCAAAGGCCAGGAATCGCTGCCGAAGATAAAACATCGCCTGGCAAAGTGGGTGACGCACAAGTTGCCGCCGGACCACGAGCTACTCGGGTAACGACGCTACTGCAGTATCAGCGGCTGCTCGATCGCATCAATTGCCTTGCGCTGAAATTCCGCGAACTCGTGATAGTCTTCGGGATCGAATCTGGCCTCGGACGCAACATAGTCGAACTGCATCTTCCAGCTGTTGTCTGTCTGGCTGACTTCACGGCGCCAATTTCCGAATCGTGATTCACCTGCGCTTGGTTTCTTCGACACGGCGTCGAGCCTGCGGCCTGACGGAACCTTCACCGACGTGGTGGCACTAACGCGCAACGGATAGAAAAACTCAAACGGAAAGCGCCGGTCAGTCACTCGATCGAATTCCAGATAGTGGGCCTCAAGAAAACCCGGCACATCGAAGCTGCCATCTGTATCCAGCGGCAATGTGTAATGAATTTCCAGGATCAGGTCGTAACCGGCATCAAATACGTTCTCGACGGCATAGTCGGACAATTCAGCGTCGGTGTATCGATCAGCAACCCAACGCTGTAGAGACGATTGCATATCTGACGTCTCTATTGATCGCAACTGCCCGCGCAGCTCAGCGGCTTGATAGCCAGTCAATCGCGCCGTCTCCCTGACGTTTACGTAGCCGTCTTCACCTGGCTCAACGGTTCGTTCGATGTTCAGGCCTGTCAGCGTCGACTCATAAGCCGGGATCAGAACCAGTTCAGATTCCTCACCCAGAAGCAGCGCGTGATTGCCCGCCATCGAGCGCGGTGCCAGGCGCCCAAGACGCATGTCTTTGTCTGTTGTATCGATGAATACGCGACCATCATCCGTCGGCACCGACACAATAACGTGATTGAACTGATCTGTATTGGGCAACTCAGGAATAACCTCTTGCTGCAAATTGACCAATGCGAGCGACGCGTCGATACCGACGGATTTGAGCATCGAGTACAGCAGCAATGCGTGGTCCTTACAGTCGCCGTATCGATCCCGCATCGTTTCGCGAGCGGTCTTCGGAATGTATGCGCGACGGCCAAACTCGATGGCTTTGTAGTGAATTTCGTCCTGCACATAAGCACTCAGGATTTCGATTTGCCGCGAGGGACTACTGACGCCCTCGACGAGCCGGGCTGCGCGTTCGGAGACACTCGCCACATCGAACTTGCCTTCAATCAGTGCCAGGTATTCCGCACCGACCGACTGCCAATCTGCACCAACCGTCCCCAGCTGTACCCACGGCAGGATCTGATCAAAATACGGTTGCAGCGGTTCCCAGCGAAATGCAACCGGCGCCTGCATCTCCCACACCAATGTCTTGCCGTGCTTTCTCGGCTCAGGAACGCCGTTGACTCGATAACGAATCTGATCTTGCTTTCCTGTGACGAATAATGCGCTGTAGCCAATCGGCCGGTCACTGGCCATGTAGATCGTCTCAAGCGGGAATGAGCCATCCTCGACCGATGTCATTTTGCTAACAACGGCCTCAATTACGACACCCGGAGCCAGACCAGGAACCGGCAGGTGGGCCGTTTTTTCGGTGCTGGCCTCGTAGCCTTCATCGTTATTCGTAATGTAGTACGTGCTGAGATCACCTTCTCCAAGTACTTCACCAGTGGCATCGCGGACCACAAGTGAATTAACGAACAGCTGCTCGTAACTCGGATCGAAGTCAAACTCCAGAGTGCTGAACTGCGAAACTCCATTATTGTCGATCACCCTTATCTTGCGATACATGGTTTCAGTTCGCGTTTCGCCACCGGAAAATTCATAGCCGGTAATACGGCTAAGGTAGACGGCACCGTAACCTGACTCTTCGCTGCCGTTGTCATCGGCCGCGAAAATTTGTCGCATGTTCCTCGGCAGCGGCACGGCATCGATTTTCAGACTGATCATCGAAACGTCGCCCTGGCCAAGCGTTAAGTCGATTGCCTCGATGTAGTCTCTGATATTGGTATTGCCAGGGGCGAATGCTAACGCCTTCTCAAGAGATTCGCGCGCCGTACGATATGACCGCAGCTGATACTCGGCATCGCCCTTAAAGTAGTAACTCTGCAGGGAACGATAGCCCTTTTCTATTAACAACTCAGCCAGCTTAAGAACTTCTGCCGGATTGCCCATATTGTCCAGAATCGATATTCGCTCGTAAGCGAGGTCTGCATTGAATGGGCGCCCTGCGGTCATTTCGTCGAGGATCGCCAGCGCCTCTCGATACTTTTCGCGACGACCTAGCAATTGAATCTGCAGGAGTCTTGTGTTGTCGTTGACGCCGCCTGCCGTGTAAGTCGCATACACAGCATCGAGTTCCTGCCAGAGCCCGGCGTCTGCCAGCATTGTCAGATACGTAGAGAAATCATCGTCTTCGTGATAATCCGCCGCGAATAACTCACGATAGATTCGAATAGCTTTTTCCGGGTCGGCCGTTTGATATGCCAGCCAGGCGTCCCAACTCCGTACTTCCTGATGTTCCGAAAACGGACCCAGTCGCGGTAACAACCAATCGCGCGCTTCGAGATACGCATCGACTTCAACTAATGAACGCACTGCATTCACCAGATAGACACCGTCGAACGGATCGAGCTCACTCGCCTGCGCAAATAACTGATACGCATCACGGAAGCTACGCGCCTCGTAGTAATGCAAACCCAGCGTATTCAAAAGGTAGGCATTGACGTGACGCTCACTGTCGTTTTCGTATTGTCCGGCAAGTGCGGTCGGTGTGCCCGTTATCTGAAAATCCGACCACAGCTTAGTCAGTTCGCGCTCAACGTTTCCGTGTGCAACCGGGCCCCATGCGGCAAGCGTGTATGCACAATGATCATTTGCAATGATCCACTGATGATAAAGAAAATCTTCGTCATCAGATTCTTCGATGCCAACCAGCAACTTGCCTGTTGCGTCACCTTTGCTGATTTCATACTCTGCGGTAATGAAGTCTGACGGGTAATCTTCCCCGAACTGCTGCATCATGATGCTGAATACAGCATTGTCGATTGGCCGCTCGCCCCTCCAGCAGACGGGCATGACTACTGCTCCATAGCCGCGAGCGGATAACGCACCCACATCCGCACTCTCATTGGTTTCCTTAAGGTCCGTCCACTCGTACCAGCCATTGCCGCGAGTGCGGAACCGATAGCCAAATGTTTTCGAACGATAATCGCTGACAGATTTTGAGCTGGCGGCAATATTTATGTTCATAGCCGGATCAATGATCGAGAAGCCGGACAGAATCGTATCCGCTTCCTCTTTAATGATCTCTTCCGTCTCGTTGCTGGCAAATGTCAGTAGCTGGTACGAGCGCTCACCGTCTACGGTCGCTGAAATAACGTACGTCATAGGCACCACGCCAATGCGTGCGTACACCACCTTCTGGAAAAACTGCATGCCACGTTCTTCAACTACTCCGAGGTCCTTATGACCTATGTACTCAGCGTCTTCCAGCCCGGCAAGCTGATCGGACATGGCAATCTGTACCAACTCAGCATATTTTTCAGCCGTTACCCCGGCACCCAGGTTCTCAACGACAACCAACGAGAAAGCGTTCGGCTGAAAACGAATTGCGGCAAAACTTGCGTCCGGCACCTGCTCGGTGAAATCAACAAACGTGTAGGCCTCATCGCCGAGGTCCAGTCGGTAGTTAAGGGCGACGTTCTCGAAAATCGATACCCGTTCGCCAACTCTACTCGTATAGAATGATTGCTCCTGCGCGCCAACGGGCAGGACAACAAAAGCCAGAACCAACAATGGCGACAGCAAGTGGTTAAATATCTTCATGCATTCGAATTCTACCCGGCATCGAATGCTTTTGTGTGCCGTAATTCGCACATTCAGAACGAATTGGTGCAGCGCGTAATTTCGGAATGCCCCCCATCAAGCAGCACCGTTTTCATTTCGATCGCTCTTTGCACCGCCCTGGCACTGATCCTGACTGCGTGATGTTATATAATCGCCCGCCACCGCCGGGCAGATGGCCAGGCGAATCCATTTTCACACAATCCGGAGCAGTAACTTGAGTCGGGATCAGAATTTCTTCAAAACATACTCCCTCGTTATCGGCGTTTTTGTCGCCATAGCCATCGCGATTCTCGTGCTGGCAACGAAGATGTCGGATCTGACGCAGGGCGTCAACGCGCAGGATGCTGCCGAGTACCGGGTTGCGGTCGCCGATCGCATTCGGCCGGTTGGTCAGGTTTACTTGCCGGGAGAAGAACTTGAGTCGTCGGCGCCGACCGTCGAGACCGCGGCCGAACCGGAACCCGTGGCAACAGCAATGTCAGGCCCGCAGGTGTACAACAGCGCTTGCCTGGCATGTCATGCCGCTGGAATCGGCGGCGCGCCTATTCTCGGCGACGCAGCGCAGTGGGTAGAACGCATTGCGCAGGGCGCCGACACGCTCAAACAACACGCACTGCAAGGCTACACCGGGTCTACTGGTTACATGCCACCAAAAGGTGGTCGCCTCGATCTCTCCGACGCGGAGATCGAAGCGGCCGTGGAGTACATGGTCGGCGAGGCCACGTAGTTTAACGCTGTCGATCCAGACATCGAAGCGATAGCGCCTCCGCGAGATGCGAGGGCGTTATTTTTTTGTCGCCCACCAAATCCGCGATCGTCCTCGCTACCCGCAGCACTCGCTGATGCGCACGCGCCGACAAATTGAATCGCTGCACAGCGTTCTCGAGCAATGTCCAACAACCTTCATCCATATCGCACAAGGCATCTAACGCTTTTCCACAGAGCCTGGCATTATTGATAGCGCTACGTCGCAGCTGCAAAGCCCACGCCTTTTCTACTCGCGCGCGAACACTATCGCTCGTCTCGCCGTTATTTTCTCCGGCCCGGAGCAGTTCTGTTGGTGGGCGCAGCACTTCGACATGCAGATCAATCCGATCCAGCAGCGGTCCGGAAATTTTGCGCCAATACGCTGCGACCCGGTCACCACTGCAACGACAATCAGCGAAACGGTCGCCAAGGTAGCCGCACGGGCACGGGTTCATCGCGGCGATCAACTGAAAGTTTGCAGGATATTCAGCCTGCCCACCGGCACGAGAGATGTTGATTCTGCCTGTCTCGAGCGGTTCGCGCAGTACCTCGAGAGCCCGACGATTGAACTCTGGTAGTTCGTCAAGGAACAGAACACCGTTATGCGCTCTGGAAATTTCGCCGGGTCGTGGCCCGGGCCCACCACCTACAAGTGCCGCTGCCGAGGCCGTGTGATGCGGGCTTCTGAACGGTCGCTGTCGCCAACCGCTCATTGCGATCGGCATACCGAGGATTGAGTCTATTGCCGCTGTCTCAAGCGCTTCGGCATTGGTCATCGCTGGCAGGATTCCAGGGAGCCTTCGCGCCAGCATGCTTTTTCCGGTTCCGGGCGGACCAATGAACAAGAGGTTGTGTCCGCCCGCCGCCGCAATTTCGAGTGCTCGCTTGGCATGTTGCTGGCCACGAACATCGATCAGGTCATTAGACGTTGGGTCGACGCCGGCAGGGTGGGTCCTCTCGACAACCTCAATGAGCTGCCGCCCGGTGAGATGCGATACTATTTCTATTAGTGAAGTCGCCGGGTAGACCTCGGCGCATGCCAACGACGCCTCGACCTCGTTGCCTTTGGGCACAATGACCTTCCGTCCCGCCCTCTGCGCGTTTAATACCGCGGGCAATATCGCTGGCACCGGACGCAGATCACCGTTCAGGGACAGTTCGCCATACACTTCGACGTTGTTCAGCGCTTCTTTCGGAAGCTGTTTTCTTGCAGCAAGAATGCCAAGTGCAATTGCAAGGTCGTAGCGTCCACCCGATTTCTTCATATCGGCGGGGCCCAGGCTGACTGTAATTCGCTGTTGCGGAAACTCGAAACCGGAACTCAAGAGGGCACCACGAACACGATCTTTGCTTTCACGCACAGCCGTTTCCGCCATGCCGACAATAGTGAATGCCGGCAATCCCCCGGACAGAAAAACTTCTATCGTCACGGCCGGCGCGTCCGTGCCGTACTGCGCCCGGCTGTTAAGAATCGCGAGACTCAAATCTGCGGCCCTCCCTGGCCCTATTTAGCGTTTTCGATCTCCTCGAGTTTCGCTTCAAGCGACTCAAGCTTTTCTCGTGTGTGAGCCAGAACAGCCTCCTGCACTTCAAACTCTTCGCGTGTCACGAGATCGAGCTTGCTGATGCCCGTTTGCAAGATGCTGCGAAAACCGCTCTCAAGATCGTCACGCACAGAGCGCAGCCCTTCGGGTTTATACCCGAAGGCGTGTAGCGATTCCGCCAGTTTTTTCGCCAGATTTTCGAATGAATCATTTCCCATAGCAGATTGATACCTGAGCCAATTCAAGAACGCCAGCTGCAAATTCAGGCGATCGAAGCTAAAACCGGATTTGCTCACTGTTTTGGTGCGACGACCGCTCACCCTGCACCGCAAGACCGTGGGCATCCGCGTCTCCGTACAGGAAGAATACGAAGGTGTTGACATCAGCGAATGCGGCCCGGAAGCCTACCCCGAATTCACCTCGGCAGAGTGAACATAATGCAAGTGAATCAATACTGATAATCACCCCTGTTATCAGTAGCTTAGCGGGCCACAAGGCCCGCTTTTTTTGTTTTACAGGTGGATCAATGCCCGATTTTCGCTGTGACCAGCATCACAACAAACGGGCCCGCTCCATGGTCTAATGACGCGATGAACATAAGACACCTCATGGTTGGTTTCGCCGCCTTCTCGATGACTGTCAGCAGCGTTGTATTCGCTGATGACATCTATAAGTGGATCGACGAAAACGGTGACGTATATTACGCAGACCGTCCGTTCGGCGAGCCGTCAGAAGAAGTCTTGCAGTTCTCGTACAATCGCACCAACAGCACTGCCGTGCAGAAGCGGGTGCAGGCGCACCGCGACACGACAGCTGCCCGCCGCGTAGCAAGAGCGGAGGCCGGCAAGGCGGCCCTCACTGCCATAGAAACGCGCGAGTTGGCAGAACAGAAACTGGCGCAGTGTCATGAATATCGCGCCAAGCTACAGACCATGGTGAACTCCCGGCGCTTGTATCGCCAAAGTGATGCTGGCGAACGCGTTTATCTGGACGAGGCTGCGAAGGCAGAAGCCCATCGCAACATCGAAGCGCTCATCAAGGATACCTGCGGCGACTGATTGCGATGGCGAGGTCTGTTACCTCACATTAGAATCACCGCTGGCGCTACAATACCTGCTTTGTTAAGAGGAGCGCCGGTTTGATCGCCGCCAACGACCCTGACAACGAATCAACCCAGGCTTACCTGCCCGATTTCTGTGCGGCCAGCACACTGTTCATTATCGTTCTCGTCGCTGAACTCATTGCGATCATGCTGACGCTTGCGTCTCACGACGCCGAGCATCAATTTCTCATCGAACTTTCGGAAACATCGTTTTTTGTGCTCTGGATCGCGTTGCTCGGTACCGCCCTGATGTGCCAGCTGACGTCATACCTCGAAGCTGCGGGGCAGATGCGAGCGTTTGTTATGAGTTTCGTTGTTCTCGAATTGACCTGTCTTGTCGTCGCCGAAAGTGCCTGGCAATTGACCCGGATTTTCGGCCAGTCATTAATCATCGAAGATGCGCATACAAAATTCTTGCTGCGCACGATGGCCATTAACTCCATCGTAATGGCGCTTGCCATGCGCTATCTGTACATTTCAAGTGAATGGCGCCGCAGCATCGTGCTCGAAGCGCAAGCTCGCATCAGCGCGTTGCAAGCACTGATTCGGCCACACTTCCTCTTCAACAGCATGAACACCATCGCATCGTTGACGCGCACTGACCCGCGGCGCGCTGAGGAAGCGATCGAAGACCTCTCCGACCTGCTGCGGGCGAATCTTGGTAACGCCACGAACCGCTCATCGCTCAAGCAGGAACTGGAAACAGCTGCCATCTATCAGCGTATCGAAAAATTACGACTTGGCGACCGGCTGAACGTGCGCTGGGACGTTGCAGCGCTACCGATGCGAGCACGTATCCCGAGCCTCACGATTCAGCCGTTGCTTGAAAATGCTATATACCACGGCATCGAATTGTTGCCAGATGGTGGTGAAGTCACGGTCACCGGCACGAGAGACGGCGACCATCTTGAGATTACGATTTCCAATCCTGTCCCGATCGGCGAAAAGCGCAATACGGGTGGCAACAAAATGGCGATGTCCAACATCCGGCAGCGCTTCGAGCTTGCGTATGGAAGCAAGGGGTCGGTGAACATTGACGATGCCGGCGATCGGTTCACGGTCTCGCTGCGTTTTCCGCTGGACGAAGGCGAGGACGAAGAATGAAGGTTCTTGTGGTTGACGATGAACAGCCCGCGCGGGCACGACTGCGGCAGCTACTTGACGACGAAGAATCTTATGAATATGTCGGGGAAGCCGGTAATGGCAAAGATGCGGTATTACTCTCGGCTGAGCTGCGGCCGGATATTGTCTTGCTCGACATACGTATGCCAGGTCTCGACGGCATAGAAACCGCTCACCACCTCAACATGCAGGATAACCCGCCGGCCATCGTTTTCACTACCGCGTACGACGAGTACGCGATCGACGCCTTCGACGCGCGTGCGATCGGTTACGTTCTAAAGCCTGTTCGACGTGCCAAGCTTACGGCTGCTCTCGAGCAGGCCTCAAGACTGGCACCCAGTACACTCATTTCGGTTGCGTCGCAGGCCAATATGAGCGTCGCTCGGAAACACGTCTGCTCGCGTTCGCAAACGGAGCTAAAGCTGATACCCGTTACCGAAATTTCCTGTTTTCGGGCTGATCAGAAATACGTCACTGTCTATCATGACAGCGGTCAAGACCTGATTGATGACTCACTGAGAGCGCTCGTTGAGGAATTTAGCGACGACTTCGTGCGCATTCATCGCAGTGCGCTGGTCGCCGTAGCACGTATCGATCGAATTGAAAAAACCGACGATGGCAAGAGCCGCGTCGTTCTGCGTGATAAGTCGCAGGTCGATGACGAAGAGCTGATAATCAGCCGCCGGCATCTGGCAGAAGTACGCCGGCGCCTTAAAGGAGTCTAGGTCGCTTGAAAATTCGCATCGCAACGCGCAGAAGCGCCCTGGCGCTTTGGCAGGCCAACCACGTTGCGGCCGCCCTGCAGAAGCTACCGGAGATATCCGGCACCGAACTCGTCCCACTATCAACGAAAGGCGATGAGGTTCTTGATCGCAGCCTGCAAAAGGTCGGCGGCAAGGGCCTTTTCATTAAGGAGCTCGAGATCGCCATGCGAGACGGCGCCGCAGATCTTGCCGTACATTCCATGAAAGACGTGCCCGCAGAAATTCCGGCAGGTTTTTGCCTGGCTGCAATGATGGAGCGTGCGAATCATCGCGATGCACTGGTCACCGCAGCCGGCACTCAACTCGATGGGCTGCCGCAAAATGCCAGCGTGGGCAGCTCAAGCCTGCGGCGACAGGCGCAGATCAAGATGCTGCGCCCCGACTTGCGCATCGAACCATTACGCGGCAACGTAAATACGCGACTCGCCAGGCTCGAGAGTGGCGACTTCGACGCGATCATTCTCGCGGCTGCCGGGCTTGAGCGGCTTGAACTCGATCACCACATCAGCCAGCAATTTTCATCATCAGAAATGCTACCCGCCGCAGCACAGGGCGTACTTGGAATCGAATGTCTGGATAGCAACACGGAGCTGTGCAACGTGCTCGGACAGCTCAATGATCCGATTGCCTTACAGACGACTACGGCAGAGCGAACCATCGTCCGCATGTTGCAGGCCAGCTGCCAGTCGCCAGTCGCGGCGTTCGCCACCGTCGATCACGGAACGCTCTCACTGACCGCCCTGGTCGCTTATCCCGACGGCTCGCGTTATATCAGGAAATCGCTGTCCGGCGACGCCACGGATGCACAACAGCTTGGAGAAACGTTGGCGGAGCGCTTGTTGCAATGTGGTGCACGCGAGTTACTCGATTCCATCGAGGCGCTGCATGACTGATGCCCCACTACAAGGGGTAGGTGTGCTGGTCACTCGTCCGCGAGTGCAGGCGTCCGGACTAATCGAAGCAATCCAGAGCAATGGTGGCAACGCAATTTGTTTTCCGGTTATTGAAATCGTGCCACGGGACGAAACTGCCGTGGCCAATGATGCTGCAGAACTGCCCGCAGCCGATATCGTTATTTATGTTAGCCGCAATGCTGTCGCATACGGCCTGCAGTACGCTGCTGGCGCGACGACAGGTGCCACGGGCCCGGCAACCGCTGCCGCAATTCAGGCAGCAGGTCGGACAGTTGATTTCAAACCCGATGACGGCTTCGACAGCGAAAGTCTGCTCGAGGAGCCAGTACTTAAGGATGTTGCTGGCAAGCAGATTCAAATTATCCATGGCGGAGACGGCAGGGAGCTGTTGGCGGAAACACTTCGCGAGCGCGGCGCGCGTGTAGATTACTTGCCTGTGTACGAGCGAAGGATTCCCGACAGCAGTCCGGAATTGCTGGCAGAGGTTGAATCGGCCTGGCGCAACGGCAAGATAAATGCCGTAACCATCATGAGTGTCGAGACCCTTGAAAATCTCTGCGCGTTACTGCCGGGCTGGTGTGTACAACAACTCTCATCCATGCCGCTGGTGACGCCGGCGGCTCGTGTGATAAAAGAAGTGCTGGATCGCTACCCGGCAGCAAAGACCATACTGGCATCCGGTCCACAGGCTGCCGATATGGTTCAGGCAATCATCTCAATTCACAGTACCCAACCCGGATTAGCACCATGAGCGACGACCAAAACGAACTTGAAACGGCCGATGACGCGGAATTCGTGGTCGAGGACAGAAAACCGATCGAGACCTCAGCTAGCGGCAACAGCAAAGCGTGGCTGGCCGTGCTGCTGTCCGCGATAGCACTCGCGGCGGTTGGCTACACGGTATTCCAGGACTGGCGAAACGCCGGTGACTTGAGTGCGCTGGACAATCTGGCCGGTATAGAAAACCTCAACCGCCGCGTTGACCAATCCAGTGACGCGCTGGCGGCACTGGAAATCGAGCTTGGCCAGATAACCCACCCGGATTACAGTGATGCAATCGACGCCGTGCGTCGCGACATTGAAGAACAATTGCGGCTACTCAATTCACTGCCGTCTCGCATGTCAACGATGGAGAATTCGGTGGCTACGCTGGCTGGCATATCGGCTGGTGCGCGGGAGACTTTTTTACTGGCCGAGGCTGAGTACTATCTGCAAATCGCCAATGTCCAGTTGCAACTTGCGAACAATCCGCGGTTGGCGTCGTTGGCGCTCGGCATGGCGGATGAACGCGTTACACAATTGTCCGATCCAGCACTGATCGATGTGCGGCGCGCGATTTCCGACGAGCTCGCGGCGTTGGACGTCATGGAAAAACCCGATCTTGAAGGTGCTGCATTGACACTCGCCAGTCTCGCCAAGGTGGTCGAGTCGCTACCAATCGCCAGCGCCTCACCGCAAAACGGCGATTCGACCGACGAAACCGATCCCGATCAGAGCGGCATCGATCGTGCATGGGACGCAGTGAAAGACGCGATGTCCGGTCTTGTCAAGATCACGCCGCCCGAACAAGCGAAACTTGCGCTGATCTCACCTGACGCGGAGTACTTATTGCGAAATAACATCGCAATGCAGCTGCAGGCGGCGCGGCTGGCGCTGCTACGTGGCGAGCAGGTAATTTTCGAACAAACACTCGATGATGCGAGTGCGCTGCTGTCGGCGTACTTTGATGCGAACAGTGCGCAGGTCTCGAGCGCGCAACAGACGATCAGTGAAATTCGTAACAATGTCTTCACGACCCCGGTACCCGATATTTCCGGCTCACTGCGATTGCTGCGTCGGGTTCAGACTCTTCGTGAGCCGACCCCGTGAAAATTGGCGGCATTGTAATGTTGGTGCTTTTCGCGAGTGCATTCGCAGCGCATTTTTTGGTGTCGGATCCGGGCTACGTCGTGATCAGCTTTCGCGGTTATCTTGTCGAGATGTCCGTTCCTGTCCTGGGTCTCCTGACCGTCACGCTATTCGGCACCGCTTGGCTGATCCGCAAGATCATCATCGCACCACGCCGCATCGGCGAGGCTGCGGGACGTTATCGGTCGGCCCGGTCCGGCCAGAAGATGACGCGTGGCATGATCGAAGTTGCCGAAGGTAATTTCGCCCGTGGTGAGCGCATGTTAGCTCGCGCTGCCAGCACCAGCGATACACCGCTATTCAATTACCTGCAGGCCGCACGCGCTGCACACCTGCAAGGCGGCCGTGACGAGCGGCGCGACGAGTGGCTGCGGCTTGCCTACCAGGAGGTTCCCGAAGCGGCCAATGCTGTTCTGCTGACTCAAGCCGAATTTCAACTGGATCGGGGACAACATGAACAAGCCCTCGCTACCCTTCGGCGCCTGGACGAAAACTCAAAAGACCATGGGCACGCACTCGCCCTGATGGGACGCCTGTATTTTCACCTGGAAGACTGGCCTTCCCTGCGCGAAATTTTACCGCGAATCAAAAAGCACGCTCAGATCAAGCCTGCAACGCTCGCGACCTGGGCCATTCGAATTCACCGCGAGCAACTTGATCGTGCAGCAGATGCAGACACCATCGCAGCAGCCTGGAAGGCAGTACCAAAAACGCACAAGACCGATAGCTCGCTGCTTGAGGCCTACTACACGGGCCTCATGCGGGCGGGATTGCACGAATTGGCTGAAAAGGAACTCGTGTCGGTACTCCGGTCTGACTGGCGTGGCCAGCTAGTCCGATTGTTCGGACTCGTCGAGGGTGCAGACAGCAGCAAGCAGTTGAAACGAGCGGAAAGCTGGCTGGCAAAACACAGTGACGATCCGGACCTGTTGTTGACGGCGGCGAGGCTTTGTCTGCGCAACGAGTTGTGGGGCAAGGCCCGAAGTTATCTGGAAACGGTGATCAGCTTGCGTCCGAGTCCTGAGGTCTACCAGGAATACGGTACCTTGCTCAATCAACTGGGCGAAGCGGATGCGGCGGCGGATGCATACCGGGATGGCCTCGGCATGGTTGCCGGCAACAACTTACCGGCAATAACTCATGTCACCAATGAACTGTAGGAGCGGTCCCTGACCGCGACGCGCAGCGGCAGCCGACAGGCTGCAAAAAGGTGAGCTACCGATCTAAGTCCATTGGAGGTCGCGGTCAGGGACCGCTCCTACAAATCATGGTTGGCTGCGCGCGCTCCGCAGCCAGGCGGTAAGCGGCGCCCAATCATCCCAATCCGGCCAGGCAAGATACTCCGGTAATTCAAAGATTCCCAGGCCACGCGTGTAGGCGCGCACGTAATTCTGCGCTTCGCGCAGCGCCGCAATATACGGAATGCGAGCTTTGGTCAGGTATTCATCAAGGTCGTCGAAGATCAACGTATTATCACGCACGCGATTCGCGACCGCTGCGATCTTGGCCTGCTTATTCGCAACTTTGCCGACGCTCTTAAGCTCTTCAAGAAATGTCGCCGTTGCCTGTATATCTATGGTCGACGGTAATACCGGCACTACGATCGTTTCGGCATGCCTGACGAGATCCGTCAATTCCGCCCCGTGTGACCGTGCCGGGGCATCAATCACAAGAATGTCCGCATTGCGCGGAACATGCCTGAGGCCCCCGTCGAAACCGGCGACAGCCGCGATAGCCGGGCGGTTTTCCGGGCGTCGCTCCAGCCAGTCGAGGCTGCTCCGCTGTGGATCGTAATCAGCCAGGGCGACAACCGCGCCTTGAGTCGCAAAATAGGAAGCTATGTTTGTTGCAAGGGTGCTCTTGCCGCAACCTCCTTTCGAGTTCAGTACCATGATGTGCCGCATGTCACCCTCCGAGGGCTTTTTGTTAGTTTGGCAGGCAGTTTATGTAAACTACAGAGGCCGGATTATAGAGGCCATTGAGTACTATTGCGACGAAAGAACAAACGCATGCAAGTTCCCTATCTGAAAATGCACGGCACTGGAAACCAGATTCTGGTCGTCGATCAACGCGCCGGCGATCTGCCTCCTCCGGGCGCTGACAAAATTCGCGAACTCGGCGACGAAGAAACCGGCCCTGGATTTGATCAGCTGATGTGGGTCAGCTCATCTGGCGACACGTCGAGCATCGCCAACTATCGAGTGTTTAACTCCGACGGTTCCGAGGTTGAACAATGCGGCAATGGCGTTCGTTGCGTAGCCCGGTATCTAGCGGGCTTCAACAACGAAGCTCAGGAATTTACGCTGCAGAGTCCGGCCGGACCCGTATCGGCCCGCACGTATCCGGACGGTCAGGTCTCGGTCAGCATGGGTACACCCGATTTCGAACCGTCACATATCCCGTTCGACGCAGCGACTGCCGCGGTGTCCTACGTTCTGAGTGTCGGCACGGACAACATTGAGATCAGCGTCGTTTCCATGGGCAATCCACATTGCGTTATCAGAGTCGACCATATCGACTCAGCGCCAGTCAGCGAGCTGGGCCCCCGGATCGAACACCACGAGCGTTTCCCGGAGCTGGTCAATGTTGGATTCATGGTGATTGTTGATCGGAAAAATATCGATCTGCGAGTGCACGAGCGCGGTGTCGGCGAAACCACGGCCTGTGGTACCGGTGCGTGCGCCGCCGTCGTATCCGGCCAGCGGCTCGGGCATCTGGATGAGGACGTCAGCGTTCGACTGCCGGGAGGTCAAGTCGTGGTAAGCTGGCGCGGCGGCGACACACCTGCCTGGCTCAAAGGCAACGCTGAATTGATTAACGAAGGAATGATGCATCTATAGGATGGGCGAACTATGAGCACGCAACCGGAAGTCGATTACGCTGACGAGGAACCATCGGAACAGGCGATCCATGACTACCTGGCCTCGCATCCCGATTTCTTCGAAGACCATGCAGCACTCCTGAACTCTCTGCACCTGCCGCACGCTTCAGGTGGTGCCGTATCCCTGGTTGAACGCCAAGTGTCGATACTACGGCAGAAGGACCTGAAACTCGAAAAGCAACTCAGGGATTTGATCGACGTAGCGCGAGCCAACGACCTTCTTGCGGCCAAGATTCACGAACTGACGCTGCAGTTGCTGGCCGCCGCTGACCTGAAGTCAACGATCATTGCCCTTGAAGTGGGGATGCGACGCGGTTTTGGCGCCGATCATGCCGTGCTTGTCATTTTCGGCGACCCGGAATCCTTTGCGGATATTGATGCCGGTCGATTCCTCCGCGTCATTGACAGAAATTCCGCAGCGCTTGGTCCGTTCAAGACATTCCTTGGCGGCAGCTCCGCGCGTTGCGGGCAGATCCGCGATGCGCAACGTGATTTCCTGTTCCAAGAAGATGCCGAGGAAGTTGGGTCTGCCGCACTCGTGCCACTTGCCGACGATTCCGAGATCGGCTTTCTGGCCATCGGTAGTGCCGACGCTGACCGTTTCCACCCCGGCATGAGTATCGACTTCCTGACTCGTCTTGGCGACCTGGTCGCAGGTGCCCTCAAACGGTACTAGGTCCGTAACACCGTGGAAAATGCAGGCTGGATCGACAAATTCATTCGACATCTCGAGTTCGAGCGCAGACTGTCCCCCCAAACCTGTACGAATTACCGCCGCGATCTCGTCGCGCTACGAGCGTTCCGTGAAACCTCCGGAGTGGATACCTGGGACGGGATGGACAGCGAGCACTTCCGTGCGTTCTCGGCCTCCTGCTACCGCAAGGGCCTGAGCGCCAGAAGCATTCAACGTCGCCTTTCCGCCTGCCGCACCTTCTTTCGCTATCTGGTCCGCGAAAAGCATGTTGACAATAACCCCATCACAGATGTATCAGCGCCAAAGGGCAAGAAACGATTGCCGGGCAATCTCGATGTTGACCGCATGGCACATCTTCTCAATATTTCAGGCGACGGTCCTCTCGTCGATCGCGATCGCGCCATTCTCGAACTGTTGTACTCATCGGGGCTGCGCTTGTCCGAGCTCACGGGCCTCAATTGCGGCGATGTGGATATGCACGACGCGACGGTCCATGTGACAGGTAAGGGCAATAAGGACCGAATCGTCCCGGTCGGTCGCAAAGCGCTGGCAGCGCTCAGGCTGTGGCACATGACACGTGACCAGCTCGCGGCTAACGATGAAAAGGCACTTTTTGTCAGCAACCGGGGCACCCGAATCAGCACCCGTTCCGTACAAGCACGAGTCAATCACTGGGCCCGCCGCCAGGGGATCGACGTGAACGTATACCCCCATCTGTTTCGGCATTCGTTCGCAACGCACTTGCTCGAATCGAGTCACGATTTACGCGGCGTTCAGGAGCTGTTGGGGCATGCCAACATATCGACAACGCAGGTCTATACGCACCTTGATTTCCAGCATCTGGCCCAGATATACGACCAAACTCACCCCCGGGCGCGAAGAAAAACTAGGCGATAGCGTTTATGCCCTTTGGGTGCAGCTACAGGAAGACCAAAATGGAGCAATTTCGAGGGACGACCATTGTCTCAGTCCGTCGCAATGGCAAGGTAGCCATCGCCGGCGATGGTCAGGTCAGCATAGGCAATACCATCATGAAGGGTAATGCCCGAAAAGTCCGGCAGCTCGCCGATGGACGGGTTATCGCTGGATTCGCCGGCGGTACGGCCGATGCGTTCACGTTATTCGAGCTCTTCGAGAGTAAGCTGGAGCAATACGGTAACCTGACACGCGCTGCGATCGAATTAGCCAAGGAATGGCGAATGGATCGTCGCCTGCGGCGCCTCGAGGCGTTGCTTTGTGTGGCCGATGCAGAGGCCTCTTTTGTTATTTCCGGCAACGGCGATGTTATAGAGCCCGAGAATGACCTCATGGCCATCGGCTCGGGCGGACCGTTTGCACAGGCCGCCGCTCTCGCGCTGTTGCGCAACACGGACCTGGAGGCCGCTGATATTGTGCGGAAAGCCTTGATGATTGCAGGCGATATCTGCGTCTACACCAATCAGAATATAATTATCGAAGAACTGTAAGAGGCCGCCCTGCGGGCGACTGTCGCGCGCAGGGCGCGCTCCTACAGGGGAAACCATTAAATGTCACAAATGACCCCCAGAGAAATCGTCCAGGAGCTGGACAAGCACATCATTGGCCAGGACGAGGCCAAGCGTGCCGTCGCGATCGCTTTGCGCAATCGCTGGCGACGTGTGCAAGTGGATGAGCCGCTGCGCAGCGAGATCACGCCTAAGAACATATTGATGATCGGGCCAACCGGTGTTGGCAAAACTGAAATTTCGCGGCGCCTCGCGCGCCTCGCCCACGCACCATTCATCAAAGTTGAGGCCACCAAGTTCACCGAGGTCGGTTACGTTGGCCGCGAAGTGGATAGCATCGTGCGCGACCTCATGGACGTATCGATCAAGATGATTCGGGAGGAGGCCATGGCGAAAAGCCGGCATCGCGCCGAGGATGCCGCCGAAGAACGCATTCTCGATGCCCTGTTGCCACCGCCATCGCCTGGAGTCGGATTCACATCGGATGCCGAGCCGGCAAATAGCGACACGCGTCAGAAATTTCGCAAAATGTTGCGCGAGGGAAAACTCGACGACAAGGAAATCGAGATCGATATTCAGGCCGTACCGATCGGCGTGGAGATCATGGCACCACCTGGCATGGAAGAAATGACCAGTCAGTTGCAGGGCATGTTCCAAAACCTCGGTGCGAGCCGCAGCAGGACTCGCAAACTCAAGGTTGATGAGGCATTTCGTCATCTGACCGACGAGGAAGCGGCAAAGATGCTGGATGATGAAGAACTCAAGGTGCAGGCGCTGGAAGCCGTCGAGCAGCACGGCATCGTGTTTCTTGACGAGCTCGATAAAGTTATACGCAGTAGCGGAACTCAAGGTGCTGACGTTTCACGTGAAGGCGTGCAACGTGACCTGCTGCCGCTGGTTGAGGGCTCAACCGTCAATACCAAGTACGGCATGGTCAAAACGGATCACATCCTTTTTATTGCATCGGGTGCTTTCCACGTCTCGAAGCCATCGGACCTGATTCCCGAATTGCAGGGTCGTTTTCCAATTCGCGTTGAACTGAAATCGCTCACAACGGAGGACTTCGTTCGTATCCTGACCGAAACCGACGCATCGCTGACGGCACAGTACAGCGCACTTTTGAATACGGAAGAGGTTTCGTTGCGATTTTCTGAAAGTGGTGTGCGACGTATCGCCGAAGTCGCTTTTCAGGTTAACGAGAACACCGAGAATATTGGCGCGCGGCGGTTGCACACGGTCCTGGAGCGCCTGCTGGAGACGATCTCATTTGAGGCCTCGGACAAGAGCGGAACCAAACTGACCATTGATGCCGGCTACGTGAATGATCATCTGGCTGAGTTGGCGCAGGATGAGGACCTAAGTCGTTACATTTTGTAGGAGCGCGCCCTGCGCGCGACCTCTGCCAGGGTTAAGATCTCGAGTGGCCTTGCGGCGGCCGCTTCGCTTCGCGCGCAGGGCGCGCTCCTACTGGCTCCGCGTTTAACGCACAGGTATCCTCGGCTAATGAATTCATCAAACGACGATACGACACATTTTGGTTACCGAACCGTCGGCAGGAATGATAAGGCGGATATGGTGCATAGCGTGTTCGATTCCGTCGCCAGTCGCTACGATCTCATGAACGATCTGATGTCTGCCGGGCTGCATCGCCTGTGGAAGCGCTACACGATCGATCAGGCTGCTGTCAAACCCGGCAATGTCGTACTCGATTTGGCGGGCGGTACCGGTGACCTGGCTCGCGAATTCTCACGCAAGGTCGGCAAAGACGGTCATGTCATCCTGGCCGATATCAATGCCGCGATGCTCCAGCAAGGCCGGCGTCGCTTGATCGACGCAGGCATTTCCGGGAATGTAACGATCGCCCGGGTCGATGCCCAGAAATTGCCTTTCGAAGACGGAACTTTCGACTGCATCGCGATGGCGTTCGGTTTACGAAACGTTACCGACAAGGACGCCGCACTGGCATCGATGTTTCGCGCGCTCAAGCCCGGAGGTAAGGCGATGATTCTCGAGTTTTCGGAGCCCAGTAAGGCGGTCAAACCAGCCTATGATCTGTATTCTTTCAAGGTATTGCCAGCGCTCGGAAAACTCGTTGCCGGCGATCCTGACAGCTACCAGTACTTGGCCGAATCAATACGCATGCATCCAAATCAGGAAACACTGAAAGCCATGATGGAATCGGCCGGATTCGAGCGCTGCCGTTTCCGCAATCTGGCCGCGGGAATTGTCGCCCTGCACACTGGCTACCGGATCTAGACAACGATGGATGCTCTCGAAGCCGTACTACGCCCGATCGCCAGAATTCTGAACCGAAACACTCAGGAGTCTACGCCGGCACGAAAATTATGCAGCGACCTGTCCGGTACCGTCGTCGCAGTGCGCGTAAGGGATACAGCACTAGCAGCTTATTTTGTTATTAATGACGACACACTCGACATTGTCGCAACAACATCGCAAGAGCCGGACGCCGTTATCAGCGGTTCATTGCTGACCCTGGCCCGAATGGCCGGGCAGTCGGGTGAGGCCGCCATTCGCGATGGCTCGCTGGACCTGACCGGTGATGCCGAGATAGCCGGCCAATTTCAACAACTTCTATCCTACGCCAGGCCTGACATCGAAGAAGAGCTGTCCGGGATTGTTGGCGATGTTGCCGCGCACCGGCTGGGAGAGATTGCTCGCGGCGTCGGCCGCTGGGGGCGCGCAGCACGCTCGACCATCGGCACTAATATTCGCGAATATCTACAAGAAGAAAGCCGCGACGCACCCAGCCGTTATGAAGTTGACAAATTTTCCGCTGACGTCAGTACGCTGCGCGATGACGTCGCCCGAATTGAGGCGCGCCTGAATCGACTGCAGGGTGAGGACTGATATGGCCAACCGGCACACGATTATTCGCATGATCGCGATTCATCGTGTTTTGGTCAGGTACGGCCTGGATGACCTTATCAAGCGGACGCACCTGTTGCGTCCGTTGCGATTTCTGTTTTACCTCTCGCCACGCCGCCGGGATAGCTCTGCGCCCCTCGGGGAACGCATTCGGCTCGCACTGGAAGACCTGGGCCCAATATTCGTCAAATTCGGTCAGGTGATTTCAACGCGCCGCGATTTATTGCCACCCGACATCGCAGACGAACTGGCGAAATTGCAGGATAAGGTACCGCCGTTTCCTGCCGAACAGGCAATCGCGATTATCAACGGTGCCTATGGAAAATCCGTTGACGACGTGTTTGAGCGCTTCGACAAGAAGCCATTCGCTGCCGCGTCGATTGCCCAGATCCACACGGCGAAATTGAAGGCCGGCCATGAAGTCATCGTCAAGATCCTGCGTCCCGGCGTACGGGAGCAGATTGACCGTGACCTTGCCGTGCTTCGTCTGCTGGCCGGCCTGGCGGACCGTTACTGGGAACACGGCAAGAGATTGAAGCCATTGGAACTGGTTGACGAGTACGAGCACACGATAATTGATGAGCTCGACCTGATGCGCGAAGCCGCCAACACGGCACAGTTAAAAAGAAACTTTGAAGGTTCAGAGATGCTGTACGTGCCGGAGGTTTTCTGGGACTACTGCCGACCCGAAGTCCTCGTCCAGGAACGCATTTACGGCACACCGATCAGCGACATGAAAACGTTGCGCGAGGCGGGCACAAATATTCAGGTACTGGCCGAAAACGGCGTCGAAATTTTCTTTACTCAAGTATTCCGCCACAATTTTTTCCACGCGGACATGCACCCCGGCAACATCTTCGTTATTACCACAGATCCGGAACGGCCGAAGTACGCCGCTGTCGATTTCGGTATTATCGGCACACTCCATCCGGAAGATCAGCGATACCTCGCCGAGAACTTCCTCGCGTTTTTCGACCGCGATTATCACCGGATTGCGAAACTGCACCTCGATAGTGGCTGGGTTCCCGCTGACACACGCATCGACCAGCTGGAGACAGCGATTCGCACTGTGTGCGAACCCATCTTCAATAAGCCGTTGGCCGAGATATCATTCGCGCAGCTGTTGATGCGCCTGTTCCGCGTCGCACAACGCTTTGATGTCGAAATACAACCGCAGATGATCCTGCTGCACAAGACATTATTCAACATTGAAGGTCTTGGCCGGCAACTCTATCCGCAGCTCGACCTGTGGAAAACAGCACACCCGGTTCTCAAGCGCTGGATGGATGAGCAAGTCGGTCCGCGGGCGATGCTCAAGGATCTTCGCGAGAACCTGCCGCAGTTACGCGATGCAATGCGCGAGCTGCCCGCAATTATTCATCATCTGGGCGAACAGGCTGCGGATGGCCGGATCAAGTTTGATCTGCAGTCGTCCGAACTGAAACAAATTCGCGAACAACTGTTCCAGCAACGACGGCAGCGATACTGGCTTGCGATAGCCGCTACTGCGCTTGTCTCAGGCGCACTGGTGATGACGCTGGGTGGAGTTCCAGCGCTGGGATGGTCGCTGCTGGCACTTGGCGCGTTGTCTCTGTATGTGGCGCGCCCTTAGCTCAATCGAGTACGAAGCCGATCTCCCGACCGGTTTCTGAAATACCAAATATCTTGTAGCCGAGACGACTGAGCATTTCAATGCTGTCAGCGGTACGTTTCTTGCCTATTCCAGGAAAGCGGTGATGAAACTCTACCAGTAGTTGGTCTGGCAGTTGTGCCATGTTATTCAAGCCATCCAGTATGCCGTATTCCGCACCTTCGACATCCATCTTCAGAAGGCTAATTTTCTCATGTTGCAGCAATTCCATTATTTTTTTCACGGTGTACGCGGGAGCGTCGATAAAATCATCCGGATCACCAGCACATTCGTCAGCCGTCCACATCACCTTGGCGCTTCTACCCTGCGAGTTCACACGCCGGAACAAGCGGAGGTTCCCGTTCTCTCCCGACACCGCCCAGGGTCTGAACAAGAACTTGCGCGGCAGCGTTTGCTTTTGAACCCACCTCGCCGAAAAAGGCGTTGGGTCGAAAGCAAACACTGTGAGGCCAAATCGGCCGATAAGATCGAGATCGAATTCGATTGAGTCGCCGACGCCCAGTGAATAGACGATCGAGTCTGAATCCAGCCTGCTGCCGATGTACGTCCAGTCGGCTGTCTCAACCGTTGCGACGACAACTTCCAGCCTTAGCCACAGCTCTTTCCCACTGATACGTTTAAGGAAAAGCTTTGCTGGCCAGAACCACGACTGTCGTTTCATCCAACCTGATGTCCTCATACGCAACTTCCTACGGTCAAGCTGGCATTCCGGAACGATCCTGAGTAAGACGCTCTCGGTTTCTTTATTGTTGCTGTCGGCTGATTATACGGCGAGCTGACGCCGGTGCGCAGCACTCATTCGCCAACTCAACAATTGTGCGTTTGTACAAAACGTGCCGGTTGCGTAATCTGCGTGCGATGGCATTGTTGACTCCGCGCACCGTACGAAGAATTGCTGATGGCCTGATATGAAAATTCAGTGGCCAACCATCCCTGTTTCGATCGCAGGACTCATCCTGACGCTTTGCTCCGTCATCCTGCTTGTCGATCTAAGAATCGAGGCCGACGTGTACGGGCTCCTCGGCAAGGAAGACAAAGCCGTGCAGATGTTCGATCAGCTCTCCAGGCGAACACCAGGGCTGGAGGAATTATTGATCATTTGCGATCAGGAGTTTGTACTCGATCGGCCGACCATTGCGCGCATAACGACGTTAGACGGCGTCATAGAACACACTCGCTCATACCTTCAAGTTGGCAAGTCTCCTGTGTATGGCTTCTCGCTATCGGTCGACGCGGCCGATTGGCATGAAACGCAACCCATAATTCAGGGCACGAACGGCGTGCTGACCGAAGCCTCGGCCCCGTGTGGCCTTACGGGCACACCAGCCGTCGTTTTCGAGATGCAAAGCCGAGTGGATCACGACCTGCGTGTCGCGATCGTACTGGCCGTGGTCCTGGTCAGTCTGCTGTTCACTTTCGTTTATCGAATCGGACCACTCGCATTATTCATGATGGTGCCGGTCGGACTCGGCATCGCCTGGGGTCTGGCGGCCTACAGCTTGATACGAACCGAGCTCACCTTACTCGCAGCCACGGTACCAACGCTGCTTATTGGCATCGGGATCGATCATTGTATTCACATGATTCAGTCCTGCCGCTACGCCATGACGGATAACCAATTGCCGCGGGATCAGGCTGTCATCGTCGCCTGGCAACGCATGCTGCAACCCATCACACTTGCCAGCCTGACCACGGCGATTACCTTCGTCGCACTGACCCGCGCCAGCCTTAGCGGTTTCATCGACCTCGGCTGGTCCGGTGCGCTTGTAACGCTCGGCGTGTACTTGGCCTGCATGGGCCTGTTACCGGTGGTTCTACTGTATTGCCCGGAGCGCTGGCTCACACGCCGCGCAGCATTTGACGGCCCCGTCAGACATCTCGCGCCACGTATTGAACGTCGAGGTGTTTTGTTATCAGCGATTGCTGTTGGCCTTACGCTGCTCGCGGCAGTAAGCGCCAGCCAGCTTGAGCTGCTGCGTGACAATCACAAGCTGGAAACCGGCGGCCTACAATCGCGCGAGCTACAGGATCGCGTCTCCGCGGAACACGATCTCAGCACATCCCCATTACTCATTCTGTTTAGCAATCCCGACGACAGCTACGAACTTCTTGCTGCCACAGAACAGCCGATTGAGATCAGTTCCATAATGGCTGTCGGTGAGGTTGAGGGACTACTGCAAGTTCACCCGGTAGAGAACCCGTTCATACGTGCAGAGTATGACCGCACGGTCGCAGCATTAGGCTCATGGATCGCCGACGAGGGCCTTGGTGACTGGCAACTCAGTGGCGCACCGTCGCTCAATGCACGGATAGACGAACTGCTGAGCAAAGACGTACCCACGGTATTGCCGATAGCGGCCATCGCAATATTTTTAGTACTGGTTGTCGGGACTCGTAGCATTTTGCTGCCATGCATCATTCTGGCGCCTCTGTTCCTGGCGCTGGTTTGGGTCGCC
Source organism: Pseudomonadota bacterium (assembly GCA_022567295.1). Lineage (GTDB taxonomy): Bacteria > Pseudomonadota > Gammaproteobacteria > Steroidobacterales > Woeseiaceae > UBA1847. The sequence goes on along the minus strand of JADFHE010000004.1, from coordinate 91,355 downwards.
GGTCTGATGAGTTTCTTTGGCATCGCCGTGTCCGCCGTCACGATAGCAATTGCACCGCTGGTACTCGGCATCGGTGTCGATGGCGGCGTGCATTTTATATCCTCATGGCGACGCCACGAAGGGAGACTGGCCGACGTCTTCGCTGAAACAGGCCTTGCGATAATTGTAACGGTTGCAACTTCGGTCGCCGCATTCGGAACATTTGTTATCTCGGATAGCCCATCACTTATACGGTTTGGTGCGCAGGCATCACTGGCCTTGATTGGTTGCCTTATCGTAACGCTGACCGTTTTGCCGACGGTTGCGCGGCGCTTTCTGCCAATGGACGGGGGCGACGCACCAAAGGCCGCCGACTAGTGTTGCGGCACGTCGCACGACTACTATTGTGGCTCGGCGGATGGACAGCCATCGGAGAAATCCCGGACGTGCCCAGGGCTGTTTTCATCGTCGCACCACACACCTCGAATTGGGATGGATTCCTGGCGCTCGCTTACAAGATAACTATTGGTATCGACGTCAGATTTTTCGCCAAACACTCGTTGTTCTGGTTTCCGCTCGGAAATTTATTACGAGGGTTGGGCGGCATTCCACTCGACAGGTCACGGGCAAGGTCGGCCGTTCAGTACGCTGTCTCAATGTTTGAATCCGAGGACAGTTTCTATTTCGGGCTGGCGCCGGAGGGGACCCGAGCTCTGCGGGACGCCTGGAAGACTGGTTTCTACCGCATCGCCAAAATCGCCAATGTGCCGGTCTTTTTCGGCATTCTCGATTACAAGAACAAGCGCATTGGCATCGCCGGCCGACTCGACCTGACGGGAGACATGGATGCCGATCTCAAAAAGTGTGCCGATTTCTACGAAAAAATCGAAGGCCGCTGGCCCGAGAAAACCACGCCCGTACGATTTGCCAAATGAAGGCCGCCCGAAGGCGGCCATTCAATGAAGGTCGCCCGAAGGCGGCCTTTCGTTGCATGCCAGTGTCTGTGGCTAATTATTGATAACGGAAGTTAATCTCAACCCCTATCACCCGACCCTTCTTCATGGGGCCGGCAGTCCAGAGCCCCGCGATCGAAGTCAGGTTACCCCAGTTCGTCAAGTGCTTTTTGCTGCGAAGGCGTCAGCCGTCCTGCGCGAGCGCATAATTGGGTAGTGAAAAAACAACAACTGCCGCTGACGCGAGCATTATTGTCGCCGCCGAAAGCTTGGGTTCGTTGCTCAAGCCTTTGAATTCTTATGTATTAACCACAATATTGCCTCATAACTTTTTTCCGATACTTATAAGCATGCTGTTGTGTGCGTACCAACGCCACTAAAGCCATTCCGATACACGATTAAAGTTTCGGATCGCAGTAAAAGGTCGGGCACTTAAGGTCATTCTTCTTTACTATTCGCCGCCTCATGCAAGATCAAAACTCGGGCAAACGAACCATCCGCAGCTTCGTCCGACGAGTCGGCCGGCTGACGCCTTCGCAACAAAAAGCACTTGACGAGCTGTGGCCTGACTATGGCATTGAGTACCTTGTAGAACCGCTGGACTTTCAAACCGTATTTGGCCGGCATGCGCCAGTCGTCCTGGAAATTGGTTTCGGCAACGGCGAATCACTGGTTCAGCAAGCCACCGAGAACCCGGACAGGAACTTTATCGGTATCGAAGTACACGCGCCCGGCGTCGGGCACTGCCTGCTACGGGCACGGGATGCGGGCATCGACAATTTGCGTCTGATGAACCATGACGCAATTGAGGTGCTCAGTCATCAGATTCCGTGCGACTCATTGTCCCGGGTGAATCTTTATTTTCCGGATCCGTGGCCGAAAAAACGGCATCACAAGCGCCGTATCGTGCAGCCGGACTTTCTGCACCTGGTGGCTGACCGCCTGCAAAAATCTGGCACTCTGCACGTCGCAACGGATTGGGCGGATTACGCAGAGCATATCAATGAAGTTCTTTCCCGATCGGATCGTTTCACATGTACTGAGCATCGTGAACACGCTGGCGACCGGCCACTTGACCGGCCAGGCACCAAATTTGAGCAGCGTGGATTGAAAAAAGGTCATCGAATTCGCGACTGGTGCTTGCTAAAGTCCACTAATACCTAAAAGGGCTTGCGCTTCTTCGCGCATGCTCTATAACTATAGAAAGAGTGTTGATCAGCGAAGGAACTCCGACCATGGCCGTTCAATTTCCCATCATAGGCAACTGGTTTCGCCGGCCTAATGGGACATTGTTCGAAGTCGTTGCCGTTGATGAAGACGACGGCACAGTCGAGATTCAGCAGTTTGACGGTACGATAGGTGAAGAAGAGATCGAACACTGGCCGCAGCTGTTGCTCGTCGAAGTCAGCGCGCCCGAAGACTGGTCCGGCTCGGTTGACATGGACCCGGAAGATTACGTCGGACAAAAAGAAAGCGACATGCCCAACGGGTTTCACGACCCGTTAGCATTCCTCGACAAACTGTAGGATGCCGCTACCCAAACGTCGCTACATGCTGTCCGGGCCAGTGATATAGATCACGCCCTCCCGAACCGCCAACTCCACCTTTCGCAACGCCTTGCCGGCAGCGGGCCCTGCGAAGCATTCGCCTGACTCTATCGCGTAGGTCGCGCCGTGCGACGCACAAATGATCGCTGACTTATCTTTGGTCAGGAATTTATTGGCTGACCAATTAAGTGGGTGTCCAACGTGCGCACAAACATTTTGATACGCGAAGACATCGCCACCTCGTCGAACAACGAAACCCCTAAATGGCCAGTCACCCCCGCCGATCGTAAATTCTCTGCAGCCCGGATCCTCCAGTTCGTCAATCGGGCCAACCGCAACCTCAACGTCGCTCACTGATACGTCACTTCAGACGTCTCATTCCATGGGGCGACCTTAAGTAATAGCAGCATCCCCGGGATCGCGAGCACTATGCAAACAAGGAAGAAACTTGTCCATCCCACCCGCTCTACGATCACGCCGGTTACGGAGTTTGCGAATACCCTCGGCACTGACGCCAACGCGGTAAAGAGAGCCAGTTGTGTTGCCGCGAACGCCGGATTAGTGGTACGTGCCATAAACGCAATTAACGCCGCGGACCCCAGGCCAACGCCAAGATACTCAAATGCTACGGCCACACCGAGCATCCACGGATTCGGGCCGATCTCCGACAGCAAAGCAAAGCCCAGGATACTCACGATCTGCACTACGCCGAACAGCCACAACGCGCGGTTGATCGACAATTTCACCATGACCAGGCCGCCCACCATTCCGCCGACGATCGCCGCGGCCAGTCCGGCAGTCTTCGCGATCACGCCGATCTGCGTCAATGTAAAACCCACATCGATGAAGAACGGCGTTTGCAAAGCTGTCGCCATGTTGTCGCCGAGTTTATAAAGAAACAGGAAAGCGAGTACCAGCAACGCAGGCTTGAGTCCGGCACGGCCGATGAAATCGCGGAACGGCTCGATCACGGCGTCGCGCATCGATCGCGGTGGCGTCGGTTTCGCGACCGCCTCTTTGATGACCAGCGTCATTACGATGCCCACCAACATGAATAGCGCGATGATGACGAACACGATGCGCCAGTCGAATTGGTCGGCGAGTATGAGGCCGAGAGCACCAGGCACGAGGCCTGACAATCTATACGCCTGCACATGTATCGAGTTGCCAATGCCCAATTCGACATCAGGCAGCAACTCGCGGCGATAAGCATCGAGCACGATGTCCTGGCTGGCACTGAAGAAAGCGACCGCGATTGACAAATACGCAACCGTCCAGAGCGATAGATCAGGTCTGATAAATCCCATCGCAGCAATCGAAATAAGCAGGGCAATTTGCGTGACCAGCATCCAGCCACGACGGTGACCCAGGCAGGGCAACGTAATGCGGTCCATGAAAGGCGACCACAAGAACTTCCAGGTATAGGGAAACTGCACCAGCGCGAAAAAACCAATTTCCGCAAGACCCACGCCTTCAACCCGGAGCCAACCCGGGATGAGCTGAAACAAAACGTACAGTGGCAGGCCCGATGTAAAACCGGTGAAGACACAAGTCAACATACGGCGATTCAAGACCGCTTCTCTAAGCGTCTCCTTGCGCGCTCTGTCCTGTTGGGATTCAGCCGTCATGAACCCAATCGTAATCCATGGTCAGCGGTGCGTGGTCAGAAAATCGCTCGTCGCGGTAGATCGCCGTCCTCGTCACTTTATTTTTGAGCCCGGGGGTGACCACCTGGTAATCGAGTCGCCACCCAACATTGTTATCCCAGGCACGGCCGCGGTTTGACCACCAGGTGTATTGGTCCGGCTCCTGCTCCAGTGTTCGAAACGCATCGGTATAACAATACTCACCGAACACTTTATCCAGCCACGCACGCTCCTCTGGCAGGAATCCGGAATTTTTCTGATTGGCCTTCCAGTTCTTCAGGTCAATTTCATTGTGAGCGATGTTCCAGTCGCCGCAAATGACGGTTTCGGATCTGCGCCGCTGCAACTTCTGCAAATGCTCTGTGAATGAAGCGAGGCAGCGATACTTTGCTTCCTGCCGGATATCGCCTGACGATCCCGATGGCAGATACAACGACACAACGTTGATGCCCGCAAGCTGTACCTCGAGATAACGACCTTCGCTATCGAACTCGGCATCACCATAGCCACGGATTATCTTCTTCGGTTTGTGGCGCGAGTAGATCGCGGTACCACTGTACCCTTTTTTCTCGGCGTCCTCGTAATAACTGTGATAACCGGTCGGCGAAAAAACCTCGTCGGTCAGCTGGTGAACCTGTGCCTTGGTTTCCTGTATACAAACAACATCGGCATTCTGCCCGGCCATCCAATCGAAAAAGCCTTTGCGAGCCGCCGCCCGGATGCCATTGGCATTGAAACTGATAACGCGAAACAAACTTAAACTCCTGTGTCATACTCCGGTCCGAAATTCAGACGGCCGCGACCATCATACATAAGCACCCAAAAAGACCAACAATGGAAGACGAAACACATGCGCGGATATAAGCGCGAGTTCATCGAACTGGCACTGGAGCTCGGCGTCCTCCGATTCGGCGAATTTACACTCAAGTCCGGCAGGGTCAGTCCGTACTTTTTCAACGCCGGCCTTTTTAACACGGGATACGCCGCTGCGAAACTCGGTCGTTTCTACGCCGCAGCTATCGCTGCATCCAATATCCGTTTCGACATGCTGTTCGGACCCGCTTATAAAGGCATTCCGCTGGCAGCACTTGCCGCCGCATCGCTCGCAGAACAGCACGACATCGACGTTCCGTATTCATTTAACAGGAAGGAAGCGAAAGCTCACGGCGAGGGCGGCAGTATCGTCGGTGCACCGCTGTCCGGTGGCGTACTGGTAGTCGATGACGTAATTACTGCGGGGACCGCCGTTCGCGAGGCCCACCGGATGATCTCAGCCGCCGGCGCCAAAGTGGCGGGACTGATTATATCGCTCGATCGGCAGGAGCGAGGTCGCGGACCGTATTCCGCGGTTCAGGAGATCAAACAGTCGCTGGATATTCCTGTCATAAGTATTGTCCAATTGGATGACCTGATAGACATTCTTGAGGAATCAAGCGAGTACGAAGAGTTCCTTGAGCCAGTACTCAACTATCGCAAGCAATACAGTGTAATCGTTTAAGTACTTGAAAAATCGGGCTTAGTTTGGAGTTTACAGAATACTTGGCGGCGACTAAGCTGCAATAACGAGAACCAGTCCCACGCCCGGAAACCGATAAGGTGGCATATTTGAGCCATGCGAATAATTGTTCTAACCTGTGTATTGACGCTGTTGGCCCCCCTGGCCGCAGGTGCGCAAGAGACAAGAGTCTACCGCTGGGTAGATGCCGATGGTCTTGTGCATTACGGCGACACTATTCCAGCACGGTTTGCAGAGTTCCCAAAAGACGTACTAAATGACCACGGCGTAATTATCCAAAACCTCGCCGGCAAGAAGACCGCTGAGCAACTGGAGGCCGACGAACGTGCTGCCGAGCTACGTGTTGCTCAGAAACTGCAGCAACGGGCAGACCAGGCTTTGCTTGCCACTTACATTACTGTAGAAGAAATTCTTTTGCACCGTGACCGCCGCATTGAACTGTTCCAGGCTCAATCGCGAGTAACAGAACTGTATTTGTCAAATCTTACTCTGCGGCTTGACGATCTGCGTGGCGAGGCGTCACTGTTCCAACCCTATAGTGATGATCCCGACGCCCCGACAATCGATGCAGATCTTGCTGCAGACTTACGTTCGACCAAAGAGACCATCGCGCGTCACGAACGCAATTTGGAGAAATTTCTGGCTGACGAACAGCGCATCATCACGCGATTCGATGGTGATATTTCGCGATTCAAAGTTCTCAAGGGAATCGACTGAGTCTAGTCTTTGCCAGAATGGCCGAATCCTCCGGCACCTCTGCCGCTGGCGTCAAATTCTTCAACAACCCTTAACTCGACCTGCTCAACCGCTACGAATACCATCTGTGCAATCCGTTCGGCCGGCTGCACTTCATAGCTCGTTGAACTGCGATTCCAGCACGATATATAAACCTGGCCCTGGTAGTCGGAATCAATTAGTCCGGTAAGGTTGCCGAGTACCAGGCCGTGTTTGTGGCCCAGGCCCGAGCGCGGTAACAAGACCGCTGCCAGAGCCGGGTCTGCGACATGAATGGCCAACCCGGTCGGTACCAGCACCGTCTCCCCGGGCGCGACCGTCAACGGCTCATCGATGCACGCGCGCATATCCATCCCGGCAGAGCCATCGGTTGCGTATTGGGGCAAAGGAATGGAGTCCCCGACCCGCGGGTCGAGTATTTTCAGTTCGATGGATCGCAATGGAAATGAGTCCTTCAGTCGTTGTTTGAAACCACGGTTAATCTGGGTCGAGTTTCGGAACCACGCACAGCATAGAAGCGTTCAGCGGCAAGCTCAATCAATTCCCGGGCCAGCTCAATTTTCGAAGACGTCGGAAAACTTTGCTCGCCATCGACCCACAGAACTGTCGCCGCATTATCGTCGGAATCGAACCCGCAATCGCTGCCAACGCGATTGGCGACGATCAGATCGAGATTTTTGTTCTCAAGTTTGCCGCGAGCGTATCCAACAACGTTTTCAGTTTCCGCAGCAAAACCGATGGTAAACGGCGCGTCCTTGAGACCGGCAACCGAAGCCAGGATGTCCGGACAGCGCACAAGATCCACGCTCATTGCTGCCTCTTTCTTCTTTATTTTCTGTTCCGCGATTGCCGTCGGACGATAGTCCGCGACGGCGGCGGCAGCGATAAATATATCGGCATCACCGATCACCTCGTGAGTCGCCGCGTACATGTCTTGCGCCGACTCGACGCAGATAAGCTCAACACCCGATGGTTCTGGCAAGTTGACCGGGCCGCTTACAAGAACAACCCTGGCACCCTGGGCCGCCGCCGCACTGGCTACCGCGTATCCCATTTTCCCGGAACTGCGGTTCGTGATGTATCGAACAGGATCAATCGCTTCACGCGTTGGGCCAGCCGTAACGACAACCTTGCGTCCTTCGAGCAGCCCTTCACCCTTGCCGCCCGTAAGACTAAAGATCGTCGCGGCGATGGCGTCCGGCTCCAGCATGCGCCCGGCTCCTGTTTCGCCACACGCCTGCGAACCGACGCCGGGACCCAGAATATGAATGCCGCGCTGCTCTAAGATCTCGCAATTCGCCTGCGTGGCCGGATTGCTCCACATGACATGATTCATCGCCGGTGCGAGTGCAATCGGTGCCTCGGTTGCCAGACAGATCGTCGTCAACAGATCGGGTGCGCCGCCGCTGACAATGCGCGCCATTACCTCGGCGGTCGCCGGCGCGATCAGAACAAAATCGGCCCAGCGAGCGAGCTCAATGTGACTCATCGCCGCCTCTGCCTCCTTGTCCCAGAGATTAGTTCGAATGGGCTTGCCTGATACAGCTTGCAGCGCCGTGCTGGTGACGAACTCCTCAGCCGAGGTCGTCATCACGATCTGTACGTCGGCGCCACGATCACGCAAACGCCGCACCAGGTCGGGTGCTTTGTAGGCAGCTATTCCGCCGGTAATGCCAAGGACAATGTTCATCAGACAAGCTTAGCCTGTTGCGTTCGGCGAATTCCAGTGAATCAGGACATCCCTGGCAGATTGATTCGTTGTAAGGAAATACCGTTTGGTAGCAACATAATCGTGTGAAACACGTCACCAACAAGGAAAGTACCGACGTCCAGTTGCTGGCCGCGCTGCTCGGCGCCAGCGGCAGCAACCCGTCCGGGCGAGAAACGGCCAGCAAGCTCTTGCTCCGCTTTGGCAGTCTGAGAGCGCTGTTGCATGCCAACAACGCCGATCTTCTGGCCTGCGCTGGTATCGGCCGGACACGCCTCGGGGCTTTGCGCGCACTGCCCAAGCTCGCGCGCCGATACTTCGAGGAATCCCTGCCCTGCGGCGAGACGATCCAGAGTCCGGCAGACACCGAGGCTTTCTTGAAGGCCCGAATGCAGCACCTCGAGCATGAGCTTTTCTGCTGCCTGTATCTTGACAATCGCCACCGCGTGCTGCGCTTTGATGAACTGTTTCGCGGCACAATCGACGGCACCTCGGTCTATCCACGAGAAGTCGTCAAGGAAGCGCTGAGCGTCAATGCGGCCGCTGTAATACTGGCTCATAACCATCCGTCCGGCGTGGCAGAACCCAGCCAGGCCGACGAACGCATCACCCGACGCATTAAATCAGCCCTCGAACTGGTCGATATTCGCCTGCTGGATCACCTGATTGTGGGCAACGGAGAAACAACCTCTCTGGCAAGCCGGGGGCTCCTGTAGGCGATCATCTGGAGAGCCCCGAAGAGCCCTTGTATTGCTCCTGATACACTGGTATAAAGTTCCGCTCTCTGCCCGCCAGCCGTGGGCAACAATTAGTAAAATCAGAGACTTAAGCATGTCCAAGGTTTGCCAAGTGACTGGGAAGCGCCCGCAAAGCGGCAATAACGTTTCTCACGCGCATAATAAAACTCGCCGTCGTTTTCTGCCGAACCTGCACAGCAAGCGTTTTTGGCTCGAAAGCGAGCGGCGTTTCGTACGTCTGCGAATCTCGCAAAAGGGCCTGCGTATTATTGACAAGCACGGTATCGAGAAGGTCCTCGCTGACCTGCGTGCCAGCGGCCAACGCGTTTAATCGCCGGAGGACCCTACTATGCGTGAAATAATCAAACTCGTCTCCAGCGCTGGAACCGGCCACTACTACACAACGACCAAGAACAAGCGCCTGCATCCTGAAAAGATGGAGATCAGAAAGTACGATCCGACGATTCGGAAGCACGTGCTTTACAAGGAAGCCAAGATCAAGTAGCAGCACGTTGAACGAATTGCTAAGCAAGGCCCAGCTTCGCTGGGCCTCTTTTTTGTGCGGCTTGAGTCCATCGCTAACTAGTGCAGTGTCCTGGATTGTATGGCGAATAAGCAAGACAAGATGGCATTAGCTGCAAGGCGCGTCTCGCCGTAAATGGCGTGTCCTTTACAAGGGGCGCAACACCGCTGATGATGCCATCTCGTCTTGCCCGAAGGGAGGCTCACAAGCGCTTCAATCCGGCGTTGCAGCCTTTATCAAGGACGTTGCCATTGATGGCAGGCTGCGCCTTGACTTGAAGCGCTTGTGGGCCTCTTAATCGCCATACAATCCAGGACACTGCACTAGGCCACAATAAGGAATGCCTGAACTTCCTGAAGTTGAAACCAGTCGCCGTGGTATCGAGCCCCATATCATCGACACGCGGATTACCGGCATCATTATTCGCAATCGACACCTGCGCTGGCCGATCTCAAAGGCCGTCGATCGCAACCTGGTCGGTGAGTCCATTACTTCGGTCGATCGCCG
>JADFHE010000004.1:71101-81406 GCA_022567295.1 Pseudomonadota bacterium | reverse complement strand
TATCGAGCCCCATATCATCGACACGCGGATTACCGGCATCATTATTCGCAATCGACACCTGCGCTGGCCGATCTCAAAGGCCGTCGATCGCAACCTGGTCGGTGAGTCCATTACTTCGGTCGATCGCCGAGCCAAGTACCTGCTGATCAACACCACCAATGGCACGGCCATCCTGCATTTGGGCATGTCGGGCAGTGTCTTCATGGTTGACCGAGATACTCCGGCCGGGGTTCATGATCACGTGGACATCGAATTCGATTCCGGCAAGACGCTGCGATTTCGAGACCCGCGTCGTTTCGGATCGCTGCACTGGAGCAAGAATCCTCTCAAACACAAGCTTCTAAGGTCGCTTGGACCCGAACCGCTGGGCCAGGAGTTTGACGGCGAATATCTATGGAAACGATCACGCCGCCGGCGTGTCAGCATCAAACAATTCATCATGAACGCAGATGTCGTTGTCGGCGTTGGCAATATTTATGCGAGCGAAGCTCTGTATTACGCGGGTATCAGCCCGCGCCGCGCCGCGGGACGCGTTGCCTTACAACGCTACGATTTGCTATCTACAGCCATTAAGGACGTCCTTGTGACTGCAATTGCGGCGGGCGGTACGACGTTGCGTGATTTTTATGGTGGCGATGGCGAACCGGGATATTTCCAGCGGCAGCTCGGAGTATACGGTCGAGAGGGCGAGCCGTGTCGACGATGCGATACACCGATCACGGCTATCGTGCAGGGTCAGCGGTCCAGTTACTATTGCAGGCGATGCCAGACGTGACTACCCACGGCCGCAACGCTTGAGCAACGCGCTCTCAACTCTTGGCGAGACGAATTCGCTCACGTCCCCGCCCAAGGATGCGACCTCACGAACCAGGCTCGACGAAATGAACGTGTATCGATCACTTGGCGTCAGGAAGACGGTTTCAACCTCATCGGTCAGGTGGCGATTCATGTTCGCCAACTGAAACTCGTACTCGAAATCTGACACGGCCCGCAGTCCCCGAATAATCACGGCCAGGCCGTGCTCCCGTGCAAAGTCGACGGTAAGACCTTCATAGCCCGTAACTTCAACCGTGTCGAGGTCGCTCAGCGCCGCGCTTGCGAGCTCAACACGCTCGTCCAAGCTAAACATCGGCTCTTTATTACCGGGATTCGCAGCTATCGCAACGACGACCCTGTCGTAGAGGCGCGTTGCCCGTTTGACCAGGTCCTCGTGACCGAGGGTAATAGGATCAAATGTACCTGGATACATCGCAGAAACGGTCATATGAAAGACTCCCCTCAATCTTCTGGCCTGGCGAGCATATAGCGGACTTGTCCGGCCGTCTTGTTCTTCAATACGCACCAGTTACCGGGCAAGTGCGGCTGCGGTTGGTCTTTGTCCAGCTCGATGTAGATTCTGGCATCTGCTGCGAGCCAACGCTGTTCGCTTAACAGTCTACACAATTCGTCGTAAAGACCGTCAGCAAAGGGCGGATCCAGAAAAACGATATCGAACATCGTGCTTATTGGGCCCTTGAGAAACCGGCGAGCATCGACAGTCAGGATCTCTGCACCTGTTGCCTGCAGAGACGCGATATTGCTTCTTATGGTATCTGCCGCGACGACCGATTGCTCAATGAATACGACATGTGCGGCGCCTCGAGACAACGCCTCGATGCCCAAGGCACCGGTTCCGGCACACAGGTCCAGGCAATTCGCGCCATGAATTTTTGGCGCGAGCCAGTTAAACAGCGTCTCACGAACACGTGCCGGGGTCGGCCGCAATCCCGGCAGGGCGGCGACTTGCAAAAGACGGCTACGCCAGTTTCCCGCTACAATACGCAGCTGTCCCGCCGGGGACTTTTTCTTGTCCGTTGTTTTGCGCGTGGCCATAGCGTTAACCTCTGAAGAACGTATAACGATGTTTGGAAAAAAAGAAAAGCCCAAAGAGCCCGAAGGCTTCATTAAACGGCTGCGCGCCCGTATCAATCGAGGCGAAAACTGGCTTGCCTATGACCTCGTAAATTTGGTTCCGGGCGGCAAAATCGACGACAGCGTACTCGAAGAACTGGAGTCACTGCTCGTTATGGCCGATGTTGGCGTCGACACCACAGAACTGATCATCAATGACCTTCGTCAGGGTCTCGCGCGTAATGAGTTGCAAGACCTTGACGCGTTGCGCGCCGGGCTTGAGCGCTCCTTACTCAATATTCTGGAGCCAGTCGAACGGCCGCTGGTGATAGAAAAGACGGACGGCCCATTCGTCATTTTCCTGGTTGGTGTCAACGGCGCTGGCAAGACAACAACAATCGGCAAACTCGCACATCGATTTCTTGACGAGGGTCATACTGTCATGCTCGCTGCCGGCGATACTTTTCGCGCAGCGGCCGTTGAGCAGTTACAGGTGTGGGGTGAACGCAACGATATACCGGTCATCGCACAGCAGTCCGGGGCGGATCCGGCGGCCGTTATTTTTGACGCATGGCTAGCAGCAAAGGCGCGGAATATCAATGTGCTGCTGGTGGACACCGCAGGCCGCCTGCAGAATCAGACTAGTTTAATGAATGAACTCGCAAAAATGAAGCGCGTCGTTGCTCGCCATGACGAAACGGCGCCGCACGAGATAATGCTGGTGCTCGATTCGAGTCAGGGCCAGAACGCCCTGATCCAGGCAGAGAAATTTCATGAGACGCTCGGGCTCACCGGTATTTCGGTCACAAAGTTGGATGGCAGCGCGAAGGGTGGCATTCTCTTCGCCATTGCTAATCGTTTGCATGTGCCTGTGCGATTCATAGGCATTGGTGAAGCCATCGATGACATGCAGCCATTCTGCGCGAAGGAATTCGTCACGGCAATGCTTTCGTCTGGGGATAAGGACCAATAGCTTAAATGATTCAACTCGATAACGTCACCAAGCGCTTCCCCGGCGGGCAGGAGGCCATATCCGAACTCAGCCTCACCGTCGAAAGAGGCGAGATGGTTTTCGTGACCGGCCATTCAGGTGCCGGTAAGAGTACCTTGCTGCGACTGATTGCGTTGATTGAGCGGCCAACCAGTGGCCAGGTCGTTGTCGACAATCAAAACACGCGATTCGTCAAGCGCCGCAAGATTCCTGCATACCGGCGTCAGATTGGAATGGTGTTTCAGGATCACAGATTGCTGTACGACCGCCCGGTGTTCGATAACGTCGCCCTGCCTTTGATCATTGCGGGCATTCACCACCGCGATGCGGAACGTCGTGTCCGGGCGGCGCTGGATCAGGTCGGCCTGCTGCACAAGGAAAAGCAAAATCCGCAGACACTGTCGGCTGGGGAACAGCAACGAGTCGGCATCGCCCGCGCCATCGTCACTCGACCAAAATTGTTAATCGCCGACGAACCCACGGGCAATCTGGACCCCGACCTGTCACTGGAGGTCATGAGAATTTTTCGGCGTTTTAATGAGGTCGGCGTAACACTCTTGATCGCCAGCCACGATATTTCTTTGATCGATCGCCTGGGTTGCCGTCGTATCGCTCTTGAGGACGGCCGATTGCAGCAGGATATCGATCCATGGCAGTGACACGGCACTCAGATGCGGTCGCGCCGGTCAGTACCCCGGGTGCGTTTTCGATCTGGTTGAATCGCCATGCGAGCACTTCCTTGGGTGCGCTGGGGAGATTGTCCCGGCAGCCTTTTGCGAGCCTGATGATTGTGCTGGTAATCGGCGTAACACTTGCGCTGCCCGCCGCCATCAATGTCCTCGTGAAGAATGCGCAGTCAGTCAGCGGCAGCTGGAGCAGCGCACTGGACTTCTCCGTGTACTTGAAGCGAGACCTGTCTGTCAGCGCGGCGGAGGAGCTTGGCCAACTGATTGGTCAGCGTGCCGACGTCGAGTCGGTGGTCCTGGTGACCGCGGATGAGGCGCTGGTCGAATTCAAACAGCAATCCGGCTTCGGCAAGGCTCTTGATCAACTCGGCAACAATCCGCTGCCACATACACTGATTGTTCGCCCAAGCCCGGGCAATACCGGCGCATCGATAACGTTGCTCCAGGAAGAAATTGGCAATTTGCCCGAAACGGACTTGGTGCAGGTCGATACAGAGTGGGTGCAACGCTTTCATGCCATCCTCGACATCGTCAGACAAACGATCGCAATCGGGTCTGCGCTGCTTGGCATTGCCATCATCGTCATTATTGGCAATACCATACGCCTTGATATCGAAAACCGGCGCGAGGAAATTGAAGTCACCAAGCTGATCGGTGCCAGTAACGCGTTCGTACGGCGACCCTTCCTTTGGACCGGGTTCTGGTATGGGCTGCTCGGTGGCACTTTTGCGTTACTGCTCGTGCAATACGGACTGCACTTGCTCAAAGGTCCCGTAACTCGCCTGGCCGGACTTTATCAAGGCAACATTACCGTCATATCACTGAGTGTCGCTGAAAGCTCGGCCATTATTGGTGTCGCCGTATTCCTTGGCCTGTTCGCCTCCTGGATCACGGCAGCACGTCATATGCAGCGTATTGAGCCCCGGTAATTGAACATAATCCGGTGCCCTTAAATCCCTAAATAGCTGTTTTCTATAACAGTATTCCCTTTTGCTATGGGGAACTAATGTCACTTGTTAGCACTCTATGCCATTGAGTGCTAAAATTGTCTTCCACAAACGTGAGGTACTACATGACAACCGCTGTTGCGAAATCGAACCACGACCTTGCGCTGGCAGGACCGGTAGGTAGCCTTGACGGCTATATCCAGGCTGTCGGCGGCATTGCTGTTTTATCGAAAGAAGACGAACAGGTGCTTGCGAGACGCTTTCGCGAGGACGAAGACCTCGAAGCCGCGCGCGATCTCGTTATGGCACATCTGCGATTCGTTGTTCACATCGCCAAAGGTTATACCGGCTACGGCTTGCCACTGAACGATCTGATTCAGGAAGGTAATGTCGGACTCATGAAAGCGGTCAAACGCTTTGATCCGGATTACGATGTTCGCCTGGTGTCATTCGCCGTTCACTGGATACGTGCTGAGATTCATGAATTCGTGCTCAAGAACTGGCGCATTGTGAAAGTTGCTACAACCAAAGCGCAGCGTAAATTGTTCTTCAATCTTCGCAAGAAGAAAAAGACACTAACCTGGTTATCCGACTCTGAGACCAAGGCTGTCGCCAAAGATCTTGGCGTCAAGCCGCAAGAAGTCACAGAAATGGAGAAGCGCCTGCATTCTCGCGACGTGATTTTCGATCCGACCCCTGATGCCGATGATGAACGCAACTTCACGCCGGCTGCCTACTTGCCGAGCCCCGATGCGGATCCGGCCAAGCAAGTCGAGGCAGCGGATTGGCATGAGGACGCAACGACTCGGATGAAAGCCGCGTTGAAAATTCTCGATGACCGCAGTCGCCGCATTCTTGAGGAACGCTGGCTCACCGAAGACAAGATGACGCTACACGAACTGGCCGCCGAATACGGAATTTCGGCAGAGCGAATTCGCCAGTTGGAAGTCAATGCCATCAAGAAGATTCGCAACGCGATGGCACTGTAGGAACACCCATAGGGCACAAACCCGCGACCCTCTGGACGCAAGATAAAAAGGCCGCTCCCGGAGCGGCCTTTTTATTACTCGTAAACCCGCGTTCGATAGCGAACGTAACCACCGTCCTCAACGCCGTGCGGATCATGATGTGTCCAGTGCACCAGACCGCCTAGCTCGTTCCACTCGTACATTCCGCGTACACGTACGCGATCACCCATTCCCACAGGCGCCCGTTCTGCGAGATCAATATTGTGCGCGACAAGAATGGTGCGGCGATCGCCGATATCCAGGATGAAGCGCTGATGGCGAGAGCCATCATTATCATCGGACAGCAGGCGTCTGACGAAGCCCGTGACTTCGATCCAGTTGTCGGTATCGCTCTTTTCAAACGGTTTTTTCACTTCGTGCCCTTATTGTTATTCTTGGGCAAGGTATACAGAGTGCCACAAAAAACGCGGCAGACCATCCCTGGCTGCCGCGTTTGGTCTGTTGCTGCGAGACAGCTATCCCGAGGTAACCGGCACCATCGTGATTTCTACACGCCGATTCGCCTGACGACCGCCTAACGAACTGTTATCCGCGATAGGACGGGCTTCACCCATGCCGAGCGTAATCAGGCGTTGGTCAATAACGCCCTGGCCCGAAAGGTAAGCCGATACCGCAGTCGCGCGGCGCTCCGACAATTGCTGGTTGTACAAATCACTGCCGGTGCTGTCAGTGTGACCGGCCACTTCGACGACAGTCTGCTCATATTCGGCGAGTACCTTGCCAACTGAATTCAGTACACTGAAAAACGCTGGGCTAAGATCCGCGCTGTCCGTCGCGAACGTGACATTGCCCGGCATATTGAGTGTGATGTTATCGCCATTGCGAACAACGCTGACGCCCGTGCCCTCGAGTTCAGCCCGAAGCTCGGCCTCCTGCTTGTCCATGTAGTTGCCGATCAGTCCGCCAGCCAGTGCACCAATTCCCGCACCGATCAATGCGTGCTGCCGGCGCTCAACAGCATCGTCGCCGGAGATGAGGCCAGCCACCACGCCTGCTGCAGCACCGATCAATGCGCCCTTGGTCGCGGAGCTTGTCTTCTCGTCGCGCGTATAAGCGTCGAGAGTCTTACAACCACTCACAAAAACGGCCATTACAGTTAATGCGAGTACTAATTCCGAAGATCGAATTGTCATGATCTTTCCTCTTGATTGCAGTATGAATGGGTGCATTGTAAGCACCCTCTACCTGAACACAGACTTAATTGACGCGTTTATGTTCAGATAGACCACAATTAATTCTCATAATGTGCGCTGCGTCACACGGCAGCACGTCACGATGTAGAATAGCGCGATGACTGACATCGACAACTGGCTGGCTCGCTACGAACAAACTCACAACAGCCTCCGTAGTCCGGCCGTTTATTGGGTTGCGGTACCGATGGTCGTCGTGGGTATAACGGGTCTGCTCTGGAGCCTGCCAGTGCCCGACGAATTTCAGAAGATCTCACCGTTGTTCAATTGGGGCAGTGCGTTCTTGATGGTCACAGCAATTTACTATTTCATCATCTCATTATCACTCGCCATCGGATTGTTGCCGTTTCTGTTGGGATTGTCGTCAATTCAATTGTGGCTGACAAACTCCGGGTTTCCGGCAAACACGATATCCGCTGGCCTGTTGATTGCTGGCGTCGCCGGGTTCGCTCTGGGCCGCGGCGGCTCCCCGCGGGCCGTGTTTCAGGATCTGCAACTCATGATGATTGGGCCCGCCTGGCTGCTGTCGGTGATCTACCGGCGTTTCGGAATACCCGTATAGCAGTTAGAATCGACGCCCCGATTCGCATTACCTCAGGAAGATGTCCGTGAGCACCAAACTCGATCCTATGGATCTCTTCGACGTTCGCTCGGAGCTGGCCGAAGACGAAGTCATGGTCAAGAACACCGTTGCAAGGTATGTGGATGACAAAGTCATCCCGTTGATGCGCGAAGCATTTGAAAAGCACGAATTCCCGCGTCACCTGATCGGCGAGGTTGCAGAACTGGGACTACTCGGCAGCTCGATTGAGGGTTACGACTGCGCGGGGCTGAACAGCGTCAGCTACGGTCTGATCTGTCAGGAACTCGAGCGCGGCGACAGCGGGCTACGCAGTTTCGTTTCGGTGCAGAGCAGTCTGGTGATGTTCCCGATCCACGCCTATGGGTCCGAAGAACAGAAACAACGCTGGTTGCCTGCCATGGCACGGGGCGAAGCAATCGGTTGCTTCGGCCTGACCGAATCGCAGGGTGGCTCGGATCCAAGCAATATGAAGACGCACGCAAAACGCGATGGCGACGACTGGATTCTGAACGGCTCCAAGATGTGGATCACAAACGCGACCATTGCGGATGCCGCAATCGTCTGGGCCAACACCGACGAGGGCGTCAAGGGATTTATCGTCGAGAAGGACATGCCGGGTTTTGACTCACAAGAAATCAAGAACAAATTTTCGTTACGTGCGTCCGTCACCGGCGCGTTGTTCTTCAACAACGTTCGCGTACCTGAGGCCAGCGTATTGCCTGGAGTATCGAGCCTGAAGGGTCCGTTGAGTTGTCTCACGCAAGCCCGCTACGGTATTACCTGGGGCGTCATTGGTGCGGCACAGGCTTGTCTGAATGAAGTGCTGCACTACACCCGGGACCGAATTCTGTTTGGGCGGCCGCTTGCGAACACTCAGACGATCCAGATTCGCCTGGCAGAAATGAGTCGGCACATTACGACCGCACAGTTACTTGCCCTGCGGCTCGGTCGTATCAAGGACAAGGGCGATCTGAGTCCGACACAGGTGTCAATGGCAAAGTGGAACAATTGCCGGTCAGCCATCGATATTGCTCGCGATGCGCGTGACATTCTCGGCGGCGCCGGCATTAGTGCCGAGTACGTTCCCATTCGCCACATGCTGAATCTTGAAAGCGTAATCACTTACGAAGGCACCGAGACTGTTCACCAATTGGTCGTTGGTAAGGAACTAACCGGGGTGAACGCCTTCGGATGATGCAAGCTTGAGTTCTTCTCGCCTGCCACAGAATAAGGACATGTGGCGCATCGCTGCGCCGATGATTCTTTCCAACGTGTCAGTCCCATTGCTTGGCATGGTCGATACGGGTGTTACGGGCCACCTCGACAACTCTGCATACCTTGGCGCTGTCGCTATCGGTGCCTCGATTTTCACGTTTATCTTCATGGGCATGAACTTTCTGCGCATGGGAACAACGGGAATCACAGCGCAAAGCTTTGGTGCTGACGACAATGACGGCCTTCGTGCTGCGCTAGGGCAGGCGCTCATCGTCGGACTGGTCATTGCGCTTGCATTGATCGTATTACAGGTACCGATCGGCCAGCTTGCACTCAAGTTACTGGGCGGTAACGCAGAAACCCAGCAGTACGCCAGCGAGTACTTTTCGATTCGCATCTGGAGTGCCCCGGGAACACTCGCGAATTACGCGTTGATCGGCTGGTTTATCGGCCTGCAAAATGCGCGCGTACCCTTGTTCATATTTCTAACGATAAATATTACAAATATGGCCCTTGATCTGCTGTTCGTCGTTGTGCTCGGCATGACTGTAGACGGAGTGGCGCTCGCTTCGGTCATCGCCGAGTATTCCGGCTGTCTCGTCGGCGTTTCATTCGCTATTGCAGCGCTGAAAAAGCGCGCGGGCCACTGGCCGCTCGCTCGGCTGACCAATGTCGCCGCCTATCGGGCTTTTTTCTCTATTAATGCCCATCTCTTCGTCCGCACAATGGCTTTGATGTTCACTTTGTCGTTCGTAACCGCACAAAGCGCACGCCTCGGAGGCCAGATTCTCGCGGCGAATGCGGTGCTCATGAATTTCCAGTTCCTGACGGCGTTTGGTCTTGACGGCATTGCACATGCGGCAGAGGCACTCGTCGGCAAGGCCGTCGGTGAGAAGCGCCGCGACGCACTGATTCACACCGTGAACTTAACGCTCAAGTGGTCGGTGATATTCGCGCTCGGATTTACGGTGTTCTACTTCGTCGCTGGATCGCTGATCATCTCAATCCTGACCGACCTGCAGGACGTTCGCAGCACGGCGAATCGCTATCTGCCCTGGATGATTGCCTCGCCGCTCGTGTCGGTATGGTGCTTTCTTTATGATGGCGTTTACGTCGGCGCGACGCGCGCGAAAGACATGCGCAATATCATGTTGTTCTCGGCGATCGCTGTATTCCTTCCGGCATGGTACCTGACGCGACCGCTGGGCAACGATGGTCTATGGCTGGCTTTTTTATTGTTCATGGCAAGCCGTGGCGTCGGCATGCACCTAGGTTACCGAGCAAAGATCATGGGCAGTGCGCCGGGCCCAGACGTAGCCCAGTAATCCGGAGAG
Source organism: Pseudomonadota bacterium (assembly GCA_022567295.1). Taxonomy (GTDB): domain Bacteria; phylum Pseudomonadota; class Gammaproteobacteria; order Steroidobacterales; family Woeseiaceae; genus UBA1847. Next base: position 71,542 of record JADFHE010000004.1, on the reverse strand, counting down.
AAGATTGGCAATAGCGTAGGCGCCAAAGATGCCAACAATACCAAGCCACTTCATTCCCAACAGCGCCAGCGGTACATACAGCACGATCATGCGAGCAAGGCTAATGTAAACGGCGGGCATCGGTTTGCCGAGGCCGTTAAAGGCCGCATTCACGACCATGACAATTCCGTAGGCGCCATAGCTGACCGGTACGATCCAAAGGAACGATTTTATAACGCCGATGACTTCCTCGTTTTGACTGAACAAGCTGGGCAGAAAGTCCGAGACCAACGCCAGCAGTACTGCGATGGCCAGGCCGCTGGCAAGACAGAATAATGCGCACAGACGCAGCGACAACTGAATGCGCAGCTCCTTCCCGACCGATAAGTTTTGCCCAACGAATGGACCGATGATCGACGACAACGCGTAGAAAATAACCAGCACCATGGACTCAATGCGACT
>JADFHE010000004.1:31576-71001 GCA_022567295.1 Pseudomonadota bacterium | reverse complement strand
ACTCCGAAACCGGCCACCGCCTCGGGTCCATAACGCGCAATCATCGCCAAGATGACTGCGGTCACAACCGGGATGATCGCGTTGGTGCCCGCCGCCGGAAGTCCAACATGCAGAATGTCGATCCACGACTTCTTGAGTTCCTGCGGATTCGGCTTATTGAAGCTGACCATATGGAGGCGATGCACCAGGAAATACATCGTACCGACAAACATGGTACCTCTCGCAAGCAATGCCGCGGTCGCAGCACCATTCAGCCCCATCGCAGGAACCGGCCCCAGCCCAAAAATCAAGATCGGGTCCAATGCGATGTTGAGGAGCGCCGCCGCTACCATGAGCTTTCCTGGTAACCGCGTGTCGCCTGTCGCACGCATACAACTCGTACCCACCATGCCGACCACGAAAAACGGCACCCCGCCATAGAGAAGCGTCATGAAGCCGCGAATCATCGGGATCATGTCGTCTGGAGCGCCTAGGATTTGGAAGAGTGGTTCGATCGTCAATACGCCAATGACGCATAGCGTTGTTGTAATCAGAAAAGATAGAATCAGGCTGTCAGTCGTCAGGCGTCGCACACGACGATGATCGTCAGATCCGATGGCACGAGCAACGACCGAGGACGTACCCGCACTCAGGCCGATCGCGACGCTCGTAATGATCATGAGAATGGGATAACCGAAGCTGAATGCGGCGAGTGCTCTGTCACCAACCTTGCCAAGGAACCATGCGTCGATCAGCCCCTGCGCCATCATGGTTGAAATACCGAACAAAATGGGCACGGTCATCTTGACGAGGTGTCGGCCGACCGATCCCTCAGTGAGTTTGGCTTGACGAGGACCCATGCAGACAGACGAATACAGGGTATGGTTGTGAAACTCAAGACCGACGTCGTATCAGTACACCTTTCTGGCGGTGACGACATAGCGCAAGGGGCCACCGGTTTCACGGACATCGAACGGATAACAGGTGACCAGACTCAAGACTGCAGTCTGTGTATCGAGCAGCAGGCTGCCTGTCCGTGAATCGACAATATCGATGCCAACAACCTTGTACAGGTGTTTGCGACCCTTATTTGATTCTACTGTTATTAGCTCTCCCGCTCGGATGTCCTGCAAAAACTTAAAATGTGTGTCGCGATGCCCGGCAATCACGGTATTGCCGATGTCACCCGGCATCGCGCTCGCACTCAGATGACCCGGTCCGAAGGCCAGCGTCCGCCCGGAGCTGCCCGCGAGCACGATCAAGTCAACGTCACCGGACCTGGCCGTCAGTCGAGCAACAGGCCATGTGTCGGCCCAGGGCCAGGGCGCCGCCCTAAACTCGCCGCCGCCGGTTCGCGTCCAGGCGCGTTGCATGAGTTCCTGTGCCAGCCAGGCCTTTGCGGGCATGTAGGCACCCTGCCCTAACTGCCAGAATCCGAAACACAGCAGACAAGCCACGAGCAGACGATGCAGTTTTCTAGCGCGCACGAACATAGCGTGTTCTTCCGCCGCTCGTCTGTACGGCCAGCAGAAACAGCGCGGCCAGCAGCGAGATGAAACCGATCAGACGCAGCGCCGGGCCATTCGTTGCGGTTTGGGGAAAACCAAAAATTGCATTGGTGCTTTGGCCGTATGGCATCAGGTTCGGAACCGCCTCACTCATCAGCGGGTCGTTGACCGGCCGCACGGGTGTCTTGTCTACGGCTACCAGGCTCGTGTACTTACTGACAAGATGGTGGGTCAGTGCGGTTTCAACTATGGCAGCCCGAATCTCGCCAGGGTCTGCATGACGCCGTTCAACGTCCATCAGCTCTTCAATACGCGCCCGCGCCCACAGCGCCGCAACACCGGGACTGTCCGATGCCGCACCGACCGGAACTTCCGCGGCCCAGCCGCCGCCGCTGGAATTGCCACTGATGTGAATGAAATCACCTGCACGAAATTCACCTGTCACCTCGACTTTCACAATCACGGGCTCACCCAGGTACAAGTCGGGCACCGTCGATGGAAAGCTGTCGACAATAACGCCGCTCGGCCAACGCACCTCAATATCTGTTACCTGTGGTTGTTCGAGCTTCTGAAACAGGCGATCCATTTTCTCCCTGACTTCATGCAGCGCGCTGATAAAGGTATACGAACCGCGACCCGCTTGTGCTGCCTTGCGCATGAACCAGCTATTGGGTGCCGAGCCAATCCCCACCGTGAAGAGCCTGGCCGCACCTAGACGGTCTTCGATCATCGAGAACAATTCGTCCTCGTAGCCCACGCTGCCGTCGGTAATGAAAACGACTTGTCGTAAATGTGCTTCTGAACGGGGAGAATCAAGCGCCAGCGCAAGTGCCGGCCGCATCTCGGTACCACCGTTCGCTTGTAGTTGTTGCACGAACTTCGATGCCTCGGCTATCGAGTGCGCGGTTACAGGCGCGCTTTGTGGGTAAAGTGCATTGGTGATCGAATTGAATTCGATCACGTTGAATCGATCCGTTGGCGTCAGTCCTTTCAGGGCCAGTTGCACCGCACGCTTTGCCTGTTGAAGGGACACGCCATGCATGGAGCCGGAGGTATCAACGATAAAGATTATTTCCCGTGCCATGCTGGCGGCCGGCAGCTCTTCCTGATCGGGCGGCATCACCATCAAGAGATAATATGGCTTGCCTTTGACCGTCTCCACGAATGACATCGCCCGCGGCGTGGCCGATGGAACCGGGCGCCATACCAATTCGAAATCATGATCCATCGTGACCGTAGCCGCGCTCAACGACACCGTATACCGGCCGTTTTTCTCGCCAACGCTCACTGGATGATAGCGACTGGCGATAATTTCGAGCGGAGTACCTGCGTTTACATTCACGGTCAACGACAGTTGGTGCGCACTCGAATTCGTAACCTGCGGCGGCGTGATCTGCGATGCGTCCGGCACCCGGTCTGTATCAGGCGACCAACCGCTACCAACCCGATCGGGCAATGCGGTGCCGGATATGTAGCGCGGCGTCAGTGTCATGGGGAAACGAATACTGAACTGGCCCTTTTCATAGCGAACGTCTTCCAGGTACTCGATTTCGATGACCACCCGTTCGCCGGGAGCGACGTTGGCCACTGAGGTCGTAAACAGGTTTGCACGCTGCTGCTCAACCAGGCTGGCCTTCTTGCCAGCTTTTTTCGCATGTTCGTAGGTCTTCTTCGCATGTTCCTTTTCCTGTATTTCACCCTCGATGAATCGGTCACCAATGTGTAGCCGCATGCTATCGACGGCGGCGCTATCGGGAAGTGGGAAAACGTAGACGCCCTCAACCCAGTCCTGGCTCGTATTTCGAAACTCCTGCCTAACCGTTACCCGCGCGACCAATCCACTGATATTCATTTCGACATCGGTATTCAGCAAAGTCGCCGTGGCATAACCGCCCTCCATCCGCAGCAACAAGCTGCCCGATTGCATTTCACTCGGAGTCGGGCCAGCCGCAGCAGCTGTCTCCGGGCCCGCTACCAGAACAAAGATCAGTGCGAGAACCCAAAACCATGATTTTGTGTCTGATTCTGACGCTTGCATTTCGGCCTCCCTGGTGGTCTGAGGCCTATTACGCCGCAGCAATAAGTCACACTGGCGGCCACGGTATGGCAATGCACCGACGTAATGTGGCAAATTGTGACTACAGGAATGGGAGTTTGAAGTGGCAAAACGCATCGCTATTATTGAGGACGAGGCAGCAATCCGGGATAACTATGCCGCAGCATTTCGGCGTGAAGGGTATACGGTCGATGCATTCGACGCCCGGGAACCCGCGCTGAATGCGTTCGACAGCCGCTTGCCCGACCTCGTTGTCATTGACGTGAACCTCAAAGATGACATCGAAGGCGGATTCGAGTTGTGTCGCGAGTTACGGGCTCGCTCGCCCGACCTGCCGATCATCTTCCTGACCGCGAGAGACAGCGAGCTCGACTCGATATCGGGCCTGCGACTCGGTGCCGATGACTATCTGACCAAGGACATCAGCCTGCCGCATCTTATGGCACGGATCGCTGCGCTGTTTCGCCGCATGGAAGCCATGCGAAAACCACAAGACGCCGACAGCAGTATCAGGCGCGGCGACCTGGCGATCGATACCGAGCGCATGACCGTGCACTGGCAGGATCACGCCGTCCGCCTGACCCTCACTGAGTTCTGGCTGGTACATGCAATGGCGAGATATCCGGGCCACGTCAAGAACCGGCAACAGCTCATGGATGCTGCGCAGGCCGTGCTGGATGACAACACCATCACATCGCACATAAAGCGCATTCGACGCAAGTTCATCGCAGTGGATGCCGATTTCGACGCGATCGAAACGATCTATGGCATGGGTTATCGCTGGCTGAGCGAATAGCCGCACACTGATGAATCTCAAGCGTCAGCTACTCCTCGTCAGCTTGCTAGCGTTGTTGCTGCCGTGGGCCGGATGCGAGTTCATCCGCGAGACCGAATCCGCGCTGCGCTCTGGACAGCAACAAATGCTGGCCGGTACGGCGCGCGCGCTCGCGAATTCCATGGCGCAGTATGTCGAGGAATACCCGCAGAAAGTCGTCAGCCGGCGAGCCAGTGAACAACTGTACCTGCACGAACTGGCAAGAGCGCCGCGAATCGACGGCTATGTTGATGACTGGCAGCTTTCGTCATCATCTTTGAAGACCCTGCACGGCATGGATGGGCCGATTCGGGTGGCAATCGCTTCATACGGAACCGCCATCTACCTGTATGTCGAAGTCAGCGACCGCAATGTCGTCTATGCGACGGCACAGACGATGATTCTCGACGACGGTCCTCGGTACGCCGATCGTGTCAGCCTGGTCAGCAGTAATCCGCCCTATCTTGAGGAACAGTTTCTGTTTGCCGCCGAAGCGCCGGGGCAAATCGTCAGTTACAAGCAGGACAACTACGGATTTGCGCCGGCAGCCGCGATAACCGCGCACTGGCAGGACGTTCCAGGCGGCTACCGGGTAGAGGCCCGGATACCGGCCAATTTGCTGGGCATACATCTCGGCATCGTCGTTAGCAATACGGCGGACGAATCTCAGCGTACGACTCGCATCAGTAATTACTCAGGAAAAACCCCCGCAGCCGTCGCAAGGCCATTGGAGGAATTACGCGTGATCGCCGAAACTTTGGTGCAACCCGGTATGCGCATCATTGTTACGGACGCATCCGGCTGGCGAATCGCTATGGCCGGTAAACTGTCGGCGCCAACGACAGACCGGTCGTTCGGCGCGGTCTGGTCTCGGCGTGTTTACGACTTGCTGGTTGAGGCCGGAAAAGACGCCGCGTCGGCGGAGCCCGATCCAAGCGGTCGCGAACGACAGCCGTATGTCAGCGCGGCGCTCAATGGCCGCGAAATGGCCAGTTGGTTTCGAAGTGAAGAGAGCGGCAGGGCCATCGTTGCCGTCGCCACACCGATTATTTTTAACGACGAAATTTTGGGTTCCCTTGCGCTGCAGCAGGGCACCGACGCCATTCTCAGCCTGACAAACGAAGGATTGGTGCGGCTGATAAATCTTACTTTGGTCGCGACGCTACTCGTCGCCGGAACGTTACTTGGCTACGCTTCCTGGCTGTCGCGGCGAATCCGACATTTGTCCGTAGCCGCCCGGGGGGCACTTGAAAATGAGACGCTTCACTCCGCGCTGCCCAGCGCCCTTGCTGCAGACGAAATTGGCGACCTGTCGCGCAGCTTCTCTCATGTATTGCGGCAGCTCGGTGACTACAATGCGTATCTGCGGTCGCTGGCATCAAAGTTATCGCACGAACTCCGCACACCACTCGCCATCGTCACATCATCGCTGGAAAATCTGGAGCATGAATCGCTCAACGAGTCGTCCACTGTTTATACGGCGCGTGCCCGCGAAGGTGCCGATCGCTTGCGGCACATCCTCAGTGCCATGGCCGAGGCCAGCCGTGTCGAAGAGCTGATGGAGCATGCCGAGCCAGAGTCGTTCGATCTGAGCGCGGTGCTGCAATCGACCGTAGCTGCCTACCGCGATGTTTATACGGAACGCGCTTTCGACTTCGACTGCACGCTGGAGAACGCAGCAACGACTGGGTCACCCGAGCTCTTGATACAAATGCTCGACAAACTCGTCGACAATGCCGTTGATTTCAGTACAGCAGGCGACACAATTCGAATTGGTCTGGCCGATGACGATGGCGCCATGCTACTTACTGTCATCAATCCCGGGCCCCCGCTTCCGGAGCGCATGCGCACACAGCTGTTCGATTCGATGGTGTCGATGCGAAGCGGCGAGAATACGCGTCATCTGGGTCTTGGATTGTATGTGGCGAAATTGATCGCCGAGGGGCATGGCGGCACCATTGCTGCAGACAATATCGAGGGTGGCGTCGTTTTCAAAATACGGCTTCCGGGTCAGGATTCGAGGTAACGAACAATCCCTGCCGCAGCCTCGCGAACGCGACCGCTGGGCAGTGTCTCGATCGAAAACTCATCAAACCAGGCCCGCGGATCCGGCCGAAATCCAAACGCAATGATCACGGCATGCGCGCGTAACCGTGAGCCTACCGGACATCCGAACTGAGGAGGATCATGCCACTGCTACGGTATTTGATCGACGGTATCAACGGCAGGTCAATGCCAAAACGACCTTCAAGCTCGTAGGGAATTTCTCGACGAGTGCCGTCCCTGACAATGTACAGCAGTTGCGGCGCTGTCTGCAGCAGGTTCAGATCAACGCTGATCGCAAAGCTCGCGTCACCATGCGCCGGAACCGTAAACTCACTCGATGTCTGGCCGCTGGCAAATCGCTGCCCGTCAAGTTTCACACCGTAGCCGATGTTTCGAACCGGCAATGGAAACGAGTTCGGATTGGCCACATCGAACGACAGCAAAAAGGTCTGATTTTGGAACCCAAGACCGACAACCTGAACGTTGCTCAGTTGCACGCGCGGCGCACTGACCAGATTGTCCGGCATGGACGCGCAGGCCGACAAGCTACCCATCAGCAGCGCCAACAACATGCACTTCTTGATCTGTATCTGCATAGCTTGCTCCCTGTGCGTCAGTGCAGTTCGCGTCCCAGCTCGCCCCAGCGCGCCGAGATCAACAACCAGTCATCCCCATCTCGTTCCAGTTCCAGTTCGAACCGGTACGCATCGGCACTGAAGCCGAACACGCCGTCATTCGTCCCGGCCATCCCGACCGTCAGGTCTATCTCGGCAGCCGTGTCACCATATAACCGTATCTCGTCAACTGATGTCAGCAGCTTAATTTTGTGCTGTCGAAAGAAATACGCTCTGAGCATATTGCCGATGTCATCGCGCTCGTGTCCGCGAGCGTCCGCATAGGCCGGTGAAATTAGCGCCAGCAAATCGCGGCGCTCTTTCGCCTCCGCTGCCTCCTGGCCCAGGCCTACCCATTGCCTGAGTTGTTGCTCAGGGCCCGCCTCGGGCTCGTCGCAAGCACTTAGCAAGGTCAGCGATACCAGGCCCACCATGACGGTGCAGAGCATAGCGAAACGGCAATATTGAGTGAGCGCCCATTCCATCTGCTAAAGTCTACTGGCAACGGCGCCATCAAATGTTCGATTCGGTCGAAACTGTGACCAAGTTCGCACTTTGGCGAGCTACATTGACCGTACGGTAGTGACGCACTGCAACGACAGGCGGCCGCATGGCGCGGCACACTGGCCTGTCAAGCTAGCCGGAACTTAGAAATGGCTGTAAAACAGTTAAGCGAAAGCGTGGATGCGACGATGACTGATGGGGATCAGGCACGAATCGACGCGATCCTGTCTTTCTGGTTCAAGGAGCAGGAGCTTACGGCTCCACAGATCGACCGCCGCATGGACACCTGGTTCAGCGAGGACCCCGTTTTCGATCATGAGATCGAAAAGAAATTCGGCGATGATGTTAACGCCGCTTGCGCCGGAAATCTTGATCACTGGGCCGCAAATCCTCACGGCCGCCTGGCGCTGATCCTGCTGATCGATCAGTTTCGTCGCAACATCCATCGAAATTCGGCCGCCGCATTCTCCCACGATAAGCAGGCACTGAAACTCTGCGTCGAGGGCGCCGTGGAAAAAAAGGACAAGGAACTCACTCCCATACAAAGAATGTTTTTCTACATGCCGTTGCAACATGCTGAGTCGCGCAAGGTACAGGCCAAATCACTTGAGCTCTATAATCGCCTCGCTGAAGCGGTATCTCTAACCCATCGGGAAACATTTCTTACCGTCGCTCAATTCGCCGAGCTGCACCGGGACATTGTCGAACGGTTCGGGCGCTTTCCGCACCGCAACGAGTTGCTGAACCGGGAAAATACTGCCGAAGAAGCAAAATACCTCGAGGGCGACAACCCCGAATTCGGACAGGGCTAGACCCCTAGCGCACAGACCCTCACGTTGCGGTAGCGGTGGCAATTTCGGCGTCGCGACAGAATTCGTCTACCAGCTACATCCATTCAATCCGATGATTTATGGCGGGAATGTATTGTTCGACCTTACCGCCGATTTCCTGACAGCCTACGGGGAGCTCGCCTCGGAGTTACCGAACGAAGCCAGCATTGAGCCTAGTATCTTCGTCGATGAAGACGGCAATCGGCTGGTGAACATTGTGGTCGTCTACGCGGGCGATCATGCGGCTGGTGAAAAAGTGATGGCGCCCTTACTGAAGCTTGCCAAACCGAGGGCGGTTGAACTCGGAGCGATGCCGTACCGGGATTTTCAGACAGGCGCTGACGCCATGCTTGGGCACGGCAAGTATTACTATTTGAAATCCGGGCTCCTGACGGAGCTGTCAGCGGATCTGGCGGAAATCATTGTTGATCACATGAGCCGCGATAACCCGGTCATGTCCTGGTTCCAGCACCTGGGCGGTATGCCCGCAACCGTGGCACCCAACGCGATGGCCTATTCGCATCGCAATTCGGCGTTGAATCTGGGACTCATGTTCTTTTCCGAAGACCCGTCTGTTGCGGATGCACAGATTGCCAAGGTGAGAGAATTCTATCAGGACGCTGCGCCGTACATGATCGGTTTCTATACCAACCTGAATGAGGACACTGAAAAGAAGACCTGGGGTAATTACGGTGAGAACTATCCGCGACTGGTCGCCGCCAAAGACCAGTACGACCCGAAAAATCTTTTCCGCCTGAACGCGAACGTAAAACCGTCGGCTTAGATCGCCGCTCGCGAGAGGCGGTTGTAACGCCACGTCAGCAACGTCGCCGCAGCGGCGAGGCCAACAATAAACCCTGCCCAGACATAATTGGGTGGCGCCTTATAAGTAATCGCTGCAAGGTAAGCGAGCGGAAACGCGAGGACCCAGAACGCGAATATATTGATCAGCATCGGCATCGCCGTGTCTTTGTAACCACGCAGCGCGCCGGCCGCGCCGATCTGAATGCCGTCGGCGATCTGGAATACCGCCGCCACCAATAACAGGCTGATCGCGATACCTGTAACCGCGACATCATTCGTATACAGACCGACAACCGCATCGCGAAAGATCAGCAAGAATGCGGCCGAAAACGTCATGAAGCCCGCGCACAGAAATATACCGACAGCGCCGCACACGCGCGCATCGCGCAATTGGCCGGCACCTATCAATTGCCCGACCTTGATGGTCGTCGCCGCGCTCAACGCAAGTGGAACCATGAAGGTGGTCGACGAAAAGCTGATCGCAATTTGATGGGCCGCGGTGATCTCTGTCCCGCGTGTTCCCATCAGAATTGAAACCGCTGAAAACAATCCTGCCTCGGCTGTAATAGTGACTGCGATCGGCACGCCCAGGCGGAAAATTTCCCTGAATGCCGACAATCGCAGCGGCCCCAATTTTGCAAAGAGATGGAAGCGCCGATAGTAAGGACTCAGGATCATATGGCTGGCCAATGCGATCATAACCAGCCACATTGAAATCGCGCTGGCGTAACCGCATCCAACAGCGCCGAGCGCCGGCGCACCGAAGTGCCCAAACATCAAAACGTAGTTAAGAAATACATTACACGTTAACGCAAAAATGGACGTGTACATGATCGGTCGCGTATGGCCGATACCCTCGTTCGTAAATCGTAAGGCGAGGAAAGCAAATATGCCCGGCGCACCTAACATGATGGCGCCTATGTAGCCGACCGTAAGCGCTCTGAAATCCGGATCGATACCAAATTTTTCCAGCAGCGGCTCCGCCGCGTACTGTCCGATAAGGATCATTGGCACGCCCATCAATACGGCCAGGTAAAGTCCCTGGCGCGTGTAGCGACCGATCAGATCGTATCGCTTGGCCCCGTAGTGTCGTGAGACGATCGGCGAGATCGCCATCAGTATTCCAAGGCACAAGGCAAACCCCAGGAACCAGAAACTACCACCGACCGCGACGGCCGCCAGCTCTCGGGCACCAATACTGCCGGCCATGACCGCATCGGCAAATTGCATGCCGGCTACGGCAAGGTTGTTGACGATCAATGGGCCACCGAGACGTAGCAGCGCCTTGACTTGCGTCTTGTAAGCCGCTGCGTTGAAATTGCTCATGGACGAATCTTAGCTTACGGTCCGGTCCTTGAATGGTGTAAAGTTGCGTCGCGCCCTGAGTCACAATCCAGAACGGAGGCAGGCATGTTGCACGACGGACGAGCGATACCAGTTGCGGTAGTAGGGGGATCACGAATCCCATTTTGCCGATCTCACTCAGTGTATCGCGATTGCACGAACCAGGATCTGATGGTCGCCGCCCTGCAGGGCATCGTAAACAAACTGGATCTGAAAGGTCAGACGCTTGGCGACGTTGCACTGGGCGCCGTCATCAAGCATTCGAGCGACTGGAATCTTGCAAGAGAATGCGTGATCGACTCCGGACTCTCTTTGCGAACACCGGCGGTCGATTTGCAACGTGCCTGTGGTACCAGCATTGAAGCCACCATCATGATCGCCAACAAGATCGCCCTCGGCCAAATCGAGGCCGGTATCGCCGGTGGTACTGACACGGTCAGCGATGCACCCATCGTCTACCCCGGCGATTTCCGCAAAATACTGCTGGATATCCACCGCTCGCGCTCCCCGGTGGAACGTGTGAAACAGTTATTCAGAATTCGCCCGAAACACTTCAAACCGGAATTCCCCGGTGTCGAAGAACCGCGAACCGGATTGTCGATGGGCGAGAGCACTGAAATCACCGCCAAACAATGGAACGTGCAGCGCGAACATCAGGATCAGCTCGCATTATCGAGCCATATCAAGGCAGCCGGAGCTTACGATGCCGGATGGTATGATGACCTGGTCGTGCCATTTGAAGGTGCAGAGGAAGACAACAACATTCGGCGCGACACCACATTTGAAAAGCTGTCAGCCCTTAAACCGGTATTCGACAGAAGCGGCGAAGGCACCATGACGGCCGGCAACAGCACTCCGCTAACTGACGGCGCAGCTGCCGTATGCCTTGCCTCGGAAGACTGGGCTCGCACCAAGAATCTGCCCATCATGGCCTACCTCACATTTGCGAAGGCCAGCGCGGTTAATTTCATTGATAGCGAGGGCTTATTGATGGCACCGGCGTACGCCGTGTCCGACATGTTGAAGCAAGCAAATCTTACTCTTCAAGACTTTGACTTCTACGAGATTCATGAGGCATTTGCGGCGCAGACTATAGCAACGCTTAAGGCGTGGCAGGCGGAAGATTTTTGTCGTACCAAACTGGGCCGCAACGAACCGATGGGTCCGATCGATCTGGCGCGACTGAACGTTAAAGGTGGCAGCATCGCGATCGGCCATCCGTTCGCGGCGACGGGGGCGCGCATCATTGCGACAATGGCGAAACTGTTGCAGGAAAAAGGCTCCGGCCGCGGACTGATCTCTGTTTGTACCGCGGGTGGTATGGGCGTCTCCGCAATTATGGAAGCAGCTTGAACTCAAAACGATCCGGGGGAATTAATGGCTGAATTCAGCGCTTTTCTTGCCGCGCTCAACGGCATACTCTGGCACGAGTACGTGCTCTATGCGATCGTCGGCACCGGCATCCTTTTTACTGTCTGGAGCGGCTTCTGCCAATACCGGGCATTGACGCACGGACCAAGAGTTCTTCGCGGCGTTTACGACGACCCGAATGACCCGGGTGCCATTAATCACTTCCAGGCGTTGTCGGCTGCCCTGTCGGCGACGGTTGGACTGGGCAATATCGGCGGTGTCGCCCTGGCGATCTCATTGGGTGGCCCCGGAGCCGTGTTCTGGATGTGGGTGATAGGGCTGCTCGGCATGGCCATCAAACTCACCGAAGTTACGCTGTCGATGCTGTATCGAAATACCGATGATCCCGACAATCCACACGGCGGCCCGATGTGGGTCGCGCACAAGGCGCTGGAACGCAAGGGCCTTGGCAGGCTTGGACGAACGATCGGCGTCATCTTCTGCGTGACCTTGCTGGTATCGACGGCCACGGGCGGCAACATGTTCCAGGCGTGGAACGTCGGTGAGCTGACTCAGGAATACTTCTCGATACCGAGCTGGATTACCGGCATCGTGCTCGCCGTTATTGTCGGCACTGTCATCATCGGCGGCATCAAACGTATCGGCAAGGTCGCCGCAACGCTGGTTCCTTTCATGGTCATTCTTTATCTCGGCGCAGGCTTTTATGTCCTGGCCGTGAACATCGGGGAAATTCCAGGAATCTTTGCGCTGATCGTCAAGTCGGCGTTTGCACCAACCGAGGCCACGGGCGCCTTTATTGGCGGCTCCGCAGCATCGGCATTTCTGTTTGGACTCAAACGGGCGGCATTTTCAAACGAGGCCGGTCAGGGCTCGTCACCCATCGCTCATTCCGCGGCCAAGACCGATGAGCCAGCCCGAGAAGGTATCGTCGCCGGGCTGGAACCGTTCATCGACACAATCATCGTGTGTACTTTTACGGCCCTTATCATTCTTTCAACGGGCGTCTGGAATCGAGCGCCCGACGTTCCGTTAGACGCCCTGCCTGTCGCAGCGCAGACGGACGCGGGGTGGCAATTCTCACAAACCGTTGCTCCGGGTGATGACTGGCTCGACGATGACCGCGTCATGTTGGTTGTCGAAGCTCACGCAAACGAAACAACAGGGCACTCGCTGCATCGCGTCGAAGGCGTTCTCGCCGCGGCTGACAGCGGCTATGTCGTCAACTGGGTACCGCTCGCAAGCCCGGCGCAACCGAGGGCCGTTGGTGACGGTATGTACCACACCTACGTTGGCGCGACACTAACAGCGAAAGCGTTCGACAGTGTTTCGCCCGGGCTGGGCAAATGGCTCGTCTCAATTGCCGCCTGGTTGTTCGCGGTCTCAACGATGATTTCGTGGAGTTACTACGGTGAGCAGGGCATGGTATATCTGGCCGGCGAAAAATCGGTGCTCGGATACAAGATCGTCTATTGCCTGCTGATCATAATCGCAACGCTCGGATTCATAAAGACAGACGCAGACCTCGACAACATGACCGGCGTTGGAACTGCCGTCATGCTGTTCGCGAACATTCCGATCATGTGGTTCTTCGGTTATCAGGCGATGAAATCGTACAAAGATTACGTGAGTCGCCTGAAGTCGGGGCGCATGGGGCCGGATCACCCACCACCCAGTCTCGATGACTTGCTGTCCGGTCGCGACGTACGGAAATAGGCCGCGTTATTTGCGACGTTTACGTTGCACCGCATCCAGAATTTTGTCGAGTCGTTCTTTTGCCTGTGCGGTGACACCGCCGCGCCTGTACTCGTCTACGACGAACGATTCAATGCGCCCAACAATTTCGTCGATGCCCTGATCGCCGAATGCGGGTGGCTGCTCGAGTTTCTCCGGTGAATTCCTGACCGCACCAAACAGGTCGATCCAGAGTTCCGATTGCTTACCCCACACCAGCAGATGATAAAACTGCGATCCGGGCCTCGCGCCATCGCCTGATACAAGACTGACAACGCCCGCGATGAGCGATGCGGGCACGAGGATGATGTCACGCAGCCCGTCAACAAGCAGCTTGACCTGCAACACACCCAGGTCTCGTAACAGGGTCCAGCGATGCTGCTTGAAATTTTCTTTCTGGGGCGGCATTTTCATTGGCTCTTCGCTTCGACAAATGTCAATCAAGACAAGCGATTATAGACGTATTGACTGGCGCGCGGCGATCCTTTGCAGTACTGTAATACGCGTACCACAACGGCCGCCGAGACTATGCCGACGTACCAATCAACGCCGCGATGTGAACACGGGCTCCCCAAGTCCACGGGGATACTCATCGTCAATCTCGGCACACCGGACGCACCAACTACGACCGCTGTGCGTCGTTTCCTCAAACAGTTCCTTTCAGATCCGCGCGTCGTCGAGTATCCGCGTTTGCTGTGGTGGATCGTTCTCAATGTTGTCATCCTGCAATTTCGCCCACCGCGCTCCGCGGCTGCCTACAGAAAAATCTGGACCGATCAGGGATCGCCGTTGCTGATTCATTCCCAGGCTATCGCAAACAGGCTGCGTGACCGCCTGGTATCGCAGCCGAACGGCGCGGTCCATGTCGAATTGGCTATGACCTACGGCGAGCCCTCCATCGCGAGCGCGATCGACAAACTGTTGGCCGGAGGCGCTTGCCGAATTATCACGCTACCGTTGTTTCCGCAGTATTCCGGCACGACGACAGCCGCCGTATTCGATGCCATTGCACAAAAATTGGGCCGGCTCCGCTGGGTGCCGGAATTTCGCTTCATTAATAGTTATCACGATGCACGGGGCTACATCAGTGCTTTGGCAGCCAGTGTTCGCGAGTTCCGGGAGCAGAATGGGCGCAGTGAAAAACTCCTGATGTCTTTTCACGGTATACCGACACGGACTGTTCGAAACGGTGACCCCTATCAATCCCATTGCGAGCAGACGGCAAGACTACTGGCGGATGAGCTGGATTTGAGCAATGACGAATGGCTAATCTCGTATCAGTCGCGGGTAGGGCGCGGCGAATGGCTAAGCCCCTATACCGAAGAGACTATTAAAGCACTCGCCAAGCAGGGCCTGTCGCGTCTTGATGTCGTGTGTCCCGGTTTCGCGGCGGATTGTCTCGAAACGCTGGAAGAAATCGAGCTGCAGAACGCCGAATTCTTCAGCGCAGCAGGCGGCGAATCGTTGCGATATGTTCCCGCGCTCAACGCGCGCGCGGATCATGTTCAATTCCTTGCCGAGCTTGTCGAAGGTCATATCGCGGGCTGGACCAGCGGCGCAAACGATGCAGCCCACCGAGCGACTCGCGACCGGGCAGATGCAATAGGTGCTGCGTCGTGAGCAGTATTGGCCGCTTTTTGGAGTTTTCGGTTCGAACGCCCGACATACTGGAATCACTGCACTTTTATAAAACGCTCGGGTTTGCTGAGCTTGAGATCGGCGACGTCTGGTCCCACAGGTATGCGGTCATCAGTGACGGTGAACTCAATATCGGGCTCCACGATCGGGACTTCGATGCTCCGGCCATTACCTTCGTGCAACAGGATATCGCCAAACACGCTCGTTCGATGGCCGATCATGGATTCGACTTCAGTTTCATGCACCTGGACGAAGACGTTTTCAACGAACTCGGTTTCCCGGATCGTGATGGTCACATGGTCACCATGCTCGAAGCGCGTACCTTTTATCGCAATGAGGACGCGGAAAATGATTCTGAGTGCGGCAGTTGGTTTGAATTAACGCTGCCCGTGCGCGACGCACTCCGCTCTGCACAGTTCTGGGCACCGATTGCCCCGACACTGCTGGAAATGCGTGAGGAGCCGACAACACATATGCGCTTTGACGCCGGCGACGCACCGCTCGGTCTTTCGGAAAGCATCGCTGTCAAGACGCCCTCACTGTGTTTCAAATGTCCCGACCGACACGGCCTGATGGGCCTCCTGGAACAGAACGGCATGACGTTCGAGAAATTTCCCGGTTTTGAAGGCGCATTTGTGGCCATAACGGCGCCCGAAGGAACGACGCTTTACGCCTTCGACAAAGACTTTCTTGGCGAAAAGTATGAGGTCGATGAATCGGGCGACGCAAGTGATTTTTCCGGCTAGTCGTCTCGCTCCACGCCCATTTTCCCGGCTATCCATTGCCCGACCTGCGTCCGCAGCACGGGTATCAGATAGCGGTACAAACGACCGGATACGTAAACCGTTTTTCCCTTTTCCAGCGCTGCCAGCCCCTCCCGGACCACAACATCGGCGTCATACCAGAAAAACGCAGGTGAGCTCTTCTTCATGCGAGTCAGCTCATCCGACCCGTGAAATTCCGTATGAGTAAAACCCGGGCACAATGCGAGCACGTGGATGCCCTGGCCACGAACCGTCGCAGCAAGACCTTTCGACAAAGCAATCAGATAGGCCTTGGCCGGACCGTAGCTGGTGTCACCGGAAAGTGACACCTGGCCAGCAACCGACGCAACGTTGAGCACGCGACCAAAGCCTCTTTCCTGCATGGATGGAATGAAGTGATGACACATTCCGGCAACCGAGATCATCATCAATTCCATGTATTTCTGCTGCGCCGACCAATCGCGATCCTGCAAGAGATCTGGACCGAACGAGCCTGCATTGTTGATCAATGTGTCTACCGCCAGACCCCGCCTGTTCACCTCATCGAACAACCTTGCCGTCGCCGCTGTATCGGAGAGGTCCGCCTGAATAACATCAACGGCGACGCCGTGCTTATCGGCAAGTTCTCGCGCCAGAGTCTCCATCGGAGCTGTGCGGCGAGCAATGAGAATCAGATCCTTGCCGCTACTCGCCAATTGCCGGGCAAACTCGGCCCCCAGACCAGCCGAGGCTCCGGTAATGAGCGCTCTGGATTCATTCATGTTGCTGCCGGCGATCGCCGTCTCCTAAAGTAACGTATCGATCAGTGTCGTCGCCCGCTCCAAATAAGCGCTGCCGAACAGGTTCAGATGATTCAGCACATGATACAACTGATACAGACTTTGCCGTTCGCGATGGCCATCCTGCAACGGCCAGCTTGACTCATAAGCATCGTAGAACTCCGGACCAAATCCACCGAACAGTCGCGTCATCGCCAGGTCGGTCTCTCGGTCTCCAAAGTAAACAGCCGGATCGAATATCACCGGTTGCTGCTCGCTACAGCCCCAGTTTCCACTCCAGAGATCTCCGTGCAGCAAAGAGGCCACGGGTTCGACGCCGTCGAAATAAATAGGCAATCGCTTCAGAAGCTGAGCGCCTCGACGCTGTAGTTCGCCAGTGAATCCATTTTCCGCAGCAAGCTGCAACTGAAACGCCAGCCGATGTTCGCGGTAGAAATCAATCCACTCATCGACCCAGGTATTGTGCTGTGGAGTCAGCCCAATGGTGTTGTCGCGACACCAGCCGAACCGATTTTTGGTCACATGATGCAGCTGTGCGAGTTGTTCTCCAAGGCGCGTCTCAACCATCGCCGTCGGATTTTCAAACTGTATCCATTCAAGCGCAAGGAAGACACCGCTGTCGCACTCGCCAACCGCAATCACCTCAGGCACGCGAATCGTACCGGTCGTCGATATCTCCGCAAGACCCTTTGCTTCTGCTGCAAACATGTCCGCAGCCGACGACGGTCCGGTCTTAATGAATAAATCACCATTTTCAGTCGCGAGCCGCCACGCGGAACTGATATCTCCACCACTGACCGGCGCAGCACGGCTGTCGCCCGCTACGGCAACTCCGTCGGATTCAAGATGGCGGATGATTGACGACCAGTCGGGCATGTCTGGTCCGTTAAGTCCTAGTGGCAGTAGATGTCCGAGACGCGCTCCGCCTGCCGGCGCAGTGCCATGCCAATTCCTGCCTCGTCGAATAATGCGTTGATTTCCTCAAGTTTCGGTGCCGCCGGCTGCATCAACTCTTCCGCGTTTTCGATTGGCGCATCGCAGGCGATACCGGTCAGGCGACGTGCAAGGTAAGCATCCTCCTTATGCGCGCCGAGTTTTGCGCCGAGTGTCTTTGCGCCGCGCACGTTCACCTCATGTACTTTATCGAGGTTGGCGTAAATGTCATCGAGACTATCGAAATGTTGCAGCAATACCGTCGCCGTCTTCTTACCGACACCAGGCACCCCCTTGATGTTATCTACGGCATCGCCCGCCAGCGCCAGAAAGTCCGCTATCTGCTCTGGCCAGACGCCAAACGAATCCGGAATCTGATCGTAGCGAAGCTTGCCCTTGCCCGCGAAGTCCCAAAACACGTCTTCCTCGGTCAGTAACTGAGTCAGGTCCTTGTCCCGGGTAACAATCGTGGAAGGCCGTCCATTCCTGTGCCCATGTTCCACCAACGTTCCGATCAGATCATCTGCTTCGTACATCGGGCTACTGTGTTCCATTAAGCCAAGCGCGCGGACATAACGCCGGCACTGCCCGAACTGGCGTTTTAGCTCGGGCGGCGCCGGTTCCCGGTTGGCTTTGTATGCGGGGTAAATCTGAGTGCGAAACGACTCCGTCGAGCTCTCGTCGAACAGCACGGCCACGTACTCGGGTGTGACCTTTTCCATGAAATCACCGATAAAACGACAGAACCCATACAACGCATTTACGGGATTGCCCTGGTCATCGACCATGTCGTCGGGCATCGAGTAGTACGCCCGAAAGACGTACACACTGGCGTCAATCAGATATTGCACTGTAGGAGGGCGCCATGCGCCCGATTCCTTTCAATCATGAAAATGCACCTCAACAATCTCATCTCCGTTCGTGAGATGACCGCGGAGCCGTGCATGCAGCGGACTGGAACGCGGAATATGTGCAAGCAGATACTGCATCTGATCGACAAGGACGCGCCGCCCTTTGAGATAAATGTACTCGGCGTAATTTGGTGTGAACGGCACCGCGATCAGTTCCATTGCCGCTTGTTCCGGCGTCCGCCCACCCTTGTAATTATTGCAACGCCGGCACGCCGTCGCCACGTTATTCCATTTATCGGTTCCGCCGAGTGACACGGGTGTAACGTGGTCACGGGTCAGGTCACGGGTCATGTAGCGCTTGCCACAATAGAGGCACAAATTGGCATCGCGCTTGAACAGCGTACGATTATTTAATGGTGGCACGTACTGGTCACGGTTTCGAGACCGGCTGCGACTGGTGCCGTGGGTTGCAATAATTGAGTTAACGTCGATACGGCTGCGATGACCATCGTAGGAACAATAGCCCCCGAAGACAGTGTACAGGCGGGTGCCACAGTCATACGCAACCTGCTCCGAGTGATACAGACGTACCGCGTCACGGTAGTCAATCCACTCCAGCGGCATTCCGGCAACATCAGTCCTCAGAACCTGTTGTGAAATATCGGACGCGAGTCCTGCGAGCATGTTCGTCCCCCTAAGGCTTGCTCCGATTATGACAAACTTTAGAGTACCTTTAACACCTCATCGAGGGTTTCTTTCGCGTCACCAAACAACATTCGCGTGTTTTCCTTGAAGAACAGCGGGTTCTGCACGCCCGCGTAGCCCGTCGCCATGCTGCGCTTCAGGACGATCGTCGTATTGCCTTTCCAGCATTCGAGTACCGGCATACCCGCGATCGGGCTATCCGGATCTGTCAGCGCGGAAGGATTCACAATGTCATTGGCGCCAATAACCACCGAGACATCGACATTCTCGAAGTCGTCATTGACTTCATCCATTTCAAAAACGATGTCGTAGGGCACTCTGGCCTCGGCAAGCAGCACATTCATATGACCCGGCATGCGCCCCGCGACCGGATGAATGCCAAAACGAACGTTGATCTTCCGCGCCCGTAACACTTTCGTAATTTCGTAGACGGTGTGCTGCGCCTGAGCGACGGCCATACCGTAACCGGGAATAATCATAACTTGCCTGGCGCCCGCGAGCAGTGCAGCTGTCTCGTGTGCGTCGATAGGAATCACTTCTCCCTGCTCTTCAACACCGCCGCCTGCAGCCACTCCGCCACCGCCGGTGCCGAAGCCACCAGCAATGACGGCCAGGAATTTTCGGTTCATCGCACGACACATGATGTAACTCAGGATCGCACCGCTGGTGCCGACCAGTGCGCCCGTAACAATCAGCAGATCATTTCCGAGCATGAAGCCCGTCGCGGCCGCCGCCCAGCCTGAATAACTATTCAGCATTGAAACGACGACGGGCATATCGGCGCCACCGATCGCCAGCACCATGTGCATGCCAAACAACAATGCGATTACGGTCATGATAACGAGCGGGTCCATACCGCCGCCGGCAGCAGACTGCACGACAAACTCATAACCGAACCAGATCGCACCAATAAGTAATCCGAGGTTCAACCAATGTCGACCCGGCAACGTGAGTGGTTTGCCGCCAATTCTTCCGGACAGTTTGCCAAACGCTATGACCGACCCTGAAAAAGTCATCGCACCAATCAGGATACCGAGATACGTTTCGATATCGTGAATGGTCAGCTCGACGCCCACGAAGTGCTTGTCCGGATCCATGAAGCTCGCAAAGCCAACCGCGACCGCGGCAAGTCCGACCAGGCTGTGCAATATGGCGACCAGCTCCGGCATCTGTGTCATTTGCACCCGGCGCGCCAAAAGCATGCCGACGCTGCCGCCGATCAATAACGCCACAAACAGAATTTCGTAATGCCGCTCAATAACACCGAAGATCGTCGCCAATAACGCAATCGTCATGCCGATAATGCCGTACCAGTTGCCGCGCCGCGCCGTCTCCTGATCGGAAAGACCGCCAAGAGCCAGAATAAAAAGTATCGTCGCGATGATGTACGACACAGTTACGATGCCTTCGCTCATCATCTCGACCTCACCTCCGGAACATTTCGAGCATGCGACGTGTAACGGCAAAGCCGCCCACTATGTTGATGCTCGTTATCAGGACGGTAGCTGCAGCTACCCACATGATGACATCGTCCGTGGAACTGATTTGTAGCAGTGCGCCAATGACGATGATGCTCGATATGGCGTTCGTAACGCTCATTAGCGGTGTGTGCAGCGCGGGCGAAACATTCCAGATCACCATGTAGCCGATGAAGCAGGCCAGCACGAATACGGTAAAGTGCGCCATGAAAGATTCCGGAGCGACCGCGCCGAGGCCGAGCAGCGCGAGCCCACCCACGATCATTCCGACGATCGGTCCAGCGACAGATGGCTTCTCTTCCGCTGGCGCCGGCATAGCGGCGGGTTCTGTTTTGGGTGGTGCTGCAGAAAGTTTTGGCGCGGGCGGCGGCCATGTCGTTTCGCCATCTTTACAGACGGTCGCACCACGAATGATTTCGTCATCCATATTGACATTGATGATGCCGTCTTTCTCAGGCGTCAGAGCTGCCACCAGGTGGCGCAGATTCGTCGCGTACAGTTGACTCGACTGCGTGGCCAGGCGGCTCGGCAGATCCGTGTAACCGATGATCGAGACACCGTCCGTTTTAACGACCTTGTCGGCTTCAGTCAGCTCGCAATTGCCCCCCTGCTCGGCCGCAAGATCAACTATGACGCTACCGTCGTGCATCGAACGAACCATGTCCGCCGTAATTAATTCCGGTGCCGGTTTTCCCGGAATCAAGGCGGTCGTAATAATGATATCGACCTCCTTAGCCTGCTGTGCGAACAGCGCCATCTCGGCCTTGATGAATTCCTCGCTCATGACCCTGGCGTATCCGCCTTCCCCTGCACCGTCCTCATCGTCTTCGAAGTCGAGCATCAGGAACTCGGCGTCCATGCTCTCGACTTGCTCCTGCACTTCCGGACGCGTGTCGAAAGCGCGAACAATCGCGCCCATGCTCTTTGCAGTGCCAATCGCGGCAAGCCCCGCCACTCCAGCGCCGATCACCATGACTTTGGCGGGCGGAACTTTGCCCGCTGCTGTGATCTGGCCCGTGAAAAATCGTCCGAAATGTTGCGCCGCCTCAACAATGGCCCGGTAGCCGGCAATGTTCGCCATCGAACTCAGGGCATCCATTTTCTGCGCGCGCGAGATACGCGGCACACTATCCATCGCCAGGGCGGTCGCACCGCTGGCCGTCAATTGCTGCAACAGGTCTGGGTTTTGTCCGGGCCAGAGAAAACTGATCAGAGTTTGACCAGCGCGCAGCTTTTCAGCTTCGTCGCCTTCCGGAGCCCTTACTTTGAGTATCAGATCAGATTGCGCCCATATGTCACTCGCCGTGGTGAGCTCGCATCCTGCTTCTTCATATGCGCTGTTCGAATAACTGGCGGCAGCACCAGCATTCTCCTCAACCGCGACACTGAAACCCATTTCCATGAGTTGTGCCGCCACCTCGGGCGTCGTTGCGACGCGCCGTTCGCCTGCGTGGATTTCTCTCGGAACACCAATCCTCATACCTAACCCTCCATTTGAACTGCGGCAGTTTATCGGAGGTGATCTGTATGCACAAAGCAAATAATTCTGTTAGTAGTCGCGCGTCGTGGGCCTCGGTCGATCCTGCATGCGATCGCGTGCCCGCTCCCGTTGTTCGGGCGTCATATCACGATATCGTTCTCGCATTTGTTGTCGACGATCGCGGTTCATGCGGTTAAATCGACGAAAATTGTCGCGGATTCGCCGTTGCTCATCGGGTGGCAGACTGCGGTAGGTTTCATAGCGTTCACGAATCAGATCTTTACGCTCGCTGGACAAGCGGCTCCAGTCCGCGAACCGGCTTTGGGATTCAATGCGCTGTTCGGGCGTCATCCCCGTCCAATGAGCCGAACCCCTCAAAAGGCGCTCACGGCGCTGGGCCGGCATGCTGTCCCAGTCCTGTGAGAACGGCGCCAAAACCTCCTGCTGCGACTTGTCCAGGCTGTCCCAGCTTGTTTCGTCGTCAGCAATCGCGACCGAACCAAGCAACAGTAGCCAGGCGATTCCGATGATGTGTTTAGCTTTCATCTTCTGTCTCCATCGATTCTTCACCTTCCGGTACGGGACCGCTCCGTTCCTCATTGTCGGCTACTACATCATCCTCAAGCAGTAACCACTCTTCATCTGATTCTTCCCAAAGTCCCAGGTACTCCAGAAAATCCATTTCCGGTATCTCTTCCCCGGTAGCGACTGCAGCTGCCGAAGAGCACAAAGCAATGGCGCACAGTAGCGTCTGAAGTCCGCCGCTAGCCAAAATTACCGTCGCCTTCCAGATCCTGCATATCAAGCCAACTGTAAAACTCAAGCTCCTCAAACATTTCTATGCTTTCCTCGCTCAGCAAGATATCCAGATCTGACGCCGGTGCCACAGTGAATTCCATATCGCCGGGCCCGCGTAGCGTGATCACGGCCAGCAAAACGGCAGCCGCAACACCGGTCACCGGCATCCAGCGACGCCATTCCTGGCCCGGTCGGGCAACCTGGGCAAGCGCCGCCTGACGGCCGCGGTTCAGCCTCGACAATGTCGCGGCGTCGAGGCTGTCGACTGACTCGTCAAATACGTCTTTCGCCTGTTGCACCATTTGCTGATCAATTCGTTCGTCAGTATTGTTCATTGCCAGTGTTCTCCCAGCCTGTCGCGGAGCGTATGTACTGCCCGGAAATAGTGTGTCTTGACGCTTCCTTCGCTACAGCTCATCGCTACAGCGGTCCCCGCAACGTCGAGACCTTCAAATGTTCTCAGCATGAACGCCTCACGTTGCCGTGTCGGTAATGCATGCACTGCGGACTCCAAATCCTGCATCGCCTGGGAATTCTGTAATTCCTCTTCGGGCGAGCGGCCGGCGGAATCCGGTGCCGCCGCGATGACATCATAGTCGTGATCTTCGGTATTCGCCTTTTGAAACCACACCATAACCCGGTTGCGAACGGCCTGCCGCCGGTGCCAGTCGCGTACCCCGTTCTGCAATATTCGATAAAACAGCGGCGACCATTCATTACTGCCACGGCGACTGTAGTTGCGCACGAGTTTGATCATCGCATCCTGCACGAGGTCCAGCGCTTCGTCCCGGTCACGCACACCCATTTCAGCGATACGCAAAGCCCGCCGCTCCACCTCAGCCAGAAACTGGTCAAGTTGCCGTTCCTTATGCAGTGTCCGTGCTCCTGTCGACTTACGGCTGCACGATACCGTAAAAACTGCCAGGTCTGCGGTCATATCCCTTGACTCCACCACGTGTTGATCTAAGTTGTCTCTCCTGTTTAACGTCCGAGCAGCGCCACAGTTGACAGGATTGAGACCTGGAACCTGAGGATTATGTAAAATAAAGTGAGCGATAGCACCATACTCAAAGTTGCCGTCAACGTCCCGTTGTCGCGGGACTTCGACTACCTGCCACCAGCTTCCGGCCCGGTACCCGCCGTCGGCTGCCGGGTGCTGGTTCCGTTCGGACGACGCCAGCACATCGGGATGGTTACAGCACATGCATACGAATCTGTTATCTCTGCTGCCAGGATCCGGCGCTGCAGCAGGGTTCTGGACGAAAACGCCATACTGTCGGACCCGGACCTCTGGCTGATCCGGTTCGCGAGCGACTATTACCACCACCCTATCGGAGAGGTCGTCTCTGCCGCTCTGCCCGCACTGCTGCGGCAAGGAAAACCGTTGCATCCAACGGTTGAGCGAGTAGCGATCACAGATTCTGGCGCACAAGAGAACATTGATATGCTGGCGCAGCGTGCGCCCAGACAAGCCGAATTGCTCGAGGCACTGATCGACGCGGGTGGAGATGGCCTGGATGCGGACCTGCTGACCGACACGCTGCCAACGTGGCGCAGAGCGGCGAAGCGCTTGGGGGAGAAAGGGCTGCTATCAATTTTTGAAGTACGCGCCGAAGACTTCGACGAGCGGCTGGCCAGTGAGCAAAGCCCGGACCTGACCCTCAATGCGGATCAGGAGCGGGCCCTGGAAATATTACGCGCCAGCGATCAGTTCGGCGTTTTCTTACTGGACGGTGTGACCGGCAGCGGCAAAACCGAGGTCTATCTGCAACGCGTCCGCAACATTCTGGAACAGGGTAGGCAGGTCCTTATTCTTGTCCCTGAAATTGGCTTGACGCCGCAACTCGTTGCTCGCCTCACAGACCGGCTGGGAATCGAACCGGCCTTGCTGCACTCAGGGCTTTCCAATAATGCACGTCTGGCGGCGTGGCGCGCAGCACGATCGGGTGCCGCGCGACTTGTCGTCGGAACGCGCTCGGCGATTTTCACTCCACTCAATAAGCCAGGACTGATCATCGTCGACGAAGAACATGATCACTCTTTCAAACAGCAGGAAGGTTTGCGCTACTCCGCCCGCGACCTGGCCATCGCCAGAGCAAAACGTCTGGATATACCCGTTATTCTCGGTAGCGCAACGCCAACGCTCGAAATGCTACAGCACTGCCGCAATGGCACGTATGAGCACATTATCCTGCCGGCGCGCGCCGGCGAGGCCAAACCGCCGGTAATGCGCTTGATCGATACGGTGCGCTCACCGGCAACTGACGGCATTAGCGAACCGCTGGCAGAGGCGATACAAAAACACTTGCACGACGGCGGCCAGATCTTGCTGTT
Organism: Pseudomonadota bacterium; assembly: GCA_022567295.1. Lineage (GTDB taxonomy): Bacteria > Pseudomonadota > Gammaproteobacteria > Steroidobacterales > Woeseiaceae > UBA1847. The sequence continues at coordinate 45,640 of JADFHE010000004.1, read as the reverse complement.
CCTTAATCGCCGTGGCTTCGCGCCGACGTTGATTTGTAGCAATTGCGGACACATCGCCGGCTGCGATCGTTGCGACTCGCGGTTGACCGTTCATGCCCGGAGTCGGCAACTGCAATGCCATCACTGTGGTGCTTGCCGCCCGCTCAGGGAACAATGCGATGAATGCGGAGAGACGGTCAAACCGCTGGGCGAAGGCACCGAGCGCCTGGAAGAGTCGTTGCGCACCAGGTTTCCGGACGTTGCCATAAGCCGCATCGACAGCGACAGCACGCAACAGAAGGGCGCGATGCACGAAGCGCTGGAAAGTGCCACGCTCGGTCACGCGAACATTCTCGTCGGCACTCAGATGCTGTCCAAAGGACACCATTTCCCGAATTTGAGTCTGGTCGGCATCGTCAACGCGGACCAGGGGTTGTTCGGCACAGATTTTCGCAGTGCCGAGCGCATGGCGCAATCCATCATTCAGGTCGCAGGTCGAGCAGGACGCGAGAGCCGACCAGGTGAAGTGCTGATTCAGACCGCGTTTCCGGAAAACGAGTTCTGGAGCACGTTGATCGAAGGCGGGTATAGCCAGATCGCCGATGACGCTCTGGCAGAAAGGGAAATCACTCGCTGGCCGCCGTTCACTCGTCTCGCATTGCTGCGCTCCGCGGCGCATCAAAAAGCCGATGCCCACCGATTTTTGGATGTAGCACGACGTCATCTCGCCGCCGAGGCGAACGAGGCGTTACGAATACTCGGCCCGGTCGATGCTCCGATGGCGCGCAAGGCCGGCCGTTATCGGGCACAGCTGTTGTTGCAAAGCAGCGATCGATCAACATTGCACCGGGCACTACGAATCCTTCGCCCGATGCTGGAGGCCGACCCATCGGCTCGAAAGGTTCGCTGGTCCATTGACGTCGATCCGGGCGAACTTTTTTAGCGGGGTCTATACAGATACTAATAACCCGGTAGAATTGCCGCCTCGCCAGACCACACCAGAACACCCAATGAAACACATAGTTGCAAAACTGGTTAACGATGCGCTTGCCGGGCTTCCAGAACTGGCAGAGGCCGCAGCCGACCTTGCTGTCGAAACCACTGTCGAGCGCACGCGCGACGCCCGGCATGGCGACTTTGCCAGCAATGTCGCCCTGCAACTGGCCAAACCGACACGCAAGAACCCGCGTGATATAGCAACCCGCATTGTTGACGCTCTCGGTACCGACGAGCAGATTACCAAGATCGAAATTGCCGGCCCGGGATTTATTAATTTCCACATGAGCGCAGCAGCATTTCACGCTGAGCTAGGTTCAATTTTGGACGCGGGCAATGCCTATGGGCGGCAGGCGAAAAAAGAAAGCCCGAAGATTTTGCTCGAATTCATTTCAGCAAATCCGACCGGTCCACTGCATGTAGGCCATGGCCGCCTCGCCGCTTTCGGCGCGGCGGTCGGTAATCTCCTCGAAGCAACCGGATACCAGGTGCACCGTGAGTACTACGTCAATGACGCTGGCCGCCAAATGGATATTCTCGGCGCCAGTGTCTGGTTAAGGTGGCTTGAGGCGAACGGCATTAGCGTCCCGTTTCCGAAAGCCGGTTATCGCGGTGAGTACATCAGAGACATTGCCGGAGAAATTGATACGGGTGGACTTGTCCTACCCAATGCAGACGACGTTCTGCAAGGGCTCCCCGACCAGGAATCGGAGGACGACTGGGATGCCTACGTTGATGCACTGATTGCGAAGGCATCAGACCTGCAAGGCGAGGACGGTTTCGATCAGATCCGGCAGCAGTCGCTCGAGTCAATTCGCGCCGAAATTGAGGACGATCTTGCCGATTTCGGCGTCACGTTCGACCAATGGTACTCGGAACAAAGCTTGGCGAAGTCAGGCCGTATCGACGACGCACTCACTGTGCTCGAAGAACGTGGCTTGCTGTACAAGAAAGACGGTGCAACCTGGTTTCCGGCGACAGACTTCGGCGATGAAAAAGATCGGGTGGTTATTCGCGCGAATGGCGCCAAGACCTACTTCGCATCCGATATTGCGTATCACTTTGACAAGCGCGAACGCGGCTTCGATTATCTGATCGACATCCTCGGCGCGGACCACCACGGGTATGTTGCCAGAGTACGTGCGGGACTTGAGGCGATGGGTTATCCGGGTGACGACCTTGAAGTGGAGTTGGTGCAGTTCGTATCTTTGTATCGCGGCGGCAAAAAGGTAGCAATGTCCACACGCTCTGGACAATTCGACACCTTGCGCAAGCTGCGCGCCGAAGTCGGCAATGACGCGGCCCGTTTCTACTACGTAATGCGTTCAAACGACCAACACCTCGAATTTGACCTCGACATCGCAACATCGCAGTCAAATGACAATCCCGTGTTCTATATTCAGTACGCACACGCGCGCATCGCAAGCGTATTTCGCAAAGCGGACGAACTGGACCTGTACTGGGATCAGGACAATGGCCGCACTAATCTCGACAAACTAGTTGCGCCGCAGGAAAAAGCGCTGCTGTCAGCGATGAGCCGTTACCCTGAGATCGTAGAACTCGCTGCAAAGAACCGCGCGCCGCAAACGTTGGTGCATTACCTTCGGGACCTGGTCAGCGACTTTCATTCCAGCTACAACGCCCACAAGGTATTGGGCGATGACGCCAATCTGCGCGACGCCCGGCTTGCACTGTATGCCGCCGTAAGGATCGTTGTCGCGAATGGCCTTGCGATTCTCGGCGTCTCCGCGCCAGAAGAGATGTAATGGCAAAGCGCAGCAAAAGGCGTTCCAGTCGCCGTAATAAGCGGAACGAATACCCGGGCTGGGTGTGGATGATATTCGGTCTTGCGATCGGCCTGTCCGTCGCGTTCGCCATTTACGTTAAGGACCGCGAACCCGTGGTCGCAATTGCCGCGGCAGAGTCGCAACCCGCCAGGGCGGAAAGCGCCCTCGATAACAATGGCGAAACGCCAGCCATCAAGCCGGTTACTGAGGTGCCGGCGAGGAAGCGCTTCGAATTCTACGAATTGTTACCTGCATTTGAAATAATTGTAGCCGACGAGGAGCCCGCCGTCGACGAAGATGTCGAACCGCAGGCCATCGAGGAGCCCGGATTGTATTTGTTGCAGGCCGGCTCATTTTCGACCCATATCGACGCTGACAGACGACGGGCCGAACTCGCATTGCACGGCATCGAATCGCGCGTCCAGCGTGCGAAGGTCAATAATCGCGATTATTACCGTGTCTATGTTGGACCGATAGACGACCTTGATGAACTGAATATGACGCGCAGCAGGCTGCGCGCGGCCAAGATTGACGTCATGCGTATTCGACTCGGTGACTAGATCAGCGCGACTATTCTTCTGCTTCGCCTTGTTGCAGCTCGCGGCGTGCGCGAGCGTGCCACCGGCACCGGTTTCTGCACCGGTGCCTGATGCAGCACCCCGGCCGACTGCGCCGCCATCCCCTCCCGCGCCGGACAAATCGACCTTGCGCATCAGTATCGCATCTGTCGGTGACATGATGCTTGGGACGGACTACCCCGAGAATCACTTGCCGGACGATGACGGCGTCACTTTTTTGGCGGACGTAAGGAAGGTGATTTCTGCGGCTGATATCGCGTTCGGCAATCTCGAGGGCGTGCTCATCGATGGTGGCCTGCCAGCAAAGAAATGCAACAACCCGAGAGCTTGCTATCTGTTTCGCTCACCCACTCGTTACGCCGACCACTTCAAGGGTGCCGGGTTCGACGTGCTCAGTCTCGCCAATAATCACGCGCGCGACTTCGACGAGGAGGGCCGGACCAGCAGCATGGAAGCGATCGCGGCACGCGGCATGTACCACTCGGGGCGAGAGGGAGACATTGCGAGTTTTGAAGCGCATGGACTCAGGATCGCGTTCCTCGCCTACGCTGTTACCAGGAACTCCAACTTGATGCTCGACTACGAGCTGGCGTTTGCGACGGTCGCAACGATCGCGGCAGCGCACGACATCGTCGTCGTTTCGTTTCACGGCGGTGCCGAAGGCGCCGATGCATTGCACGTTCCCTTTGCAGAAGAAGAGTATTACGGCGAGCCTCGCGGCGACGTGGTCTGGTTCGCGCGGGGCGTCATCGATGCCGGCGCCGACCTGGTCATCGGGCACGGACCGCATGTCGTACGCGGTATGGAGCGTTACAACGACCGGCTGATTGCTTATAGCCTGGGCAACTTCGCTACGTACTACGGCATCAGCGTGGCGGGAACAAAGGGAATCGCACCGATTCTCACGGTGACACTCGATGGCGACGGCGTATTTATAGCGGGCGAAATTACATCAACAGTCCAGCGACGACCGGCGGGTCCCAGCATTGACCAAAAACAGCGCGCACTGAATTTGATCCGCGGCCTGAGTATTGAGGACTTTGGTGATCCGGGGATCCAATTTCTGCCGGATGGAAAGCTGCTGCCAATCGATCGAGGCCCGGTCGAGCCACACCAGCTAGTCGTCGCGCCCAACAGACCTGAAGTTGACACCCAGTGATCGAAGTTTCCGGTACAAGTGAGTCCGCTCCATTCCCACTCGCTTCGCCAGTTGCCCTACCTTGCCATCACAAAGCACAAGTTGTTGTTGCAAATAAGAACGTTCGAAGTGTTCGCGCGCCTCGCGTAACGGTAACGCCAGCAAGTCCTGTTTTACCAACGGTTCGTTTACCGGCGTGACCGCGGTTATCTCAGCTTCAACTTCGCCGAGCCCAATATCCTCGCTGCTGCCCGACAAGAGCAGGCGCCTGACAAGTTGCTTCAGTTCGCGGACATTGTCCGGCCACGGATAATTACGCAGCCGATTTTGCGCGGCGACGCTGAAGCGCCTGAACGTCAGGCCCTCGGCGTCGACCAGTTTGTCAACGTAGTATGTCAGCAACTCCGGCACATCCTCAGAGTAATCACGCAATGGCGGGATTCTCAAGCTCAGGACACCTAACTGTGCGACAAGATCGCGGCGCAGCTGGCCTGACTCAATAAGGGCCTCGTAATCTACGCGGACCGTCGCAACGATTCTAGCCTTCACCTTTACAGGTGCAGACCCGCCGATCCGTGTGAACTGGCCGTCTTCGACGACACCTAGAAGTATTTTCTGCGCAGCACTGTTGAGATCCGAAAGCTCATCGATAACCAGCGTGCCATCCGACGCTCGCTCGAACGCACCGGCCGTTACTTCGCCCCCGTCTTCGCGGCCCAGTAATTGTTCCTCTGCACGACTTTCCGTTACCGATGCAGCCGTAAGGCTTGTCAACGACTCGTCCGCTCGTCGGCTCAGCGCATGCATATATCTAGCGAACGCGCCGCGACCGGTACCGGCCTCGCCGCTCAACAACACAAAACTGTCATGACGTGCATATTGCTGCACTCGTTCGCGCAAGGCCTTCATAATTTCACTGCGGCCGACCGGCGCGAGCAACGATGGCAACAAGCGGCGCGCAACACGGGACTGCCTGCCTGCCGATTCCAGTGCCGCTTCCACTGTTCGCAGGAGTTTAGCCAGCGACAGTGGCTTCTCGACGAAGTCAAACGCTCCCAGCCTGGTCGCCTCAACCGCGGTATCAACCGTGCCGTGACCGGACATGATGACAACAGGGCAACTCAGATCGCCGCCATCAGACCACTCGCGCAACAAGGTAATGCCATCCGTATCCGGCATCCAGATGTCCAGCAAGATAAGGTCGAACTTGCGTGTCGCTCGCGCTGCTCGTGCTTCCGCGGCGTTCGCGGCAACGGTAACTCCATAGCCTTCATCCGACAGGATGTCCTGAATCAACGCACGAATATCTTCTTCGTCATCAACGACCAATACATGAGGATTGCTCATGTCTGTTCCCTCCTTATGTCGGCCCGTCCTGGCGCCTTGGCAATCATCATTTCCCTGGCCGCCTCATTCAGCGGCAAGCGGATGCTGATCACTGCTCCCCCATCACTCCGGTTCCTCGCGCGAATAGTGCCGATGTGCTCCTCCACGAGTTTCTTAACGATTGCCAGGCCCAGGCCCGTGCCCTTCGGCTTGGTCGTCACATAGGGATCGAACACCTGGCTCATCGTCCCGGCCTGGAATCCAGGGCCGTTATCCTCAACTCGAATCTGCACGACCTCGACTTCATCGAATTCCCCGGTACCGATCTGCACATCGATGCGACCATCGACGGTCCCTTCAAGCGCTTCGACCGCGTTACGAATGAGGTTGTGAAGCATTTGCCGTACACGGCCCATATCCCCATCGACCAGCGGCATTGCCGGATCGGACGTCAGTACGATTTCGACGTCGCTTTCCTGAGCCCGGTACAGATCAACAATTTCGTGCGCGAGCTTATCGAGATCAAAGCTGCTGAAATCCATGTCCGGCGCCCGCGCGTAGTCGCTGAAGGCATTGACCATCTCCTTCATTGCCTCAACCTGCTGCACGATCGTGTGTGTCGCTCGATCGAGAATCTTCGCTTCGTCCTCGTCCATCGTCTTCAGGTATCTGCGGCGCATACGCTCAGCCGACAATTGAATCGGCGTCAACGGATTCTTGATTTCATGCGCGAGCCGGCGTGCAACCTCGCCCCAGGCAGCATCCCGCTGTGCCTGCAACAATGCCGTAATATCATCGAAAACGATGACGTATCCAGCCGCATTGTCTTCGTCTCCCGGCAGAGTCGTACATGCGCACGTTAGAACACGTCGACCGACATCGCCGCGCAATACAATCTGTTCGCGCCACTCCGTCTCACCGGCATCGAGATGCACACATGCAACGTCCACGAACTGCTCCAGCAGCGGCATCCCCTTCGCAACGTCGCGGAGCGCCTCACCTGTTCTGTTCTCAAGAGTCACGCCGAGAATTGAGCCCGCCGCCTGATTTGCTGTACGGATTTTCAGGTCAGAATCCAGGGCCAGGACGCCCGTTGAAAGGCGGGCAAGAATCACCTCGAGGTTGGTACGCTCAGCCTCAACCAGCGCCTGACTGAGCGTCGCTTCGCGCCGCGCCGTCGCAAGTCGTTGTGTCATATCATTGAATGAGCTAATCAGGAAACCAATCTCATCCTTTGTTGGTGTCGGCAGGCGGGTGTCGAAGTCGCCCATGGCGACAGCACGTGTGCCCGCCACGAGGTCCTGAATAGGTGCGACCAACCGCTGTGACAGTACGAACGCACCGTAGATCGCCGCGAGCAAACTGAGCAGCAGAACGAAGGCTAGCGTCAGGGTTAACAAGTCCTTCAGGTCTTCACGGAAAAACGTCAGTTGCTGATATTCTGAATACGAATTCTCGACGCTGTTGATCATTTTTCCGAGCCTTTCTTCGACCGGGAAATACGCTTGAAGAGTGCGTGACTGACGCAGGCGATTACCGCGATACGTAAACGACACGGCCGTACGAATTTCCACATTTCCAGTGCTTAGCGGCTCAAGACTCACGAACGGCCTGTCCTGCCGCATCTGTAACGCCACTTCCTCGGTCAGCGGCTTGGGAAATGCAGCAATACCGCTGTCCGTGCTGCTCGCGAGAATTCTGTTGCTGTCACCGTACAACGTCATCTCAGTCGCACCACTTTCGCGACGCAACACGCTGAGTTCGAAGATCAGCTGGCGATCGGGTACTACGGCAAGCTGCTGCGCAACTTGCTTCGTAGCATAGAGATTTTGCCGCTTTCGAAACTCTATCGCGGCACGACTCAAAGCCAACGCATTTTCGAGTCCTTCTTCAACCTGTACGTTGAACCAGCTGTCGATACCGCGATTAATGAATTGAATTGAAAAATAGAAAACGACGATCAGTGGCAGCACCGCAAGGCCAACAAACATGCCAACCATGCGTGCTTTGAGCTTTGCGCCAGGAACGTTTTCACGGTAATCCCGCAACAGTCGCCACAGATTGGCGATCAATATCAAAACAAGGATGATGCCGCCGGCAATATTGATTACCAGGATGATGTCTTGCAGGCGATCAAAATCGTCTGATTTTTGAACGGTTTGCGTAAGCAGGTACAGAGCGACGAAAACCAGCGTGACACCGGCCACACCCATTATCGTGAAAAATATGCGCTTTAGCGTTCTAACAACCATTCGAACCATTCGCTTTGTAACTGCCACCGACCTCGCCAGAAAAACAGGAGTCGCAACGGCGCAGGGTATTGCTGTGTGTTGAGCATCGCCCGCAGGCGCACTCGATAGGACCGGTCTGGAAGGAGCAATGCATCGTCAATCACGGGCAATCCCTGGACGCGACCCAGGCTGTTCAGCGCAGAGTAGAGCGTTGCGAAGGAGTCCTGATCTCCACTGTTCAGATTCTTGACGATGTAGCGTTGACTTAAAGGGCGGAATTCAAGCTCGTGCCGGACAGCGAGCTCAGCATCAACACTATCGATCAAGAAACGTCTTACGCGAATGACTTGTATTTGCATTTCAATGGTCAGCGTGACGCCGTTTTCCAGCGCCGCTAACGCCTCACTGCTCAATATGAGCTGCAGCCGAGCGTCCAGCCTATGGACACCGCCTATCGCCTGCGTCGATGCGGACCTGACCTCAAAATAGCCCTCACGTTCGATGTTTTCCTGTGCGAGGCCGGTACCCAATACGAGCACAACCAGAAGCGCCAACGCAGAGCGGCGCAACAACTTGAAGCGATCGATAATGGTAGGCCAGGACATCAGTATCTTCAGGAAACCTTCTTTTTTTGTAAGGCGGCATAGTAAAAACCATCCAGTCCTGCCGTACCCGGCAAAATCTGGTAACCACACGCCTTCCTCCGCATTAGATCGCGGATGTTGTTATTTGGCAACACATCGTTTTCGACAGCGTCGTCATGGTCCTTCAAGAATTGTCCCACCACCTCGTCATTCTCCGCCGCAATGACCGAGCAGGTGGCGTACAACAGCAGCCCCCCTGGAGCGAGTAACGGCCAAAGCGCCCCCAGAACGCCCAGTTGGAGGGTCGTCAGATGACCAAGGTCGCTCTCTCGTCGCAGCAATTTAATGTCCGGATGGCGCCGAATTACGCCCGACGCCGAGCACGGCGCGTCCAGCAAGATGCCGTCGAACGGCATTCCGTCCCACCATCCCTCTGGTTTCGATGCATCGGCAGCGATTATGGTTGCATTGCGACCAATGCGGGCCAGGTTTTCCGCGAGTCTCGCGATACGTGTCGGATCGCTGTCGACGGCAACCAGCACTATGTCATCGCCACCCACTTCCAGCAGGTGACCGCTTTTGCCGCCGGGCGCTGCGCAGGCATCCAGCACGCGACACGTGACGCTGTGCGATAACCTGTCTTTGAGCAGCCAGCGCGCCGCGATTTGCGCCGCCGCATCCTGCACTGATGTCTCGCCGTCAGCAAAACCGGGAAGATTTTCGACCATCTGCGGTTCTGCCAGACGCACGGCGTCCGGAATACCGTCAATTGTTTCGGCATCCATGCCGACATCGCGAAGACGATCCAGATACTGGTTCGCGGAAACTTTTGCTGCGTTTACCCGCAGCCACATGGGGGCGCGCTCGTCATTCGCTGCCAATATCGCTTGCCAGTCACCGGGCCAGTCTTTCTTTATCCTTTCAATCAGCCATGTCGGGTGATTCCACTCAGCCTGTTCGTCGGCCGGATCGCCTGATACAAGATCCTCGCGATTGAATCGTCTCAAGCACGCGTTGACCAGTCCCGAGAGCTTCGGCCGTCGTAATACCCTGGTCGCTGCAACCGTTTCGGACACTACTGCGTGATCGGGAATACGCATCTCGACGATCTGATACAGGCCAACAGCAAGCAGTGAATTAACGACGCGATCTCGCTTCCGAAGCGGCTTACTGATCAGTTGATCTATCCAACTTTGCAGTCGCCAGTGTTGCCGCAAAGTTCCATAGCACAGCATGCGCAACAACGAACGATTGTCAGGCGTAACGCGCGCCTCGTTCTCCGTGATAGCGACGTCCAGCGATCGGCCATCGTTAACGACGCCGTCGACTACCTCGGCAGCAACTGCCCTGACTATGGCACCAGTGGTTTTCATCCACGCAGATCGATCTGAGTTACGAACTCATGCGAAGGTGCACGACGCTTACCAGGCAGCTGCAGCGACTGTAGCCGTAGCCCATCGCGGCCACAGGCAACGACGATACTGTCACTGTCGTATTGCACGAACGTACCTGGCCTGGCGTCGACGTCGCGAACGACCTGTGCTTGCCAGACTTTGACCCGTACCGGATCGCCGGCAAAGAAGAATGCGCCGGGTTCCGGATTATAAGCCCGGATGTGGCGCCGCAACTCGTCGGCCGGCAGCGTCCAGTCAAGCTCGGCGTCCTGTTTTTGTATCTTGGCCGCATAGGTCGCCAATGCTTCATCCTGCTCCATCGGCGCGATTTCTGAATCGAGAATTTTTTCAAGATCAGCAACGAGCAGCTCGCCCCCCAGATCGGCAAGGCGATCGTGCAATTCGCCCGCATTTTCGTCACTCCCAATTGTGACGGTACGTGCGGAATATACCGGACCACAATCCAGGCCCGCGGTCATGCGCATGAGACTGACACCGGCCGTCGGGTCGTTGGCAAGGATCGCTGCCTGTATCGGTGCCGCGCCTCGCCAGCGCGGCAACACCGACGCGTGCACATTCAGGCATCCGTGTGCCGGAATATCAAGAACATTTTGCGGCAGAATCAAGCCGTACGCCGCTACGATCAGGACATCGGGCTGCAGTGCTTTCAGTTCAGCAGCAGCGGACTCGTCGCGCAAAGTCTCTGGCTGCAACACCGCAATGTCGTTGGCCTTGGCATAGCGTTTCACCGGACTGGCAGTTGTTCGCCTGCCGCGACCCGCGGGCCGATCGGGCTGAGTATAGACGGCAACAGGCAACGATCCTGATGCAACCAACGCGGTCAACGAAGCAAGCGCGAACTCCGGCGTACCGGCAAATACTATGCGGGGGATGCTCAATGCTAACAACCTAGGCGATGACTGCGGCCTGCTGACGTCGCTCCTTCAACAGCTTTTTGCGAATGCGTTGCCGCTTCGCTTCGGACAGGTAGTCGACGAACAGTTTGCCATCGAGGTGGTCGACCTCATGCTGGATGCAAACCGCAAGCAAACCCGTCGCCTCCAACTTAACCTCCGTCCCATCGCGTTCAAGAAAGCGCACTTTTATGTGTTCGGCTCTCTCGACCTCTTCGTAGAAGCCCGGCACGGACAGACAGCCCTCATCGGTCACAATAGTGCCCTCTTTCTCGAGAATCTCCGGATTGATCAGCACATAGGGATCGTCGTTGTCGGCGGAGACGTCTGCCACCAACAGGCGCTTGTGAACATCGACTTGCGTAGCGGCAAGCCCGATGCCCGATGCCGCGTACATGGTTTCAAACATATCGTCGACTAAGGCGCGCAATTTGTCGTCAACGACATCCACTGGGGTCGCTTTGGTCCTGAGACGGGGGTCAGGGAACTCGAGAATCTTTAGTTTCGCCATAATTTGAACATAAGCCAAACGACTCTGTTTTGGGTCAAAATCAATCCTTTGAAACATAATAAATCAGGCAATATTTCGCCTGAATTACCCAAAAAGTGACCTAAATGTTTGACTTTATTGAATAAGATGTCAGACAATGCCGCCTGAAATAGGCCCTTCCGGATGCTATCTGGGGCCGGAAATGTGACGTAATTAGCAGCCTCGGCAGTACCGGAACGACCATAGTATAGCAACGCCTTATAACGACGGGCCCAAACTCAACATTGTATGGAGCAATCGCAAATTATGTCTCTTAGCAAAAATTGCCTGAACATTAGCCTCTGGCTGGCCACGGTCACGCTGGCTGCCGCGATGGCCGGATGTTCTTCAAATCCGTCCGGAGGCAGCTACGAGCCGCAAAGCTCCGTATCCACTGCCTCGACGACTCAGTCGCAAAGCGGCACAGCGTCGACGAGCACAACTGCCGCCCAGTACGAACCGGTTCTCGAGCGCATCAACGAACCCGTACCTCTGGCCGAAGGTCACCCGGACGAGTATGTCGTACAAGTCGAAGATACGCTGTGGGACCTCGCCGCGGAGTTCCTCAAGGACCCTTGGTATTGGCCCGAAATCTGGTATGTCAACCCGGACATAGTTAATCCACACCTTATATATCCGGGCGATGTTCTGGGCCTCGTTTACATAGATGGACAGACCCGCATCACCAACATACGCGCCTCAACGTACCGGATGTCGCCACAGGCACGCATAACGCCCCTGTCGCAGGCCGTAACCAGTATTCCTTACGAAGATGTTGTTGCATTCCTGAGTTCAGGTGTGGTACTCGAAAAGTCGCAAGCCAAGAACTTGCCGTACTTACTCGCGACGCGAGGTGATCATTTGATTGCCTCGGCAGGTAACGAGGTTTACGTACGCGGCATCACCGGCGATTTGCCCGGCTCGCGCTACAACCTGGTTCATGTAGGCGACCCCTTGGTCGATCCGGATGACAATCAACTGATCGGTTATCACGGCATCCTGTTTGGCGAGGGTCGCCTGCGACGGGCCGGTGATCCGGCGACCGTTGCACTGACCAGCACGTCCCGGGAAGCCGTATCGGGCGACCGTCTGCTGCCGGCATCTGTCGATGTTCCATTGAATTTCTTCCCGCGAGCGCCGAGCAACAACATCGACGGTCGAATTATCTCGGTCGTTGGCGGCGTGTCGCAAATTGGCCAGTACCATGTCGTCGTCATGAACCGCGGTTCCCGGGATGGTCTGTCGGTTGGTGATGTCTTGACTGTATTTCAGTCGGGTAAAGTCGTTGCCGATCGATTCGGCGGCGGCAGAGTCAAACTTCCGGACGAAGAAGCAGGGACAGTAATGGTATTCAAGACCTATGATCGAATTAGCTACGGTCTGATCATGGAGGCAACGGCTGCCATTCATATTCACGACGCGATTCGTAATCCGATCTGAAACTTCTTGCAAAGTCAGTATCAAGCGGTACCTGTCGGTGCCGCTTTTTTTTGCCAATTGCAGAAGAAATGAATGCTCGCTGCATCGCGCCCGGCGTTATCATTAGTATGGTAAGACTCACTGGGCCACTTCATGATTAACCGTGACTGGCTGATTCTGGCGCACGCCTATGTGGGAGTCGCCGAGTTACTCAGACTGAAACAGCGCTTTGGCGACATCGACGCAATCGTTCGGCAGGGCGAGGGTCGCCTCCGCGATGCGGGATTGCCCGAAAAGAAAGCGTGCGCCATAGCCTCGCCAGATCAGAATGCAATCAAGTCAGCGCAACACTGGCTCGAGGCCGACGCCCACTCGATCGTCGTTTACGGACACGACGACTATCCGGAAATGCTGACGCAGTGCAGCGGCCCGCCCCTGTTGTTGTACGTCAATGGTGACATCGAAGTGCTGCATCTGCCGGCGCTCGCCATCATAGGCAGCCGTAACCCGACTCGGGGCGGAACACAGAACGCCGTGGAGTTCTCCCGGCATCTGGCCAAAAGCGGCTACGCAATCGTCAGTGGCCTCGCGCAGGGAATCGACACCGCCGCACATCGTGGCGCCCTGGACGCCGGTGCCAAAACCATTGCGCTCCTCGGTCACGGTATTGATCGTGTATACCCGGCACAAAATCACGATCTTGCCCATCAGATTGCAGCCAGCGGTGCGCTGGTCACTGAATACCCGCTCGGCGCACCCCCCGATCGCCGGCATTTTCCCGAACGCAATCGACTCATCAGTGCACTCTGCCTCGGTACACTGGTCATCGAGGCAGCCCGCCGCAGTGGCTCGTTGATAACGGCGCGCCTCGCCGCTGAACAGGGACGAGAGGTGTTCGCCCTGCCTGGTTCTATCCATAATCCACTGGCACGGGGTTGCCACGAACTTATTCGACAGGGCGCAAAGCTTGTTGAAACCGCACACGATATTGTCGTCGAACTCGCTCCGCTGACCGGTCATTTGCAACAAAGTGTAATGGAATCAACGCAGAACAAGACGCCGCTGCCCGAGAACGACATTGACTACTGCGAGCTGCGTAAAGTCCTGAGCTACGACCCGACGACCATCGATGACCTCGAGAGTCAATCCGGATTGACGATTGACCAGCTTTCCTCCATGCTTCTGATCC
>JADFHE010000004.1:24737-31476 GCA_022567295.1 Pseudomonadota bacterium | reverse complement strand
CTGCCCGAGAACGACATTGACTACTGCGAGCTGCGTAAAGTCCTGAGCTACGACCCGACGACCATCGATGACCTCGAGAGTCAATCCGGATTGACGATTGACCAGCTTTCCTCCATGCTTCTGATCCTGGAGCTTCATGGTGAAGTTGAATCACTGTCCGGCGGACGCTACGCATTAATTGCTTGAAGATAAGGAGCAGCTCCAGGCATGAAAGAAAACGTTCTCGACGTACTGATGTACCTGTTTGACTCCTACGTCGACACAGAAGAAGACCCCGAACCCGACCAGAATGAACTGCGCATGGAGTTGTCGTGGGCAGGCTTTGGCGATAACGAAATCGACCGCGCACTCGTGTGGCTGGATGGTCTTACAGAGCATCAGGACAGCCTCAATTACAGTAACTTGTCTGCGCACGGCACTCGTATCTATAACGACTTCGAGCACCAGCGGCTTGACCCCTATTGCCGTGGTTACATTACCTACCTTGAACAGACCGGCATTCTGTCGCCGCCGCAGCGCGAGCTCCTGGTTGACCGCCTCTTGGCCCTCGAATCTGAGGATATTGATGTAGAGCAGATCAAATGGGTGGTCCTGATGGTACTGTTCAGCCAGCCCGGGCAGGAACTCGCGTATGCTCGTATGGAAGACCTGGTTTTCGAGGAAGGCGCCGACCTCGTCCACTGACGTCTGTGCGATTTTCTTGACACGTCGCTAACAAGCCTGTAATTCAACCGCGGCACAGTTCGCGGTTTCGTGTTTGTGGGCCGATGAATCTGAGAAAAGGATCGCAAATCAGAAAATGTCGAAGAATCTCGTAATTGTCGAATCGCCCGCCAAGGCCAGTACGATCAGCAAGTACCTGGGCGACGACTTTGCTGTCCTCGCTTCCTATGGCCATGTACGAGATCTGATACCGAAGGAAGGCGCCGTCGATACCGACAACCAGTTTGCGATGAAGTATCAGATCATCGAGCGCAATGAAAAACACGTTAACGCGATAATTCGGGCGTTGAAAAATGCCGACGCCTTGTACCTCGCAACTGACCCGGACCGCGAAGGCGAAGCTATATCGTGGCACTTGGTCGAGCTGTTGAAAGAAAGGAACGCGCTCGAAAATAAGGCTGTGCATCGCGTCGTTTTTCACGAGATCACCAAACAGGCTGTCCGGGATGCCGTCGCCAATCCTCGCGCCATCTCGGGTGACCTCGTCGGCGCGCAACAGGCGCGCCGGGCTCTCGATTACCTCGTTGGCTTCAACCTGTCACCGTTATTGTGGAAAAAGGTCCAGCGCGGCCTCTCTGCCGGGCGCGTCCAAAGCCCCGCGTTGCGCATGATCGTCGAACGCGAACTGGAAATCGAGGCCTTCAATACGCGTGAATACTGGTCGATCGAGGCAGACGTAAGCAAGAATGAACAGTCGTTCGCAGCACGCCTGACTGCTTACCAGGGCAACAAGCTTGAGCAATTCAGTTTCGAGAACGAGGACGCCGCGCGTGAGGTCGAGAAAACCATACTCGACGCTGCTGGCGGTGAATTCTCTGTACTAAGCGTCACCAAACGGCAACGCCGTCGCAACCCTACGGCACCGTTTACAACCTCGACACTGCAACAGGAAGCTTCGCGAAAACTCGGCTTTAATACTCAACGCACTATGCGCGTTGCACAGAAACTGTATGAAGGCATCGCCCTGCCGGGTGAAGACCAGGTCGGATTAATAACTTATATGCGTACCGACTCGGTCACTCTCGCCGCAATTGCAGTTACCGAGATTCGCGAGGTGATCGCGGAACGTTACGGCGCCGAAAACGTGCCTGACGCACCGCGCACATTCAAAACCAAAGCCAAGAACGCGCAGGAAGCCCATGAGGCAGTGCGCCCTACCTCGGCGGCACGAACACCGGACGATCTGAAATCGGTGCTCGACGAGGACCAGTTCAAGCTGTATTCCCTGATTTGGAAGCGCACCATGGCCTGTCAGATGGTGCCGGCCGTGTTCGACACGGTTGCTATCGAGATGGCGGCCGGTCCGGAAGACGCCGGACACCGCATGCGCGCCAATGGCTCCGTTCTGGTTGCGCCCGGTTTTATAGCGGTGTATCAGGAAAGCAAAGATGACTCCAAGGACGATGACAACGACCGATTGCTTCCCGAGATCGAAGAGGGTGACACCATTAAGCTCGACGAGCTGCGGCCCGAGCAGCACTTCACAGAGCCCCCGCCGCGCTTTACGGAGGCCAGCCTTGTTAAGACGCTTGAAGAGTACGGTATTGGTAGACCCTCGACTTACGCGAGCATCATCGCAACATTGAAGAACCGTGAATACGTCGAGATGGACGCAAAACGATTCATTCCGACAGATATCGGCCGTATCGTTATCAGCTTCCTGACCGAGCATTTCACGCAATACGTCGACTATGACTTTACCGCCAAACTCGAAGATGACCTCGACTTGGTGTCGCTCGGCGAAAAGGAATGGATTCCATTACTGGAAGAATTCTGGCAGCCCTTCCGCAAGCTCTGCGAAGAAAAGGAAAACTCGGTTACGCGTGAACAGGTCGCACAGGCCCGGGAGCTCGGCACTGACCCGAAGAGTGGCAAACCGGTTACGGTGCGTATGGGTCGTTACGGTCCGTTCGTACAGATCGGTACTAAAGACGACGATGAAAAGCCAAAATTTGCCGGCCTGCGTCCTGGCCAGAAAATGAACGAAATCGATCTCGACACGGCGATGGCACTGTTCAAGTTGCCACGCAAACTCGGCACAACGGCAGATGGACTGTCGGTATCCGCGAGCATCGGGCGATTTGGCCCGTATATTCGTTACGGCGACAAATACGTGTCGATGAAGGAAGACGATCCCTACACCGTCGAACTCCCGCGCGCACTCGAGCTGATCGACGAAAAGAAAGTTGCCGATGCGAATCGCATCATTCAGGACTTCGAAGAACAGGGCATTCAGGTCCTGAACGGACGCTACGGCCCCTACATCACCGACAAAACCAAGAACGCTCGTGTACCGAAAGATCGCGAACCCGGATCGTTGACACTCGAAGAGTGCATCGAATTGCTCGCCGCCGCCCCAATCCGCGGCCGGCGCGGTAAGAAGAAGCCCCAATCCGGGCGTAAGACCGCGAAGAAAAAGCCCACGTCCGCGCGTAAATCAGCGAAGAAAAAAACGCGAAGAAAAGTTAGGGACTGAGAGATCATGAGTGTGGACAAAGCTGCAGAGACTTTGCTCGGCGGCGGCATCATCGCATATCCAACGGAAGGTGTGTTCGGACTGGGCTGCTTGCCGGATAAACTCGACGCGGTAGAACGGTTGCTCAGAATCAAACAGCGCGATCGGACAAAAGGCCTTATCCTGATCGGCGCCAATGCGGCTCAGTTCGATGGCTGGATCGACCTCTCCGGCGATGAGTCGCTGCCTGGCGCGGACCCTGAAAATCCGGTTACCTGGATTGTGCCGGCTGGCAACAAAGTCGCGTCGCTTGTCCGCGGCGACAACGACGGGATTGCCATCAGAATCACGACGAACCCCGTTGCGCAGTCAATTTGCACCGCCGTTCAGTCTCCCATCGTATCGACGAGCGCCAACCTGAGTGACCATCCTGTCGTACGCGATCAACTCGACCTTCACCGCCAATTCCGAGGTCTAGTAGACTACATCGTACCCGGCGACTGTGGGCCGTCTTCGGGTCCGTCGGAAATCCGAATCCTGGCGACCGGCAAAGTATTGCGGCCCCGATAAGTATGGGCACAAAAGCTTGAGCAATCTCGATCAGGTCAAAGAATATTTGCAGGCGCTGCAGAACCGCATTTGCGCCGGGCTGGAGCAACTAGACGGCGGAGCAACTTTTGCCCGTGATGTCTGGGAGCGACCCGGCGGCGGCGGTGGCGAAACTCGCGTGTTACTGGGTGGGCAAGTGTTCGAGCAGGCCGGTGTTGGTTTTTCTCATATTTTTGGCGACGAGATGCCAGCGTCGGCAACGAAACATCGACCGGAGCTCGCTGGCAGGACGTTTCACGCTGTGGGCGTATCCCTGGTATTGCATCCCGAAAACCCCTACGTCCCGACCGCCCACGCAAATTTCCGTTTTTTTAGTGCGGGAGAAACTGGCGACGTTTGGTGGTTCGGCGGCGGTTTCGATCTGACGCCGTGCTATCCGTTCCGCGAAGACGTTGTGCATTGGCACAGGACGGCAAAGGCGTCGTGCGATCCCTTTGGCGAGGATCTGTATTCACGCTACAAAGCCTGGTGTGATGAATACTTCTATCTCCAACATCGCGACGAAACGCGCGGTGTCGGCGGCCTGTTCTTCGACGATGTCAATGCCGCTGGTTTTGACGACAGCTTCGCGTTTCTGCAGTCGGTCGGTGACAACTTTCTATCGGCCTACAAACCGATCGTTGATCGACGCCGCAAACATCCCTACGGTGACCGGCAACGAGAGTTTCAACTTTACCGGCGCGGGCGGTACGTGGAATTCAATCTCCTCTACGACCGCGGCACGCTGTTCGGACTGCAGTCCGACGGCCGCACCGAATCCATCCTGATGTCGCTGCCGCCGCGGGTGCGCTGGCAGTACGATTGGCAGCCAAAACCCGGCTCACCCGAAGAGGAGCTGTATCGCGACTATCTGCACGCGCAGGATTGGTTGGAAACAGGCAAATGACGGACTCTTTGCGCCCCTTTTCACCTCGCGCTGCCAGTCACAAATCTGGATGACGCTGAAGCATTCTATTGTGGCCTTTTGGGGTGCGTGCCAGGCACTTCGGCGTCATCCTCGACTTGCCCGACTGGAAGTCTCTTGCCGACCGGCTTGAGGAACACGCATGCGAATTCCTGATTCCTCCTCGAATTCGCTGCATCGGTGAAATTGGGGAACAGGCTATACTCTTCATTCTCGATCCCAGTGGAAACGCCCTCGAGTTCAAGAGCTTCGCCAGTCAGATGCAACTCTTTGCGACCGGTGCGCATCGAAAGGACTTGGAGTGACAATATTCACCAACGGCTCGTCAGGAAATGTAACTATGGCTTTGGTAAACCAGTTCAGACAAATCCTTTGTGGAATCGCACTGTCGGCCCTGGCTATGGCACCCGCCGTTGCGGCCAGGGACAACTACGCGACCGACTCTGATTACGAAGGACTTGCCGTCGCCATTGATCGAGACCTTCCAGACTTTCCTCGCCAAAAACGTCGCTGGACCCAGGAGGCCTGGGTGCGACTGAGCTACGTTGTCACTGCCGACGGCCAGGCAGTCGATCCGATCGTCATAAACTCAAGCGGCGGCATCGATTTCGAAAACGAAGTTCGAAAGGTCACCGAACGCTGGCGCTTCAAACCATCCGACACGGGCGCAGAACTACCGTACAACATAGCGAATATGCGCTTCGTGATTCGCGGTCGGGGCAAGGGCACAACGAGAAAGTTCGCGCGCTATGCCAAACACATCATGAAAAATCTGCACGGTAACAATGTCGAAGTTGCCCGGCGGCATGCCGACGAGGCCGTTGAGATAGGCGGCTGGAATCTCTATGAATCGACCATACTGTGGCTGATGCTTGGCCGGATCGAAGGCGCAGAAGGCAACGACGCCGGCAAACTCGAGATGTACCGGCGCGGGCTGGCCGTCAGCGACTCCAGATCATTACGAAGAAATGCACGCATAGATTTACTTGAGGATATTTTCGAGCTTGAGTCAAAGCTTCATCAGTACGCCGCTGCGATGGTAACGCTTGAAACGCTAAGCGACGTTCGCGGCAGCAGCGAGGTTTTAGAGCACCTCTCGGCACGCTCTGCCGCGATTGTCGAAATCCTCGATAACCAGGACGTTGTCGCGGCCCAGGCAACGGTCTCCAATCCCTGCAATTGCGACGACGGCGTGGCGCTCTGGGACTATATTCCGATACGGCGAACATTTTCTTTTGCCAACCTCAATGGTAACGTCGAACGCTTCGAAGCACGCTGCGAACGCCAGCGAATTAGCGGTATCGTTGAAACCGATCAGAAATGGACGCTCGCGGCCGACTGGGGTAACTGCCAGGTCTTCGTCTTCGGTGACGATGGTGCAACATTCGATTTTCTCGGACACCTGCCCGACAGCGAAGAAGATCAAGCAATAGACCGGACTGCGGTTGCGAGGAATTATGTCCTGGATAGAAGAGATTGAAGTCGGTAAAGCTGAAGGCAAATTAGCCGAAACGTATGCGGCGCTGATCAGGCAGCGCGGAAAAGTCTCAAACATTCTCATGGTTCATAGCCTGAACCCCGAGGCCATGAGCAACCATCTTGATTTGTACATGACGATCATGTTTGGTCCGTCGGGCCTGAGCCGCGCGGAGCGCGAAGCGATCGCTGTCGTCGTATCCGCAAATAACGATTGCGAGTACTGCGTCAACCACCATGCCGAGGCGCTGCGGCGATATATCAAGGATGAAGAAACTATCCGCTTATTGATGTCCGCTGATGGCCTGGAAACACTGCCGCCGCGATTGAGCAACATTGTTCGTCATGCGGAAAAACTCACGTCCGCTCCCGGGGCGATGACCGAGAGCGATCTTGGCGAGTTGCGAGCCGAGGGGTTGTCGGATAAGGACATACTCGACATAACATTGATTGTCGGCTATTTCAATTTCGTCAACCGCATCGCACTGGGCCTTGGCGTGGCTTTTAGCAACGAGGAATTAAGTGGCTATCGCGACGAATAGTCACGATATGATAGATTTCATTGAAGCCTC
>JADFHE010000004.1:14238-24639 GCA_022567295.1 Pseudomonadota bacterium | reverse complement strand
ACATTGATTGTCGGCTATTTCAATTTCGTCAACCGCATCGCACTGGGCCTTGGCGTGGCTTTTAGCAACGAGGAATTAAGTGGCTATCGCGACGAATAGTCACGATATGATAGATTTCATTGAAGCCTCTCAGATGAACCGAAGTGAAACTAAATCGCGCATCGTTGCTTTGCGGCCTGCTACTGACCTGGACCGCCGTCAGCGCCCAAAATGAATCTGCAATAAAAGACGTTGGTAACCTGCGCCTGACGGGCGCGGATGACCCGGCTACGACCAAAGTCTATATCGTGCAGTTGCGATCGCCGTCTGCGGCCGAGTATCACGCCTCCCTGACGAAGACGTTCGCAGCGAGTTCATCACCCGCTCTTGGCAGCATGCAACGGCCGAGATTCGACAAGAATAGTGCTGCCATCCAGGCCTACGCGGCGATGCTTGACGATGAGCAGCAACGGGTGATGAACAAAATCAGTCCGAGCGCGCGCAAGATTTACAGCTACAAATACGGCCTCAATGGTTTTGCGGCAAGAATGAGTGTCGCAGAAGCGCAAAAACTGCGGCATCTTGACGAGGTTCTCAATATTTGGGAGGACGAAGTCCGTCCGCTCGCGACGCGCCACAGTCCGGTCTTTCTCGGCTTATTCGATAGTGTCGGCGGGCTACGCAGCGAACATGCCCTCGACGGCGACGGCATCATTATCGGTGTTATCGACAGCGGTATCGCGCCGGAGCACCCGGCCCTGCAAGACACCCGGGCGGCGGACCGGCCTCGCCTGTGCCGCAGCAGTTGGGCGGAGAGCACGCTACTCGGCAGATGGCTGTGCCGCCGCTACGACAAGCAGCCGGACATTCTGGACTTTGAAGCGCCCGAGAACTGGAATGGCGTGTGTGAGACAGGGGACAGATTTGAAGCGTCAGACTGTAATAACAAGCTCATCGGCGCGCGCTGGTTTGTCGCGGGCGCGGACGACACCGGATTTATCGATGAGGATGAGTTTCGATCGCCACGCGATGCGGACGGGCACGGAACACACACCGCGACCACGGCCGCTGGCGTGCGCACCAGCGCGTCGATATTCGGCACGCTCATCGGTGACGTAGAGGGTATGGCGCCGAAGGCATACATTGCCATTTACAAGGCCTGTTGGTTACGTCCTTCTGAGTCTCGTGCCAGTTGCAACACCTCGGACCTGGCGCGCGCTATCGATGCCGCCCTTGCAGATGGCGTCGACATCATCAATTACTCGGTCGGCAGTTCGATGCATGACGTTACGGCGCCCGACGATGTCGCTTTGATGGCCGCGGCCAAAGCAGGCGTATTGGCCGTCGTTGCCGCCGGCAATGAGGGTCCGAACCTGGCAACGATCGGCTCACCGGCTGGCGGGCCGTGGGTAATTACCGCTGCGGCCTCCAGCCGTACGGGCGACTCATCTGTTGAGGCGATGCAAGTGTCCGAGCCGCCATCCATCGCTGGCAAGTACGCAACTAAAGAAGCATTGTTCTCTCCGCCGCTGTCCGACCGCGACCCGATCGAAGGTAAGCTGGTGCTCGTGGATGACGGTGATGACACGTTGCCGTCAGGGTCCGCGGG
Organism: Pseudomonadota bacterium; assembly: GCA_022567295.1. Classification (GTDB taxonomy): domain Bacteria; phylum Pseudomonadota; class Gammaproteobacteria; order Steroidobacterales; family Woeseiaceae; genus UBA1847. The sequence continues at coordinate 23,051 of JADFHE010000004.1, read as the reverse complement.
TGTCTCGTCTGATGGTTGCCAGACCCTGATCAATGCGTCGGATGTATCCGGCAATATTGCGTTGCTGCAACGCTCCGGCTGCTTGTTCACGGACATGGTTAAGAACGCTGAAGAAGCCGGGGCGATAGCCGCTTTGATCTACAACATCGCTGGCGATCCGATTGTCATGTTTGGTGAATCCGGGCTGGTCGATATTCCGGCCCTCATGATCGGCCAGGCGGACGGCAATTTGATCCTCGCAGAACTGGATGCAGACAACGCAGTAATTGTTGTACTCGAAAAGAGTTTCCTGCTGACAACCACTGACAGCGGCAACATAATGGCAAGTTTTTCGGCGCGTGGTCCGGGTCCGGTTGCTGATGTGCTCAAGCCGGACGTTACTGCGCCAGGCGTCAATATTATTGCGGGCTTTACACCCGATCCCGCAAATGCGACACCGGGCGAAAACTTCGCGTATTTGAGCGGCACGTCAATGTCGACACCACACGTCGCCGGAGTCGCTGCGTTACTACGTCAGGCGCATCCGGAATGGTCACCTGCGGCTCTTAAGTCTGCACTGATGACCAGTGCCCGTCAGGATTTACAACTGCCGGAGAGTATTGCCGCGACCAATCCGTTCGATTATGGCGCAGGCCACATAGTACCTAACGATGCATTACAGCCGGGACTCGTGTATGACGTTGGCGACGATGAGTATGACGCGTTCGCCTGCGGCACAGCATCGCCCGTTGTAACCGAGACGAGGTGCGACGAGTTGGCGGCAGCCGGGTTCTCGTTTTTCGCGAGAGACCTGAACCAGCCGTCAATCGCGATTTCCCGACTGGCCAATCAGCAGACCGTAACTCGCCGGGTTACCAATGTCAGCGACGCAGCAGCAACGTATAACGTTGAAATTTCAGCGCCTCCGGGGATCCGGCTCGACGTGACTCCGGCGAGCATTAGTGTCGGTCCGGGTGAGTCGGCAAACTTTGACGTAACGCTCACGTATGAGTCGGGTCCGCTCGACCTGTGGCGATTTGGCTCATTGACATGGGCAAATCAGGACCACGTAGTTCGCAGTAACGTCGCGGTCAAACCCGCGTCGATTATCGCACCGGCCGAAATCGTCTCTTTTGGTGGCACGGGCAGCGAGACATTTCCCGTGACATTCGGATACAGCGGCAGTTACAGCCTGGGAGTACACGGCCTCAACGTGCCACTGATTCAGGATCAATTCGTCGACAACGATCCTACCAAGACCTTTACGCGGCGCACCGATAATGGTGTGACCGAACATGCACTGCTCGTGCCGCAAAACCAATTATTCCTGCGCTTCTCGTTGTTTGATGCGTTGACGGACGGCGATGACGATCTGGACCTCTACGTTTACTACTGCGGCCTGGACGGCAGTGCCTGCAGCCGAATTGGCGAGAGCGGCGGACCCACGTCACAGGAGCAGTTCAACCTGTACCGGCCGGCGGCCGGCGTCTATGGCGTTTACGTGCACGGATTCGAAACAGATCAGGTCAGCGGTGGCCCGGGATCAAACTATCGCTTGCTGGCCTGGTCGATCGGCAACATTGACGATAAGGGCAACATGACGGCAACCGGCCCGGCGTTCGTGAGCGCAGGCACCACGGTCGACGTCACGGTCAGCTGGAGCGGGCTATTGTCCGATACGATCTACCTCGGCGGTGTATCACATAACACTCCACAAGCGTTGTCCGAGCTAACGATAATAACGATTGGCAACTGACCGCGAGTACCAGATTTCTACGAGACACATTACAAGCACAACCGACGGCACATAATAGGCGCTGCTTCCCCACACCCCAACGGCATCTCTGAGAACGAACGCGTCGAAATCCTGGGTAAGCACCCCGGCGAATGAAACGATATACACCGGTAACGCCCATGCCTTGCGCAGTAATAAGACAATGGAAGCGACGACTCCTGCATTAACGGCAATTGCATACCCGGAGGTTGCCCAAACCGGTGTTGCTTCCATGAACGCAATCGTCGACGCATCCAGACCCTGCAGCATCTGCGGTGTCAGCGTCATTTGCTGGTAATAGAAAATCAGGCCCGTGACGTTAAAGAATAGAAACACGCCAGCAACAATGTAAAAAGAAATTGGTGGTGTACCGTTCAGTTCGTCAGACATCCCGTTTACCTCATTTGTGTCGTGTTGGGATGCGCTCGATAGTCCACCTGACCGATAACGAATGCAAGCGACCTCAGCGCTTTTTCACCGCCAGGGCCTTGCAGGGCTTGTAACGGAAACAACCGATGACATGATCATTCACCATGCCGGTCGCCTGCATGTGAGCATAGATAATCGTGCTGCCAACGAACTTGAAGCCGCGTTTTTTAAGGTCCATCGACAGCGCATCGGATTCAGGCGACGTTGCTGGTATCTCACCGTCCTTCGTAAAGTTCGTTTGCATGGGCGTGCCCCCGACAAAGCCCCAAATGTACTCGCAAAAAGTACCGAACTCCTTTTGCACTTTCAGAAACGCCTTCGCATTACTTACCGCGGCATTCACCTTCAGCCGGTTTCTGACGATCGATGGGTCGGTCAACAGTTTCTCTACTCGCTTGTCTGTGAATCGCGCAACCTTTACAGGATCGAAATCGGCGAACGCCTTCCGATAGCCCTCACGCTTGTTGAGTATTGTCGACCAACTCAGTCCGGCCTGCGCGCCCTCCAGAATCAGGAACTCGAACTGCACACGATCGTCCCAGACAGGTACACCCCACTCCAAATCGTGATACTCGATGTAATCGAGGCTGACGCCTTCGGCCCATTCGCAACGCGTTACGGTTTTCGTCATTAACTGATCTTCTATGCCGTGAAGCTCTAAATGTAGCAACGCGGCTAATTAATTTCTGCATTGATTTTTACGTCGTACATACAAAAAAGCCCGCGCGACCGCGCGGGCTCATCTTGAGCTGCTTAACGGAATCCCGCGTTAGATCGAACCACCGCAAGAACCTTCACCACAGCTTCCTTCAGCATCTTTATCTTCGCCGCAACTGCCTTCGCCTTCCTTGTCGCCGCAGCTTCCTTCGCCTTCCTTGTCGCCGCAACTACCTTCGCCTTCCTTGTCGCCGCAGCTACCTTCGCCTTCCTTGTCGCCGCAGCTACCTTCGCCTTCCTTGTCGCCACCGCAATTGCCTTCGCCGTCTTTGTCGTGACCTTCGTCGTCGCCCAGCATATAGCCGACACTCAGGGTGGTCATCGCAAACGGACTATCGATAGCATCGGCATGCACCGTGCCACTGATAGCAAACGACCCAGCCAGTGCAGCACCTACTGCCAACGCTAAAGGCTTTAACACTTTCTTCTCTGACATTTCATTCTCTCCTACAGGTATATGCCCTAGACCGGGCGCTCGTTGATCAGAAACCGGAGTCTCAGGTACTCCACGTTACCGACTTCAATACATTCTGCTTCACATGTTCAAGCTGCTCGTCACGATGTCCGATGATTGCAATACTGCCGTTACCCACCGGTAAAATAATGCCTCTAATATTCTTACCCTCGAGTGTCTTCGCTTCGCTGACAGTCTCTTCGGGCATTAACAAAATCGTTATCGGCCCACGCTCTCCCTGGATCACCAGGTGCGGCACCGTGCGCCCATTGATGATGCAACTCTGAGCGTAGGTGATCAGACCCGAATCATGGTTCATGGTTGCAATGTTCCTTGGCACGGCCCGCGCAAGACGGCCATCCGAGACTCGTGTATTGTGCGCTGCCACTGCAGCAGGTTCATGATCGACGTGCGCCAATACCTGTTCTTCCAGCGTGCCGTACGACTCGCCCATGCCCGTCATGCGGATGCCGACAACGGCTGCCAACAGCACGGTTGCAGCCAGCGCCAACCACGTTGGCTTCGAGAGGCCACGACGCTCCGGCAACGTAACAACGTTTTCCGCATCGATCTCCGCTAACGTCGGCAATTGCAGATCGGGCACAGTAATTTCCAAGGCTGCCGCAATGTCTTCATTCAGGGCCAGAATTTCGCTGCTGTATGCCTGACAATCTGCACACGCGTGCACGTGCCCGGAGTCCTCTTCAAACTCGGGGTCCGCCGTCAGCGCCGTTCTGTAGTCTTCACAGTTCATCGTTTGTTTGCCTGGCTCATGAGTTCACCTCATGCGCCGATCCATCCCTGAGCTTCGATCGGGCCCGGTGCAAACGCGTCAACACCGCTCCCTGCCTAAGCCCCATAAGCTCTGCGATCTCGTTGGTGCTGTAGCCCATCAGAACTTGCAGAACCAACGGCTCGCGATAATCATCATCAAGAGCGTAAATCGCCTCTCTGAGGTCGGTGAGCTCTTCGTTCGGTGCCTCAGCAAGCAGCGCAGACTGAGATGCCGTTAAATTGTCAATGTCGACCGTATCCAGCCGGCGGCGCTCAAAGTAGCGAGCGTTCTCCCGTCGCACGATCGTCAACAGCCACTGCTTGGCCGCTGCATCGTCGCGCAAGGCGTCCAAAGACTTCCAGGCTCGCAGCAATGCGTCCTGAACAACGTCCTCGGCGATTGCTTTGTCCCGGCACAGCCATGCGGCATAGCGGTACATATCCGCGTGGAAAACGGCCACAACCTGGTCGAATCTCCGTCTCCTGTCGCCCACGGCGTCGCTATTGTTCATACGAGATGACCCGCCCCTTATGGTTTTTATTACGGCCCGCGTCCAAAACTGCGATTAAGACGTGGAAACCCTTGCTAAATATAGGGAAAATAAGAAATTCCCGGTATTATTCTGAATTGCCTTATTCTGATTAGCTATGAGTCGATCGACCTCCGGACAGTTCCCTTCCATTCGTCTGCGCCGCAGTCGCCGCAGCCCTGCTCTGCGCCGGCTCGTCGCCGAAACCGATCTGTCCGTCGATGACCTTATATACCCGGTTTTCGTCCTCGATGGCAAAAACCGCACAGAACCGGTTCCTTCGATGCCCGGTGTGAACCGCAACAGTGTCGACAGATTACTCGTTGAGCTAGCCGAGGTGCGCGATTTGGGCATTCCGGCCGTCGCGCTTTTTCCGGTCATCGATGCCGGGCGAAAGACGCCTGACGGCAGTGAAAGCGCCAATGCGGACGGCCTCGTGCAGCGCGCGGTCAAAACAATCAAGAGTAAACTTCCAGAGCTCGTCGTTATCACCGATGTCGCGCTGGACCCGTACACCACACATGGCCAAGATGGCGTCATCGACGAAAGCGGCTATGTGCTTAATGACGTAACCGTCGCCATGCTCGTCAAACAGGCCCTGTCGCATGCAGCTGCCGGGGCGGATATTGTTGCGCCATCCGACATGATGGACGGACGCGTCGGCGCTATTCGAATCGCTTTCGAAAATGAAGGGCACAGCAACACGCTGATCATGGCGTATGCGGCAAAGTTTGCTTCGGCCTTTTATAGCCCGTTCCGCGACGCTATTGGCTCCGCCGAAAATCTCGCCGGAGGTGACAAGGCGACCTATCAGGTGGCACCGTCCAATGGCGACGAAGCCGTCAGGGAAGCGGGGCTCGACATCGACGAGGGCGCAGATTTTGTCATGATCAAGCCCGCGATGCCGTATCTCGATATCGTACGGCGCATAAAGGACACCTACCAGGTTCCCACGTTTGCGTATCAGGTTAGCGGTGAATATGCGATGCTCAAGGCCGCAGCCGAAAATGGTTGGCTCGATGAACGTGAAACGGTGCTCGAATCGTTACTCAGCATCAAGCGCGCAGGGGCCAACGGCATACTGACCTATTTCGCACTCAACGCTGCACGTTGGCTCTCGGAGTAGATTTTTGACGGATGAATCGACAGCGAAATCCACCGCTCCCGATCGCTATGGTGTCATGGGCTACCCAGTGTCCCACAGCCGCTCCCCCATTGTTCACCATTTGTTCGCAATGCAAACCGGGCAGAATATTCAGTACGAATTATTGCAGGTTTCACCGGAAAAACTCGAGACTGCAGTGCGGCAATTTCAGCGTACGGGAGGCAAGGGCCTCAACATCACCGTTCCGCACAAATCCGAAGTGGCAAAACTCGTCGATCATTTGAGCGAGCGCGCAGCCACGGCGGGCGCTGTCAATACACTCGCATTCAGGGGCGGCGAAATTCACGGCGATAACACCGATGGAATCGGTTTGCTGCGCGATATCGTCGTGAACCTAGGGGTCTCGCTTGAGGGCGCCAATATTCTGGTTCTGGGGGCCGGTGGCGCAACTCGCGGGATCATTGGTCCGCTGCTGGAGATGCAGCCGAAGTCACTGATAATCGCTAACCGGACGCTCGGCAAGGCCGAAGCGCTGGCCGAGCATTTTTCGCATTCCGGCACCGTATCCGCATGCCGTTTCAATGCGGTTCCGGTCGACGAAGTGTACAACCTGATCATCAATGCAACGTCCGCGGGCCTCACGGGAGAAGCGCCACCGTATCCGGCCGCCGCCATTTCCAAGTCGACGATTTGCTACGACCTGTCCTATGGCTTGAAGCCGACACCGTTCAGCATCTGGGCGCGGGAAGCCGGCGCGGCGCGGTCCGTCATGGGTTGGGGCATGCTGGTTGAACAGGCCGCCGAGTCGTTCAATCTCTGGCGAGGCATTCGCCCCGACACGGCAGCGGTGCTCAAACAATTGTCCGTCACGGTCTGAGAACCCGTATCAACGCATCGTTACGATTTCTTCCGCGTTCGTCGGATGAATGGCAACGGTATCGTCAAAGTCTTTTTTCGTCGCGCCCATTCGCATCGCGATGGCAAATCCCTGCAACATTTCATCAGCACCTTCGCCAATGATGTGGCAACCGACAACACGCTCTTCATCGCCGAGGGTAATGAGCTTCATGGCGGAACGCTGTTTGTTTTCGCCCAGCGCGTAAAACATCGGTGTAAATCTTGACGTATATACCCTGATGGTGTCGCCGTACTCGGCGCGTGCCTGGTCCTCGGTCAAACCGACCGTGCCAATGGTCGGATGGCAGAAGATTACCGTCGGGATTAACCGGTAGTCGAGATGGCGTCCGTCCATGTCACCATACAACCGGTCCGCAAGGCGCCGACCGGCCGCGATGGCGACAGGTGTAAGAGCCTCGCGACCCGTCACATCACCCACTGCGTGAATGTTCTCTACATTGGTTCGCTGCAATTCATCCGTTGGAACAAAGCCTTTTTCATCCGTGTTGACGCCGGCATTATCCACGTTCAAGCAGGCGGTGTTCGGCGCCCTCCCGATGGCCCAGAGGATCGAATCAACGGGACCGAATTCGCGACCATCTGTCGCCCGTAGTACGAGTCCGTTGTCAGTCTTCTCAACCGAATCCGGTATCACGCCGGTGTCGAGTTTGATGCCGCTGCTCTGCATCGCATCCATAAGCTCGGTACTCAGCATTTTGTCGAAACTACGTAGCACGCGCTCTTTGCGGGCGACGAGTTGCGTCTCGCTGCCAAGGCCGTTGAATATGCCGGCGAGTTCAACGGCGACGTAGCCGCTGCCGGCAACCAACACACGCTTTGGCTGCTCCTCAAGTTCGAAGAATCCATCCGACGTAATGCCCAGTTCCGCGCCGGGAATATCGGGTACGATCGGTCCGCCTCCGGTCGCGATGACGATGCGTTCTGCCGCAAATTCCTTATCGTCGACAGCAACAGTGTTGGCGTCTACAAATCGTGCTCTGCCCGGTATGTAAGTCACACGTCGCTTTTTCAGGTTGCTGTCGTAAATATCGTTCAGGCGTTTCACATAGCTATCGCGGCGCGCTTTTAACGCTCGCCAGTTATGGCCGTTAACCGACACGTCGAAACCGTAATCGGCCGCATGACGCATTTGATGTGCGTGATGTGCCGCATACCACATAACCTTTTTCGGCACACAACCAACATTGACGCACGTGCCGCCCAGTGGTCCGTATTCGACTACTGCCGCATTTGCACCGTATTCGGCCGCGCGTTGCGCATGCGCGAGACCGCCGCTGCCCCCGCCGATTACCAGCAGGTCGAATCGTTCCGTCACTACAAACTCCTTTCGTCCACCGTTCATGCGCTTCAATCTACGCTCACAGCGCTGTGCTAATATGCAGTACTTGAAAAGGATATCAAGCCGCTACATGAACAACCCTCTGCTCGACACGTCATCTTTGCCGCGCTTTGGCGAAATCAGTCCGGACCATGTGTTACCGGCAATCGAGCAAATAATTTCCGATCACCGCAAACAACTCGATGCGTTGCTGGACGAGACCAGTGAGCCGAGTTTCGACTCGCTTGTCGTTCCTGTCGAGTTGATGGAGCACGAATTGGGCCGCGTCTGGTCACCGGTGATTCACCTGCAAAGTGTACTTGGATCGCGAGACTGGCGTGAGGCATACAAACAAGCGCTCCCTCTGTTGACCGAGCATGGCACCGAAATATCACAGAACGCCCGCCTGCAACAAGCATACGCCGGTGTCGGCAAGTCGCTACCGGCTGACGCAAGCGAATCTCATCGCAGCGCTGTGGATCACGCGCTGCGCAACTTTCATCTCGCCGGCGTTGATTTGCCCGCGACCGACAAGAACCGCTTCAAGGAAATTATGCAGGACCTGGCCGCGATTCAGGCCAGCTTTGAGCATAAAGTGCAGGACGCATCGGATGCCTGGTCTTTGCATATTCTGGACGCCGCCGAACTCGTTGGCGTCCCAAAACAGACGATGGATCGTGCGGCAGAAGATGCTGCACACAAACAACTCGAGGGCTGGCTCTTGTCTCTCGACTATCCGACTTATGACTCAATAATGACGCACGCGCACGACCGCAGGTTGCGAGAGAAAATGTATCGTGCCTGGGCGACTCGCG
>JADFHE010000004.1:0-14139 GCA_022567295.1 Pseudomonadota bacterium | reverse complement strand
AGATGCTGCACACAAACAACTCGAGGGCTGGCTCTTGTCTCTCGACTATCCGACTTATGACTCAATAATGACGCACGCGCACGACCGCAGGTTGCGAGAGAAAATGTATCGTGCCTGGGCGACTCGCAGCTCCGACCTGGGCAACAATCCGGAGTGGGACAACAGCGACAACATAAAAAACATACTGTCGTTACGACACGAGGCCGCTAATCTTGTTGGCTTCAAGAACTATGCCGACTATTCGCTGGCCACCAAAATGGCGGGCTCGATAGACGAGGTTCTGACATTTCTGCAGGAGCTTGCGGCACGTTCCCGCGCCGCTGCGGAGCAGGAATTATCTGCTCTGCAGGATCTCGCCGGTATGGACCTCGAGCCCTGGGACATCGCCTTCTGGCTGGAGAAATACAAACAAGCCAAATTCTCCGTCTCAAACGAGGAACTACGGCAATATTTTCCTGCGGGCACCGTTATCAGCGGGCTGTTCGCCCTCGCCGCAAGGCTCTACGACGTTGAGTTGGTTGAGGAAGACGACATCGCCGTATGGCACAAGGATGCTCGCTATTTTTCCATCAGGAATGCTGGCGGCGAAATCATCGGCGGTTTTTACACGGACATTTACGCGCGCAACGGCAAGCGAAACGGCGCGTGGATCGACGAGTGCATCAGCCGCCAGGATCTGAACGGTAGCCCGGTTTTGCCGGTTGGTTATCTGGTCTGTAATTTTCCACCGCCGGACGACGCCGGGTTATCGCTGCTCACGCACGATGATGTGGTTACGTTATTTCACGAGTTCGGCCATATGCTGCATCACTTGCTGACGCGTATTGATTTACCGAGCATTTCCGGAATAAACGGCGTGCCATGGGACGCCGTTGAGTTGCCGAGTCAATTCATGGAAAACTTCGCGTGGAGCTATGAGGTTCTTGAGAAATGCTCAGCTCATCCGGAATCCGGAGAGCCATTGCCGCGCGAGTTATTCGACAAGCTTGAGCAAAGCCGGAACGCCGGTGCCGGACTGGCCATGTTGCGCCAGCTTGAGCTGGGGTTATTCGATTTTCAACTGCACGCCGAATACCAACCGGGCGAACCGGTTTCGTCTCTTGATATGCTGAATGCCGTTCGCGACGAAATTTCGTTACTCAAACATCCCGATTACGATCGCCTGCCACATGCCTTCTCACATATTTTTGCCGGCGGCTACGCGGCCGGTTATTACAGCTACAAATGGGCGGAAGTACTCGCCGCCGACGCATTCTCGGCTTTCGAGGATGCGGGCATCTTTGACCCGTCAATCGCACTGCGATTTCGCCGCGAAATCCTCGAAGTCGGTGGAAGTCGCGACATCATGCAGGCTTATATTGCGTTCCGCGGCCGAAAACCGACGATCGACGCACTGTTACATCAGAATGGAATTCAGTCCGCGTGAAAATCGCTACGTGGAATGTCAATTCAATGAATGTACGTCAACCGCATGTCGTTGAGTGGCTGCAGGCCCACGAGCCGGAAGTACTGGTATTACAGGAAATCAAGCAGATCACCGAAAAGTTTCCTGTAGCAGATTTGCGGGCAATCGGGTATCACTCGTTGGCGAGCGGTCAGAAAACCTACAATGGCGTTGCTGTTATCAGCAAGACTCTGCCGACCAACCCGGTAACTGACTTCCAGGACCTCGATGACCCACAGCGTCGCATTCTGGCGAGTACGGTCCACGATGTTCGTGTAATCGATTTGTACGTCCCGAACGGTTCCGAAGTCGGTTCAGACAAATATGAGTACAAGCTTGGCTGGCTGGCCTCGCTGCGTACATTTCTCAAGAACGAAATGCAAGAACACGAGAAACTCGTGGTGCTCGGCGACTTCAATATCGCCCCTGCGGATGAGGACGTTCACGATCCTGAAAAGTGGGGCGAAGCGATACTTTGCAGTCCCGCGGAAAGAAAGGCGCTGCGCGATCTGCTCGATCTCGGCCTTACTGATGTGTTTCGTAAATTTGAACACCCCGAGAAAACCTTTAGCTGGTGGGATTATCGAGCTGCAGGTTTTCGCCGCAACGCCGGTTTGAGAATTGATCTGATTCTCAGCAGCGATGTAATGACCGAGTGCTGTACTGCGTGCTATGTCGATAAGGAGCCGAGGGCCTGGGAACGGCCCTCAGATCACGCGCCGGTTATCGCAGAATTCAACATTTAGGCGCTGGTAACGCACCGCTTCGGGATATAACATATTCCTGAGAATCACCCTGCGAGCGTCGTACCTGCCATGTATGATGATTGCAAAAAAAGAGAGCCATGTCTCAGGATCGGCGCAACGATTACGACGTCACCAACACCGTACAGGTCTGTAACCCTGCCGCGGTGCGCGACGCTGTACACGAGCTTTTCGCCGAAACTTTTTCAGGCTTGTCGTTCGACAAACTGTGGCTCGCTTTCTACGATTTCGAACGCTTGTTCACTGGTCGCTTTCCCGGTTACAAAGGGTGCGACACGACTTACCACGACATGCAGCACACACTGGATATGACGCTGGCGCTGGCGCGCCTTGCCGTTGGTTATGAACGCAGCGTCGAGCCAGCGGATCGACTCGGTGCCGGTCGTGCACAAATGGCTGTAATTACATCACTGTTTCACGACTCCGGTTATATCCGCCACGAGGTTCGTGACAGGGATTTTTCGAACGGTGCTGAGTTCACGCTGTATCATGTGTCACGAAGCGCCGACTTCCTGCGGCGCTATCTGCCCGAGCTTGGCATGACCAAAGATGTCGGCATCAGCAGCATGATCGTGCACTTCACCGGATACGAGCTGGATCTTGACAAAATAGAGCTTGACGATCCTCGCGACATTATTTGTGGCCATCTGATTGGAACTGCAGATCTTATTGCGCAGATGGCGGACCGCTGTTATCTCGAGAAGTGCCGCGACCGGCTTTACAACGAGTTCGTTGTGGGTGGCGTGGCCGTCGAAAACGCGAGACCGGGCGAATACATGGTCCGCTACAAGTCTGGCAAGGATTTGCTGAAGAAAACGCCGGCCTTCTACCAGCAAGTAACGCGAGATCGTCTGAATTCAAAATTCAATCGAGTGTATCGCTACGCCGAAGTCCTGTATGGCGGTCACAATCCGTACATCGATGCAATAAAAAGCAACATCACTCACCTGGTCAGGGTTCTTCAATCAGACGATTGGTCGTTACTGCGACGTGAGCCAGCCTGTTTCCTTGGCATCGCGAGTGCAATGCAGGACATAGAACAACTCGTCGCGAAACATCTTGCCTCGTTGACAGGCACTAGCATCAGAAGCGACCGACCACTACTCATGCCCGTCTGACGCCGCCTTCATCGGCACAAATCCAGGCCGCGCCTCGATCCGTCGCAACCACTCCTGCACAGAGGGATAGTCGCGCAAATCAAACCCACCCTCATGGGCAACATGTGTGTACGCGAACAGTGCGATATCTGCAATGCTGAATTCGTTGTTGGCAATATATTCGCTTGAGCGAAGTTGCTGTTCCATAACGCCAAGCGCCTTGTGACCGCCCGGCTGCTTTGCCTGCAGTTCGGCTTGTCGTTCGGGCGGACAGCCGAGGTACTTCATGATGAATCGTGATGTCGCGATGAAGGGTTCGTGGCTGTACTGTTCAAAAAACAACCACTGCAACACGGTCGCTCTTGCGTATCGATTATTGCCGGCCAATGCACTGCCATCAGCCAGATACGACAAAATGGCGTTCGACTCGGGCAGGCAGCGACCATCGGGCAGCACCATTAGCGGTACTTTGCCGTTCGGGTTCAGGCTCAGGAAGTCATCGGTGCGCGTCTCGCCCGCCAGAATATCGGTCTCATGCCAACCATACTTGATATCGAGTTCCGAACAAGCGTACTGTAACTTGTAGCAATTACCCGAAATTGAGTCGCCGTAGAATTCTGGTTGCTCAGTCATTTTTCTCACCCCGCCACAGTCGTAGCGCATAATATTGCGTCCGGGTAAGTTTCCGGTTCGCGTAGAAAGCGGCGAACCCGGCGCTGACGACTGCATAAAACGCGTCCGCAATCGTCAAGACCTCATCGAAGAAAACCGGCCACGTCATGCTGGTCACAGACTGCAATACCAGCAGTGTACCGGTACCCAATTCCTCCGCCGTTACCGACGCCGCGACAACGATATTTGCGAACAGCGAGCCTGCCATCGCCAACACTGCCGCGAGCGCCGGAAACCGCCAGTCGACACCCCGGCCGGCCAGTCTTATGGCGTAGCCAAGCAGAAACCCAAGGGCCACGGTGAACCACGGGAATACCTGATTGAGCAGCGTCGTCAGCGCGACCCAAAACACGCTAAAGACGACTACAATGATCAGTCCGGCGACAATTGCATTGCGTATCGACTGAGCATCAACCAACCGCTCACCGTCAGCGATCGTGACATTCTCTTGTCCGCCACTACTGTGTCTTTTTCTTAATCGAAGTGGCTTTTGCTGGTCGCTCATAATGGCAATAATAACGTGAATGACGTTGGACGAAACCCCGGTTTATGGGCGAAAATCGGGATCCGCGAGTATGTTAATCATGGAACCCCTGTGGACGAACCACAAGAAAAACAGCAGGTCGATATTCCGTCGCACGCACGCAAGAACATTCTGACCGGCGAGTGGGTATTGGTATCACCCCACCGGACACGGCGGCCGTGGCAGGGCCAGACCGAATTGACCGCTGACAGCGATGAGCCGCCGTACGACGCGTCGTGTTATCTGTGTCCCGGCAACGATCGCGCAAACGGCGCATGCAACCCGGACTACAAGGGCCCTTATATTTTTGACAACGATTTTTCTGCGCTGTCCTCTGACAGCGTTATCCAGCCTGCTGACAGTCCGTTTTTTCAATCCCGGACGGAATCCGGTCGCTGCCGTGTCGTCTGTTTCTCGGAACAACACAATCAACGCCTCGCAACGATGCCACATCTTGACGTCGTCGCTGCATTAAATGCGATAATCGCCGATTATTCGTCGCTATCGAACAGCGGTCATTACGAGTACGTACAGATTTTTGAAAACCGCGGTCCGATGATGGGATGCAGTAATCAACACCCTCACGCACAGATCTGGGCAACCGAACACCTGCCCACCGAGCCAGCGAAGGAGCTCGCGAGCCAAACCGTGCATCATGATGCGACCGGGTCCGTGTTGCTGCTGGACTACCTGAGCGCCGAGTTGGCCGATACCGCACGCCTTGTTGTCAGCAATGATCACTTCGTCGCCCTGGTTCCGTACTGGGCAACCTGGCCATTTGAACAGTTAATTCTGCCGCGCCGCCATGTTGCATCGCCTAACGATTTGTCTCACGATGAAGTCAGTGCTCTGGCTGCTCTGCTGAAATCGTCCTTGGGAGCGAACGACCAGTTGTTTGACACGTCTGCTCCGTATTCGATGGGCTTTCACGCCGCACCGTGCAGCGGATTGCATCCCGAATGGCAGTTTCACATTCACATATACCCGCCACTTCTCAGGTCGGCGACAATCAAGAAGCATCTGGTCGGTTTTGAACTGCTCGGCATGCCGCAACGGGACCTGACGCCCGAGGTGGCGGCCACGCAACTGCGTGCTTGTCTGGGCCGCTGACGACAGGATCGGGTTGGCAATATGAAGATTTTTGTATCTGTATTAGCGCTTTTCGTGATCGGCCTCGTGGCCTGTACCAAGTACAGTAGTGGCAATCGTCCCTCGTGGAACGACATAAACGTGATCCGGGAAAACACCGAGGCACCGCGTGCTCATTTTATTCCTGGTCGAATCGACCCCTCGGATATCCGCCAATTATCGCTAAACGGCACCTGGAGATTCAATTATTCGGATTCGCCATCTGCTCGCCCGCCGGTTTTTTATGCCACATCGTTTGATGTCAGCACATGGGATGAAATCCCCGTGCCATCGAACTGGGAGCGCCACGGTTATGGCTATCCGATTTACATCAACGTTCCTTACGCTTTCGAAATAGACGAACCGAATGTACCGACAGAAAAAAACCCGGTCGGCTCCTATCGACGTGACTTCGACGTGCCCGCAACGTGGGACGGCGACGAGATCTTCTTGCAGTTCGGCGCTGTCAGTTCAGCCTTCTACGTGTGGATAAACGGCGAGTACGTCGGCTACAGCGAAGGCAGTAAAACGGCGTCTGAGTTTCACGTCACCGACAAGATAATTGCCGGCAGCAATTCGATTGCCGTTGAGGTCTATCGCTGGAGCACTGGCAGCTATCTGGAGGACCAGGATTTCTGGTCGCTGAGCGGAATTCAGCGTGACGTTACCTTGTACGCGCGACCCAGGGCACGAGTGCGCGATTACTTCGTCCACGCTGGGCTAACAAATAACTACACAGACGGCGACTTCCATTTGGAGCTTGCTCTGACCAATGACGCCGACGCTACGGTCACTGCGACTGCGACCGTTGAAATACGCGATAGGAGCCGGGTCGTCTATAGCCAGACTGCCGACATTGAGCTGCAGCCGGGAGACACGAACTACTCTTTTGCCACGACTCTCGACAACGTTCGACCGTGGTCCGCCGAATATCCCAATCAATACAATTTGTCCATCAACCTCGGTGATGAAGTCATTTCGCAAAAGATTGGATTTCGCACTGTCGAAATCAAGAATGGCCGCTTCATGGTTAACGGCAAGCTAGTCAAATTGAAAGGCGTAAATCTGCACGAACACGACGAAGTTACCGGACACGTCGTCAGCGAAGCAACAATGCTCGAAGATATTCGACTAATGAAGGCGGCGAACATGAATGCCGTACGAAACTCGCATTATCCGCATCAGGAGCGCTGGTACGAATTAACGAGCGAGCACGGCCTGTACATGGTCGATGAGGCAAACATTGAAAGTCACGGCTACGGCTACGATCACGACAAGACTCTCGGTAACAAGCCGCACTGGATGCCACACCACCTCGATCGCACGCGACGAATGCTCGAGCGGTCAAAGAACTTTCCATCGGTCGTGATCTGGTCTTTGGGTAACGAGGCGGGCGATGGAGTAAATCTCGGCGCAACGTATAACTGGATCAAGTCGCGTGACCTTTCGCGTCCGGTGCAGTACGAAACCGAGGGCAACATCGAGGAAGTTGGAGAGCGACACTCCGATTTTCACTCGAGCATGTATTGGCGACACTGGGACCTGGAAGAATACGCACAGACACACAATGACCGGCCGTTCGTTCTGATCGAGTACTCGCACGCAATGGGCAACAGTTCCGGCAACCTGCGTGAGTACTGGGATGTCATCAACAAACACGATGTTCTGGCCGGCGGATTTATCTGGGACTGGGTCGACCAGGGGCTCATTGAACACGATGAGGACGGCAACCCTTATTGGACCTATGGCGGTGACTACGGTCCGGCCGACGCACCATCGAGCGGTAACTTCAATTTCAACGGCCTGGTGTTTCCCGATCGCCGCGTTCAACCCGCATACTGGGAAGTCAAGCGCGTTTATCAGCACGTAGCTTTCGAGTCCGACAACCTCGTGAACGGCGACCTCATCATTCACAATAACTACGACTTCACGAACCTCAGCGAGTTCGAGCTGCACTGGCAAATCAGCGCAGACGGCGCCGTGATCCAGCGCGGAATTATCGACGATCTCAACGTCGCACCGGAATCGTCTGCCGATATTTGGTTGCCGTACAACATGCACGCGTTTCGCGCCGGACCAGAACACCACTTGCTGCTGCAGCTCGTCGCACACCAAGCACGCGGATTAATGCCGCCTGGCCATATCTACGCTGAGCGGCAATTCGCACTGCCAGTAAAGGCGATGCTCGGTGAGTCCATGCTGGAGACCCTGCACGGTACAGTGGCCGTTGAGCGTTCGGACGCGGCACTGCTTATTCGCGCACGCGATGTTTCGGTCAGCTTCGACTCAACAACCGGTCTGTTGGTGTCGATCAGGCACTCTGACAAAGAGCTTTTACAGGCCCCGCTGGTACCTAATTTTTGGCGCGCGCCGACCGACAATGATTTTGGTAATTACATGCCGGCCTGGGCAGCGATGTGGGAGCAAGCGGGTCGAAATCGCGAGCTCGATTCGTTTGCCGTCAACATCGATGCACCGTGCTGCGCAAAGGTGACTGCGATGTACTCGTTTGCCGATGATCGTGGCAAGAAGCTCGCGACCTGGACGGCCACCTACGAAGTGACCGCCGACGGTCGCGTGAATATCGATAACGAATTCACGCGCAATGCAGATCTGCCGGTCATGCCGCGGATCGGCATGAACGTTGAATTGATTCGTTCTTTGCAGCAAGTGGAATGGTTCGGCCGCGGCCCACATGAGAACTACAGTGATCGCAAGGAATCTGCGAATGTTGGCCGCTACACAAACACCGTCGCCGATCATTACGTGCCCTATATGCGACCACAGGAAAACGGTTATAAAACCGATGTGCGGTGGCTGTCACTAAGCGATGCGGAGAGTGGTCTGCTGATCGTCGCCGGCGACCTGATCAGCTTTGGCGTCAGCCATAATCGACTGATCGATTTCGTGCCACCTGTAAAGATCGCGATAACGAGTGAAGACGGCCCCGGCGCTCGAACCAACGACGAGCGCGTCAACGTGCATGTTAATGACGTGAAGCCCCGTGACCTGGTGTCGTTAGATATCGACCTGGGTCAGATGGGTGTCGGCGGCGATGACTCCTGGGGCAAACGAACACTGCAGCAATATTCCTTGAATGAAAGCTCGTATCAATACAGCTTCACTCTAATTCCTTATCATAATAAAGAGGGCGAACTCGATGCCATTGTTCAACGCTAAAACCGCTTTTCTGCTACTCGCGATTGGTCTCACCGCATGTGAAAAAGGGTCGGAGCCTGCGGCTGATAACAAGGCGTCCCAGGTAACGGCGCTTTTTGAGCACTACAACGAGGGTCGGCAGCCCGGCGCAGCCGTTCTGGTCATCAAAGATGGCGACATCGTTTTTTCCGGCGGCTTTGGTTATGCGGATCTGAAAAACAACGTTCGTATCGACGAAAATTCGTCGTTTCGGCTCGCCTCTGTTTCAAAGCAATTCACAACCATGGCCGTCATGGTGCTCGCCGAAGAAGGCAAGCTCGACTACGACGACTTGCTCACGGAGCACGTTCCCGAACTGGACTTTTGGCCGGACGTAACCATTCGCCACCTCATGACGCACACATCAGGTATCCCCGACTACTACGAAGAGGCGTTCTACGACGACTTCGACGCTGCAGCGCCAATGCCGCAGAACAGTGATGTCGTGGACATCCTGTCGCTGTATCCAGAAGCGGACTTCCCGCCGGGCGATCAATACGTCTACAACAATGCAGCTTACGAGGTGCTCACGACCGTGGTTGAGCGCGCTTCCGGCATATCGTTCGCACAGTTCCTGAAACAACGTGTATTCACGCCTGCGGGAATGGCGACTGCGACGACCTTCAATACGGCAACACCCGATATTCCAGGCCGCGTTTTCGGATACGACCCGACAGCCGAGGGCTATGAGCTCAATGATTACGACCCGTTTAACGACATGCTGGGTGCCGGTAGCGTCTACGCAACACTCGGCGACTTCCACGCATGGGAGCAGAGCTTGCTGGCGAACACGGTTGTTTCCGCCGGGGCTCTAAAAAATGCGTATTCACCGGCTCGTCTCAATAACGGTCAATACACTGGCTACGGTTTCGGCTGGCGCACCGGCGCTCTTCGAGGACATGCGGTGGCCGCCCATACGGGCAGCTGGGTAGGATTCAGAACCGCGATAACCCGGTTCGTGGATGCAGGACTGACGATTGTTGTTTTGACGAACCGCAGCGACGGATGGCCGAGCCGGGAAATAACAAGCATTAGTGAAATCTATCTGCCAAGTTCCGGCAACACGTTTGTTCCCGATGAGTCGCAGGCCTCCGTGATGGAACACCACAGGCGAATTCCTACGGACGATATCTGGTGGACCGTAACCGGTGATGAAATGGGCTGGATGCACCGTCACGTGGAACAGATGTTCCCAACTGTCTCTGTATACCGAAATGGCCCTGTTCGCGAGCTTGCTAACGACCTCATGGATGAAATTGGCGACGTGGAGATCGAAACACCGGATGGCCCGATACCGTTCAGGCGGTTCATAAACAGCGAACACTCAACCGCCATGGGAGTGGTCATCCTGCACAAGGGGAAAATCGTCTTCGAGTCCTATCCGCGAATGCAGGAATACGAACACCCAACGTACTGGTCGACAGCCAAAGTATTCGCCGGGGCGCTGGTTCGCATTCTCGAAGAACGCGGCGAAATCGACGTATCCAAACCGATCGATTACTACGTCCCGCGGCTGGCCGATTCGGTGTTTGCCGGCACGACAGTCCGCAATGTCCTCGATATGGCGCTGGGCGTTGACTGCGCCGAAGAATACTACGACAGGGATTCCTGCTACTACCGGTATTCGATGGCGATCGGCGATGGCTTTCGCGCCGACGATGCGCCCGACAACCCGTACGATTTCATGGCGGACGTTGAGATCGAGCGCACCGGTGAACAAGGCGAAAAATTCGTCTACTCCGGTGGCACTAACTTTCTGCTGATGTGGCTGGTCGAAGAGGTTACCGGCTATCCCTTCCAAGACGCCGTAACAAAGGAATTCTGGTACCACATCGGTGCGGAGGGCGATGCGGCGTTTTTTGCGTACCGCTACGGCATCGCGGTATCGCATGGAGGCTTGCTCGCCAAAATGCGTGACTTAGCTCGGTTCGGGCTCCTGTACACACCCAGCTACGGCATTGTTTCTGACAAGAAAATCATCTCTGACGAGCACATCGATCTTCTCCTCAATGGTGGCAGACCACACCTGTTGAGAAATGCCGGCGTACCGGAAGATAGCGGCATCAAGCACAACGTTTATCAGTGGGGCAGCGTCGACGTACACAACTACATTTCACAGGGTGGCTGGGGTGGACAAGGGCTCGTCGTCAACCCCGAGAAGGACGTCGTTGCTGTGTTTACCAGTTACTTCAAGGAGGACTATAGTGAGGTTTCCCTGCAGTCTGCTGTCATGAAAGTATTGCACGAAACCTTCAACGAGCCGGAGTAAGGAATGTCAGGCAACAAGACCGTACTCATTTCCGGAGCGGCCTCCGGCATCGGGCGTCGCACGGCCGAACGTTTTCTTGAGCAGGGTGACAACGTGCACATTTGCGACGTGTCCAAAGAAAATATCGACGAGTTTCTTGCTACCAATCCCAGTGCCACAGCGACTGTTGCAGACGTCGGCAGCCGCGAGGATGTCGACAAGGTCTTCTCGGATCTGCTCACTCACCACGACCACCTGAATATTCTGATCAATAATGCCGGCGTTGCCGGACCGGCCGGGCCCGTTGAGGAGTGCGACGACGACGGCTGGGAAAACTGCATACAGGTCAACCTGACGGGCACGTTTTACATGACGAAGCGCGCCATACCTTTGTTGAGAAAGTCGCAGAACGCTTCGATCATCAATGTCGCATCCACCGCCGCGCTGATGGGCTGTCCGTCGCGCTCACCTTATGTTGCCAGTAAATGGGCGCAGATCGGGCTGACGAAAACCTGGGCTATGGAGCTCGGGCCGGAGGGCATCCGAGTCAACGCAGTTTGCCCGACGAGTGTTGAGGGTGAACGCATCGAGCGTGTAATTGAGCGTGACGCCAAGCGGAGAGGGCTCACGCCGGAAGAAGTCCGAACTGCATATCTGCGGCAGACATCGATGCGAACATTTGTTACCGCCAATGAAGTCGCGGATACGATCCTTTTTCTATCGTCCGACCAGGCGTCAAAAATTTCCGGGCAATCCATTTCAATTGATGGGCACACGGAAGGCTTTCTTTAATGCGCGCAGCGTGGTTTGAATCCTTTGGTCCGGCCAAAGACGTATTGCAGGTTGGCGAACTCGACACGCCAATCGTCGGCCCGGGTGAGGTCCTCGTTCGCATGCACACCAGCGGCGTGAATCCATCCGACGTCAAGAAGCGCGCGGGATCATTTCCAAACTTGCTCGACGGTGGCCTCGTTGTCCCGAACAGCGACGGTGCTGGTGTCATACAGGCCGTCGGCGATGGTATCGATGCAGGCCGCGTCGGCGAGCGGGTCTGGTTGTACCAAGCGCAGTTCGCGCGCCGTTTTGGCACGGCCGCCGAATACGTCGCGATCGATTCCAGCCGTGCGCCTAAATTACCCAACAACGTGAACCTTGAAGTGGGCGCGTGCCTTGGAATTCCGGCCATGACGGCTCACCGTACCGTGTTTGCCGATGGCGACGTTGCCGGACAGACGATATTGATCACGGGCGGTGCCGGCCGGGTCGGCCACTATGCCATACAGTGGGCCAGCCAGGCTGGCGCCACGGTCATTGCAACGGCGAGCAACGACTCGGACAAAGCCGCTTGCGAAAGTGCGGGTGCACAACATGTCATCAATCATCGTGGCGACGAAGTCGTCGCGGCGATTATGGCAGCAACGGGCGGCGACCTTATCGATCGTGTTGTCGATGTTGAATTCGGTGCCAACCTTCCGATATCCGTTGCGGTACTCAAGGTGGGTGGCGTGGTCGCGACCTATTCATCAACCCAGGTTCCGGAACCCAGGCTTCCCTTTTTGCAAATGATGTACAAAGACGTGACGATTCGCATCATCATCGTTTATGCGATGCCCGAATCTGCGAAACAACACGCCATCGCCGACATCAACACAGCGTTGTCAGATGAGTCCCTGCAGCACCGAATCGCGGAGACGATACATCTTGAGGACATTGCAAGGAGCAATGAGATCATCGAACAGGGTAGTATTCGTGGTGCAGTTATCCTGACTATCGACTGAAGACCAATAAAAACAGGGGGATCGGATGGAGCAGAGCCGAATTGACTGGCCCGGTTTTGGCGTATGTGTAGCCATATTGGTGTTATCGGCCATCCCCCTGGTCGCCTATCCAGAAGAATCAGGCGCCTTCCTCGAGGCGCTTTACACCTATATTGCAAGTGAATTCGGCTTTCTCTACTTGTTAGCCAGCGTAGCAGCGATAGGGTTCCTGGCCTGGCTCGCCGCCAGCCGATACGGTAACGTCCGGCTGGGCGACAGCGACGAGAAGCCCGAATTCAGCGAAATAAGCTGGGTCGGCATGCTGTTCTGTGCGGGCGTCGGCGCCGGTCTGTTGGTCTGGTGTGGCACTGAGTGGGCGCATTATTACGATGCGCCGCCCTTTGGCGTAGAGCCGCGCAGCACTGAAGCCGCCGAATGGGCATCGACGTACGGATTGTTTCACTGGGGATTCACGGCCTGGGCATTCTATTGTTTACCTGCGGTCGCTATCGCCTATCCGTACTACAGCAAGAAACTCGACATCCTGCGCTTTAGCGTTAGTTGCCATTGGTTCCTGAAAGGCAAAGAACACGGCCCCCTGGCGCGGTCGATCGATTTCCTGTTCATGATCGCGTTGCTGGGGGGTGCTGCCTCCAGTTTGGGTTTTTCGACACCAATGATTGCAGCGACCATTGGCTGGCTGTTCGACATAGACCCAAACGACACACTGGAAATTATCGTCGTGGCGATCTGCATCCTGCTGTTCGCGATCAGCGTCTGGTTAGGACTTAAGAAAGGCATCAAGCGTTTAAGCGACATCAATGTCGGCCTCGCGTTTGGACTGTTGCTTTTCATTCTGCTGGTTGGACCGACTGCGTTTCTACTCAAGACCAGTTTGAACAGCCTTGGCATGATGGCACAGAATTTCATACGCATGAATTTCTGGACCGACCCGTTCACCGAATCCAACTTCGTCGAAAATTGGACCATTTTCTACTGGGCCTGGTGGATCGCGTTCGCGCCCTACGTCGGTCTGTTCGTAACGCGCATTTCCAAAGGCAGAACCCTCCGGCAAATGATTACCGGTATGCTCATCTGGGGCTCGCTTGGCAGCTGGATGTTCTACATGGTGATCGGAAATTACGCCTTGTTCCTTGAGTTGAACGAGGTCATCGACTTTACGGGAATATTGAAGTCGCAAGATGGCAACGCGGCCCTCGTGGCGATGCTCGAAACGCTGCCGCTGGCTCCAATGGTCATTGGTCTTTTTTCTGTTATCGCTATTATCTTCGCGGCGACGACTTACGA